>CACDRY010000005.1 GCA_902555275.1 uncultured Pelagibacteraceae bacterium
AATTTGAAGAGAAAAGATATTGGAGAGGCCCAGTATGGATTAATTGTAATTGGATAATATATCAAGGATTAAAAAATAAAAATATTAAATTTGCCAAACAAATAAAAAGAAAAACTATTAATTTAGTTAAACAAAAAGGGTTTAATGAATACTTTAGCTGTAAAACCGGTAAAGGGTTTGGTGCAACAAATTTTTCTTGGACTGCCGCATTATTTTTAGACTTAATACTTGAAAATAAAAATGACTAATTACAATTGGAATTACCCCACAACTGTTTGGGTAGGGAAAGATAGAGCTAAGGATCTAGAAAAGGCTTGTGTTGAAATTAAAACTTTAAAACCATTATTAGTAACAGATAAAGACTTAATCAATTTAGAATTTATAAAAGATTTAGTAAATGATTTAGAAAAGAAATTTAAATTATCTACTTTTTTTAATTTCTCAGGAAACCCAACAGGAGAGAATGTCGATGAAGGTGTTGAAATTTTCAAAAAAAATAGTTGCGATAGTGTAGTAGCTATTGGAGGTGGAAGTGCATTAGACGTCGGCAAAGCCATAGCTTTTATGTCAGGACAATCAAGACCTATTTGGGATTTTGAGGATATTGGTGATTATTGGAAAAGGGCGGATGAAAAAAATATCTGTCCAATAATTGCAATTCCAACAACTGCTGGAACTGGTTCAGAAACTGGCAGAGCATCAGCAATAATAAATTCCAAAACTGGAATAAAAAAAATAATTTTCCACCCAAAATTTTTACCATCTATTGTCATATTAGACCCAGTTCTTACTAAAGAACTTTCTCCCCGTTTAACAGGAGCTACAGGAATGGACGCATTAGCACACAATTTAGAGGCATTTTGTGCTCCTGGTTTCCACCCAATGGCTGATGGAATAGCGATTGAGGGTATGAGGTTGATAAAAAAATCTCTTTTAAAAGCTGTAAAGCATGGAAGTGATTTAGATGCCAGATCTGATTTGTTAGCTGCAGCAAGTATGGGATCTACTGCATTTCAAAAAGGCTTAGGTGCTATTCATTCACTAAGTCATCCACTTAATGCACAATTTAATCTTCATCACGGGTTGTCAAATGCAATATTTATGCCATATGTTTTAAGTTTTAATAAAGAAGATATTGAGGAAAGAATTATTTCTATTTGTGATTACCTTAACTTAAGTAAAAGTTTTGATGCTTTTCTTGAATGGATACTAGAGCTACGAAAAGAATTAAATATTCCACATAAACTGTCAGATGTAATAGAAACAAATAAAATGAACTTAGATGATTTGTCGAAGATGGCTCTTGATGATCCATCAACATCTTCAAATCCAAAAAAATTGACTAAAAATGATATGAAAGTTATGTATGAGCATAGTATTTCAGGTAAATTATTTTGATGAAAAAAATATTAATAGTTGAGGGAAATTTAAGAGAAGAGAATCAGAGTTTTACTGATGGTGGGATTAAAACACATACAGAAAGTCTAAAAGATAGCATTGCCTATTTTACTGATAAAATTGAAATAGATGTTGTAAATCCCTCATCCGATAAAAATATATCTGACAAAGTAACAGATCTCGATAAATATCATGGACTTATATGGGGAGGAAGTAGTCTAAATATTTATAATGACACCATTGAAATAAGAAGACAGATCGAATTTATGAGAGAGTGTCAAAAAAAAATAAAAAAAATATTAGCTATTTGCTGGGGACTCCAGGTTGCGGTTACAGTAGCAGGAGGGCAAGTAAAAAGATGCACAAACGGATCTCACAGAGGCATAGCGCTTAATATTGAAATAAATAATGATGGATTGCAACATCCAATATATAAAAATAAAGGTAAAATTTTTAATACACCCGCTTTTAATTTTGATGAAGTTACAAAATTGCCAAAAAATTCAAAATTGCTAGCCTCAAATCCTATAAATAAAGTTATGGGAGTAAATTTTCAGTCTGCAGCAAGTGATATATGGGGTATTCAATATCATCCTGAAATTACTTATGATAAAATGATAAGCCTTATACATTTCAGAAAAGAACGTCTTTTAAACAATAATGCTTTTGTTGATGAACAAGAGATAAATAATCATGTAAGAATGATTGCTGAAGAAAATAAGATTACAAATAAAGATCTTAGAATGCGTGAACTTGAAAACTGGCTTAATTATCTTTTAAAATAGACCCTCTGTTTCACCTTTTTTATTAATACGAATTGAGTCAGCCGCTGGTACTTTTGGTAATCCTGGCATTGTCATTATTGCACCGCATACAACAACGATGAATTCTGCTCCTGATGATAGTCTTACTTCTCTTATTGGTAATACATGACCTGAAGGTGCTCCCTTTAGATTTGGATCAGTGGAAAAACTATATTGAGTTTTTGCAATACAAATTGGTAATGATTGATAACCTCTTTCTTCAAAAGCTTTTAATTGATCTCTTATTTTAGTATCTGCAACTACTTCGCTTGCTCTATAAAGTTCCTTCGCGATTGTTTCTATTTTTTTAAATAATGAAGTTTTATCATCATATAAAAATTTAAAATTACTATCTTTTTCACATTGTTTAACTACATCATTTGCTAAATCTATTGCACCTTCTCCACCTTTTTCCCAATGCTTTGATATAGAGGCTTTAATATCCTTTTGTTCACAAAACTTTGTAACTTCATCAATTTCTTTATCAGTATCTAAAACAAAGTGGTTTATAGCTACTGTTACAGGTAAACCAAATTTTTGAATATTTTCTATATGTCTTTCTAAATTAACCAGCCCCTTTTTAACTGCATCGACATTTTCATTTTTTAATTCGTCTTTTTTTACTCCTCCATGCATCTTCAGCGCTCTTATAGTTGCAACAATCACAACACAACTTGGTTTTAATCCTGATTTTCTACATTTAATATCTAGAAATTTTTCTGCACCTAGGTCAGCACCAAATCCAGCTTCTGTTACTACATAATCAGAAAGTTTTAATGCTGTTTTAGTTGCTAAAACAGAATTACATCCATGAGCAATATTTGCAAATGGTCCACCATGAATGATTGCAGGATTGTTTTCCAGAGTTTGTGTTACGTTCGGTCTAATAGCATCTTTTAACAATACAGTCATTGGACCGTGTGCATTTAAATCTTTTGCATATATCGGTTTTTTATCTCTAGTATAAGCAACAGTAATATTACCGATTCTATTTTCAAGATCATGCAAATCATTTGATAGACAAAAGATTGCCATTATTTCTGAAGCAACTGTAATATCAAAGCCATCTTCTCTCGGAAATCCATTTGCAACACCTCCAAGATTTATATTTATAGATCTCAAAGCTCGATCATTCATATCGAGAACTCTTTTCCAAACTATTCGTCTAACATCTATGTTTAATTTGTTTCCCCAATATATATGGTTATCTATTAATGCAGATAAAAGATTATGTGCTGATGTGATTGCATGAAAATCTCCTGTAAAGTGTAAATTAATTTGTTCCATTGGAACTACTTGAGCATATCCACCACCAGCAGCTCCACCCTTCATTCCAAAAGAGGGACCGAGACTTGGTTCTCTTAAACAAACAATAGATTTTTTACCTATTTTATTTAGTCCATCTGACAATCCTACAGAGGTTGTTGTCTTTCCTTCTCCTGCTGGTGTAGGCGTAATTGCAGTTACTAATATTAATTTCCCATCCTTTTTTTCTTTAAATTTTTCAAGGTATTCAAGTTTGATTTTAGCTATATACCTACTTATTGGACTATATGCCTCAGCTTTATCAGGCACCCCCACGCCATCCAAAATCTCTTGGATAGGTTTCATTTTTGCTTCACGAGCTATTTGGATATCTGATTTCGACATTTAGTTTAAAATTTATAATTGTTTAATGTGCAAAATGTCTATACTTTTTTGGTTGGATTTTAAACATCTAAAAAATATATATAAAAAAAATAAGAAAAAATTTATGTTTAATTGGATAAAATTGAAAAATGCAAAAATACTCAGTTTTTAGTCTAATTAAAAATGCATTCTCAGATCATCAGAACTGGGAAGTAGCCTGGAAAGATCCAACTCCTAAAAAGGAATATGATGTAATCATTATTGGTGGCGGAGGTCACGGTTTAGCAACTGCATACTACTTAGCTAAAGAGCACAATATTACAAATGTAGCCATCATTGAAAAAGGATGGATAGGTGGAGGTAATGTTGGAAGGAACACTACAATAATTAGATCAAACTATATGCATGATGATAATGCTTTGTTCAGTGAGTTTGGCATGGATCTATGGAGAAAGATGAGTCAGGATTTGAATTACAATGTTATGTTTTCTCCAAGAGGAATAATTAATCTTGCTCATTCAGATGCCCAAATGAATGCGTACTCTAGAAGAGGAAATTCAATGCGCCTAAATGGAATTGATGCAGTTTTATTAAACAGGGAAGAGGTTCAAAAACGAATTCCAATGGCAGATTTTTCAGATAATGTAAGATTTCCAATTTTTGGAGGATTGATGCAACCAAGCGCTGGAACTGCTAGACATGATGCTGTTGCTTGGGGATATGCAAGACAAGCAGACTCGATGGGTGTCGATATAATTCAAAATTGTGAGGTTACAGGATTTGATGTTACTAACGGTAAAATAGTTGGTGTGAGAACATCTAGAGGAGATATCAAAGCAAAAAAAGTTGGTTTGTGTGTTGCAGGTAGTACAAATATTTTAGCAGAAATGTTAAATATGACATTACCAATTGAAACTCATCTACTTCAAGCATGTGTATCAGAACCTGTTAAACCTTTGCTTGACCATGTAGTTACATTTGGTGCAGGTCACTTTTATTGTAGTCAATCAGATAAAGGAGAGATGGTTATGGGTGGAGACTTGGACGGATACAATAGTTACTCACAAAGAGGAAACTTACCTACACTCCAACACGTATTGACTGAAGGTATTGCAATGTTTCCATTTCTAAGCAAATTGAAAATGCTTAGAACTTGGGGTGGAATTATGGATATGTCAATGGACGGTTCACCAATTATTGATAAAACACATATTGATGGCTTATACTTAAATTGTGGCTGGTGTTATGGTGGATTTAAAGCTACTCCTGCTTCAGGTTGGACTTTTGCACATACAATTGCACAAGATAGAGTTCATAAATTAAACGCAGGTTACAGTTTAAATAGATTTAATACTGGTGATTTAATTGATGAAAAAGGTCTTGGTACCAAAACTTGGATATCTTAAATGCTCTATATATTCTGTCCACATTGTGGATCAAGATCACAGAATGAGTTTGCTTATGGCGGAGATGCAACAGTAAAACGACCAGAGCTTAACAAGGAAATTAGTGACCAAGAGTGGAATAATTTTGTTTATTTAAGAAAAAGTCCTAGAGGAAAACACCTAGAGTTATGGCACCATATATCTGGCTGCAGACAATGGATTAAAGTTGAAAGAGATACTTCAACTCACGAAATTTTTAAAACCTATAAAGCAGATGAACTAACTGAATAATGTCACAAGATTTTAGATTAGATAACATTGGAATGGTAAATAGAAATAAAAAAATTTCTTTTACATTTAACGGTAAAAAATATTTTGGTTATGAAGGAGATACTATTGCTTCTGCTTTGATAGCAAATGGAGTGCATCTTGTTGGGAGAAGTTTTAAATATCATAGACCTAGAGGTTTCTTTGGAGTTGGTGTTGATGAACCTTATGCAATTTTACAATTAGAAAGAAATAATGAGAGAGATCCTAATATTAGAGCTACTGAGCAGGAGATTTTTGAAGGTTTAGAAGTTAAAAGTGTAAACTGTTGGCCTAGTGTAAACTTTGATATTGGCGCAATTAATAATTTCTTAAAAATGTTTTTTCCTGCTGGGTTTTACTATAAAACTTTTATGTGGCCACCAAGCTTTTGGTATAAAATTTATGAACCTTTTATTAGAATGGCAGCAGGTTTTGGAGAGGCATCAATCAAGCATGATAAAGAAAGATATGAACATAAATATGAATATTGTGATTTATTGATTACTGGTTCAGGACCTTCAGGTTTAGCAAGTGCTTATGCAGCAGCAAAAAATGGTGCTCGTGTAATTTTAGCTGAAGATAAACCAAGGTATGGAGGTAGCTTGTTAACAAGTGATGTAAATATTGGTAATCAAACTGGTGCCGAATGGTCAGAAAAAATAATTACAGAGTTAAAGTCAATGTCAAATGTGATTGTAAAAAACAGATCACAAGTATTTGGTTA
The DNA here is from genome assembly GCA_902555275.1 of uncultured Pelagibacteraceae bacterium. Taxonomy (GTDB): domain Bacteria; phylum Pseudomonadota; class Alphaproteobacteria; order Pelagibacterales; family Pelagibacteraceae; genus Pelagibacter. The sequence goes on from CACDRY010000005.1 coordinate 6,249, forward strand.
TTATGATCATAATATGTTGGTAATGTCGGAACGAATAAGCGATCACTTACCCAAAACCCAAAAGTATTTACCTAAACAACGTTTGTGGTACATAAGAGCAAAAGAAGTTCTTATTTCATCAGGCTCAATTGAAAGGCCATTAGTATTTGGTAACAATGATACCCCGGGCGTAATGTTATCATCAGCAGCTAAAGAATATATGAAGGTTTATGGAGTTTTAGTTGGAAAAAAACCATTGATATTTACTAATAATGACAGTGGATATGAAACCGCAATAGAATTCAAAAAAAATGGCGTAAATCCATTAATTTTAGATACTAGAAAAGAACCATCCTCAGACATTATTAGCGAAGCAAAAAATTTAGGAATTGAAATTAAATTTTCTCATGTAGTAGTGGCTGCTAAGGGATACAAAAAAGTCAAATCAGCAGATATTGCAAAAATATCTGATAATAAAAAAGATTTATCAAATATAGAAAATATAAAATGTGATTGTATCTGTGTTTCAGGGTTTTGGACGCCATCAATTCATTTAGCATCTCAATCTGGAAATAAATCTGAATTTAATGAAAAAATAGATGCTTTTATTCCAAAAAAATCTAAACAGAAAGAAAATACTATTGGTTCAGCAAATGGTAAATTTACTTTAGAAGAAACCATTAACGAAGCATTTGATAAAGGATATGAAGTCTCAAACAAAATAACAGAAAATAATAATAAAGTTTCTATTCCAACTGTAGTTGAGAAAAAATCTACAGAGCATGACAAGTTTTGGTGTGTTCCATTACCAAAAGGTAAATCCTATAAAAGATTTTTAGATTTTCAAAACGATGTGGCTGTATCAGATATAGAGTTGGCATTAAGAGAAGGTTTTAGATCAATTGAACATGTAAAAAGATACACAACCCTTGGCATGGCGACAGATCAAGGAAAAACAAGTAATCTTAATGGGTTGCAATTAGTGTCAGATATTGAAAATAAAGTAGTACCACAAGTTGGTCACACTACATTTAGGCCACCTTATACACCTGTTTCAATAGGAGCGATTGTTGGAAGAGAAGTTGGCAAACATTCTAAACCGACAAGAAAATCACCAATGCACGAATGGCATGAAAAAAATAATGCAGTATTTGTTGATGCTGGAGTTTGGTTAAGACCAAGATACTACAAGCAAGGAAATGAAACATTATTTGAAGCCTCAAAAAGAGAAGCAAAAAATGTAAGAAAAAATGTAGGTGTATGTGATGTAACTACTTTAGGAAAAATAGATGTTAAAGGTCCCGATGCTGCAGAATTTTTAAATAGAGTTTATACTAATGCATGGCTTAAGCTACCAGTTGGTAAAGCAAGATATGGAGTAATGTTAAGAGAAGACGGAATTGTAATGGATGATGGAACAACAACAAGAATTTCCGAAAATCACTACCACATGACAACTACAACAGCTCAGGCAGCAAATGTTTTGTCTCATTTAGAATATTATTTGCAGTTAGTTTGGCCAGAATTAAATGTTAATGTAGTCTCAACAACTGAGCAGTGGGCTGGTGCTGCAATAGCAGGCCCAAATTCAAGAGCATTATTAATGAAATTATTTCCAAATACTGATGTATCTAATGAAGGTCTACCATTTATGGGTTACAAGGAAGCTGATTTATTTGGCATTCCTGCAAAGATTTATAGAATTTCATTTTCAGGAGAGCTTGCTTATGAAGTTAATGTGGAGTCAGACTATGGTAATTTCATGTGGGAAAAAATTATCGAAGTTGGTAAAGAATTTCAAATACAGCCATACGGAACTGAGGCCTTATCGACATTAAGGATAGAAATGGGTCACGTTGCTGGCTCTGAGCTTGATGGGAGAACAATTCCTCATGATGCATCGCTTGAAGGTTTAGTAAGTAAGAAAAAAGACTTTATTGGTAAAAGATCTTTAAGCAGATCAGCTTTTACAAAATCAGATAGAGAAAAAATAGTAGGTGTTGTTCCATTAGACAAAACAACAAGTATTCCTGAAGGTTCATATATTGTTAAAGACCCTAAAGCAAAACTTCCAAACCCTAAATTAGGTCATGTTTCAGCATCATGTTGGAGTGTTGAGTATGATAATCCATTCTCACTTGCGATAATTAAAGATGGTAAAAATATGATAGGACAAAAGCTATTTGCTATGTCACCTTTAAAAAATAAAACTATTCCTGTGGAAATTGTTTCATCTCATTATGTTGATCCTGAAGGAAAGAGAGTAAGAGCATGACGGTGATTTCTGCATTACAAAATATCCATGTCGAGGGTTCCTTTGGAAACTTTGAAAATAAATCTGAAAATGAATTATTAAAAATTAAAGAATTAAAAAATTTATTAATCGTTCAAATATTTCAGTATAAAAATTCTTCAATTAAAATTGATGATATAAATTTTAACAATTTAAAATTTGTAAATCAGGCACAAAAAGTAGTTTCAAATGAAAATATAAGAGTTTTGTGGAATTCACCAAATAATTGGCTTTTAGTTTCTCATAAAAAAGAATTGTTAAAAGAAATTTACAGCACTTTTAATGGAAATGATTTCGCTGTTACAGACCTTTCTCATTCCAAAGCAACGATAGAATTAGAAGGACCATACGTAAAAGAAGTTTTAAAAAAAGGATGTCCTTTTAATTTTAACATTTTAACAAAAAATATGAGTATTAACTCAGCTTATAATGGAATTTCTTTTATAGTTGATATGGTTGAAAACGAACCAGAAAAAGTAAGAATTTTTTCTCTAAGAAGTTTTGGGGAATCTCTATACCATTCTATCACTGATGCTTCTTTAGAATTTGGCTATAAGTGTAATTAGTTATTATTCTTCAGTTTTAAATCTTGATTTCTGAATAAATAAAACAAATAGCACTGGTATGATTAAGGTAATAATTGTTACTGTTATTAACAATAATCCTAGCTCAGAATAGTCTGCAGTTGTTAAAATTGCGTTTGTAACCTTATCTTTTACTTCTCTTGTAATTGTAAAAATTTCATTGAGATATTTTGTTAATAAAGCACTTGCAGACAAAGCTAAATTAGTAAATGAGGCAAAAACTGCAAAAAAAGTTGCTTTTAAATGTGAAGGTGCATTCTTTGCAATCCAAGCTAAAAGTGGAATCATAGATATTTGACCCAATGGAGATTCTAATGCTGTATTAATTATTGCTATAAATTTTGCGTCAACAATTCCGTTTGTTAACGAAGAAGTCCAGTTGTGAAATCCATAATACATTCCAACACTTGGTAAAAATAATATTGATCCTGCAATTGATAAAATTATTATGATTTTTGCAATGGAATTTTTTGCCATGAACGGTCTAAGCATTATTATTCCAACTAATGTAAGTATAGAAGCTAGTAAAGACAGTATAGAAAAAAATTGTTCATTAAATTGAAGTTGATCAATTTCAAACCAAGATAAACCAGGTCCAGGTCCAGGCATGGCTCTAAATATAAAAATAATTATAGCAGTTCCAACTATAGTAAATCTTAACTTTTCAGGTAACTCTTTAATAAGTTTATTCATAAGAAATAAAATGATTAACATAGAACCTAAAAAAACAATTTCTTGTGCAAATGGTAGTCCTAACGAACCGACACTCAATGTGAAAATTACAAAAATTAAACTACCACCTAGTATCCACCAATTAACTTTAGTTTTTTCGTGATTAAAATTGTCTTCCTCACCAGATAGACCTTGTCTAATTAAAATATTTTTCTTTTTATTTTTTAAATATGCAGCAAAAATAACACCAAAAATTGAAACCATTGGAATTATTAATGCATAAAGATATATTGAGCCGTATAATTGTATTTTTTCAGCCTGTTCAAGATTGTCTACTCCTTTAAATAATATTACATTGGCAAGAGCAACCAACACTGTCCCTCCTATAATTGCAAATCTTCCAAGTGTTTGCATCGTTGTATGCATAATTTTAACTTGATCTGCTGTAAATTTTTCTCCGTCCTCATTTATTAAAGGCACAGCTTCGACTGTCATCGCGTCAGCAACAACATCTTGAACTACATATCCAATAGGAGCTAAAAGAACACTTATTACAAACCAAGTTTCAACTTTTAGATAAGTTGACATTTGTTCTGTATGAATGATTAATCCGTACATTATTAATAAACTTACACCAATTAATGAGGCACCGACGTAAACCATGTAATTCTTTTTATTCCAGATTAAATCTACCAAATGCCCTAGTGGCATTTTTAAAGCCCAAGGTATTCCTGCCCAGAAACCCAATCCTGCAAGAAATGCTGCAGATAAATTTAAGTAATCTTTCACAAAGAAAGTACCTACTATTCCTGTAAGTCCAGATATACCTGCTGCCACGTAAATCATTAACGGAGGTAAATAAGACAATTTAAATTGTCTACCTAAATCAAACAATGTTGAGTCTATAAATTGAGTGATTTTGTCCATTTATTCTTAATCTAAAAGGTTTAATTTAATTAGACTATTATTTTTTGTTTCTTTGCACCACAATTCATAACTTTCGCACACTCTCCACAAATGATTTGTAGCTCTTTGTGATATTTCCAAGGGAAAATGACTCTTTGCATAGTACAAATCAGGAAATTTAATCAATTGTTTAACCATTGCTTCTTTTTGTAAATTCAAAAGCCTTAAAACTTCTTTAGAAATTTTTTCTCCTGAGGTCTCATCAATAAAATCGTTTTCTTTTAGTTTTTTAAACCACTCATCATGAAATTTACCACTGCTGACTTTTTCATACATTTCAGAACCTATAAATCTTTCAATTGCATCTATATTGGAAATATCAATATTTTGTTTTTTAATTTGAAATATTTCTAAATAGATTGCCTCAGCAACATAAAGTATGTAAGGTTTTTTATTTTCTACTCCCATAAAATTATAAATCTAAAGTGTAATAACAAGAATTAGGGTCCTCTTTATAGTGAGCAAATGGTTTGCACTTAACAAATTTAAAATGTTCAAAAAGTTTTCTGGCAGGTAAAAAGAATTTTCCAGATCCCGTTTCAATACTAAGCTTTTTTATACCTAATTTTTTCGCCTGAATTATTAAATGTGAGATTATTTTATTACCAATACCTTTATTTCTAAAATCATCAGATACTCTAATAGATTTAAATTCTCCGTGATTTTGTCCAATAAATTTTAAGGCTCCACACCCGATTAAATGATTATTATTCCACAAGCTCCAAAATTTTATACTCGGATCTTTAAGTCCAGGGATATCTAAAACGTGAGTGCTACCTTTAGAAGAAACAGATCTTAATTCAACAAAGTGTTTTATTAAAAGATGATTTACCTTTGGGTGGCCAAAGTTATTTTCTATTGATTTAATCATTTGCATGAACATATAATCTAAAAAAAAATTAAACCAATACGAAAAAATATGTGTGGAAGATATGTCATTACTAATGCAGTTTCAAAAACGAGCAAAATGGTTAAAACTGCAATTAAAGTAGAAGACTCAGAAAATTATAATGCACACCCTTATCAAAAACTTCCAGTTATTAAGAAATATAACAATGGAAATACTCTTGAAAATTTAAAGTGGGGGATTGTACCTAGTTGGGCTAAAAAAAAAGACTTTAAACCACTTATTAATGCAAGATTAGAGACGATTGATGAAAAGGTCTCTTTTAAAAAGTTAATAAAGCTTCAAAGATGCGTTGCTGTGGCTGACGGATTTTATGAATGGAAGAGAATAGAAAAAGAGAAGACGCCTTATTACTTTTTAAGAGAGGATAAGAAACTTATTTATATTGCTGGTATTTATGAAGAAGATCAATTTTGTATGATTACTGAAGAAGCAAGTTCAAATGTAATAGAAATTCATCACAGACAGCCAGTTATCTTAAATGAAAATGATGTTAATAAATATTTGAATATTGAGATTTCAGGTTCAAATTATTTAAAACAATCGCAAAAATCAAAACTTTCTTTTTATGAAATTTCTAAGGATGTAAATAAGCCAACAAATAACAATATTTCTCTAATACAACCTATATAAAATTATTTTTCAATAATTGTTAGATGTCCCATTTTCCTTTTTGCTTTTACTTGTTTTTTTAAATAATCATAAAAAAACTCATTCTCTTTAAAAGTTTTATTTCTATAAATTGTTATGTCATCACCAATGAGATTAATCATTTGAGCATTATATATTTTTTTTGTATCAATTTTTTTTAAACCACAAACAGCTCTTATATGATTTTCAAATTGACTAACATTATGTGAGTTTATTGTCAGATGACCAGAATTATGGACTCTAGGTGCAATTTCATTAACATATAAGTTTTCATTTTTATCAATAAAAAACTCAACACATAAGGTTCCAATATAATCTAGTTCTTCAACAATTTGTTTTGCCCATTCTTTAGATTTTACTTTTATTGTTTCTGAAATTTCAGCTGGAATTTTTGAATGTTTCAAAATTTGATCCTCATGAACATTCTCAATCGGTTCATATATTTCATATTTTTGATTGCCAAATCTACATATGACAATTGAAATTTCTTTTTTTAAATTAATAAACTTTTCTAAAATATATTCTTTAGTAAAATCAATGTCTTCATCTATGTCAATAAAACTATTTAATTTATATTGACCTTTACCATCATATCCAAGAGTAGTAGTTTTTAGTAACCCAGGTAGAAGGTTTTCATTATCTTTTATTTCATCCTTATTTTTAATTAAAGCATAGTTAGTTGTTCTAATATTGTTTTTATTTAAAAAATCTTTTTCAGTTAATCTATTTTGGATTAAACTATTTATTTCTGGTTTGGGCAAAACACTCTTTGATTTATTTATTCCATTTAATATATCAAAGGGTATATTTTCAAATTCATATGTGACTAAATCAACGCTATTAACAAATTCTGTTATAATTTTTGTATCATTATACTTTCCATAAATGAACTTATTTGCAAAATTTTTGGCAGGCGCATCTGGATCATCACTAAGTACTACAGTATTTATATCTATCTTTTTAGCAGCTTCAGAAAGCATACTACCTAGCTGACCACCTCCAATTATTCCTAAAACTGGCTGGCTCATTTATTTAGGTTTTTTTTTAACAGATTTTGATTGTTTAGATCGCCACTTGTTGAGATTATTTTTAACACCCATATCAAACGTAGAGATAATTGAAGCTGCATATAATGCGGCATTTATTGCACCATCTGTACCTATTGCTACAGTTCCAACCGGTATACCTTTTGGCATTTGAGCTATTGAAAGTAAACTGTCTAGACCTTTTAATTTTTTACTTTCAACTGGCACTCCAATTACTGGAATTCTTGTTAGAGACGCAATCATTCCTGGCAAATGGGCTGATCCTCCTGCTCCAGCAATTATCACAGAAATATTATTTTTTTCTGCAGATTTTGCATATTTAAACATGCGATCTGGAGTTCTATGAGCTGAAACTATATTTGTTTCGTAATTAATTTTAAGCAATTTAAGAATTTTTTCACAAAATTTCATGGTTGAGTAATCAGAATTACTTCCCATAACAATTGATACCTTGTGACTATATTTTTTGTTTTTCATGATATAAATTTGAATTAGTTTAGATTAGCATATTCTTTAAATTTAAACTAGTCGACAATTTATATTATACTTATATGGTCTTTAAATATGAACTATCGAATTGACAATCTTCAATATTGTAATTGGTCTAGAGATATTTTTTTAATCAATAGGGAAGCAGGATTAAATGCAGTACACGTTACTCTAGTATATCACGAAGATTATGACGAATTTTTGCAAAGAGTAAAAGAGTGGGATAGATTTTTTGAAGAAAATTCAGACTTAATATTTTTAGGAAAAACATTTGAAGATATTACAAAAGCTCAGTCAGACAATAAAACAGCAATTTTTTTTGGTTTTCAAAATTGTTCACCAATTGAGGATGATATAAATTTAATAGAGAAAGTTTATGAGCATGGTTGTAGATTTATGCAACTTACTTATAATAATCAATCTCTTCTAGCTACAGGGTGTTATGAAAAAAATGACTCTGGTGTCACGAATTTTGGAAGAGAAGCAATTAAAGAAATGAACAGGGTAGGTATAGTTGTGGACATGTCCCATTCAGCAGAGAAAAGTACTTTGGATGCAATAGAAATTAGTGAAAAACCAATTGCAATTACCCATGCTAATCCTTCTTTCTGGCATCAAGCTTTAAGAAATAAATCAGATTTCTTGTTAAAGAAACTTTCTGAAAGTGGAGGTATCTTAGGTTTATCATTATATTCTCATCATTTAAAAGATGGAACAAATTGTAAATTAGAAAGCTTTTGTGAAATGGTTGCTAAAACTGCAGAAATAATGGAAGTAACAAATATTGGCATTGGATCAGATCTATGTTTGAACCAACCTGACAGTGTTGTTGAATGGATGAGAAATGGAACTTGGTCTAAAAGTACAAATTATGGAGAGGGAAGTAAAAAAAAACCTGGATTTCCAAAACAACCTGACTGGTTTTTGGATGCTAGAGGATTTGATAATTTAGAAAGTGGATTAAAAAAAGTTGGTTTTAATAAGCAAGAAGTAGAAGGAATTTTAGGAAATAATTGGTTTAATTTTTATAAAGGAATTAATTAATGGAAATAAGATTAAGGGATCCAAAATTTTTGATGAAACTATCTAAATTGGGATCTTTTCATCAATCAAAATTATCATTTCTTAGATCTTTTTTATCTGAATTTAAAGATTGGAAATATAGCCGAGATTTGTTTCAACTAAATGACAAAGGGCATGGTAGAGTAGTTTACTCATTTACAAAAAACAAAAGAACATATTCTCTCATTTGTTTTGCTAATGAAATCAAAGATGACGAAAGATCAGATAGAGTAATAGCCACTAAGTGGGATGCTGCTTTTACTTTGTTTGATGGAATTCCATCAAAAGAAGACATAGATAGACTATACGAAAATGTTCCAAAACAAGAGGTAGGCAGACTTTCGTATAAGGAATTAACGTTATCAAGAGCTAACAAGTCAGTAAGAGTTTTCGAACATGTGGTTGACAGTTTATCAAATGGAGAGCAACCTAATAAAGACATTTTATCAAAGGTTGGCTATTTATATAGAACAACAGCAGTTTATGGATCAGGAAAATTTGGTTTAGCGGATAGGTTTAGAATTAAAAATAGAGAAGAAATTAGAGGACCTTTTAGATTAGAGATGATGCTAGTTTATCTTGTTAGACAATTTACATTTGATCAGGTTAATCATATCGCAAAAAATAAAAATCCAAAACTAGCAGTAGAATTAGATCCTACAATTAGCAGGAGATTAGGAATAGGAAATTCCACTGGCCTTGGTATGGCTCCTTTTATTGTAAATCATCCAACATTATTGAATAATTGGATACATGCAAGAGAAACTGCTTTGAAACAAATAAGAGAAATAGAGCAAGTTTCTAAAAATGAGATTGATATTTTTTATAATTGCCTAATTAAATCTTTAAAGAATATAACCAGTTGGCACACTGATAGCGAATTTCAAAAAGAAAAAATCAAAGGTCTAATTGAAGATTTAAAAAAGTTTATAAAGTTTATGAAAGAAGATTTTAAATTTCAAAATTCATATCAATTTAATCAAATTTACAAATGGTCAGAGGAAAATTTAAATGATGAATGTATAGAATATATTGTATCTATGATGATGGAGCCATATGATAATATAGTTAATCCATTAATTACTCAAATGAGTTCTGATGAGGAAGAACATTTTAATATTCCTGTTGACAGAACCATTGAGGATTTAAGAAATATATTAGAAAATAAATATTCTGAAATACTTAAAATTGATTTTTTAAAAGATGAAAATAATCAAAACTTTTGGTTTATATCAAAAAATAAAGAAGAGCCTAGAATAGGGGATAGATATATTGATGAGGGATCTGATTTAGAGCAGCCATTAGCAATAGCAAGAGACATAAATAAACTTTATGAAGCTGTATTTACAAAAAAAAATAGTTCTAAAATTGGTAAATTTTTAAAAGATAATAATCATTTAAGACATGTTGTCAGAAGAGCATTTATTGCAGAAAAGTTTCCTTATTCAGAAATCCAAGACAATACAATTGGGTCCAAACTAGTTCCAATTGATATGTTAAGATTAAAATTATCATTTTTTGGAGCTATAAAGTTTGATCCTAGATCAGACAAATGGTTGCGCATTTGCATGTTCCAAGGAGCACCTTTGCCTTCAGAATTGGAAAATTTTGATGATAAATGGATTTATAAATCATAAATAAATGAGAAGCTTTAGTGAAATAGAAGTAACTACAAAAAAAGCATCTAAAGCTATTGGTTTTTCTTGGGGAGTATCAGAGGAGGTTGGAAAAAATATTCGATTATTAGAAATGTTTGGACTACCAGGTCTTAAAAATTTAAACCAATACTACAAAATTTATAAAATCAGTAATTTTGAAAATATAGATGAAATATCAGCCTTAAACACTCCAAAGACTTTTTATTGTCCTATATTATCTGGATTAAATTTTTTTGATCAATCTTCATTAATATCTAAATTCAATGAAATTGAAATAAATAAGATTGCTTTTCCACTTATATTTTTATCATTTGTAAGCAGAACTTCAGAAATTATTGGTAAGAGAATTTTTTTAAAGATGGATGATAAAGAATTTTTATTTAATTTTAACGAGTCTATTTATTCAAACTATCTGACAGGAGACGTATTGGAAAAATCAGATAAAATTAACTTAAAATTTTTAGATAATAAAAACAGTTTTACTGAAGATGACTGGTCTGAAATTTATAATTTATCACTAAAAACTTACGTCGATGAAAGTGATAAATCGAGAGAACGAACAGCAGGAGCTGGATTAACAGATAATGACTAAAGAATATGATGCAGAATTAAATAAGAATTTAAAAACAGATTTAAATGATATTTGTGAAGAGTGTAAAAAAGAAGATGAAAGTGTAACTCAAAATTTATTCCTTACTGGTTTTAAAATATGTAAATCTTGCAGAACCTCTAAAACTGTTTTTCCTCTTTAGCTAATATTACTTATTGGAATTGAATTCATTCTATTAATTATGAATGTTATAGATAGAAAAGCTATTATTAGAAAAGATAAAAATACTATTCCAAATGATTTCAAGTTGGATTTTAAATTTAAAATTTGTTTTGTTGAAATTATGAGAGATGCAAAAATCCAAAATTGAGTAAGGAAAATAATTGGCAGAACTAAGTCAGGTGTCACAGCAAAAAATCTAATTAAACCTGGTGCATGAGCATATCCCACAGCTATTAAAATTTTTTTAAAAGGAACTTTACTTCCTTTATCTGGAAAAATTTTTACTCCAATTACAAAAATAAATATAGCCCAAACAAGCCACGTCAATAAGGCTGTCAAACCCGAGATACCAATTGATGTTCTCACAATTGAATTTGCTGCTACAGCTCCAGCCACACCATCAAGTATCATTACAAGACCAGCAAAATAAATTGCAGCCTCTCCAAAATATTTATTATCTTTGTATAAGCTTTTATCTAATTTTAATGATTTAAAAAAAATTTCTAGAAATTGTGCGAACATTATAATTAGGGAGGAGCTAAACTCCTCCCTTCAATTTTTTAACCTTTTACAACTTCTCTTGTGTTTGCGTTGTAAGATTCTTTAAATGGTATATCTACTATTACTGCATCAACAGGTTTACCTGGAGTTTCAGAATATTTCTCTGGTAAATGTACCTTAAACTTAGAGCCTACTTTTCCTTTTGGAAATCCATTTGCATTCAATGTTCCATCAAATGGCACATAGCCCATAGCAATGTTCTGTTTTTTTTCAGGATGATACCAAGGAGAAGTAATAAAGCCTATAGGTTCTCCACCACCTTCATCTGAAATTAACCAAAAGTCAGGAGCGTATTCCTCAATTGGTTTTCCACCTAATTCAAGACCAACTAATTGAAGTTTGTACGGTTTGTGACCTGCTTTTAAATCAGCTTTCATTTTTTCAAGAGCTTTCTTACCTACGTAATCTGCTTTTTTGTTCCATTCTCCTTTTCCAGATAATGATACTTGATAACCTAAATTACATTGAAAGGGATTATGTTGGTTGTCCATATCTTGACCCCAAGAAAGAATTCCGGCTTGAATTCTTCTATGGTGCGCAGGGGCAATAACCATTAGGCTATGTTTTTTTCCTGCTTCAAGAACAGCATTCCACATGTCCTCAGCATATAAAGTACATTCTCTTAAATAAATTTCATAACCAGCTTCACCTGAAAATCCTGATTGAGATATCACACAACTTCTTCCACCGATTTTAGCCTCTGCTAAACCATAGAATGGCATATTGTCAAAATCAACTTGATCTCCACATAAATCTTTCATTAATGCTTTAGATTTTGGCCCTTGTATCTGAACTGGACTTACATCTATCTCATCAATTTCTACGTTAAATCTCTCATCAGCATTTACACCTTGTAAATAAAGACCTATATCACTATCAGATAAACTAAACCAAAACTCATCTTTAGATATTCTTAAGAGAATAGGATCATTTAATACTCCACCATAAGCATTACAAAGAATTACATATCTTGCTCTCATTGGAGAAATTTTTGTAGCATCTCTTGTTATTACATAGTCAACAAATTTTTCTGCATCTGGACCCTTTACTCTAATTTGTCTTTCTACAGCAACGTTCCACATTGTTACATGATTTACTATTGCATCATATTCTACCATTGCACCACCATCTTCAGGTTTTACATACCCTCTTGGATGGTAAATACGATTGTATACAGTCGCTCTCCAACAACCTTCTTTCATTGATAAATGCCAGTAGGGTGATTTTCTTACACGTGTTGAAATTAACATTTCAACTTTTGTTGGTCCGCTTTGTCTTAAATTATAAGGCACTTTTCTATCAGATTGATCTACTGACGTTACGTGTCTTAATTTACTATAGTCAAATTCATTAGACATAGTTATTCTCCTTCAACCACTTGTTTGTTTCCTTCAAGCCGCCGAATGTATAAATGTGAAAATAATCAGTATGCGATTTAACTTTCCCAATTAGATCATTAGGGTCTTTAGGTTTCAATAAATCTAATGCCTTACTAAAATTAGATTTAAGAAAATTAATGGAATTTTTTGCTCCAACAATATTTGCAAACTTAATTAAGCTTGAAATTTTCATGGGCCCAGTTATTCCAACATGAACTGGTATCGTTTGTTTAGAAATAAAGTCAACAATTGGCTGAGAATCTAGCAACCATTGAGTAACTATATAATCAGCATAAGGCTTTTTATCTATCATTGCTTTTTCTAATTCTGAATCGGATATATCAGGACTACCCTCTGGATGTCCAGCAATTCCAATCTTAATTCCATCAAATAATCCTGTCTCTAATATTTGATATGAGCTGTCAAATTTTCCAACTGGGTCTCTACTTCCACCTATAGCCAATATCTGTTTCACACCTAAATCTTTACATCTCGAAATGTAGTCTTTAAGTTCTTCTTCATCATTTATTGATCTAGCTGGGAAGTGGGGTACTGGATTAAATCCTTTCTTAACCAAGTCACCAGATTTATCCGCAGTTTCTTTATAATCTCCTCCAGGTAGCATAGTCACATAAACATCTTTAACCTCAGGTAAAGTATCAAGATCTGTGTGAGGTCCAATTTCTAATGAAAAATTCATTTTTGAATAATTATTTATTTTAAAATGTCTGTCTAGAAAAATCGTAAGCTAAAATGTCAGAGCTATTTTTTCTGGCCTCTGTGCTTTTGAATTCTCTCACCATATTTCTGAGTTACCCTATCAAAGATAATTGCTAAAGCAACTATGGCTAGGCCATTCATCATTCCAAGTGCTAAATACTGATTTGAAATTGCTTGTAAAATAGGTACTCCAAGACCTTTTACCCCAATCATAGATGCAATAACTACCATAGCTAAAGCCATCATAATTGTTTGGTTAATACCTGCAAAAATAGTTGGTAGAGAAAGAGGTATTTGAACTGATTTTAACTTCTGCATAGGTGTTGCGCCAAATGCTTCACTTGCCTCAAGTGTTTCTTTATCTACTTCTCTAATCCCAAGATTTGTTAGCCTGACTACTGGAGGTAAAGCATATATGCATACTGCAAGAAGACCAGGGACTTTTCCGATACCCAAAAGCATAATTATTGGAATTAGATACACAAAACTTGGAATCGTTTGCATCATGTCCAATACGGGTAGAATAGTTTTTTCTGCTCTACTTGATTTTGACATTAATACTCCAATAGGTATTCCAACAACAATACAGACAAGTGTAGAAACAGAAATTATAGCAACAGTTGCCATACAATTTTTCCACATCCCAAAATAACCTATAATTAGAAAACAAATTACAGTTCCTATAACCAGCTTAATACTTCTTGAACCAATCCAAGCCAACAGAGCAAATGCTCCTATGACTAAAGGCCAAGGACTATTTACTAATAACTTTTCTAACCAAATTAAAAAATATAGTAGTGGATCAAAAAAACTTTCTATTCCATCTCCATAAGCTCTTGAAAAATCTTTAAAACTTAAATCAATACCCTTTTTCAGCTCCCTAAGAGCTGTTCTATCCATTACAGGTATCGAATTTAAGAAATCCATTTTTTTAACTGAACCCGTTATAAACGGGTTCAGTAATATTTACACTAATTATAGTGCTTTTTTTATTTTTGCAGCAGCTTCACTTGAAACCCACTTAGACCAAACATCTTCTTGGTTTGTTAGGAATTCAATTGCAGCATCAGCACCCTCTGCTTGGTTTTCACCCATCCAAACTAACATACTGTTCATTACTGGACCTGGATAAGTTCTTTTTTTGAAATAATCCATACCAGCACTTCCAGCTGTATTTTTGAAATTGTCAGTTACGATTGTGTAAACTTCAGATTTTGTCCATGAAGTTGCTTTAGGGTCTCCACATTCTTGTTCTGGTAAAACTATACATTTATCCCAGTTATCTTTTCCACCCCAAGCTCCCATGTCCACAGCTCTCATATCATATTTACCAATGATAGCTGTTGGTGACCAATAGTAACCAAACCAGTTTTCACCTCTTTCAGCAGCTTTAGCAATTGATCCATCTAATCCTGCAGCAGAACCTGTTTCAACAATAGCCCAACCTTTTGCTTCCATGTCAAAAGCTTTGTAAAGATTTCTATTACTTAGTTCACAGTTCCATCCTGGAGGACAAATATGAAACCCACCTTTTGATGGATCCTCTGGATGAGGAAATAGATCCGGTCTTGCCAAAATTGCTTCAGCAGTTGTAAGTTCAGGATGTTTTTCTAAAGTAGCAGGTAACACCCACCATCCTTCACCTAAACCAGTAATAGGTGCTTTATTAAGTGAGTGCATTCTTCCTTCATCAACTGCTTTATTTAAAGCAATGATTGCAGCGTTAGCCCAAAATTCTGGGGCTACATCTGGTTCACCTTTTTCTTGCATAGATGCAAAAGTTGGTTGAGTTGCACCAGGCACAAGCTCAACATTACATCCATAACCTTCTTCTAATATGATTTTGTCAACTTCAGCCATGAAGTTTGCAGAAGCCCAGTTCATATTAGCAATACTAATGTCTCCACATTTTGCATTAGCAACATTACCGAAAGATGTAACGCCTAAAACAAATAATGCAGAAAGTAAGATTCTTTTTAATTTCATTATTATCTCCTAATTAATTAATTATAAATCATCAGAACATATAGATGGAAAAATTGCAAACTAGTTTCAACTTTGAGTTGTGTTAAAATTGTCTTTAAACTCTCTTTATTTAGAAATAAATTATTAAATAAATATGAATAAAAATTTATTATCAAGATTAGATGAGGGTCCCGTTATATTCGCAGAGGGATATTTATTTGCGATGGAAAGGAGAGGATATCTTTCTGCAGGTCCATTTGTGCCAGAAGTAGTTTTAGAGCATCCAGATGTAGTAACACAATTACATAGAGAATTTATTAGAGCTGGTTCAGATATTGTTCAAGCTTTCACCTATTATGGACATAGAGAGAAATTAAGAATTATTGGAAAAGAACATTTGCTAGAGCCGATGCAAAAAAATGCACTTAAAATTGCAAAGGATGCGGCTAATGAATTTAAAGACTTGGATTTAATGGTTTGTGGAGATGTTGCTAATACAAATATTTTTGATCCAAATGATAAAAACTCATTCAAAGAATGTCAAAAGATGTACGAGGAGCAAGTTCTTTGGGCAAAAGAGGCTGGAGTTGATTTCATAGTTGCGGAAACAATTAATTGGGTAGATGAAATGAAAATAGCTTTAAAAGCTATTAAAGACGAAGGATTAATTGCAGTTGCAAATTATGCTATACCCCGTGGAGATTTAACTAGAGACGGTCATACAGCCGAAGATGCATGTAAAATAATAGAAGATCTTGGTGCAGATGTTGTTGGTTTGAATTGTTACAGAGGTCCAGAAATGACCATGAAACTTTTAAAAAAAATAAGAAAAAAAGTTTCCTGTCATGTTGCAGGTCTTCCAGTTCCATATAGAACTACAGAGGAAGAACCAGGATTTTTAAATCAGACTGACCATGGTTGTGATTGCATTCCAGGAGGAAATGCATTTCCTGTTGCTCTAGATAATTTGTATTGTAATAGATTTGAAATGGCTGAATTTGCAAAAGAATGTCTTAAAGAAAAAATTAACTTAATCGGTATTTGTTGTGGCGCTGAGGCCCACCATGTTAGAGAAATGGCTGTTGCAGTTGGTAAAAAACCAATTGCCATGAAGTACATGCCAGATATGACTAAACATTTTCACCATGGGACAGACAAGACATTGAAAGACGTCAATAAAGAAATAAAATACTAACATGCAAAATCATGCAAAAGTAGTCATCATAGGTGGCGGCGTAGTAGGCTGTTCCATTCTTTATCATTTATCAAAGTTTGGTTTAAAAGATTGTATTCTTCTTGAAAGAAATGAACTCACATCTGGATCCTCTTGGCATGCAGCTGGAAATGTACATGTGATTTCATCTGACCCAAATATTTCTAGAATGATGGCTTATACAATCGGATTGTACAAAGAAATTGAAAAAGAGTCTGGCCATTCAGTTGGATTCAAATCAAGTGGGGGATTTTATTTGGCTTCAAATGATGTTTGGGCTGATTATTTAAAAAGAGAGAGGTCTAAAGCAAGATATATGGGTCTTGACCAAGAGTTTGTTTCTTTAGAGGAAGTAAAAAAGAAAAATCCTTTAATTGATCCATCAAGATACCTTCTAGCATTGTGGGATCCAATTGACGGGGAAGTAGACCCATCAGGTGTGACTTATGCTTTTGCTAAAGCAGCAAAAGTTCATGGTGGAAAATATTATACACATACAGTTGTAAAAGACACAAAACAAAAAGAGGATGGAAGTTGGGATGTGATAACTGACAAGGGCAATATAAAAGCTGAAATAGTTATTAACGCTGGAGGTTTATGGGCAAGAGAAGTTGGACAGCTTGCAGGAATTAATCTACCAGTTCAACCAATGGAGCATCACTACTTAATCACTGAAGCTATTCCAGAAATTGAAGCAATGGGTGATCAAAGAATTCCTATTGGAACTGATTTTGAAGGTAACATTTATTTTAGACAAGAAGGAAAAGGAATGCTTCTTGGAACTTATGAACCAAAATCAACACCATGGAAGGTTGAAGGAACACCTATGAATTTTGGTCATGAGTTATTAGAACCAAAACTAGATAATATTCAAGATAGATTAGCAATAGGTTTTGAAAGAATGCCAGCGTTAGAAAAGGCAGGAATTAAAAATATTGTAAATGGGCCTTTTACTTTTGGACCTGATGGATCACCATTAATTGGTCCTGTTCCCGGAATGAAAAATTATTGGGTAGCAGTGGGTGTAATGGCTGGTTTTTGTCAAGGAGGAGGAGTTGGAAAATGTATTGCTGAATGGATAATTGATGGAGAACCATCGATAGATGTCTGGGCAATGGATGTTGCAAGATTTGGAGATTATGCATCACCTCAATATGGAACAATTAAATCTTCTGAAAATTATGAACGAAGATTTATTATGACATTTCCAAATGAAACTTTACCGAAAGGAAGAAAACAAAAAACAACAGCACTTTATGACCGGTTTATAGATCAAGGTGCAGTTATGGGAGACAGCTTTGGTTTAGAAAATGTTTTATGGTTTGCAAAGGATAAAAAAGATGCATACGAAGAGCCAACTATAAAAAGATCTAGATCACATAATTATGTCTCAAAAGAAGTTATTAATGTGAGAGAAAATGTTGGTTTAATTGAAGTTGCCAATTTTTCAAAACATCAATTTAAAGGAAAAGATGCAAGAAAGTTTTTAGATCATATTATGGCAGGTAAGCTCCCTAATCCTGGAAGAATATCTTTATCTCCAATGTTATCCTATAGAGGAAAATTATGTGGCGATCTTACAGTTTCATGCCTTGATGAAAATGAATTTATGGTTTTTGGTTCGGGTGCCGCTCAAGAAATGCACAGACGTTGGTTTGAAAGTCATTTAGATAAATTTAATGTTGAATATAAAAATAGATCAGATGAATTTCACGGGATATCTATAGCAGGACCTAATTCAAGAAAAGTTTTAGAAAAAATAGTTAGAGATAATGTATCTAATGAAAAATTTAAATTTAGAGATTCAAGAAGAATGTTTGTTGGTGGTGTTCCAGCAATTATAAACCGTATTTCCTTCACTGGTGAACTTGGTTATGAAATATATGTTGCACCGCATTTCCAAATAAAACTTTATGAAGAGTTAATAGAGGCTGGAAAAGAATTTGATATTAAACAGTTTGGTGGCAGAGCTTTAATGTCTATGAGATTAGAGAAAAACTGGGGTGCATGGACTTTAGATTATCGACCTGATTTTACTGCCAAAGAAGCTGGATTAGATAATTTTATTAATTGGAATAAAGAATTTATAGGCAAAGAAAAAGCTAAAATTGATAACAGTTCAAATAGATTGGTTCCTTTAATTATTCAAACAAACGATATTGATGTCACAAACAATGAAGCTGTGATGAAAGGCGATAATAGCATTGGATATATAACCTCAGGTGGATTTGCTCATTTTGTAAATAAGAGTGTTGCTTTTTCATATATAGATCAAAAACATTTGTCATCCGAAGATGGAATACAAGTTGAAATTAACGGAGATTTATTCAATTGCTCAATCATCAAAGAACCGCTTTATGATCCAAGTGGAGAAAAAATGAGAGGTTAATGGCTCAAAAAGATGTAGGAAATAAAGTTCCAATTTACAAACTAAAAGAAACAAAAGAGGTAATGGATTTTTATGACGAATGGGGTCAGGATAATAAATATGATCAAGACATGGTTGATTGGAATTATACTGGTCCAAAAGAAACAGCGGAAGTTTTTAATAAACATCAAAAAGAAAAAGATATCGATATTTATGATGCTGGATGTGGAACCGGATTGGTTGGTGTTGAATTAAAAAAGTATGGTTTCGCTAATTTTTTTGGTGCCGATCTATCCCAAAAACTTTTGGATTTGGTTCCAAACAATCTTTATAAAAAATTAGATAAAGTTGATTTAAATAAACCAATCAATGAAAAAAATGATCAATATGATGCTTTAATGTGTGTGGGCACATTTACTTTTGGACATGTAAAACCACCTGCATTAGACGAGTTTATTAGAATTACTAAAAATAAAGGTTTAATTTGTTTCACTATAAATGAAGGAATATATGAGGAATATGGATTTGATAAAAAAATTAAACAATTAACAAATGAAAATAAATGGAAAGAAATAGAGTTTTTTAAATCTGATTATATTGCTAGTAAAGATGTAAATGCATGGCTTGGCCTATATGAGTTGACAAAATAAAATGTCAGCTATTTATAAAATAATAGATAAAAAAAAATTAGATATAGTTAAGAGACCAATTTCTAAAGCACATGGACTTCCCAATGAATGTTATACAAGAAAAGATTATACTTTAATAGAAAGAGAAAAAATATTTGAAAATAAATGGACAGTAATAGGAGTAGCAAGTTCTTTACCAAATATCGGTGATGTAAAACCATTTAATTTGTTAGGACTTCCATTATTTTTAATCAGGAATAAAAAAAATCAAATAAAAGTTTTTCACAACGTCTGTAGTCATAGAGGAGTAAAGTTAGTAAACAAAAAAGGTAATATTAGAAACGTTATTAGATGTCCTTATCATTCATGGTCATACACATCAGATGGAAAGCTAATTGCAACACCTCATATAGGTGGGATGTACAAACATAGTAGCGCAAAATTTAAAAAAAATAAGAATAATCTAAAAGAAATAAGATCATATGTTTGGTTAGATTTAATTTTTATTAATATTCGCAATAATGAAATTCCATTTGAAAAATATATTAAACCATTGAGTGATAGATGGTCAAAATTTTGGAAAATAAAAGATAGAAAATTAATTAATCATGCAAGTGATTTTGGTTATTTTAAATTGAATGCAAAATGTAATTGGAAATTTGCTATTGAAAATTACTGTGAAAGTTATCATTTGCCGTGGGTTCACCCAGGTCTAAATACTTATTCAAAATTAGAAGATCATTATCATATTCAAGGATTGCCAAACCGTTTTGCAGGCCAAGGCACTGTTGTTTATAATCCAAAATTTAAAGGAAAGGAAAAATTTCCCTGTTTTCCGAACTGGCCGAAAGATAAAGAGAATATCGCAGAATATGTAGCTTTATTTCCTAATGTTATGCTAGGTATACACAAAGACCATTTCTACGCGTACTGGTTAGAACCTATTAATCATAAAAAAACTTTAGAACATATGGAAATATATTATGTAGGTGAAAAAGCCTCAAAAGCTCTAGAATTTAAAACACTAAGAAAACAAAATCTTAAATTGTGGGAAAGTATTCAAAAAGAAGACGTAGATATAATTCAAAGAATGCAATTAGGCCGCAACTCCCATGCATATAATGGTGGAAATTTTTCTCCTGATATGGATAATCCAACGCACCAGTTTCATAAATGGGTTGCATCTAACCTTATGTAGAAAGAGAGAATAAAATGTATAGACCTTTGCCAGATGAATTAACAATAAAGAGTTCTCCAATTGAAGGTTTAGGATTATTCGCAACTAAAGAAATTAAAGCTAATACTTTTATTGGTATCACTCACATAAGAGATGAGCAGTTTGAAAATAAATATATAAGAACTCCATTAGGTGGTTTTTACAATCATTCTGATAGTCCCACGGTTCAAAGAATGGTATCTAATATTTTACCTACATTAAAATTTGGTGATCCAATTGATCCTACCGCAAAAGCAAAAAAATTTAACGAAAATGATGATAATTTAGAAAACATGTATTATAATTTAAGAGAGAAACCAGACGCAAAATATTTTTTTATGGTTTCAATAAAAGATTTGAAACCAGGAGATGAGCTTTGTGCAAATTATAATTTATACACCTATCCAAAAACAGGAGTTGGTGTACAGATGTTATAGAGATGAAGTTTAACAGAAAAATTCTTTCAGAAAACCAACCAATTAAGAAATATATTTCAAAAAAAAGATTAAGAGAAGATGAAATAGATTTTGACGAACTTAGATCTTATAGACTTGACAGATTAAGAAATGAATTAAAGAAAAATAATATAGAGGCATGTATTTTATTTGATCCAGTAAATGTAAGGTATGCAATAGATACTGTGAATATGAGTGTTTATAATATGCATAATCTTACAAGATATTGTTTTATCTCTGTTGATGGTCCAACAATATTATATGAATATTTTAACTGTGAAATATTATCTAAAGGTCTCAATTTAATAGATGAAATAAGACCAGCAATTACTTGGGATTATTTTAGCAATGGTGACCAATCAGAGTTGCAACTTAAAAAATGGGTCAATGAAGTAAATGATTTATCTAACTCTTATTTTAAAAGTAAAAAAATCGCAATTGATGTAATCAATGGTCCAGCCGTAAATGAGCTTAATAAAAAAGGAATTCAAGTTTTAGAAGCGAAAAAAATACTTGAACAGGCTAGAGTTATTAAATCGTCTGAAGAAATTAAATGCATGCGAGCAGCTTTAGATGTTGCTGATATTGGAATAATTAAAATGAGAGATTATTTGAAATCAGGAATTACTGAAGATGAGTTATGGTCGATTTTACATAAAACGAACATTGAAAATGGTGGAGAGTGGATAGAGTGTAGAATATTATCTTCAGGCTCTAGAACCAATCCTTGGATGCAAGAAAGTAGTAATAAGATTATTCAAGATGGTGAGATCGTATCCTTTGATACAGATATGGTAGGCCCTTATGGATATTGTGCAGATATTTCTAGAGCTTTTGTTTGTGGAAATAAATTTAATGAACATCAAAAAAAAATTTATTCAACAGCAGTTGAGCAGATTGACTATAATTCAAGATTAATTAAAGATGGAGTATCATTTAGAGAATTTACTGAAAAGGCATGGATACTTCCTGAAAAATATTACGGAAATAGATATTCAGTCATGCTTCATGGAATAGGTTTATGTGATGAGTGGCCAGCAATTAGATATCCGACTGATGGTGGAGAAAGAAGCGGTATATTTCAAAAAAATATGACAATTACTCTAGAAAGTTATATCGGCGAAGTTGGAGGTCATGAGGGAGTGAAATTAGAACAACAATATTTAGTTGGCGAAAATGGATTAGAATTAATGTCTCATCATCCTTTAGAACAAATTTAATGAAAATAGTTTTAATTATGGGTTTGCCTGGAGCTGGCAAAACAACATTGGCAGAAGAACTTGCTCCAAAACTGAATGCAAAAAGATTAAATGCTGACGAAGTTAGAAAAGAAGCAAATGATTGGGATTTTTCTGAGGAGGGTAGAAAAAGACAAGCTAAAAGAATGGCAGACTTTGCTTTAAAGCTGAAAAATCAAGGAAATTATGTTGTGGCAGATTTTATTTGCCCAACTCCAGAAGCAAGAAGTTTATTCCCTGCAGATTTTGTGATTTGGGTAGATACGATCAAAGAAGGAAGGTTTGACGATACTAATCAAATGTTTGTCAAACCAGAAAAATATGATTTTCATGTAACTACTCAAGATGCTAAGTTTTGGGCGGATAAAATAATAAAGGAGATATCATAATGAGTTATGAATGGGATAATAAAAAACCAACAGCACAAATGCTTGGAAGATGGCAACCTTTTCATGAGGGTCACTATACATTATTTAGAGAGATCATAAAAAAAACTGGTCAAGTGTGTATTCAAATAAGAGATGTACAAGGAGTTGATGACAATCCATTCGACTTTGAAACTGTAAAAAAAAATATTGAAGATAAATTAAATCCAGAGTTTGAAGGAAGATTTAAAATAATGATGGTCCCAAACATTACAAATATTTGTTACGGAAGAGGAGTAGGCTATAAAATTGAGGAAATAGTATTATCTGAAGAAATACAGAAAATTTCAGCCACAAAAATTAGAGCTAAAATGCGTGAAGACGGAGAATTAAAATAATTATAAACTTCAATATGAATGTAAAAACAAGAAAATTAGGTAAGGGAATTACAAATGTGGTAATTAATGATCCTAAAACCTACAATTCTCTATCATTTAAAACTTTAAGAGATCTTTTAAATACATTTATTCGGTTAGACAAAGATAATGATACTAGGGTAATAATATTAGAAGGTTCCGGTAAAGGTTTTAGCGCTGGTCATAATCTTAAAGAAGTAGGTGGAATAAAAAATAGGTCAAATCACCTTAAATTATTTAATCTTTGTTCAAAATTAATGATGAAAATTGTTGAAGGAAAGAAACCTGTTATTGCAAAAGTGCATGGTGCAGCGTATGCGGCCGGATGTCAGTTAGCTGCAAGTTGTGACCTTGCATACAGCACAACAACAGCTACATTTGCAACACCTGGAGTAAATATTGGATTGTTTTGCAGTACGCCAATGGTTGCTGTTAGTAGAAAGGTGACTAGAAAAATTATGATGAAGATGCTTTTAACTGGAGAGCCAATAAATGCTAAATATGCAAAAGATATTGGTTTAATTAATGATTGTTTTTCAAGTAAAAAACTTAATTCAGAAGTTCTAAAAATTGCAAAAACTATTTCTTCAAAATCAAATTTAACAATTAAAATCGGTAAACAAGCTTTCTACAAACAATTAGAAATGCCATTAGGAGATGCATATAAATTTACGAGTAAAATGATGACTTTAAATATGGCCTCACAAGATGCAAAAGAGGGAATATCAGCTTTTTTACAAAAAAGAAAACCTAACTGGAAAAATAAATAATAATTATTTTAAATTTAAATTATGAACGACGATCAAATTAAATCCATTTTAAGAAAATCAAAAGTCATTGCAATGATTGGCGTAAGTTCTGAGAAAAAAGGGGAAGATAAAAAAAATCTTAAAAGAAAACCTGCAAACGTAGTCATGAAGTATATGCAAAACTTTGGTTATAAAGTGATACCTATAAATCCTTTTGCAGTAGGTGAAATTGTAAATGGTGAACCAATGGTTGAAAGTTTGGATAATGTTAAAGAAGAGATCGATATAGTTGATGTTTTTAGACCTTCAAATGAGGCAGAGGGTATTGCAAAAGAAGCAATTCAAAAAGGAACTAAAGTATTATGGTTACAGTATGGAATTCATAGCGATGAGGCTAAATTGATTGCTGACAAAGAAAATATTGAATTTATTTCCAACAGATGCATAAAACAGGAATATCAAAAACTTTTTCAAAAATCTAATCCAGTTTTTCCAGTTCTTAAAGACTAATGAAAAAAGTATTTTTGGTTTATGGCCATTATAATGAAAAATCTTTCAATTCAGCAATCAAAGATGTTTTTATTAAATCGGCAGAGGAAAAAGGTCATTCAGTAGAATGTATAGACTTATATAAAGAAAAATTTAACCCAGTATATGCTGGTGAAAAAGCTGATGAAGTAGTTTTAGATCACAGAAAAAAAATAGATGAAACTGATTTAATTGTCCTTGTAGCACCTATTTGGAACTATAGAATGCCAGCAATATTAGAGGGTTGGATAGATAAAGTATTAGCGCCACCCTGGGCTTTTTCTTTTAAGAAACTTATCGGAAACCATGGTTACGCTGTAGGAAAACTAAAAAGTAAAAAAGCTATTATTTTCTGCACATATGGCTCTCCAAGATTTTCAATTACAGATTTTTTTTTAAATTTACCACTTAGAAGAATTAAAAAAGGTATTTTTAATAAGTGTGGTATTTATGACATTACCTATAAACGATATTTTGCTGTACCATTTGTTTCAAATGAAAAAAGAATTGAATTTTTGGAAGATGTTAAAAATACAGCCAGCAATTTATAGTATATTCTTTCTATTAATTTTTTCTTTAAATGAATTATCTGCTGAGATAAGAAAACCAAATCCAGAGATAAAGCCAAGAGAAGTTATTGAGATACAACTCAATGCTTTGATGAGGAACGATAGTCCTGAAAAAGACAGTGGTATTATTCAAACCTGGTTTTTTGCTCACCCAAATAATCAAAGAGTTACAGGACCTATTGAGAGATTTAAAAACATGATTAAGACCGATTCTTATTCGATGCTTTTAAATCATGAAAATTATGAAATTGTAGAAGTTTATAAATCAAAAGGTGTTTCGACATTTGAAGTTACCATTATGGACAAGGATAAAAAGTATTACAAATTCAAATGGCAAGTTGAAAAATATGAAATTGACGGATTTTTAAAAAATTGTTGGCTAACTACTGCTGTATCTCAACCAATGCCAATGGGTTCTTCTATTTAATGAAAAAACCAAGTTTTCCAGTAAGAATTGCAATACTAATGGCAATACTTTGCATTCCACCAATTGGCGCCACTCAGATAGGATGGTATTATTTTGGGCAAACTATGGGAGTAAATTTTGGTATGGCCGCAGGAGTGGTAAGTGTAATAACTGCCGCATATTTAATGTACCAAATGGGTTGGAGAGATGACGATGATGATGATTATCCCTATTAGAATTATGTTTAGTTTATAGAAAAAATTTAGTAAAAATCGCATGATGAAATCAAAAGCAAAAGTTGTAGTAGTAGGTGGTGGAGTAGTTGGTGTTAGCGCTCTGTATCATTTAGCTAAGAAAGGCTGGTCTGATGTTGTTTTGATTGAAAGAAAGGAATTAACCTCAGGTTCAACATGGCATGCAGCTGGATTACTTCCATTATTTAATATGAGCTACTCAGTTGGCCAATTACATAAATATGCAGTTAATCTTTATAAAAGTTTAGAAGAAGAAACAGGCAAGAACGTCGGTTTCAGTGTTGTTTCAAATATTAGATTAGCAGACAACAAAGATAGAATGGATGAGTATCATCAATACGCTGGAGTTGCAAAAACTATAGGAGTAGATGTAAAATTTCTAACACCAGACCAAGTAAAAGAAATTTGGCCTTTGTGTAATACAAATGATTTAATTGGAGCAATACAACATCCTGAAGATGGATACATTCAACCAGCTGATTTAACGCAAGCATTAGCTACGGGCGCAAGAAATAGAGGTGCTGAGATTTACAGAAATACAACGGTTCTTGCAATGAAACAAAATAAAGATGGATGGGTTGTTGAAACAGATAAGGGATCTATTGAGTGTGAACACGTAATTTCATGTTCAGGAAATTTTGCTAGACAAACTGGCAAGATGGTTGGTTTAGATATTCCAGTAATACCAGTTGAACATCAATATATTGTAACAGAACCACATCCAGAAATTCAAAAAAGAAAAAAAGAAGGTCTTCCTGAAATGGGAGTTTTAAGAGATAGCGATAGCAGATGGTATATGAGAGAAGAAGCAGGTGGTTTAATTTTAGGACCATATGAAGATGGTGCTCCTGCCTGTTATGTAAATGGTCCTTCAAAAGAGTCTGAGTATGAACTTTTTCAAGAAGATTTAGATAGGCTTGCTCCTCATATTGAAGGAGCTATTCATAGAGTCCCAGCATTTGGAGAAGTAGGTGTTAAAAAAGTTTACAACGGTGCTATTTGCTATACTCCAGATGGAAATCCGATAGTTGGTCCAGCATGGGGATTAAAAAACTTTTGGATTAATGAAGGTCATAGTTTTGGTATTACCGCAGCTGGGGGAGCTGGATGGCAACTAGCTGAATGGATTGTTGATGGAGAACCTACAATAGACATGCTTGGTGTAGAACCAAGAAGATATGGCGATTATTGTTCAAAATCTTATCTTAAAGAAAAAAATGAAGAGGCTTACAGTCATGTGTTTATAACTCACTTTCCAGATGAAGAAAGACCAGCCGCAAGACCTTTAAGAACAGCCCCGTGTTATGACAGAATGAAAAGTCTTGGTGCAGTTTTTGGTCAAAAATTTGGGTGGGAAAGACCAAACTTTTTTGCAACTGATGGCATGGAACAAAAGGATGATTGGTCATTTAGAAGATCTAATTGGTTCAAGGCAGTTGAAAAAGAGTGCAAAAATGTAAAAGAAAATGTTGGACTACTAGATATGACTGCATTTGCTAAGTGCAGAATTAAAGGACCTGGAGCAGAGGAATTTTTAGATAAGTTGGTAGCTAATAAACTACCAAAAAAAGTTGGTAGAATTAATTTATGTCATGCATTGAATACAAAAGGAGGAGTTCATTCAGAATTTACAATAATGAGAGAGTCAGAAAATAGTTTTTATCTTGTTTCTGCTGGAGCTTATCAAAGATTGGATCACGATTGGATATTTGGTTGGATGCCAAAAGATGGGTCAGTTCAATTTGAGAACTTAACAAATAGTAAAGGTGTACTTGTAGTATCAGGACCGAAAGCTAGAGAATTAATGCAAAGGGTGTCAAATGATGATTTTTCAAATGAAAATTTTAAATGGTTAAGCGCAAAACAAGTTGACGTTGGCTTTGCACCAGTAAATGCAATGAGAGTTAATTTTGTTGGAGAGCTTGGATGGGAACTTCATCATCCTATTGAATATCAAAATCATATTTTCGATAAACTTATGGATGCAGGTCAAGACCTAGGTTTAAAACCTTATGGTATTAGAGCAATGAACAGTTTAAGAGTTGAAAAATCCTACAAACTAGTTGGAACTGAATTATCAATTGAGTATTCACCTTACGAAAGTGGTTTAGATAGATTTATTCATCCAAACAAAGGAAGTTTTATTGGACTTGATGCTTTAAATAAATGGAGAGAAAAAGGCTTTGATAATAAGCTTGTTACTTTAGAGGTTCACGAAACTAATGATGCAGATGTATTAGGAAATAACCCGATTTATGAAAATGGTAGTGTTGTAGGACGTGCAACTGGTGGTGACTTTGGATTTAGATTAGGAAAATCTATCGCACTAGGAATGGTTAAACCTGAGTTAGCAAATGTTGGACAAAAACTAAGGATTGATATACTTGGTAAAATGCATGAGGCAACAATTTTAGAAGAAAGTCCTTACGATGCAGAAAATAAATTATTGAGAGCTTAATGAAAATTTTAGTCGCTGTAAAAAGAGTTATTGATTATAACGTTCAAATTAGAGTTAAAGAAGACGGTAGTGGAGTTGTTACTGATAATGTTAAAATGTCAACAAACCCACCGGATGATAATGCTATTGAAGAAGCTGTAAAAATTAAAGAGGCAGGTAAAGCAACTGAGATAATAGCAGTTACTGTTGGTGAAGAGAAAGCTCAAGAAACAGTTAGAAAAGCTTTAGCAGTAGGAGCGGATAGAGGAATTCATGTAAAGGTTGATGGCAACATTGAGCCTCTTGCTGTTTCTAAAATTTTAAAAAAAATTGTTGAAAAAGAAAATCCAGACTTAGTTTTTATGGGTAAACAAGCAATTGATGATGACTGTAATCAAACAGGCCAAATGTTAGCAGCACATTTAAATTGGCCACAAGCAACTTTTGCCTCAAAAATAGAAGTAAACGATAAATCATTACAAGTGACTAGAGAAGTGGATGAAGGTTTAGAAACAATTGAAGTTAATACACCAGCTATTGTTACATGTGATTTAAGATTAAATGAGCCAAGATATGCGTCACTGCCAAATATCATGAAGGCTAAGAAAAAACCTATTGAACAGATTAATGCGTCAGATCTAGGAGTTGATACAAACCCTAGAATAGAACATATTAAGATCGAAGAACCGCCAAAAAGAAAAGCGGGTATTAAAGTTGCAAGTGTTGAGGAATTGGTACAAAAATTAAAAAATGAGGCTAAGGTAATTTAATGTCAGTTTTATTAATAGCAGAGCATAACAACAAAGAAGTAAAACCATTTACTTTAAATGCGATTACAGCTTCATCACAAATAGATCAAGATCTTCATGTTTTGTTAATTGGAAGTAAGGCAGATGATGTTGCAAAATCTTTGTCTGAAATTCCTTTAGTAAAAAAAGTTCTTCATATAGATCATGAAATTTATGAAAATTATATTGCTGAGAATTATACTGCAGCAATTTTAAAACACGCTGATAAATATTCACATATTATTTGCTCAGCAAATACATTTGGAAAAAACCTTATGCCACGAGTTGCAGCATTATTAGATATTTCACAAGTAAGTGATATTATAAAAGTTATATCTCCTGATACCTTTTTAAGACCAATTTATGCTGGAAATGCATTTGCTACAGTTAAAAGTAACGATGAAAAAAAATGTGTTACTATAAGACCAACATCATTTGAAGCGGCTGAAACAACTGGAGGATCTGCCGAAATAGAAAAAATAGATGCAGCAGACCAAACTGAAAATACGAAATTTATTAATAGAGAAGAAATCAAATCAGATAGACCTGAATTAGGTACAGCTAGAATTGTAATTTCAGGTGGTAGAGGCTTGCAAAGCGGAGAAAATTTCAAATTAATAACTGATGTAGCGGATAAATTAAATGCTGCAATAGGAGCTTCAAGAGCTGCGGTTGATGCTGGATATATTACAAACGAACATCAAGTAGGACAAACAGGAAAAGTTGTTGTACCTGATCTTTATATAGCAGTTGGAATTTCTGGAGCCATTCAACATTTAGCAGGAATGAAAGAAAGTAAAGTTATTGTTGCTATAAATAAAGATGGTGAAGCACCTATTTTTAGTGTCGCAGATTACGGCCTAGAAGCTGATTTATTCGAAGCACTTCCTCAATTCTTAGAGGAACTGAACAAATTAAACACTATACAAAAATAACAAATACTGTAAGAAATTAGTATGTCCAGAGAAGTGATGGAATACGATGTTGTAATCGTAGGTGGCGGACCATCGGGACTTTCAACTGCGATAAAATTAAAGCAGTTAAATCCAGATATTAATGTCTGCCTTCTAGAAAAAGCATCTGAAATAGGTGCACATATTTTATCCGGGAACGTGTTTGAAACACGAGCCTTAGATGAACTATTGCCAAATTGGAAAGATCTTAATCCACCAATTAAAACAAAAGTTAACAAAGAAAAGTTTCTATTTCTAGGAAAGACAAAAAAAATTAGTTGGCCAACTTGGTTATTACCTAAAGTACAACAAAATCATAACAATTATATTATTAGTCTAGCTAATCTATGCAGGTGGTTAGCAGAACAAGCTGAAGCTCTTGGAGTTGAAATATTCCCAGGTTTTCCTGCAAGTGAAGTTTTATATAATGAAGATGGTTCTGTTAAGGGTGTAGCAACTCAAGATATGGGTTTAGATAAAGAAGGTAATAAAAAAGACGGTTATGAACCAGGAATGGAACTTCACGCAAAAGTTACAGTTTTTGCTGAAGGGTGCAGAGGACATTTAGGAAAAGAATTAATCAAAAAATTTGATTTAGATAAAGGAAAAGATCCACAACAGTATGGAATAGGATTTAAAGAAATTTGGGAATTAAAAGAAGAAAATCACGACGAAGGTCTAGTGATGCATACTGCAGGTTGGCCATTAGATAATAGCACCTACGGGGGAAGCTTTGTTTATCATGCTGAAAATAAACAAATATTTTTAGGATATGTCATTGGTCTTGATTATAAAAATCCACATCTTTCACCATTTGACGAATTTCAAAAGTTTAAAACTCATCCTGCGATTAGATCAATATTAGAAGGTGGTAAAAGAATATCATACGGAGCAAGAGCATTAATAGAGGGAGGTTTTCAAAGTCTACCTAAGATGTTTATGCCAGGTGCATTATTAGTTGGTTGTGATGCTGGTACATTAAATATGCCAAAAATTAAAGGATCACATACTGCAATGAAAAGTGGAATGATTGCAGCGGAAACTATTATTGATCACATAAAATCAAGCAAAGAATTATCTTATTATGAGGAAAAATTTAAAAAAAGTTGGGTTTATAAAGAGTTATATGAGGCTAGAAATGTTAAACCTAGCTTTAGCTGGGGTTTAATTCTTGGAATAATATTTACAGGAATCGATCAAATTTTATTTAAAGGAAGATTGCCATTTACACTTAAACATAAACATGCTGATCACGAAACTTTAAAACCAGCAAGTGAAATGCCAAAAATAGATTACCCAAAACCAGATAATGTTATTACATTTGATAAAACAAGTTCAGTTTATCTAACAGGAACTAATCATGCTGAAAATCAACCAGTACATCTTCAACTTAAAGACAAAGATTTACCAATAAAATATACTTTAGGTAAATACGATGAGCCTGCGCAAAGATACTGTCCAGTTGGAGTTTATGAAATTCAAAAAGAAAATGATAATGAGAAATTTGTAATAAATTCTCAAAATTGCATTCATTGTAAAACTTGCGATATAAAAGAGCCATCACAAAATATTACATGGGTTACACCTGAAGGTGGAGGTGGACCTAAGTATGGAAATATGTAGTTAAGAAAGATCTATTGCAAATCTTTTTAAAGTTTCAAGCGGTATATATTTAAGTGTATTTTTATGAGTTCTTTTTATGAATATAGGACAACCTTTACCAGCCTCAACTGCTTTAGCATACCAACTTGCACAAACACACCATCCATCACCGTCTTTTAAACCAGGAAATCCAAATTCTGGATGAGGCGTGATTAAATCATTTCCTGCTTCTTTTAACCATTCCAAAAATTCATTTGTTACTTTTGCACAAACTGTATGTATTCCTCTATCATTTTCGTCTGTATTACAGCATCCATCGCGAAACCAGCCAGTTAGAGGGTTATTTGAACATTCTTCTAATTGCTCATTTAAAACGTTTATTTGATTTTTCTTCATTACTTATAAATATCGTAAATATCCTCGTCTATATATGCATTAAAAGAAATAGATCTTCTCTCTTCATTTGTACCTTTAAAGGGATATACTGTATGCATTAAGTAATTTGGAAAAAGGTAAAAATCACCTATAGATGGTTTTATTTGTAATTTAGAATTTGATAAAAATTGTCTTGAACCATGAATTAAAGTAAGACGTCCTCCAAGATATTCTCTGTCTCTTTTTTCCTGAAAATGTTTTCCAAGTGTTTCAGGAATTTTTAAAAATCCAGCACCAGAGATATGGCCACCATGCCAGTGAACTGGATTATATTCATCCTTAAATTGTCTAACTACCCATGAATTAATTAAGTTAAATTTTTTTACTTCTCTGTTCTGCATAATTTTAATCCATTTTTGAACAGACGATGCTAAAAAATTTAACCAACCAGATGCTTCCATAAATTCATTTTCAAGTCTAAATTCTTGACTGACATCACCTGCTAAATTATTACCATAATCTAGCTCACTCATTTTGTCTGAGTCTGTTATTGTTTTGTCAATATATTTGTTTATTTCATTTAAAATATTATTGGGGATTTTGACTTTAGCTATTGAAGGCCCAAATGGCCTAGAAACTGAGAAATTTTCATCTATTTTAATTTCCATCAGTTATATCTTTGTTGGATTAGGTTGTCCTTTATAAACAACTTCTGGATCAAATTTTTTCTTTTCTTCTTCAAACTTCATTTCTACTTTACGTCCATTTTCAATTTTACCTGTGGGCACTGATCGATAAAAACATGATCTGTAACCAACATGACAACTTGCACCATCACCAATATCTACAGTTATCCAAACTGCATCTTGATCGTCATCAATTCTAATTTCTTTAACTTTTTGAGTAAAGCCACTAGTTTTCCCTTTATGCCAAATTTCTTTTCTAGATCTGCTCCAGTAGTGAGCTTCTTTTGTTTCTATTGTTAATTTTAAAGCTTCAACATTCATATATCCGTGCATTAGAATCTCTTTGGTTTCAGCACATGTTGTAATTACAGGGATTAAACCATCATTATCGAATTTTGGGGATAATAGGTTACCTTCCTCTATATCAGCGACATTTTCTCTTTTTTTAAACATATATAAGTCGCAATATCTAACATATTACTGAATATATTAAATATTTTAAATTTAAGGATTTATATATATAAAAACCCATCATGAAATTAGTAAAAAACGAAAATAACAAAAATACTGAGGTTGTAACAGATGAAGAGGCACGTGAAGCGTTTGTTAAAATCTTAAAATGGCTAGGTGAAGATCCATCTAGAGAAGGTTTATTAGAAACTCCTAAAAGGGTTACGAAAGCATTCAAAGAGTACTTTAAAGGTTACAAAGAGGATCCTAAAGAAATTTTAAGCAAAACTTTTGGGGATGTTGAAGGCTACAGTGATATGGTAGTTCAAAAAAATATTTCTGTACAAAGCCACTGTGAACATCATATGGCACCTATTATTGGAATCGCACATGTTGCTTATATTCCAAATGAGAGAGTTGTTGGATTAAGTAAGATTGCAAGAGTAGTGGAAGTTTTTTCAAAAAGGCTTCAAACACAGGAAAGATTAACAGTTCAAATAGCAAATACATTAATGGAGTCATTAGATGCTAAAGGTGTTGCAGTAACAATTGACTCAACTCACCAGTGTATGACTATGCGAGGTATTAAAAAGGAACAAGCTACAACTGTTACTAATTTTTATTTAGGTCAATTTAAAGACGATCTTAGTTATCAGAATAGATATTTGCGATTTATTGCAAAATAGAGTTTAATTATACATGCCTGAAACTTTCAAAGCTCTGGTCGTAAACCAGGATGGTAAAAATTTTTCTCAAGAAGTTAAAGAATTAAATTTTGATTTTTTAAACGAAGGTGAGGTTTTAGTAAAAATACAATACTCTGATTTAAATTATAAAGATGCTTTGATTTTAAAAGATGGTGCAAAATTAGTAAAAGAGTTTCCAAGAATTCCTGGAATTGATTTTTCAGGAACAGTAGCAGAAAGCAAGTCAGATGAATTTAAAGAAGGTGATGAGGTAATACTTACAGGTTGCAGAGTTGGAGAATTATTTCATGGAGGTTTCTCTCAATATGCAAGAGTTAAAAAAGAATTTCTGATCAAGAAACCTTCAGGCATTAACTTAAAGCAAGCAATGATGATGGGTACAGCAGGATTTACAGCAATGTTGTGCGCATTTGCTGTAAAAGCAAAAGAAGAATTATTACTTCAAAGTAAAGTTAACGATGTTCTTGTAACAGGTTCAACAGGTGGAGTAGGGATGGTTGCTGTAAATATTTTATCTAAAATGGGATGCAATGTGACAGCAATCACTGGAAAACCAGAAAAAGCTGAGTATTTAAAGGAATTAGGGGCAAAAACGGTTCTTGATCGTAAAGAATTTGAAGGTGAACCAAGATTAATTGGCAAAGGTACTTGGGATGGTGTTGTTGATACTGTTGGTGGAAATATTTTAGCAAATGCAATTTCACAGACAAGATTAAAAGGAATTGTAGCTGTCTGTGGTAATGCGAGTGGAACTAACAAATTAAATACATCCGTAGTTCCTTTTTATATCAGAGCTGTAAAACTATGGGGCGTAGATTCAGTTAATGTAAGTAACAAAAGAAAAGAATTCGTATGGGGTGAAGTACCAAGTTTAGTAGATTTTAGTATTATAGAAAAATCAATTAAAATAGTTGGGCTTGAGGAACTATTGACTGTATTTCCGGAAATGCTTGAAGGAAAATTGAAAAATAGAATTCTAGTGGACGTAAATAAATAATGGATTGGGATAAATTAAAAATTTTTCATGCAGTAGCTGAAGCTGGTAGTTTTACAAGCGCTACTGTAATTCTAAATCTAAGCCAATCTGCAATTAGTAGACAAATTCAATCTTTAGAAGAAGATTTAAAAGTAAAGTTGTTTGAAAGACACGCAAGAGGATTAACACTTACAGAAAATGGTGAATACGTTTATAAAACTGCACATGAAGTTATCAGTAAACTTAAAGAGGTAGAAACAACTTTAGGAGATCAAAAACATAAACCAACCGGAAAACTAACAATTACAACTGTTAGAAGTTTTGGTACTCACTGGTTAACCCCGAGAATTCAAGAGTTTATGCAATTAAATCCAGAAATTGAAATAGAATTAATTTTTGACGATAAAGAGTTAGATTTAAGCACAAGACAAGCCGATATAGGAATATTTATGAGAAGACCAAAGCAACTTAATTATATTCAAAGGAAACTAATGGACATAAATTACCATATATATGGATCAAATAAGTATCTAGAAAAACATGGTATGCCTAAATCTATAAATGATTTAAGCAAGCATAACTTTATATCATTTGGTAGAGGAGCCCCATCACCAGTGTTCAACCCAGATTGGGCATTAAAACTTGGTATAAAAGATAATAAAAAAAGAAAACCTATTATGAAAGTAAATAGCGTTATGGGTTTACTGTTAGCAGTCGAAAGTGGAGTAGGCCTTGCGGCTCTTCCAGATTATTTAGTCTCATTATCGAGAAATGTTATTAAAGTTCTACCCAGCGTTGAAGGTCCGATTACAGAGGCTCATTTCGTTTTTCCAGAATCTCTTAAAAACGTGGCTAGAGTTACAACCTTCAGAAATTTTCTTTATAGTAAAATTTCTGAGTTTAAGTCTTAAAAAACCCCTAAATACATAACAATTTAGTGCGACACTATTGATATTGATAATCATTCTCATTGCGAATAATTCTCAAAATCATTATAAATTAATTAACAAAAAACATAGAGTGAGATTAATGAAAAAAATATCAATTTCAGCATTAATTCTATCCTTATTTGTTTCAAGTTTTGCGATAGCAAATGAGGTTAATATATTCAATGCTAGACACTATAAAGCTGACGCTGAACTTTATAGCAAATTTACAGCAGATACTGGAATTAAAGTAAATTTAATTAACGGTAAAGCTGGAGCTTTAGAAAAAAGAATGATCGAGGAGGGCGCAGACTCAGCTGCCGATCTATACATTACAGCAGATGCTGGAAGATGTGGTGCTTTTAAAGCTAAAGGTATGACACAATCAGGGTTAGTATCATCAACTATCAAATCTTCAGTTCCGAAAAACTTTAGAACAACTCACTGGGTTGGTGTAGCTAAGAGAGCTAGAATAGTCTATTACGCTCCAGAAAGAGTTAGTGGTGCAGAATTATCTGGATTAACTTATGAAAGTCTGGCTGATCCTAAATGGAAAGGTAGAATTGCAATAAGAGCATCTAGCAATATTTACAACAAATCTTTAGTAGCATCATTAGTAAAAAATAATGGAAAAAAAGCTGCTGGAGAGTGGGCAAAAGGTGTTGTTGCTAACATGGCTAGAGATCCAAAAGGTAATGATAGAGCTCAGATTATGGCAGTTGCAGCTGGAGAAGCTGATATTGCAGTAGCTAATACATATTATTTAGCTTTAATGTTATCTGGTAATAAAGGACCTGAACAACAAGAAGCGGCAAAAAAAGTTAAAGCATTTTTCCCTAATCAAAACGACAGAGGAACACACATGAACATAAGTTGTGCAGCTTTAGTTAAAGGAGCGCCCAATAAAACTAATGCAATTGCACTTGTTGATTTCTTATTATCACCAGAAGCTCAAGAACACTTTACAAATAATACGTTTGAGTTTCCAATGATAGCTGGAGTTTCACCAAGTCCATTGGTAGTAAACAACTTAGGTTTAGATTTTAAACAAGATCTAACAACAAGTGTTGCTAGTTATGGAGCAAAGCAAGCTGATGCCCTAGAGGTAATGACAGCTGCTGGTTGGAAGTAACATTGAAAGTTAAAAAAAAATTTATGTCTGAAGTTAATTTAAATAAATCAGCCAATGCATGCGTACCATGTGCTGAGGAGTGTAAAAAAATTAACAAAAGAATAAATAAAAGGAAATTATCAGAGATAAGTACTAAAGATTTTCCGCACATTTCAAAGGTATTCAATATCTGACTTTTCTTAATTAAAGTGCCTATGCATCCTTCGTAGGCACTTTTAAAAATATTTAAAGAGACTATATGGGTCATTTAAACTACAATTATCTCTATGTTTTCAAACAAATTTAATATCTGGTTTTTAAGTTCTCTGCTTATTTCCTTACTTGTTATAATCCCTATTTTGACAGTTTCTTTAAGCTTTTTTGAGGATACTTCTCGATATT
Source organism: uncultured Pelagibacteraceae bacterium (assembly GCA_902555275.1). Classification (GTDB taxonomy): domain Bacteria; phylum Pseudomonadota; class Alphaproteobacteria; order Pelagibacterales; family Pelagibacteraceae; genus Pelagibacter. The sequence continues at coordinate 43,772 of CACDRY010000005.1, forward strand.
TTGACATACTTAAAAAAACTTTTTTGTTTGAATATATTTTTAATTCTTTATCACTTTTAGTTGGTGTCTTAATACTAACTTTTTTTCTAGGTGTTGGATCTGCTTACGTAGTCTCTTTTTACAAATTCCCAGGTGTTAACTTCTTTAAATGGGCATTAATTTTATCTTTTGCTATACCACCCTATATTTATGCATATTCATTATTTGCATTTTTTGACAATTATGGCACTGCATTTACAATATTAAAGACTTTATTTGGTGATGGTGAGTACAATAAAAGTATACCAAAGTTTGATGGAATGTTTGGTTTAATATTATCTATTTCATTTTCTCTTTATGCTTATGTTTATATTCTTGCAAGATCTTCTTTTTTATATCAATCACAAAATTTAATAGACCTTGGAAGAAATTTAGGTTTTTCAAAATTTAAATCTTTTTATTCAATAATATTACCAGCCGCTAGACCTGCAATAGTTGCTGGCCTCTCTTTAGTTGCAATGGAAACATTAGCAGAGTTTGGGGCAGTAGACTTTTTTTCAGTTAATACACTAACAACAGGTATATATAATGCTTGGATAACTTTTGATGATCTAGCTTTTGCTAATAGAATTTCATTTTTTCTATTGTTATTTATATTTATTCTTTTTCTGACTGAAAATCTATCTAGAAAAAAAGCGAAATATCACTTGGATACAAGAGGCGGTTTTAAACAAAAAGAAAAAATAAAACTTTCTGGAACAAATTCTTTTTTTGCATTTTTGTTTTGTTTTTTATTGTTCTTTCTAAGTTTTCTATTTCCATTAGGGCAAATGCTTTATTGGACAATAAAATTTCCTGAAAATTTCTTTGACATAAATGTAATAAATCTTTTATTAAATACACTTTATTTAGTAGGATTATCAAGCTTGGTTCTAATAATGTTTGCTTTAATTTCTAATTATGGAAATCGAGTTTCGAGAAATAAAACATTAAATTTTTTATCCACATTGTCGATTTCAGGTTATGCTATACCAGGTGTTATTTTAGCCGTTGCTTTTATAACTTTTATTGCCTGGTTTGATGAAAATATAATTAAATCATTAGGCTTTTTATCAATTAAAAAATTATTTATTGGATCTATTTTAGGTTTAGTTATTGTTTATTTTGTTCGTTTTTACTCACTTGCTTTTAATGGAATAAAATCAGGATATGAAAAAATAAATGTTTCAGTTGATGAGAGTGCATACCTCCTTGGCTATTCAAAAAGAAAAACGTTTATGAATATTCATGTACCATATTTAAGAAATTCATTGTTATTTGTAGTTATTTTAATATCTCTTGAAATAATTAGAGAATTACCAATTACCTTGGTTCTTCGCCCGTTTAATTTTGAAACATTCGCAACTACCGCTTATATCTCAGCCTCAGAGGATATGCTTGAAGCAGCAGCAGTACCATCATTATTTTTAATTTTAATTGCTGCTTTTTTTATTACAATAACTTCAAATTATATTTTAAAAGAGAATAATGGCTAATAACTTTTTAGAAATAAATAATGTTGATTTCAAAGCAGGTGGAAAAACAAAAGTAAAAAATGTATCTTTTTCAGTTCAAAACGAAGGAGACATTATTTGTCTTCTAGGACCTTCAGGAATAGGAAAAACTACAATTTTAAGAACAATCGCTGGATTAGAAAAGATTAATAATGGTTCTATAATTATCAATAATAAAACTATATCTTCAAAAAAAATTCACATTGAGCCAGAGGATCGAAATATTTCACTTGCCTTTCAAGACAATAGTTTATTTCCACATTACAATGTCGAAAAAAATATATTAATTGGAACAGAAAAAAAAAATAAAAAAAAAACTAAAATAAATGCAAAAGAAATAGTAGAATTTTTAAATCTAAAAAAAATATTAAATAAATATCCACATGAGATAAGTGCCGGTGAAGCGCAAAGATCGTCACTAGCAAGAGCTTTAGTTTCGAATCCAGACTTATTATTATTAGACGAGCCTTTATCCAATGTTGACCAAAGCTTTAAAGAAGAAATTCAAGTCGAATTAAAACAATTATTAAGTAAATCTAAAATAACAACTATAATTGTAACACACGACTCTTACGAAGCGTTTTACCTAGGAAGTAAATGTGGAATAATATTAAATAAACAACTTAAACAATTTGATGATCCTTATAATGTTTATCATTTTCCTAATTCAGTAGAAGTTGTAAATTTTTTAAATAGAGGAATTTTAATTCCTGCAAAAGTTACAAGCGAAAATAGTTTAGAAAATAATGATCTTGGAACAATTAAAGGTAATTTTGTTAAACACTATCCAAATGGGTCAGAGGTAAAACTTTTATTACAGCCAGAAGATTTAGAACATGATGATAAAAGTAATTTAAAATTAGAAGTCGTTGATCGTAAATTTAGAGGAACAAATTTTATTTATACTTTAAAAACACCAAGCGAGTTACAAATTCCTGTATTTGTTCATTCACACCATATTCACCAGCATGAAATAGACGAAAAATTTGGTATTAAACGACCAATTCACATTGACCACATTGTTTGTTTTTAAGTATTATTATACTTTAAAAATATATTCATGGATAAAGATTTACCCAGAAGCACTAAAGTTGTAGTTATTGGAGGCGGCGTAGCTGGAACCTCGTGTGCATATCATCTAGCTAAGTTTGGCTGGAAAGATGTAGTTCTATTAGAGAGAGACCAATTAACATCTGGAACTACATGGCATGCAGCTGGTTTAATGGGTCAATTAGGAGCTTCATCTACCATTACAAAGTTAAGAAAATATACTTTGGATCTTTATCAGGAATTAGAAAAGAAAACTGAATTATCTATAGGGTTAAAACAGAATGGTGCAATTACAGTAGCTACCACAAAAGAGAGAATGCAAGAGTTATTGAGACAAGCAACTACCGCTCAACTATCTGATGTTGAAGTGCATGTTTTGGATAAAAAACAAACAAAGGATTTATATCCTGTTGTAAATAATGAGGATATTATTGGAAGTGTGTTTATGCCAAAAGATGGTCAAGCTGATCCAGTAGGCGTAACCAATGTTTTAGCAAAAGCTGCTAGAATGGAGGGAGCACAAATTTTTGAAAAAACACCTGTAACAAAAATTCTTGTTAAAAATAATTCTATAGTTGGAGTTGAGACCGATAAAGGAAAAATTGATTGTGAATATGTTGTTTTAGCAACAGGTATGTGGTCTAGACAAATAGGTGAAAAAATGAATGTTAGTATTCCATTGTATCCAAATGAACATTTTTACGTGATCACAGAACCAATGAAAGATTTACCAAAAAACTTACCGGTTTTAAGAGATTATAATAATTGTCTCTATCTTAAAGAAGACGCAGGAAAAATGTTAGTTGGAATTTTTGAACCAAATGCAAAACCTGCCTTTAAAAATACTGGTGTTGTACCAGATGATTTTTCTTTTGGTGAATTACCAGATGATTTTGATCATTTCGAACCTTATTTACAAAAATCATTTCACAGGTTGCCTATGTTGGAAAATGCAGGAATTAGAAAATTTTTCTCTGGCCCAGAATCATTTACTCCTGATACTCAATATCTTTTAGGTGAAACTCCTGAGATTAAAAAACTTTTTACATGTTGTGGTTTTAACAGTATTGGAATTGCAAGTTCAGGAGGTGCTGGAAGAGTTACTGCAGAATGGATGATTAATGGACACATTAATGAAGATTTATTTTCATTAGATATTAAAAGATTTCAAAAATTTCATTCATCAAAAAAATTTATAATGGAAAGAGTGACAGAAACACTTGGTGACTTATATGGAATGCATTGGCCATTTAAACAACATAAAACATCAAGAAACCAAATTGTATTACCCTACCAAGAGGAGCTAAAAAAATTAGGTGCTTGTTTTGGAACTTCGGGTGGTTTTGAGAGACCTATGTGGTATGCGTTAAAAGGTGAAAAGGCTGATTACAATTATAGTTTTGGTTATCAAAATTGGTATCCATCAGCTGAGCATGAGACTAAAAATGCTAGAGAAAATGTTGGATTATTTGAGTTATCTCCTTTTTCAAAATTTGACCTTGAAGGGCAAAATGTTCACGAAGAATTACAAAAAATTTGTACAGCAAACATACAAGATGTTGAGGGTAGAGCAACTTATACCCAGATGTTAAATGAAGATGGAGGAATAGAGACCGATGTTACTGTTACTTGTCTTGAAAAAAACCATTTTAGAGTGATAGGTCCAGCAGCAACAAGAGAACATGATAAATTTCATATAAAAAAACATATTTCAGAAGAGATCAATTTTAAAGATGTAACAGAAAATATAACATGCCTAGGATTATACGGACCCAACTCAAGAAAATTACTATCTAATATCAGTAATGACGATTTTACAAATGAAGGTATAAAGTTTAGTCATGGAAAATTCGTTACTATTGACGGAGTTAAAGTTTGGGCTCAAAGATTATCTTATGTAGGTGAAATAGGATTCGAATTATATACAAACATAGATGAAAGCAAAAAATTATTTTTAGCCATAATTAAAGAGGGTAAAAATCATGGCTTATCACTTTGTGGTGCGCATGCTATGGACATTATGAGAATGGAAAGTGGTTTCTTACATTGGGGACATGATATATCACCTGAAGAAAATCAATATCAAGCAGGACTTAATTTTGCAATCAGTTATAAAAAAAATATAAATTTTGTTGGAAAAGAAGCATTATTAAAAATTAAAGATAAAAACCCTACAAAATCATTAGCCATGATGGTATTGAAAGATAACATACCTGGAGAACCTTTGTTACTTCATGAAGAGCCAATTTACTTAGATGATAAAATAATTGGCAGAACAACATCTGGAAATTATTCATTTAATTTTAAAAAAAATATTTCATTTGGTTATGTCAACTCTGGAAATTCTATTGAAGACTTGATTAATAAAAATTTATCTATTGAAGTTGAAAAGAAAAAATACCCTGTAACAATAATCAAAAAACCTTTAAATCAAAAAAATATAAAAAATATTTAATGTTAAAGATAATTTCAAAAAAAAATAGGGCTGCAGAAATTATTTGCAACCTTAATAAAATTGATAATAAGCAATTAAAAGAAATCAAATCAACACTTGATAAGTATGGAATGATTTATTTTCCAAAACAAAAACTTACTTCTAAGAATTATCTTAATTTTGCAAAAAAATTTGGTAAACCAGCTAATTATCCAAGATTGAAAGGTTTAAATAAAAAATATCCTCAAATAACTGTTGTACAACGTAAATCTACTGACAAAGGACCTAGCTTTGGCGAACAATTTCACACAGACTCCTCTTATACAAAAAAACCTCCTAGATACACGATGTTACTTTCAAAACTGGTACCTAAAAAAGGTGTTGCTAATACTGACTTTTCTTCGCAGTACTTAGCTTATGAAAAATTGTCAAAAAATTATAAAAATAAGCTTAAAAAATTAAAAGGCATCTATTCTTCTCATGGACCAATATCAATTACAACAGTTGAGAGAGAAAAAGAAAAAGGAAAAATATCTAAAGAACTGATTTCCAGACATAAAATAATAAGAACTATTAAAAATAAAAAAACTATATACTGTAGCCCTGGGCACTTTTTAAAATTTAATACGCATATGACTAAACAAAAAAAAGAACTAAAGAAATTCTTATTCAATCATCAGACAAAAAAAACTTTTCAATATTCATTAGAATGGGAAAAAGATCAGCTTGCTATTTGGGATAATAGAGCCATGCTCCATCAGGCTACACCATTTAAAGGTAATAGAATACTTCATAGAATAACAATACTTTAATAAAATGTATTCAATAATTCTTGGGTTAACACCTTTTATCTTTATCACACTATTTGGTTTTGTTTTTGGAAAACTTAAAATATTTGATTTAGGTCATGCAAAAGTTTTAAATTTGTTTTTATTCTATGTAGCGGTCCCTGCCTTAATAATTAAATTTGTTGCTCAAAGTGAAATCGGCCAAGTTGATATAAAACAGATAGTTTCATATTTTCTAATGCAAGGAAGTCTTGGGTTTTTAACATTTTTATTAACATCAAAGTTTTTTAAAAGACCTATTCCAGAATCTATTATATGGGCATTGATGGTAGCACTATCAAATCATGTAACATTATTATTACCTATTACAAAAATCTATTTTGGAACTGAAGTAATTACTCAAGTAACAAGTATAATATTAATGGATGGGGTTATTTTATTATCTGTAATTGCTTTTTTTTTAGAACTTACTACTAAAAAAAATATTCGATTAACCATATTTATAAAGAACATAGTTCTTAATCCAATGATATTTTCAATCTTAATTGGTCTTTTACTATTTGTATTTAAGATAAATATCGACGATACGCCAATAGACTACGTACTTTCTGTTTTGGCAGCTTGTGTTTCGCCTATAGGACTTTTTGCAATTGGTATCACCTTATCTTTTTACACACATAAAGTTATTAATAAATTAACTGCTTCTATATCTATATTAAAATTAGTTGTTTCACCAATCATCCTCTTGATAATTGGCTTTATCATATTTGATGCTGGACAACCTGAAAAAATTCCTGGTGCTTTTTTTGTTAGTGTTGCACCATGTGGTCATACAGCTGTGGTATTATGCTCTGCTTATAATGTAAGTCCTGAAAATATAATAAAAGCTTTATTTATCTCAACTTTTGCATCATTTGTTACCATATTTTTTGCTATTCAATATTTAACAACCTAAGTTAATTAATATTATCTAAGATTTTATTAGCACATTCTTTTGTATTGCTATCACCATCTAGATCTTGGGTTCTATTTTGCTTTTCTAGCAAAGTTTTTTCGATTGAACCTACTATTCGTGTGGCAGCTTCTTTTTCGCCTAAATAATCTAACATCATAGCGCCAGACCAGATTTGACCTATTGGATTTGCAATACCTTTTCCAGCAATATCAGGTGCTGATCCATGAACAGGCTCGAATAAAGAAGGATGTTTATTTGTTGGGTTAATATTTCCTGATGGAGCTATACCAATTGTTCCCGTACATGCTGGACCCAAATCGGATAAAATATCTCCAAATAAATTTGATGCTACAACAACATCAAACCACTCTGGTGTTAAAACAAATCTTGCAGCTAAAATATCGATATGAAATTGATCTGTTTTAATCTCAGGGAAATCTTTTTTATTTTCATAAAATCTTTGGTCCCAGTATGGCATGGTTATAGAAATACCATTTGATTTTGTGGCATTAGTTAATTTTTTTCGATCTCTTGTTTTTGCTAATTCAAATGCAAATTTTTGAACTCTATCTATTCCATGTTTTGACATTATAGTTTCTTGTATAACAATTTCTCTTTCAGTATTTTGATACATTTTTCCACCTACCGAAGAATATTCGCCCTCAGTGTTTTCACGCACTATCATCATATCTATGTCACCAGGTTTTTTATTTGCTAAGGGTGCATTTACTCCTTTAAATAATTTTACTGGCCTTAAATTGATAAATTGATCAAATTCTCGTCTAAACTGTAGTAGGGAACCCCATAAAGTAATATGATCTGGGTATTTATCTGGCATACCTACTGCACCAAAAAATATTGCATCATGATTACCAATTTGTTGTTTCCAATCATCAGGTAGCATTTTTCCATGCTTTTCATAATAATCACATGATGAAAAATCAAATTCATCTATCTTTAATTTAAATTGATGTTGATTTGCTACTTCTTTAAGTATTTTTAAAGCTTCTGGAACAACCTCTTTTCCAATACCATCTCCAGCAATTGAGGCGATTTTGTATTCTTTCATCCTTACTTAGTAAAGGTATCGTTAAATTGTTTAGCTACTCTTACAAAAGTAGTACATTTACTAAGTTGTTTAAGAGAAGGGGCTCCCACATAAGTACAGCTACTTCTGACACCACCAAGAATATTATTTATCGTATCTTTAATTTTTCCACGATATTTAATTCTCACTGTTCTACCCTCACTACTTCTATAGTCAGACAAACCCCCGTAATGTTTCTTATTTGCTATGTCAGAACTTGATCCATAAAATTCTATAAATTTATGACCATTTGATTTTATTAGCTTACCTTCACCTTCATCGTGACCAGCAAACATTCCTCCAAGCATCACAAAATCTGCACCACCACCGAAAGCTTTTGCGACATCACCCGGGCAAGTACAACCCCCATCAGCAATAATATGTGCCCCTAAACCATGGGCAGCATCAGCACATTCAATGACAGCACTTAACTGAGGATAACCAACACCTGTTTGAATTCTTGTAGTGCAAACACTACCTGGTCCAATTCCAACTTTTACAATATCTGCTCCTGATAATACTAATTCTTGTGCCATATCTGCCGTTACCACGTTACCAGCAATAATAGTTTTAGTAGGATATTTATCTCTCACGGATTTTAAAAATTTACTAAAGTGTTCAGAATAACCATTAGCAACATCAATGCAGATAAATTTTATGAAACTATATTCTTTTAAAATTTTATCTAAATTTTCAAAATCTTCTTTTTTTATTCCTATACTTAAAGCAATATTTGGATGAATAGATTTTATTTTTTTGAATTTTTTTATTTTTTGAATGTTATGCTGTTTAGTTAAACATGTGATCATTCCGTATTCAGAAAGCTTTTCAGCTACACCAAGTTCACCAACACCGTCCATATTTGAGGCCATGATAGGAATTCCAGACCATTCATTATTACTATACTTAAATCTATAAGTTCTTTTTAGATTTACATCTTTACGACTTTGAAGAGTACTTCTCTTAGGTCTAAAAAGTACATCTGAGTAGTCTAATTTTAGTTCTTCTTCAATTCTCACGAGTCCGAATTTATACAGGGGCTCAAAGCAAATTCAAATTAATTATTAATATTGATGCAGCGTTTTCATTGGCTTTAATTTAAAAAATACATATTATTAGGCATGTTTAATGGTTTTAAGTCAAAGTACGTAAAGGTAAAAAAGGGCAAGGTTTTTTGTAGAGTTGGTGGTGAAGGTCCACCATTACTTTTACTACACGGATATCCACAAACACATTTAATGTGGCACAAAACAGCCCCTGAGTTATCTAAAAAATTTACAGTGGTTGCTGCAGATTTAAGAGGATATGGAAATAGTCTTGCTCCAGCATCAGATAGCAAACATTACAACTACTCAAAAAGAGAAATGGCAAGTGACATGAAACAGATGATGATAAAATTAGGGTTTAACAAATTTTTTGTTGCGGGACATGATAGAGGTGGAAGAGTTGCTCACAGGTTAGCAAGAGACCATAGAAAAAATATAATAGCTCTTAGTGTTTTAGATATTTGTCCAACATTAGATATGTACGAACTAACGACGAAAGATTTCGCAAAAGCTTACTTTCATTGGTTTTTTTTAATACAACCAAAATGGTTACCTGAGAAAATGATAATGAGCGATCCACGTAAATGGATGAAAAGTTGTTTAGATAAATGGTCAGGGAATCACAAATTTGGAAAAGTTGAAGAAAATTATTTAAAATGTTTCAAGCAACCAAAAAGAATTCATGGATCTTGTGAAGATTATAGGGCGTCTGCGACTATTGATTTGGATCATGACAAACAAGATAGAAAGAAAAAACTAAATATTCCAGTCCAAGTGTTATGGGGAAGTAAGGGAGTAATTGGAAAGCAGTTCAAACCATTAAAAATTTGGCAAAGATATACTAAGAAAAAAGTTATAGGTTATCCTATAAGCTCAGGTCACTTCATTCCAGAGCAAAACCCAAAGGCAACTATTAAACATTTAACTAATTTTTTTTTGAAGAAAATTAAGTAATTAGCCTTACTTGATGTGATCAATAATCGCGCATATCATTCTTGATAATATTAAATTCACCTTTAAATATAGCTAATGTCCTCTTTACTTAAAAATTCAGAATTAACTTCAGAAAAAGCAGATAGCATTGTTTCTGAAACTCTAAATAATTGTGATGATGGTGAGCTTTATATAGAGGATACAAAATCTGAGACAATTGTATTAGATGATAACAAGATTAAAAGTTCAAATTATACATCTGACTTAGGTTATGGTTTTAGAGCTGTAACAGGTGATACAGTAGCTTATTCTCATTCAAACGAAATTTCAGAAAAATCATTAAAAAATTCTAGCGAAAATCTTAAGTCAACTTTAAAAAATAATAGCGGAACATATAATTCAGAAATTAAAAAAACTAATCAGAAGCTTTATAAAGACGTTGATCCAATTGAGAGCAAGTCAATGAAATCAAAAATAGAATTGCTGAACAATATGAATGAGTATGCCAGATCAAAAGATAGTTCAGTTAAACAAGTAACAGCAAGCCTTCTAGCAGAGAAGAAAAATGTTGAGATCATTAGATCTGGAGGAGAATTATTATCAGATAACAGACCTTTAGTTAGAATAAATATGTCAGTAATGGTTGAAAAGAATGGTAGAAAAGAAACTGGTGTTTTTGGTATTGGTGGAAGACAAGATTATGATGAATATCTTAAAAATGATAATTGGAAAAAAGTTTGTGATGAAGCTTTTAGAATTGCAAGTACGAATATAGAAAGTAAACCTTCTCTTGCAGGAGAAATGAAAGTTGTTTTAGGACCTGGTTGGCCTGCAATTTTAATTCATGAAGCTGTAGGTCATGGACTAGAAGGAGATTTTAATAGAAAAAAAACTTCAGCTTTTCATGATTTAGTTGGTAAAAAAGTTGCGAGCGATGGAGTTACAATAATCGACGACGGAACATTAGATAATAGAAGAGGTAGTTTAAATATTGATGATGAAGGAACGCCAACAGAAAGAACAGTTTTAATTGAAAATGGTATCTTAAAAAATTTCATGCAAGATAGACTTAATGCAAGACTTATGAATACAAAATCAACAGGAAATGGAAGAAGAGAGAGCTATAAACATGTAGTGATGCCTAGAATGAGAAATACGATAATGTTAGGTGGATCAAACACTCAAGAAGAAATGATTAAATCAGTAGATAAAGGTATTTTTGCTGTAAGTTTTGGAGGTGGTCAAGTTGACATTACCTCTGGTAAATTCGTTTTTAACTGTACAGAAGCTTATGAGATTATAAATGGAAAAATTGGATCTCCAATTAAAGGAGCTACTTTAATTGGTGATGGACCATCTTCTTTAAAAGAAATTTTAATGATTGGAAATGATATGATGTTAGATCCTGGCATTGGAACGTGTGGTAAAGCTGGACAAGGCGTACCAGTTGGTGTTGGACAACCATCTTTGCTTATCAATAATATGACTGTTGGCGGAACCCAACTATAGTAAGATGATTAAAGATCAACAGTATTTAAAAAAAATTGCTGATATATGCCTTAGTAAATCAAAAAAATTAGGTTCATCTGATGCAAACATATTAGTGCAAAGTTCTGTTTCTGAAAATGTAAATGTAAGGAATAAAAAACTTGACGGATCTGAAAGGTCTGAAAATCTTGGAGTAGTCCTTACAACTTATTTAGGTAAAAAAAAGTCCTCAATAGCTTCATCGAATCTAAAAGAAAGTAATTTAGATGAGTTAGTAAATAGATGTATTGAAACAATGAAAATTACTCCTGAGGATGAATATAATTCATTACCAGATAAAGACCTTCATTTTAAAGGATTAAAAGACTTAGACTTGTATGATGAAACTCATTTAAGCAATGAAGACAAGATTAATTATATAAAAGAGGCAGAAGAGGAAGCTTTTTCAAATGATAAAATAATAAATACTAATGGATCTGGATTTGGTGAGAACAAATCAAATTTTTTATTAGCTAATTCAAATGGATTTGCTGATGGATATAAAACTTCACAATTTACTGCATATTGCGAAGTTGTTTCAAAAAGCAACGGAAGCATGGAAAGAGATTATGAATATACAAGTAAAAGGTTTTACAGTGATATTTTAAAACCTAAACAACTTGGATCTATTGCAGCAGAGCATGCAGTAAAGAAATTAAATCCACAAAAGATAAAAAGTGAAAAAATTAGTCTGATATTTGATAAAAGAATTTCAAAAAATTTTCTATCTATATTTGCAAGTGCAATATCATCAAGTGCAATTGCAAAAGGTACTACATTTTTAAAAGATAAATTAAATCAACAAGTTTTTAACCCTGAAATAAATATACAAGATCATGGTAATATAAGAAAAGCCAATGGATCTCGTTACTTTGATAGCGAAGGCATAGCAGTAGTTAACCTTGATTTGATAAAGAACGGTATTCTTCAAGACTATTTAATTGATACTTATAATGGGAAAAAAATAAATAGAAAGTCTAATGGTAGGGCAAGTGGTACAACAAATTTGTATTTTCAAAATGGATCAAAAACATTTGAAGATCTAATCAAATCAGAAAATAAAATCTTGTATATTAAAGAAACTATCGGCCATGGTACAAATATTATTAACGGTGATTATTCTGTAGGAGCATCTGGCATGATGATTGAGAATGGAGAGTTTTCATATCCAGTAAGTGAAATTACAATTGCTGGAAACCTAAATAATATTTTTAAAAATATAACTTTAGCCGACGATTTAGAATTTAACTATGCAACGAATTCACCGACAATGATGGTTGAAGGTATGGTTGTTGGTGGAAAATAATTTCTAAATGAAAAAAATAATTACCATTTTTCTTGCTATTTTTTTTATTAGTACCTCATCAAACTCTAATGAAAATGAAATAAGATTAAATAGCTTATTTGAAAAATTAAAAATTCAAAACCACTCAATTGCAATTGATACAGAGATGAAAATTTGGGATATTTGGACAAAACATCCCACTAATCAAAATTTAACTTCTTTGCTATCAAGAGGAACAAAATTTATGAATCAAGAGCAATATTCAGTTGCTGTAGATATATTCACAACAGTAATTAAAAAAGATCCTGCTTGGGCAGAAGCTTGGAATAAAAGAGCAACTGTCTTTTATTTAATGGGCAAATATCAAGATTCTCAAAATGATATAGACAAGGTATTAAAACTAGAGAAAAGACATTTTGGAGCATTATCAGGACAGGGTCTCGTTCAAATTAAGTTAAAAAATTATGAAAAGGCTTTAAAGAGTTATGAAAAAGTAAAAGAGATTTATCCGTCCATGAGGTCACCACAAATAATGATACCACAGATTAAAGAGTTGATTAAAAACCAATCTGTGTAAATGAAAAAACTACTAATAATATTTTTTATTAATATTTTTGCAGTTAATTCTGCTTATTCTGCAGAAGAAGTCCTTAATTCTTTAAAAGAGGGAGGAAAAATAATTTTTATTAGACATGCGCTTGCACCAGGGAATGGAGATCCAGAAAATTTTGATTTAAATGATTGTTCTACCCAAAGAAATTTAAATCAAAGAGGAATTGAACAGTCAAAATTTATTGGAAGTATATTTAATAAAAACCAGATTAAAATTGAAAATGTCTATTCAAGTGAATGGTGCAGATGTATAGATACAGCTAAATTTGCTTTTAAAAATTATCAAACATTTAGTGCACTAAATTCTTTTTATGATATTAGATTTGAAGCAAATGAAGAGAGGCAAATAACTCAACTAAAAGAGTTTATTAATCAATGGAATGGTAAAGAAAATATAATTTTTGTTACTCATTTTGTTGTTATATCTTCAATGCTAAATATAGGGACTTCTTCAGGAGAAATAGTAATAACCGATAAGAATTTAAATATTATTGGATCAATTGATACTTTGTAATATATTAACTTAATATTTATGAAAACAATATTTATTATAGGATCAAAAAAGCATACTTTAAAATACACTAGAAAAATGCCTGAAGGCGAAGTAAAAAAAATGAAATCTTTTGTAACTAATAAAGGTCAAAAGTTAGAAAAAACATCCAAGTTTAAAATTCTAAATATTTCAGACGAAAAAACAGCAAGAGTATTTAAGATCAGTTTATAATATTTAATCCAGAAATAGAAACTAAATGAAGAAATCTAAAAGAAGTAATGTAGACCCATTTATTGTAATGGATGTAATGGAGTCTGCTAGAAAAGCAGAAGCTAATGGCAAGCATGTAATTCATATGGAAGTAGGTCAACCAGGAACACCGGCACCAAAGCGTGCCAAACAATTTATTTCACATGAAATTTCTAATAATGATCTTGGCTATACAGTTACTTTAGGTTTGCCAGAATTACGAAATAGAATTTCTAAATTGTATGGAGATTGGTACAATATTGATTTAAACCCAGACAGAATAATTATAACAACTGGATCTTCAGGAGCATTTATACTTTCTTTTGCAGCATTATTTGATGTTGGAGATAGAGTAGGCATTGCCGCTCCAGGCTATCCTAGCTATAGACAAATTTTAAAGTCTCAAGATTTAATTCCAATTGATATTTTTACAGAGTTCCAAAATAAATTTCAGCCTATACCGAAAGATATTAAAGAAAATAATTTAAATGGTTTATTAGTTGCTTCTCCTGCAAATCCAACTGGTTCAATGCTTGATAAAAAAAAACTAGAAGAACTTATTAATACTGCGCATGAAAATAAAGTGAGTTTTATTAGCGATGAGATTTATCATGGAATTCAATATGAAAATAATCCTACATCTGCATTAGAAATTTCAAATGAGTGTTATGTTATAAATTCATTTTCTAAATATTTTTCTATGACAGGTTGGAGAGTAGGCTGGATGATTGTTCCTGAAGACCATGTGAGACAAGTAGAAAGATTATCTCAAAATCTTTTTATTTGTCCTCCTCATGTAAGTCAATTAACTGCTCTATCAGCAATGGATGCAAAAGAGGAATTAAATACAAATGTAGAGGTTTATAAAAAAAATAGATCAATTTTGTTAGAAGAGTTACCTAAGGCTGGTTTAAATAAATTTTCTCCTCCAGATGGTGCTTTTTATATCTACATTGATATTTCAGAGTATTCGAAAGATAGCCTTAACTTTTGTAAAGAAGTGCTTGATAAAGCAGGAGTAGCAATAACTCCTGGACTTGATTTCGATCAAAAAAGAGGAAATTCTACAATAAGGTTTTCATACGCTAGAAGCACTGAGGATATAATTGAAGGAGCAAATAGAATAAAAAAATTTATGAAAGAAGAGTATTTAAAATAATAATGAAAACCGCTATTTTATTTGGCTCATCTGGGTTAATTGGATCTAATTTACTAGATAATTTGATCAATAATAATACTTACAACAAAATAAAAATATTTGTCAGAAAATTACCTTCTATTGATAATCCAAAAGTTGAAGTGATCAATACAGATTTTTTAGATTTAGACACTTTAAAAGAAAAATTAACAGGTGATGATTGTTTTTTTTGCATTGGTACAACTCACAAAGACACACCCGATAAAAACGAATATAGAAGAATAGAATATGACTTGCCTGTACAATTAGCAAAAATTGCAAAATTTAATTCAATTAGTAATTTTATTTATGTCTCCTCAATTGGAGCAAACTCGAAAGCCTCAAGTACATATTTAAAAAATAAAGGTCAAGTAGAGGAGGAGCTAAAAAAGATTGGGTTTTCTAACCTAAGCATTATTCAACCCTCATTTTTAGTTGGCAACAGAAAAGACTTTAGAATTGTTGAGGTTTTAGGAATTCCAGTGATGAAATTTCTATCCTTATTCTTTTTTGGTGGATTTAAAAAATATACTCCAATAAAAGTTGAGATAGTTGTGAATGCAATGATCAAACTTGCCTCAGGAAATAATAGTGAGCAAACTTATTTATCTGATAGGTTGCAAGAGTTAGGATCTAACTAAATGAGAAAATCAATAATATCGATATCTTTTTTGATTTATATATTCTGTATTTTACCTTACTCTACTTCAATGGCTTATGAGGAATCTCAATATGATGTAGTATATAAATCTGAAATATACGAAGTGAGACATTATAAAGACCGTCTAGTTGTCGAAGTTGTAAGTAGAAACGATGACAGTAGTTTTAGAAAACTTTTTAAATATATCTCGGGTCAGAATAATAAATCCCAAGAAATCAAAATGACTGTACCTGTAACACAGGGTGAGAAGGATAATGGATACTATATGCAATTTTATCTTCCATCAAAATTTACAAAAGAGAATGCGCCTATACCCACAAATTCAGATGTTAAAATCTCAACAATAGAAGAAGGTTTTTTTGCTGTAATAGAATATTCTGGAAGAGCCTCAGATAATAATTTCTTCAAACATAAGGAAATTCTTAATAAAAAACTCTTAGAGGATAAAGTAATCATTAAAGGACCTCCAATAAGAGCAACTTATAATGGGCCTTTTACGCTTCCTATGATGAGACGCAACGAAGCTATGTTTAAAGTTGAGTGGAGTAAATAGATTACATTTTGCCATATATATTAATTTCTATCGCCTGATAGTTTACCTTCATTAATCAGAAAGGTATTTTATGAAAAAATTATTTCTAATTTTATTTGTATCGTTTGGTTTAAACAGCTCTGTTTTTGCTGATGGTCATGTAAAAAGAATTTTATCAACTAGTCAGACTGGTATGGGTAACGATATTGTTTATCCATCCGGAAAAGCAAAGATCACAGCTTTTGAATTTACTGTGCCCGTAGGAGGCCCTGTAGTTCCACATACTCACTCGTTCCCTGTTTTAATAATGATACAACAAGGAGAAATTGAACTTACCCAAGGTGGCAAAAGCTATGTTTATAAAGCTGGAGATGCATTTATTGAAGATGTAGGTGTGGCTCATGAATCTAAAAATATTGGAGATGTTCCTGTAAAAGCAATTGTTGTTGCTATGGGAGTTGAAGGTCAAAAAATTATGACCCCAGTAAAATAGAAAGAAAAAATATGGGGCAGTTATTTTTTTAATGCCCCATATCTCATTCTTTAAGCTATATTTTTTTACTCTCTTTTCTTAAGTGTCCTAATGTTTCCCCAGAATTTTTTCCTGATTTGATAACGTATCCACTTGTACCGTTGGCATTAGTTTCTACAGTTTTCAAATTTCGAAACATTAATTGATTTAGCCTAGCGTTCTTTGAGCCTCGGCTAAACGAACTTAAAACTCTGTGCATTCTTTTCATACACTCTCCTTGTTTGTTTTTCCAAAACTCGCTTTTAACCGATGCGATATCGGCCTCTTTTTCACCATGAGATATGGTATTAATAAATTATCTTTTACAAATAATATTTTCAATTAGATAACTTATTATTATGACCAAACTGGGTTTTAAAATTGTTTATTACTTAGAGAATAACTAAGTTTGTCTTTTGATTGCCTAGTCTTTCATTTCCTTTTTCAGTAACAATGTAAGTCTCACCTAGATTCATAGCTAACTCATTTTTACTATCCATTAGAATCATGTGCATAAAGAAAACATTTCCTGGTTGGATTACATAAGGATTGCC
Organism: uncultured Pelagibacteraceae bacterium; assembly: GCA_902555275.1. GTDB lineage: Bacteria > Pseudomonadota > Alphaproteobacteria > Pelagibacterales > Pelagibacteraceae > Pelagibacter. The sequence continues at coordinate 61,198 of CACDRY010000005.1, forward strand.
TGTGTAAAGCATTGGCCAATCCATCCAATTAGGGGAAAATGTTGCACCTAATGAATATCCACATGCATTCATCCGACAATCTTTATAACCTAAATTATCAAATATTTTTGCATGCATATCAAAAACCTCTCCAATTTTATTACCAGGTTTTAATGTATTTTCACAATTTTTTAGTGCTTCTACACAAGCCTCATGCATTTCATAATGTTTGGGATTTGCTTTTCCAATCGGTATAGTTCTGAACATTGCAGAATGATAATGTCTATACGTACCTGCCCATTCAATAGTTAGTTGATCTACATCATTAAGTATTTGTTTTTCTGATTGATATCTACATAGTAGTGCGTTTTTACCAGAACCTATTATAAATTCATTTGCAGGATAGTCCCCACCTCCTTCAAAAATTACTCTATTCATTTCAGCAAGAATTTTACTTTCACTCACTCCCTTTTTAGCAAATTTCCAAACTTCATCTAAAGCTTTGTCGGCTAGGGTTGCTGCTTTCTTAACATAAACTATTTCTTCAGGAGATTTAATTACTCTGAGTTTTGTTATTAATTCAGATTTATCATCTAAAGAGCAAAAATTTTTTAATGATTTATTTAAATTAATTGCATTACGTCCAGTAAGTCCATAAGCTTCATACTCAATACCGATCTTTTTATCTTTTAAGTTGAGTTCGTTTAAGATTTGCTTTAGATCCTCTGTGGGATTAGAATCATCTTTATCAACCCAAATTTTTATATTTTCTATATTTGAAGTATTTTGTGCTTGTCTTAAATCAGGAGCTCGAGTTAATAATATTAAATTGCCTTTTTGGTCTAATATTAAGGACTGAAAAAAAACATAACCAAATGTATCGTAACCAGTCAGCCAATACATAGACTCTTGTCTAAACATGACCAAGGCATCTATTTTTTCCTCTTTTAATTTAGTAATAACTTTATTTTTTCTATTTTTGAATTCTTCTGAGGAAAAATGAAGACCCATTAATTGATAGTGGTTCTAACTGATCCGATTTTATCAACTTTGCCTATATATTCGCCCTTATTTTTTATTGGAACAACTCCTACCGTTGAGCCTGTGAACACGTAGAAATCTTTCTCTAATTTTACTTTTTCTTTCCTAATTTTATTTAAGACAAATTTTAGAGAATTAAGAGGGTTTATATAAACAGTATTTGTATTACCTTTGATATTTAAACCCTTATTATTTTTTAAATTTGTTTTTAAATTATTTAAATTTAATTTTTTAAACTTCTTTTTTGGTCCCGTAATAAATTTAATATTTACTCCAAAATCACTACATAAATCACCTAAAAACTTAATACCTTTTTTTTTCTGTCTAAAACCTACTACCTCAATACAAGGACCCATATGGGTTATAAATTTTGTGACATTTTTTGGATTTAGCCTACCTTTGAAACCAAAAAAGGATTTTTTAATTATGTAATAAACTTCTACTTCAATACCTAGAGCATATTTATTTACCTTAACTTTACCTCCTGATTTAATAAGGTTTTTTTGAAATACTGTTGAATGGAAAGGTTCTTTTTCTTTTAACTTTTTTAAGAGAGCAAAAATAGTTCCACCTGCTTTAAATCCTATTTTGCTATCATTAATTTTACTTTCACATAACATTCTTAATTTATGTGCAAGTTTAATATTTTTGCAAAACTTCTCTGGTATTGGATTGATTAATTTATTTTTGTTGTAGGCATTAACTAGTCTTTTTGAAACTGATTGGATATCATTTTTCATAGTAATAGATTATTGAATAACTGTCATTGGATCAAGTCTAGTTTGAAACCAATTAACTCTAAAGTCTAGATGAGGACCTGTTGATCTGCCAGTAGAACCTACTGTACCTATTATATCACCTTGTTTTATTAAGTCTCCAACGTCAACCATTACATTTTCTAAGTGTGAATAGATTGTTGATATGCCATGACCGTGATCCATTATGATTGTTCCACCAGTATAATAAAGGTCATTTTCAGCCATTGTAACAACTCCAGTTCCAGATGACTTTATTGGCGTTCCTTTTTTTGCAGCAATATCTATTCCATAGTGAGGCCATCTTGGTTTACCATTTAGAATTCTTTGACTTCCATAAACTCCACTAATTATTCCTTTAACAGGCATAATGAATTTATTGCTAAAATAATTTAAATCTGAATTTATGGCTCTTGCTTCACCTATTTTTCCATTCTCTTTTTTTATTCTTTTGTATACAGACTCTGGAGGTGTTACTTTATTTTCAGGTAATCCATCTATTCTTTGAATATTGTATTTTCTTTTAAATACACGTTTAGTGATTTTTTTAGTTTTACCATTCGAAATTTTTGTAATTAATATATCGTATTTTCTATCTCTATCTATACCAAATACAAAGAAACCATTTTTGGATACTTTTATTTTTTTTTTATCAATTATAATTTTTGAACTTGGATCAGTTTTACCTAAAATATAATGTCCTTGAATAAACTTACCAGTAAATTCAATCGCCAGAATGTTTGTTGGAAATAAAATTGCTATGATAAGCAATATTTTTTTCATTATTTTGCGGTCCACCCACCGTCTATTTTTATAGATGTTCCTGTTATCATTGCTGCAGCATCTGAAGCTAAAAAACAAACTGCAGTTGCAACGTCACTCTCTTTTGCGGCTTTACCCATAGGAATATTTCCTAGTGCTAATTTTTTAAAATTTTTGTTTTTAAAAAATTTTTTCACCATTGGTGTTTCAACAAAGGTTGGCGCTACGGTATTTACTCTTATATTTTTTGTGGCGAGCTCTACACCCATACCTTTAGTCAGTCCTTCAATGCCAAATTTAGTCATATTATAAACGTTTCTACCAGACATACCTACATGACCAAGTTGCGATGACATGTTAATAATGGATCCACCTCTTTTCTTATTTTTTATCATCTTTTTTACAACTATTTGAGCAACATTAAATGCAGCTCTTAAATTTAAATCTATCAAATAATTTAAGCTTTCTTGTTTTACTTTATCAAACGGTTCTGGAATATTAGTCCCAGCATTGTTTACTAAAATATCTATTATTTTTATTTTTTTTAATTTTTTACTTAAATCTTTGTAATCCATTACATCACAGTTTATTTTTACCAATTTACTTTTCACTTTTTTTATATCTTTTTCTAGTTTATCTAAATCCGAGGAAGTTCTGCTTAGTCCTATTATTGTTGCACCAGCCTCAGCCATTGCAATAGAACAAGCTCTTCCTAAGCCTTTACCAGCCCCTGTTACAAGAGCATACTTATTTTTAAGATTAATTTTTTTTAAATACATTTAAATAAAAAGTTTTAAATCTGTGTAAATTAGTTCAACTGCCACAAACAATATAGCAAATAAACCAACCCATGCTATCCATTTATAATCTTTTATCCATTTGGAAATTAATGTTGCAGCTGTAGCCATCAAAATAATAGATAAAACAAGACCAAATATTAATAGATAATAATGATCTTTGGCAGCACCAGCAACACCGAGCACATTGTCTAAACTCATCGTAAAGTCAGCTAGCAAAACGGTCCAAATTGCTTTCAACATTGATGAGTTATCAACTTTAATATTTTCCTCACTACCACCTGAATTTTTAATTACATCGACATAAAGTTTATAAACTATGTAAAGAAGCAACAGACCACCTATAAGTCTTAAACCTGTGATTTGTAAAAGATAAGCGGTTAAAAGTGTTAATAAAATTCTTAGTATTACTGCTCCACCAATGCCCCAAAAAATAATTTTTTTTCTTTGTTCTGGTGGAAACTTAGAGGCAACCATTCCAATGATAATGGCATTATCTCCAGCTAAAATTAAATCTATAAATATTATTTGAAAAAAAATTGTTATTTCTTCGGTCATCTAGCATCTTCTATTATCATATCTGCTGCTTTTTCAGCAATCATAATAGTAGGTGCATTAGTATTTCCTGAGGTTATTGATGGCATGACAGATGCATCAACAATTCTTAAATTTTCTAAGCCATGAGCGACTAATCGGTCAGATACAACTGCATTTTCGTCAGTCCCCATTCTACATGTGCTCACAGGATGAAAAATAGTACTACAAAATTTTCCAGCCTCTTTAGCCAATTCCTCATTATCCGTAATATGAATTCCAGGCCTATATTCTTCAGGCTCATACTCTTTATAAGCTTTTGAATTCATAACAATATTTCTTGTGATTTTTAATGCTTTACCTGCAATTTCTCTGTCTTCGTCTGTAGATAAGTAATTCATCTTAATTTCTGGAGATACTCTTGTATCGGATGATTTTAATTTAATAGAACCTCTGCTGGTTGGTCTTACATTTGTGATGCTAGGAGTAAATGCTGTAAATTTATGAAGGGAGCCTTTGCCTAAGACATCTGTGCTAGCTGGAGATACATGGAATTGCAAATTAGGAGTTGCTAAATGATCATCACTTTTTACAAAGCCACATAAATAACTAGCCCCGACCGTTAGTGGTCCTTTTCTAAATAAGAAATATTTTAGTCCAGTCATAAGCTTTTTAGTCATACTATAATAGATATCATTTAAGCTTTCTAAATTTTTAACTTTATAAACTGGTCTTAACATTAAATGATCTGTTAAATTCATACCTACTCCAGGATGATCTTTAACTACATTTACATTATTTTTTTTTAAAAGTTCACCTGGACCAATACCTGAAGCTTGAAGAATATGAGGTGAGCCTATCGTCCCAGAACTTAAAATTACCTCTTTATTTGCTTTAACAGTAATTACATTCTCACCAATCCAATAATTCACTTTGTTTGCTTTTTTATTATCAAACTCAATGTTCTTAACATGAGCATTCGTAACAACTTTTAAATTTTTTCTTTTTTTAACTGGATTGAGATACCCTACGGCAGTACTACATCTTAGACCATTTCTTACGGTAAAAGGAAAATAACCCATTCCTTCATTGTCACCATTATTAAAATCATCAGTTCTTTTGTGACCAAATTCTTCTGCTGCATCCATAAATAGATCGCACACTTTAAAGGTTCCTCTTATTTGCTGAACTGCCAAAGGACCACCAGATCCATGAAATTCATTTTCACCAAATTGAAAATCTTCAGATTTTTTAAAATAGGGAAGCACATCTTCCCATGACCAACCAACGTTACCAAGCTGTCTCCAATAATCAAAATCGTTCGATTGACCTCTAATATAAAGCATTCCATTTATTGAGGAACTTCCACCTAAAGTTTTACCTCTTGGGTAAACCATTTCTCTATTATCACAAAACTCTTCTTTTTCCGTCTGAAAACACCAATCCGTTTTTGGGTTCAACATTGTTTTAAAATATCCACCTGGAATATGGATCCAAGGGTTTGTGTCTCTACTTCCAGCCTCGATCAATAAAACTTTATGATTTGGATTAGCGCTTAATCTATTTGCTAGTACACATCCAGCAGATCCAGCACCTAAAATAACATAATCAAAGTTTTCCATAATATTTTTATAATTAAATTTTTTTAAAAATCTTTTAACATATACTTTATAAATTAAATAATAACATTGAGTAGTTATATATGAAATATTTAGACGCATTAATTATAGGTGCTGGATTTTCAGGACTATATCAACTTCATTGTTTGAGAGATAAATTAAAATTAAACACATTGGTCCTAGAAGAAGGAGATGATCTAGGAGGTACATGGTACTGGAATAGATACCCAGGGGCGAGATGTGACTCAGAGAGTTTTACCTATGGTTTTACTTTTTCAAAAAAAATTTTTAAAAACTGGACTTGGAAAGAAAGATATCCTAAACAAAAAATAATTTTAAAATATCTCAAATATTTTTCGAAAGAATATAATCTTAAAAAAAACATAGTTTTTAAACAAAAGGTAATATCTACACAATATTTTGAAAAAGAAAACTTATGGAAAGTAAAAACGAACAATAAGAAAATTTATTTTGCAAAATATTTAATTTGTGCAGTTGGGTCCCTTTCCTCAATTAATTTACCTGCAATAAAAGGAATAAACCAATTTAAAGGTCAACTACACCACAGTGGTAGATGGCCCAAAAAAAATATTAATTTTAAAAATAAAATTGTTGGACAGGTAGGAACAGGTTCTACTGGGATACAGATCGCACCTGAAATTGCCAAAAAAGCAAAAAAATTAGTTTTATTCCAAAGATCTCCGAATTTTAGTATTCCAGCAAGAAATAGAAAATTATCAAATACAAACATTAAAAACTATAAAAAAAATTTTAATAAATTAAGAAGTTTTTTAAAAAGAACACCAGGTGGCCATCCTTTTGAATTTCCAAAAAAATCTGCATTTGATTTTAACGAAGCTAGAAGAAATCAGATGTATGAAAAATCTTGGCATTATGGAACTTTATCCTTTAGAGCAACTTTTAATGACATAGTAAAAACCATCAAAGCAAATAAAACAGCAGTTAAATTTATTGAAAATAAAATATACTCAACAGTTAAAAATAAAGAGTATGCAAAGATCCTTACTAATTTTGACCACCCATTTACTGCTAAAAGACCAACCTTAAATACAAATTATTATGAGATGTTTAATAAAAAAAATGTGGAATTAGTTGATTTAAAAGAAAACCCAATAATAAAAATTACCAAAAGAGGAATAAAGACAAAAAAAAATGAATACACACTAGATAAAATTATATTTGCAACAGGATTTGATGCTCTGACAGGTTCAATTGAAAAATTAAATATAACTGGGAAAAAGGGAATTAAATTGACTAAATATTGGAAAAGTGGACCTAAAAGTTTTTTAGGACTTCTTGTTCCTAACTTTCCAAATATGTTTATAGTTAGTGGTCCAGGAAGTCCCTCAGTATTAACAAATGTACCGGTACAAATAGAACAGCATGTTGAATGGATTACTAAATGTATTAAGTTTTTGGAAAATAATAAAAGACAAAGTATAGAAAGTACAAATGAAGCAGCAAAAAAATGGCAAAAAGAAATTACGAGCTCAGTTAAAAAAACATTATTTATGAAAGCAAAAAGCTCGTGGTATAAAGGCGACAATATACCTGGCAAGTCGAAGTCTTTTTTACCTTATCCTGGTGGAATGCCAAAATATAGAAAAGCTTGTTTAAAAGTTGAGAAGACTAATTATAAAGAATTAAAAATAATCTAAATGAATAAAATTAAATTTCTAATAATATATTTTTTTTTAATTTGTAATGTTTTTGCCGCAGAAATAAAAATTATTCTTGATAAGCCAGGCGAAGGAAAAAAAATTATTAATCACTCATGGGTTCAAATTGAATACACAGGTTCTTTTGTTGATGGAAAAGTTTTCGATACCAACGTTGGAAAAGATAGACCTTTAGTTGTTCAAATAGGTATGAAAGAAGTTATACCTGGATTTGAAATGGGTATTGTTGGAGCCAATAAAGGAACTGTCAGAAAAATTAAAATACCTGCTGAACTAGCATATGGAGCAACAGGTGCTGGAAATATAATACCGCCAAACTCCGATCTTATTTTTGAGTTCAAGATTATTGATGTTCTAGATCCAAATTACAATTTAATAACATCTGATGAATTAAACAATTTATTGAAAAAAAATGCAGTAGTTTTAGATATTAGAACAGAAGACCAATGGATTAAAACTGGTGTAATTAAAGAGTCGTTTCAAGAAACAGCTTTTGATAAAAATGGAAAATTTAATGTTTACCTTATGGATAGAGTAAGAGCTTTAGCTGGAGCAGAGTCTCAAAATATTGAAATTATTTTTGTTAGTCATGATGGTGAAACAGCATCAATTTTAGGCAATGCTTTTGCAGAAGATCTTGGTTTTAAAAATGTTTATGTTCTTGATGGAGGAATTAAAGCTTGGATTAGTGAGAAAAAAGCATTAGTTTCCTTCTTAAAATAACGTCAATCATTTGGGAAATGAAACTTAAGGATAGGGTAGCAATAGTTACAGGCGGAGGAAAAGGAATAGGACAAGAAATTTGTCTTGGTCTTGTAAAAGAAGGTGCAAAGATAGTTATCGCAGAAATAGATATTGAAAATTCAGAAAAAGCTAAAAAAAAAATTATAGAGGCAGGCAGTGAAGCAATAATTATAAAAACTGACGTTTCAAATCAAAAGAGCATCAACGAGATGGTGGATCAAACTATCAAACACTACGGTAAAATTGATATTCTAATAAACAATGCAGGAATTAGACATGTTAAGAAACTTTTAGATCATACAAAACAAGATTGGGATGATATGATTTCTGTAAATCTAACAGCACCTTTCCTTGCTAGTCAGGCTGTAATTCCTCATATGATTAAAAATGGAAAAGGTAAAATTATTAACTTTGGGTCGATAGCAAGTTTTATGGGAAGACCAGATAGGGTAGGATATGTAGCTGCAAAGAGCGGTGTCTTAGGCTTAACAAGAGCATTATCTGTTGATCTAACTGGAAAAAATATTAATGTAAATACTATTTGTCCAGGTTTAATATCTACCTCATTTAATCAAAAATATGCTGAAGATCCAAAACATGGTGAAGCCTGGGGGAAAGAAACTGTAGTAGGTAGATGGGGAGAACCAAAAGATATAGTTGGAGCAGCAGTATTTTTATCAAGCGATGATTCTGATTTCATAAATGGCTCTGAAATAAAAATAGATGGTGGATGGCTCTCTTCTAAAGTTAGAAGAGGAGAATTAGATAATGAGTAACTTTGAAAAAAATCTTGAGCAAGCAATTAATAATGCAAAAAGATTAACTGATAAAATTTTAATTGATGGCAAACTAATATCTGCTCAAACAAATAATAAGATACTAGTATTAAATCCAAGCACAGGAGACAATATCGGTTCTGCTCCTCAATGTAATAAAGATGATGTTAATATTGCTGTTGAGTCAGCACACAAAGCTTTTCAAAAATGGAAAAAAATACCAGCAAGGGAAAGAGGAAAAATGGTTGCTGCTGGAGCAAAAAGATTAGAGGAAAGAAAGTCAGAAATTGAAACTTTATTATCATTAGATACAGGTAATGCTTTAAGGACACAGGCTATACCAGAAACAGGTGCTTCCATTGAACTTACAAATATGTTTGCTGGTTTGTCTGGAGAGTTAAAAGGAGAAAATTATCCAACCAATATTCCAAATAGTATTCATTATACCACCAGAGATCCAATTGGGGTTGTTTGTGCAATCGTCCCTTGGAATGCGCCATTATTTTTAACAGTAGCAAAAATCGCTCCAGCTATTGTAGCAGGAAATAGTGTTGTTTTAAAAACAGCTGAACAAGCTCCATTTTGTGCTCTTCTACTATCGGAGATATTTCAACAAGAACTTCCTCCGGGTGTTTTAAATGTAATTTCAGGCTATGGAGAAGAGTGTGGCGAACCTCTGGTAACTCATGAAAAAGTAAGAAAAGTAACGTTTACTGGATCTTTTACTGTAGGAAAGATTATAGCGCAAAAAGCAGCTCCTAAATTATGTCCAGTTACTTTAGAGCTTGGAGGAAAAAATCCAAATATAATAATGAGTGATGCAGATTTAGATATTGCAATTCAAGGGGTTATTGATGGAATGAGATATACTCGACAAGGACAAGCATGTACTGCTGGTTCAAGAGTTTATATTCAAGAAAAAATTTATGATCAAGTACTGGGTGGAGCTGTTGAAAAATTAAGTAAATTAAAAATGGGTAATGCTCTAGATGAAAGTTCTGATATAGGAGCTATTATTTCCGAAGAACAACTGAAAAGAACTTTATATTATATGGATATTGCCAAAAAAAACTCTACAACCAACGTTGTGCATGGCGGCAATCAACTAACAGGTGGTGATTATAAAAATGGTTTCTTTTATGAACCTACATTGATGTCAGGTGTTCCAGTAAGCTCTCCAGTTTGTCAAGAAGAAATATTTGGTCCTGTTGCTTGTGCAATACCATTTAAAACATTTGATGAAGTAATGAACAGTGCAAATGATACACCATTTGGATTGTCAGCGGTATTGTGGACACAAAATTTATCTAGAGCTTTACAGTTTGTTGAAGAAATTGAAGCAGGTTTCGTTCAAGTGAATCAATGTGTAGCGCCTAGAGCTAATGTTTCATATGGAGGATTAAAAATGAGTGGCCTAGGAAAAGAGTATGCATTTGATAGTATGGTTAATCATTTTACTCAAAGTAAAACAGTTTTGATTAATAGAGGAAAATCAAATATAGATAATTAAAAATGACAGATCAAATAGCATTTATCGGTGTAGGTAATATGGGTAACCCAATGGCAGATCAATTAGTTAAGGCTGGTAAAAAAGTTAAAGCCTACGATGTTTCTCCAGAAATGATAAAAAAAGCTAAGGATGCGAATTTAGATGTGGTTGATACATTAGATGAGGTCCTTGAAGGTGCAAATTTTGTAATCTCAATGTTGCCTGAAGGCAAACATGTAAAATCTCTTTTTTTAGGAGACAAAGGTATTATTGATAAAATTTCAAAGGATGCTCTCATAATTGACTGTTCAACAATTGATATTGAAACTTCTTTGTTACTAGGCAAGGAAGCAAAGAATAGAGGAATTAAAATGATTGATGCGCCTGTTACAGGAGGTGTTATGGGAGCAAGAGTAGGTAAATTAAATTTTTTAGTCGGTGGAGATGATGAAGCTGTAAATTTAGCTAAACCATTAATGGATATAATGGGGCAAAAAATTTTACATGCTGGACCACAAGGAAGTGGAGTTGGAGTTAAGATTTGTAATAATATGTCTTTAGGAATTTCAATGATAGCAGCATCAGAGGCACTAATGTTAGCGAAAAGACTAAAGATGGATTTAAAAAAAGTTCATGAAATTATGAAAAATGCCTCTGGAAATAATTGGGCTTTATCAACATATACACCGCTGCCAAATTTAACAGACGGCGTTCCCTCTAATAACAAATATAGACCAGGCTTTTCTGCAGCCATGATGACTAAAGATTTAAAGTTAGCTAATGATGCCGCAAAATCTGTAAATGCTTCTACACCTCTAGGAAAACATGCCTTAGATATATTTAACGAATTTTGTGAAGGTGGTGATAGCGAAACAGATTATTCAGGTATATCTAAAAAAATTGGTGGAGATGCTTGGGATTATCCCTTTGATCCTAAGGGTAAGAAATAGCTACTATTAAACCTCTAGTTGTATAAAAAATGCAACAATTAATCGTTTTACATTTGTCATCCAATGAGTTTTACTTAGCTCATTATTAAGACTTAATAACAATAAAGAGAGGGATAAATAATGAAAAAAATCACTTCAATGATTTTAGCTTTAGTATTTGCAGTTTCAGTAATTGGATCTGCTTCTGCTAAAACATTAAAAATCCAACTTACTTTTCCTAAAACATCATACGATGGACAAATCGTAAAAATGTGGACTGACAGAGTAACAAAACTAACTCGTGGAGAGTTAAAATTTGAGCTTCTTTCAAAAGGTGAAGTTGTTGGTATGAAAGAAACACTAGAAGCTGTTGACAAAGGTCTAGTAGATGGTGGTGCAGCATGGACTCACTACTGGTCAAACTATCACCCAGCTGCGATGTTATTTGGATCGCCAGTTGCTGGTGGAGGAATTGGTTTAAGCACTAAATCTTGGTTAGCTTGGTATTTCGATAATGGTGGTAAAGAATTATACGACCAATTATGGAGCGAAATGGGAATGAATGTTAAAGGTTTCGTGATGGCATCATCAGGACCTGAAGCATTAGGTTGGTTTAAAGAGCCAATTAAAAACATGGATGATTTCAGAAAATACAGATTCAGAACTCCTCCAGGAATTCCAGGACAAACATACAAAGATATAGGAATTGCATCAGTATCTTTATCAGGTGGAGATATTTTACCAGCACTTGAAAAAGGAACTATTGATGCTGCTGAATGGTGTTGTCCAAAACCAGACTCAGTTTTTGGTTTTCAAAAAGTTCTTAAAAACTACTATCTACAAGGATTACACCAAAACGTAGTAAATGGTGATATCTATATTAATGGAGATGTTTACAATTCTTTAACTGACCATCAAAAATATGCAATGGAAGTTGCGTCTGAAGCGATGATCACTAGAAACATCACTAATAGAGCTGTAGAAAATGGTAAAGCGTTAATCGATCTTACTGAAAATCACGGTGTAAAACTTTGGGATACACCAGCTGATTATTTCACTGAGTACATGAACGCTGCTCAAGCAACTCTTAAAAAGAATGCTGCATCAAATGCTTTCTTTAAAGAAGTTTATGAGCACATGACTGCACATGCAAAAATTGTAGTACCTTTTATTGCACAAATGGAAACATCTGATGCATCAATTGGAACTGCATTCGCATCACAACAGTAGTTAAAAATATTAAAACGGGGATTGTTTAAAAAAATCCCCGTTTTTTTTACAAATTTAATTTAAATAACTATACTTGTTAAATGGTTGATAAAGACTCAGAGCCTAAAGTTAAAGAAAATCTTGATATTACTGACGAGCTTATAGCCGAAAGAAGAACAAGTTTAAAAATGCCAGAGGATATGACTCCTTGGATGGCAAAAACAATAGAATTCATAGACTCAAAAATGTTAATTACCGGCAAAGTATTTGCCTGGTTAACTGTATTTCTAATTTATGCAATGATCCATGAGGTTATTGGAAGGCATTTTTTCAACAGACCTACTTTATGGTCATTTGACATAAGTAGAATGTTGGCTGGTGCTTTATTTATGTTAGGTGCAGCCTATACATTATCAAAGGGAATACATATAAGAGCAGATTTTCTTTATCGAAATTGGTCAGTTAAAAATCAGGCAAGAGTAGATTTATTTTTATATTTATTATTTTTTATACCAGGGTTTCTTGTATTTTTCTTTGTAAGTTTTGATTATGCCTATACCTCTATTTGCGGAAGATCAAATTTAGAAGAATGCTTAGGTGGTAAAGTTAGAATTCAAAGAGCCATGGATACAACATGGATGCCAATTATGTGGCCATTAAAAAGTTGTATGCCCATTGGTGCATTTTTACTTTTAGTACAAGGCGTATCCGAAATTTTAAAAACTTATTATGCTTTTGTTAAAGGGAGATGGCCATAATGGATTTTTTTAGCCCAGAAATAATCGGAGCAATAATGATTGGTTGCATGTTATTTGCAATCTTTGTTGGTTTTCCAATTTCATTTACTTTAATATTTTTAGGTCTTGTTTTTGGATATTGGGGCTTTGGCAAATTAGTTTTTTACTTAATGACACTCCAGTTCAATATGATTATGACGGAGAATACACTTGCCGCCGTACCACTCTTTATATTTATGGGAATTTTAATGGAGCAAGCGGGTCTAATGGAGAGATTATTTAATGCAGTTCAATTAATGCTGTCTAAAACTAGAGGAGCATTGTTTTATGCGGTAATGTTTGTCTCAACAATTTTTGCTGCTGCAACTGGAATAGTTGGTGCATCAGTTACTATCCTAGGAATTATGGCAGGTAAAACTATGATTAGAACTGGTTATGATACAAGACTTTCAGCTGGTTTAATATGTGCTGGTGGAACTCTTGGAATTTTAATTCCTCCAAGTATTATGCTAGTTGTGATGGGACCTGTTTTAGAAATTCCTGTTACAGATTTATTTGCTGCAGCAATAATGCCAGGAATTTTATTAGCATGTTTATACGCTGCTTACACAACTTTAAGATGTTATTTAAACCCAAAACTTGGCCCTGTTCTACCAGTAAACGAACAACCAACTAATATGGCTAAGGTTTGGTATGAATTTATTATGGGATTAATTCCTCCTGCAGGTTTAGTTTTTTTTGCACTGGGAAGTATTCTCTTCGGTCTCGCTACTCCAACTGAAGGAGCTGGTATGGGAGCGTTCGGTGCTATCTTACTTGCGCTAGCATATAAAAAATTAACTTTACCAGGTTTGAAAGACGCTCTTTTGAAAACATTAGAAATTACAGCTTTGATAATGTTTTTGGTTGCTGCATCAAACTTTTTTGGAGCAGTATTCTCAAAATTAGGAACTCCATCTCTTTTAACTGATTTTCTTTTAAATTTAGAGGTAAATAGATATGTAATATTAGCAATTATAATGGCTGCTATTTTTTTATTAGGATGGCCTTTAGAGTGGGTACCAATAGTATTAATAGTATTACCAATTGTATTACCTTTAGTAATAGAGTTAGGATTTAATCTCACATGGTTTGCAATATTAGTGGCCGTTAATTTACAAACCGCCTGGCTCTCACCTCCTGTCGCATTGTCTGCTTATTTCTTAAAAGGAGTCGTTCCAGAGTGGGATTTAAAAGATATTTATCTCGGTATGATGCAATTTATGGTTATCCAAGTAATTGGTTTAATATTAATTATAATATTTCCAAAAATAGCATTATGGTTACCTGGGGTAATGTATCCATCACCTTAACTAGACTTATTTATTTGAGGTATAATAGTTCCAACTAGAATTATTGCTAAAGATATAAAAACCTTTGTTGAAATCGGAGAGTCGATTATTAACCAAGACATTGTTGCACCAATAGGACCTGTTAAAGGATACATCAAACTAATTCTACCTACAGGAACCCTTCTAAGAGCAAAATTATAAAACAAATAAGCTCCAAAGGTTATACAAGATAATGTTATAGCCGCTAAAACTGGAGGTGAAAAATTTAAATAATTTTGATATTCAAAACTTGAATTTGGCCAAATTACAAAAAGAACTAATAAAGATAGTATAGCACCAATAAAATATTGATAAGTATTAACACCCAATTGATCAACTTTTGTTTGCATAAATCTTCTTCCTAAAACCTCATTTACGGAAACACAAATCATTCCTAAGAAGATTATTAAATCACCAATATAATTTCCTTGTCCTGATTTTGTTTGACTTGTAAGTAAAATTAATGTTCCAATAATTGTTATAAAGGCTCCAATAATTACTTTTATTTCAATTTTTTCTTTTAAAAAAAGTCTTGCAACAAATGGTTGCCATATTGGCAAAGTGCTAATTAAAGCAACTCCATTTACAGGTGAGGTAAGTAGAAGACCAATATGAAAACTTAGAGTAACCAAAAAAGGATTTAACAAACCCATTAAGAAAGGAGTAAAACCAATTTTTTTAATTTTTAAATCAGCCCTCATGATTAAAGCAAAAATTAACATCAAACTAAACGCTAAAGAGAATCGTACTGCCATTAAATCTATTACATAAAATTCCTGTAATGCTAATTTCACAAACGGTGGACCTGACCCGAAACCTATTACAGCCACAAACATAGAAACGTAGCCAATATTATTTTTTAGAAAATTCATCAAATTTCAAAATTATGGATATCACTATTATAGACATATAAATATTTTAGTTTAAGGTTACATTAGTGAGTCAGAATATAGAATTAAAAAATTTTGAATTAGCCACAGTTAATCCAAGTAATAAAACATGGACATCAATAGATTTATTTTGCTTTTGGGCTAATTGTATCCAAACCATTGCAGGTTTTGGGTTAATAGCTTCTTTATATTTAATATATAATCTTAGTACTGTACTGGTCTTAACTTCTTCATTAGCCGCCTCTATATTAATTTATTTTTTTATATCGTTGATCGGCAAACCATCACAAAAGCATGGATTGCCTTTTCCTGTTATGCTTAGAATATCAATGGGCTTAAATGGAGCCAAATACTTAAGTCTTTTAAGATTTGTTATTGGAGTATTTATGTTTGGTATTCAAACATTTTTTATATCAAAATCAATTACATATCTAATTAGAATTTTTATATACTATAACTTAGATAGTCAAATTCTAGATGGTCAAGTATTTTTAGCTTTCTTTCTTGGATTAAATATTATTGATTGGATTTCATTAACACTAACTTTTTTTATTCAGTATTTTTTATTTACAAATGGACAAAGGTTTAATCAAAGATTTTTACAGTTTTCAGCCATCTTTGTTTATCTAGGTTTGTTTGTATTTTTTTTAATTTTAACTTCTGAAAATCACACACAAATTTTTCAGTCTCTTAAATCAAATACAACAGAGGGAAGTTTTTTTTCAAAATCTAACGTTTTACCCTTTTTGGTCTTAACGGGTACAATTTTCTCTTACTTCTCAATCGTGTTGTTAAATTTTGGAGATTTTTCTAGATATGTAAAAACAGAAAAAGATCTAAAATTGGGAAACCTAAATCTTTTTCTAAATATGATTTTGTTTTCATTTTTAGCAACATCTATAGTTGTTGGAGTAGATGTTATTTTAAATCAAAAACTAATTGTTGTTGATCAAATATTAACTAAGCCAATGGATATTATTGGAAAATTAGACAATACTGGCTTAACCGTCTTTGCTCTAATTTTTATTATTTTTTCGTCTCTGTCTACTAATTTAATTTCTAATTATGTCCCCACGCAAAATAGTATAATAAATTTTATTCCTAATAATTTGGATCTTAAAACTTCTGGAGTATTAATTTTAATAATTAGTTTTATTGCTGGTGGGTTGTGGCCCTCTATTTTAAGTCAAATAGGTATAATAAATATCATCGATAGTCTTGCAGCATTTTTTGGTCCAATCTTTGCAATAATAGTTGCTGACTACTATATGGTGAAAAAAGGGAGAGTAAATCACAAAGATCTGTTTTTTTTGAGGGATGGAAATGAATATATGTATTTAAATGGCTGGAATTATAAAGCTCTGTATTCACTTATTATAGGTTTTATATTCTCATTTTCATTATTATGGAATATCAATTTCTCAGATATAAAATCATTTTCTTGGATATTAGGATTTGTTGTATCGTTTTTTATATATTATCTTCTAGCTGAAAAATAATTATGAAAGCTTTAGTTTATACCGGTGTTGAAGAATTGGTTTACAGAGAAGAAAAAGATCCTGTAGAGACAAGTGGAGAAAGTATATTAAAAGTTCATGCCTCAGGTATATGTGGATCAGACATGCACGCGTATCACGGAAAAGATGAACGAAGAATTGCTCCACTAATAATTGGACATGAAGTAAGTGGTGTAATACAAAATGGTAAATTTCAAGGAAAAAATGCTGTTTTAAATCCATTAATTACATGTGGAAAATGTGAATATTGCACAAGTGGGCGAGAGCATTTGTGTCCACATAGAGTTCTCTTAGGAATGAACAGACCATACGAAAGACAAGGAGTTTTTGCAGAGTTAGTTTCTTCTCCTAATCAAAATATTTATGAGGTACCTGACCATTTAAATCTTAATGAAGCAGCTATAGCAGAACCAACAGCAGTTGCTTTGCATGCAGTCTTAATGGGAGAGAATTCTCTTAAAAAACCTTTATCTGAATGTAGAACTTTAGTTCTAGGAGCCGGAGCGATTGGATTATTGTGTTCGTTAATATTATCTAAAATTAAAGGAAACAAAAATATCGTTATGTCTGATCCCAATAATTTGAGACTAACAAAGTGTTCAAAATATTTTGAGGGTAAATTTGTTAATCCATCGGACAAAGAAATACAAAACGATAGTTTCGATATTGTCTTTGATACAGTAGGCTTAGAAGTTTCAAGACAACAATCGATCTCAGTTATTAAACCTGGTGGCACCATAATACATATTGGATTAACCCAACCGGCTGGACAGTTTAATTTTAGAAAAGCAACTCTTCAAGAGATAACCTTTATTGGTACATATTGTTATACTAATAAAGATTTTGAATATACAATCAAAATTTTAGCTGACAAAAAAATTGGCAAACTAGATTGGATAGAATACAGAGAATTAAAGAAAGGCGCAGAGGCCTTTAAGCAAATTCATGATGGAACCTGTTCTTCACCTAAAATTGTTCTTTTACCTTAAAGTTATATTTTAAACTATAGTTGATAATTAAAAATAATTAATTATATGAAAAGTATGTCTATAAAATTTATCAAAATAATAACAATTTATTTCCTGTTTATATCCTCAGTTTGTGCCGAAAAACTAATGGTTTTCGAATTTACTGAGGAGGAATTAAATTTATTAAATGTCAGAAAAGTAAGAGGAGCTGATGCAAAAACATTGTATTCTATTGGAAATAATGAGAACGGAAGTTATTTGAAAGCAGTAGCAGAAAATGCAGCATCAGGTGTAGGCAAAGAAATAAATATTAATTTAGATAAAACTCCTTTTATAAATATTACTTGGAAGATTGAAAAAGATCTTAAAGGTATAAAAGAAAATACAAAAAAAGGTCATGATTTTGCTGCTAGAGTTTTTGTAATCAAAAAAACTGGTGCAACACCACTATCAAATAGAGCTATAAACTATGTTTTTTCAAGCAATTCAAATGTAGGAGAGACATGGCCAAGCCCATATACAAAGAAATCTATCGATAGCGTTCTGGCTTCAACAAAGTTAAACTTAAATGAATGGGTTACAGTAAAAGCTAATGTAAAAGAAGATTTTAAAAAATTTCATGATTTAGACGTTGAGGAGCTTTCAGGAATTGCAATTATGGCAGATACTGATAATTCAAAACTAACCGCAGTTAGTTATTACCAAAATATTTTTTTTTCTTCTGAATAAAGTTTAATTAAGATATTTTTTTAAACCAAAACTTAATAAAGACAGTATTATTGCAGCCAAAACATCAAGGATTGGAGCGGCTTCTGGATATCCGAAATTCCATAATATAACACCAATTAACCAAATTATATAAATTTTCATCTTGTATTAATCATTAGTATAAAAAATATTTTCACTTTGATATTATTATTTTTATGAAAAAATTTAAATCAAGTTTTAATGTTTATTATGAGGATACGGATGCAGGTGGAGTAGTTTATTATGCAAATTATTTAAAATTTATAGAGCGCGCTAGAACTGATGCCATTGCTTCAGTAAACTTTACAAATTCTAACCTAAAAGAAAAATATGGAATACATATAATTGTAAAATCTTGTAATTTAAATTTTATAAAACCTTCAAAGTTAGAGGATAAACTTGATATTTTTTCTGAAATTGTAGAAGTTAAAAATGTGTCAATTAAAATGAAGCAAGATATATTTGTAAAAGATAATTTAATTTT
Source organism: uncultured Pelagibacteraceae bacterium (assembly GCA_902555275.1). GTDB lineage: Bacteria > Pseudomonadota > Alphaproteobacteria > Pelagibacterales > Pelagibacteraceae > Pelagibacter. The sequence continues at coordinate 80,245 of CACDRY010000005.1, forward strand.
AACTGCAGATATTCATTTAGCTACAATTAATGAAGAGGGCAAACCAATCAAAATGCCTGAAAAACTCAAAGAAAAATTAACTAAATAGTATTTTTTACTTTAATAAATAAATTTGTCATTTTATTTACATTAATTCTTCCTGTATTTACATTTCTTGGACTTGGATGATAAGAACCTACCAATAAAATATTATTTGGAAGTTTAAAGAATTTACTATGCCCAAATTTAATATTTGAGTCAATTCTGTAATGTTTTTTGTAAAATTGTATACAAGCATCAAAAGCTATTTTCCCAAGTGCAACAACAATCTTTAAATTTTCCAAGTATTCAATTTCTTTATTAAAATATTTAAAGCAAGTGTTTAGCTCTTTTTTTGTTGGTTTATCTCCAGGCGGGACACATTTTAAAGCAGTAGTTATAAATATATCTCTCAATTTAAGTCCGTCATTTCTGTGGTCAGAATTTGGCTGGTTAGATAACTTTGCTTTATAAAGACACTTGTATAAAAAATCAGACGATCTATCTCCTGTAAAAACTCTTCCTGTTCTATTGCCACCATGTGCTGCTGGCGCTAAACCAACAAACAAAATTCTGGCTTTTGGGTCACCAAAGCCTGTTATTGGTTTTCCCCAATATTTTTCATTTATGTATTGTTTTCGTTTTTCTTTTGCTATCTTTTTTCTAAAACCGACCAACCTAGTGCATTTTTTGCAGCTTACTATCAAATTTTCAAGTTTTTCAAAATCATTAGTCATAAATATTAATTTTTAATCTCCATGTCTTATACTATAATTATTTTAGATTATGAATGTAGGTTTTATTGGTGTTGGCTATATGGGTTATGGGATAGCCAAAAATATTTTAAAAAAAGGAAATAACTTATTTGTTATTGCAAACAAAAAAAGAGCACCGATAGATAAGATTGTAAGTGATGGTGCTATTGAGGTAAAATCTTACAATGAACTTTGTGAAAAGAATTTAGATGCATTATTTCTTTGTGTGACTAATACGCCTATCGCGTTAAGTATTGCTGAAAAAGTCTCAATTTTACTAAAAGATAATACATTAATTATTGATGTAACAACACATAACCAAAGTGGATCCATTCAAATGGAACAGATTTTTTCAAAACAAAAAATTAACTACATTGAATGCCCTGTGATGGGGGGTCCCGTTCAAGCAGAAGAAGGTGTTTGTGGAGGTATTGTTGGTGCATCGCAAGAAAATTTTAAAAAATCTGAAGTTTATTTAAAAACTTTTTGTAAAGATTATTTCTATTTTGGAGAAGTGGGCAAAGGAGCAAAGTCAAAGCTACTAAATAATTTTTTATCACTCGGTACTGCAACAAATGTTATAGAATTCATAAAAAGTGCGAAAAAATTAGACATTGATTTAGATAAACTTTTTGCAGTAGCAAAATTAGGATCTGGAAACTCAACAGCTTTAAATAGAATTTTTGATAATGTGCTTAAAGATGATTATACTGGATTTAAATTTTCTACCTCTAATACTTTAAAAGACCTTACTTATATTCATGAAATGCTGAAAGATTTAGGTAATGCAGAAAAATTAGCAGATGTAAAAAAATCTTTTTATAAAAAAGCTGTTGATGATGGTAATGGAGATTTATTTATAAGTGAACTTATACAAAAAGATTAATTATTCTTTTTTTTTGTCAGCAAATACAATAGCTATAAGTAATAATGCTGTCCAAAACATTGCTGCTAAACTTTTGATAGCACTCGTCTCAGCACCCCATAAATCAAAAACAAATGCACCAATAAGAATTCCAATTATATAAATTATTACTACTAATCTAGTCTGAGTCATTTAGTTGTTTCTTTTTAAATAGCGACATTCCATTATTTTTTTTATGTTCATAAGATTCTTTGAAACTTTCCAACTGCCATCCTTGCATCCTCTTTTGAATATCTTCTAAATTTTGTTTTTTCCACTCATCCTTTGTATTTTGGTCTTTCCAAATCCTCTTTTCATCATTGTCTCTCGCGCAGCCATAGCAATATCCAGTTACAGGATCCATTTTGCAAATGCTTATACAGGGTGAAACTATCATTTTTTTATATATTTATATCCTTTTACACTATTATTCTGATTGGACAAATTAGATCAATACTATATAAAACAGCATAAATTTGGGCGAGTGGCGGAATTGGTAGACGCGTTGGTCTTAGGAACCAATAGTGCAAGCTGTGAAGGTTCGAGTCCTTTCTCGCCTACCAAAAATAAATATGAAAGTAACAATAGAAAATAAAAAAGGTTTAGAAAAAGATCTTAAAGTATTTATAGATAAAAAAACAATCTCAGGCTTTATGGATGAGAAATATGAAGAAATAAGAAAAGACGTTGTAATAAAAGGTTTCAGACCTGGTAAGGTACCTACCGAAATTTTAAAAAGACAATTTGGTAAAGCTGTTTATGGTGAAGTAATTGATAAGTTGCTAAAAGATACTACAACAAAAGCTCTAGAAGAAAATAAAATCAAACCTGCAGGACAACCTAAAATAGACTTAAAGTCTTTTGGCGAAGGAAAAGATTTAGAATACGTTATTTCAGTTACAGAGCTACCAGAGGTTTCTGCTAAAGGACTAAGCTCAATTAAAGTAGACGAGTATGTTGTAAAAATTGATCCTAAAGAAACGGATAAAAGAATAAGTGAAATTGCAAAAAATCAAAATAATTTTAAAGATGCGGAGGCAAATTACACTTCTAAAATTAATGATCTAGTAATTTTTGATTATAAAGGAACTATTGATGGCAATGAATTTAAGGGTAACGAGGGTAAAAATACTCAATTAGTTCTTGGAAAAGATTTATTTATAAAAGGTTTTGATAAACAATTAGAAGGCGTTAAATCAGGTGATACAAAAAATGTAGAAGTAAATCTTCCTGAAAATTTTCCTGAAAAAGAACTGGTTAATAAAAGTGCTGTGTTTGAATGTAAGATTACAGCAGTAAGAATTCCAGATGAAGTAAAAATTAATGATGATTTTGCTAAAAATATGGGTGCCAAAGATTTAGTAAATTTAAAAGAACTTATTTCAAAACAAATTAATGATGAATATAAAAATTCATTAGCCATAATTACAAAGAAAAGTATTCTTGAGCAAGTAGAGAAAGAAAAATTAGATCAATTACCAAATAATTTAATTGAGCAAGAAGTTAAAATATTATCTCAAGGAATGAAGGAAGATGAATTTAAAAAGAACCAAAAATCATTAATAGAACAAGCAAAAAAAAGAATTAAAACTGGATTAATCTTAAATGCTTTTGGCGAAGAACATAAAATTAATGTATCTCAGGAAGAAATTAATTTGGAAATACAAAAACAATTTAGAATGATGCCAGGTCAAGAAAAGATTGTTAAAGATTATTATGAACAAAATCCTGCAGCCATAGAAAGTTTAAGAGGACAAATTTACGAAGAAAAAATAATTGAAGAAATTAAGAAAAAAGCAAAAATTACTAAAAAAGAAATTTCCAAAGAAGAAGCTGAGAAAATTCTAAAACAAGAAAATGAAAAAAATATTAAAGAGCAAGTTAAACTTGATAAAAAAGATGTAGATGAAAAAAATAAGAAAAAAATAGATCCTAAAAAAAAAGATCTAAAAACAAAATCGAAAGAAACTAAAAAAACTAAAACTCCCGCATCAAAACCAAAAAAAGCAAAAAAGGTTAGCAAAAAGTAATCACAAGTTGTATAAGATTAATCGAATCGATTATGACTATTAAAATTCAAGAACAATTAAGTACACTAATCCCTATGGTTGTCGAACAATCTAGTAGAGGAGAAAGGGCATATGACATTTATTCTAGACTCCTTAAAGAGAGAATTGTGTTTGTGGTTGGTCCCATACATGACGCGGTTGCATCATTAGTTACTGCGCAATTATTATTTTTAGAATCTGAAGATCCTAAGAAAGAAATTTCTTTATATATAAATAGTCCTGGTGGACTTGTAACAGCTGGACTTGGTATTTATGATACAATGCAATATATCAAACCAGAAATAAGTACTTTGTGTATAGGTCAAGCAGCAAGCATGGGTTCATTTTTATTAGCAGCAGGTGCTAAAGGAAAAAGATTTTCATTGCCAAATTCTAGAATAATGGTCCATCAACCGTCAGCTGGTTTTCAAGGACAAGCCACAGATATTGAAATTCATGCTAATGAAGTTTTATCTTTAAAGAAAAGATTAAATGAAATTTATTCAAAACATACAGGAAAATCAGTTGATGAAATTAAATCAGCATTAGAGAGAGATAATTTTATGACTCCAGATAATGCAAAAAGTTTCGGCCTGATAGATAAAGTGGTAGAAAAGAGAGAATAGATCACAATATATAGTTTGTCCACAACCTCCACTTGATTACTTTGCACCATATGTATTAAAGTATTAAAATTGATTCGAATTTAAAATTATGAGCAACAATAAAAATATTCTTTACTGTTCTTTTTGTGGCAAAAGCCAACACGAAGTTAGAAAGTTAATTGCGGGTCCAACTGTATTCATTTGTGATGAATGTGTAGAACTTTGCATGGATATCATCAAAGAAGAAAGCAAAGATAATTTTGTAAAACATCAAGATGGTTTACCATTACCAAAAGAAATATGTAAAGTTCTTGATGATTATGTGATTGGACAATCTCATGCAAAAAAAGTTTTATCAGTTGCAGTTCATAATCACTACAAAAGATTAAACTACGAGAGTAAAACAAGCAAAACGGTTGAATTATCTAAATCCAATATTATGCTCGTAGGACCAACGGGATGTGGAAAAACTTTATTAGCTCAAACTCTTGCAAGAATACTTGATGTACCTTTTACCATGGCAGACGCAACTACATTAACCGAAGCAGGCTACGTAGGTGAAGACGTTGAAAATATAATTCTGAAATTACTACAAGCTGCAGACTATAATGTTGAAAAAGCACAAAGAGGAATTGTTTATATTGATGAAGTTGACAAGATCAGCAGAAAGTCTGAAAATCCATCTATCACTAGAGACGTATCCGGAGAAGGTGTTCAGCAAGCATTATTAAAAATTATGGAGGGGACGGTAGCAAGTGTTCCACCTCAAGGTGGAAGAAAACATCCTCAACAAGAATTTTTACAAGTTGATACCACTAATATACTATTTATTTGTGGAGGAGCATTTGCAGGACTAGATAAGATAATTTCTCAAAGAGATAAAGGATCTTCTATTGGATTTGGTGCTGAGGTAAAAACGTTAGAGGATAAAAAAACTGGTGAGTGGATGAAAAACTTAGAACCTGAAGATTTATTAAGATATGGGCTGATACCGGAATTTATTGGAAGATTACCAATTACCGCAACACTAGAAGACTTAGATGAGAAATCTTTAATAAAAATTTTACAAGAGCCAAAAAATTCCTTGATAAAACAGTACCAAGAGCTATTTAGATTAGAAGGTGTAAAACTAACATTTAAAGATCAGGCTGTTAAAGATATTGCCAACAAAGCAATAAGTAAAAAAACTGGTGCTAGAGGATTAAGATCGATTTTAGAAAATTTATTACTCAAAACTATGTTTGATCTCCCTGGCCAAGATAACGTTGAAGAAGTTATAATTGATGGTGGGGCTACCAAAGGCACATCACAACCAATAATTGTTCATACAAAGAACAAATCAAAAACAGAAAAGACCTCTGCGGCTTAATAAGAGCTAATAAACAAAAGTTTCCTATTGCATTATAAGATATAATATCCATATTTGTTAGTATGGAAGTTAAATTAATACAGCCGTTATTACCATTAAGAGACATAGTGGTATTTCCAAGCATGGTAATTCCTCTATTCGTTGGAAGAGATAAATCTATTACTGCTTTAAACGAGGTAATGAAAAGTGATAAAAAAATAATATTAGTCACTCAAAAAAATTCTGAGGTTGATGATCCAAAGAAGAATGATGTATTTTCTTATGGATGTGAAAGTAATATATTACAACTTTTAAAACTTCCAGACGGCACAGTTAAGGTTCTAGTTGAAGGAATCAAAAGAGTAAAAATTATTGATTTTAAGGATGATGAAAAATTTATTACTTGTACATACGAACATCAAAAAGACGTTATAAACAAAGACGAAGATCTATTACCCCTAGCTCTCACAGCTGTAAAAAGATTAGAAAAATTAACTTCTGTAAATAAAAAAATTTCATCAGAAACAATTGCCAATATTAAACAATTAAAAGATCCATCTAAAATTGTAGATAATATTGTTTCAAACCTAAATGCATCGATATCTGAAAAGCAACAGATATTTGAAACATTAGATGTTAAGAAAAGGTTAAATGCAGTCATTAAGATGATGGAAAGTGAAACAAGCATTATTGGAGTAGAAAAAAGAATTAGAGGAAGAGTTAAAACTCAAATGGAAAAGACCCAAAGGGAATATTATTTAAATGAACAATTAAAGGCTATCCAAAAAGAATTGGGTGAAATTGAAGACGGCAAAGATGAGACAACAAATCTAAAAAAATCAATTCAAAAAGCAAAGATGCCAAAAGAAGTTGAGAAGAAATGCATGTCTGAGCTTAAGAAATTAAAAAATATGAGTCCTATGTCTGCAGAAGCAACAGTTGTTAGAAATTATTTAGATTGGATGATAGATCTTCCATGGTTTAAAAAAGACAATGTAGACATTGATTTAAATAAAGGTCTGAAGATTTTAGATGAAGATCATTTTGGTTTAGAAAAAGTTAAAGAGAGAATTATAGAGTTTCTGGCTGTTCAAAAAAGGATGGAAAAAATAAAAGGTCCAATTTTATGTTTAGTTGGACCCCCGGGAGTTGGAAAGACATCACTTGGAAAATCCATAGCTAAAGCTACTAACAGACAGTTTATTAGAATGTCTTTAGGAGGTGTTAGAGATGAGGCTGAAATTAGAGGTCATAGAAGAACATACATTGGATCTTTACCAGGAAAAATAATTCAAATGATGAAAAAAGCTGGTACAAAAAATCCATTATTTTTATTAGATGAAGTAGATAAAATCGGAAACGATTATAGAGGAGATCCATCATCAGCGTTGCTAGAAGCATTAGACCCTGAGCAGAATACAGCTTTTAATGATCATTATTTAGAAGTTGATTATGATTTGTCTGATGTAATGTTTGTAACTACTGCAAACACTTTAAATATCTTACCTCCACTTCTTGATAGAATGGAGGTTATAAGAATTCCTGGATACACAGAAGATGAGAAAATAAATATTGCAAATAAATATCTGTTACCCAAACAAGTAAAAGAAAATGGTGTAAAAGAGGGCGAACTAAATTTAGAAGATGGGACAATAAAAGAGATAATTAGAAGTTACACAAGAGAATCTGGTGTTAGAAATTTAGAAAGAGAAATCTCTAAAGTAACAAGAAAAGTTGTTAAAAAAGTAGTAAGTGGTGAAGTTGAAAAAGTTCATGTGAACGATAAAAATATTCCAGACTTTTTAGGAATTAAAAAATTCAAATTCGGTGAAGTAGAAGATAAAGATAAAACTGGAATTGTAATAGGGCTAGCGTGGACTGAGGTAGGAGGAGAAATTCTTAAAATCGAAACTGTCAATATGCCAGGTAAAGGTAGAATGCAAATTACAGGTAAACTTGGTGATGTTATGCAAGAATCTGTTAAAGCAGCTAAATCATATGTAAGATCAAAAAGTTTAGAATATGGAATAATACCGCCTTTTTTTGAAAAAAAAGATTTTCATATTCATGTTCCAGAAGGAGCAACGCCTAAAGATGGTCCATCAGCTGGTATTGCTATGGTTACATCAATTGTCTCATCAATTACAAATATACCTGTCAACAAAGAGGTCGCAATGACAGGTGAAGTAACTATCACAGGACAAGTTTTACAAATAGGAGGCTTGAAAGAAAAATTATTAGCTGCTCATAGAGCAGGAGTTAAAAAAGTATTGATCCCTAAAGAAAATGAAAAAGATTTAGTAGATATTCCAAAAAAGGTAAGAGAAGACATTAAAATCATTCCAGTAGAAACAGCAGATGAAGTGCTTAAAATTGCCCTTACAAAAGAGCTAAAACCTGTGGAATGGACTGAAGTTGACAAAATATCTGAGGGTAAAAAAGACGATAAATCTCAAGCTAGTATTCAGTAATAAACAATTTACTTTATTAATCCGTTGATGTAATAGTACCAAGATTTTGGGTGGTTAGCTCAGTTGGTAGAGCATCTCGTTTACACCGAGGGGGTCAAAGGTTCGAGTCCTTTACTACCCACCATTTACACCTGTGGGGGTGTAGCTCAGTTGGTTAGAGCACCTGCCTGTCACGCAGGGGGCCGAGGGTTCGAGTCCCTTCACTCCCGCCATTATTCGAGCAAAACTAGGCATAAAAATGTGACATATCTTCACTTTTAGTTGATATAATAGTTGTTACATAGGAATCAAATGCTTGCGGAATTTTTAAAAGATTATCTACCAATACTATTATTTTTGATAATAGCTTTAGGTTTAAGTCTTGCTTTTGTTGCAATTAATTACATTGCTGCTCCAAGCAGACCTGACCCTGAAAAGTTGTCAGCTTATGAGTGTGGTTTTGAACCTTTTAATGACTCTAGAATGGAATTTGATGTTAGGTTTTATTTAGTTGCCATATTATTTATAATATTTGATCTTGAAATAGCATTTTTGTTCCCATGGGCAATTTCACTTGGAGAAATCGGTTTATATGGTTTCTGCTCAATGATGTTATTTTTATTTATTTTAACTGTAGGATTTATTTATGAGTGGAAAAAAGGAGCCTTAGATTGGGAATAGAATGAATTTAGAAGATAGAAAAAAAAATATACCTGAGGAGTTTAAACAGTTAGCTCAAGATTTTAGTGACAACGGTTTTATAACAACATCTTTAGATAACCTTGTTAATTGGGCAAGAACAGGTTCATTGCATTGGATGACGTTTGGACTAGCTTGTTGTGCTGTTGAAATGATGCAAACATCTATGCCAAGATATGATCTTGAAAGATTTGGCGCAGCACCAAGAGCATCACCACGCCAATCTGATGTTATGATAGTAGCAGGTACGCTAACAAATAAAATGGCTCCCGCATTAAGAAAAGTTTACGACCAAATGCCTGAACCAAGATATGTAATATCTATGGGAAGTTGTGCAAATGGTGGAGGTTATTATCATTATTCTTACTCAGTAGTTAGAGGATGTGATCGAGTGGTACCTGTTGACGTATATGTTCCTGGATGCCCTCCTTCAGCTGAAGCATTACTTTATGGGATTTTACAATTACAGAAAAAAATCAGAAATAAGGGTTCTCTAGAAAGATAATAATGAAAAATCTTGAGGACTTGGAAAAGTTTATAAACTCCGAATTAGCATCTAAAATAAATAATTCATTTATAAAGCATGATAATATTTATTTAAGCATTGATCATAATGAATTAATTGAAGTTATAACATTTCTTAAAACTAATAACGAAACTAAATTTAGACAGTTAGTTGAAATTACGGCTGTAGATTACCCAGAAAATGAAAATAGATTTAAGATGGTCTATTTACTATTAAGTCATGAGTATAATCAAAGAATTATTATTGATTATTCAATCAAAGAAAATGAAGTAATTTCATCAATAACCTCAATATTTCCTGCCGCAAATTGGATGGAAAGAGAAGTTTTTGACATGTATGGTTTAAATTTTAAAAATCATCCTGATTTAAGAAGAATTTTAACGGACTATGGTTTTCAAGGACATCCTTTAAGAAAAGATTTTCCTCTTACTGGACATAACGAGGTTCGTTTTAGCGAAGAACAAAAAAAAGTGATCTATGAACCTGTAAAATTAGAGCAAAATTACAGAAATTTTGATTATGAGAGTCCTTGGGAAGGAACTAAATATATTAAAGAAATTAAAAAAAGCTAATGGCAAAAGAAAAAAAAACACTAAATTTAAATTTTGGACCACAGCATCCTGCTGCACATGGAGTGTTAAGATTAATACTTCAACTAGATGGAGAGGTTGTTGAGAAAGCAGATCCTCACATAGGGCTACTGCACCGAGGTACTGAAAAGTTAATAGAAAACAAAACTTATATCCAAGCAGTTCCTTATTTTGATCGTCTTGATTATGTAGCACCAATGAATCAGGAACATGCATTTGCTTTAGCTATAGAAAAAATTCTTAAAATCGAAGTTCCTTCTAGAGCAAAATATATTCGAGTAATTTTCTGTGAAATAGGACGCATATTAAGCCACATATTAAACGTTACTACCCAAGCAATGGATGTCGGGGCGCTGACACCAACTTTATGGGGATTTGAGGAACGAGAAAAATTAATGGGATTTTATGAGAGAGTGTCTGGATCAAGGTTGCATGCTAATTATTTTAGAGCAGGTGGAGTACATAAAGATCTCCCTACTGGACTTGATAGTGATATAAGTGAATTTTGCGAAAAATTCCCAAAAATTATTGATGATTTAGAAACTTTACTTACCGATAACAGAATATTTAAACAGAGAAATGTAGATATAGGAATTGTAACTAAACAAGATGCATTGGATTATTCTTTTTCAGGAGTTATGTTAAGAGGTTCTGGTGTAGCTTGGGATTTAAGAAGAAGTCAACCTTATGATTGTTATGACGATTTAGAATTTAAAATTCCTATTGGAAAAAATGGAGATTGTTATGATAGATATCTTTGCAGAATTGAAGAAATGAGAGAAAGCGTAAAAATTATTAAACAGTGTTTAAAAAATATCCCAAAAGGACCAATTAAAACAGAGGATGGAAAGATTTCTCCTCCACAAAAAAAAGAGCTTAAACAGTCTATGGAGGCTTTAATCCATCATTTTAAGTTATTTACAGAAGGCTACAGGGTTAAAAAAGATGAAATATATACAGCAGTTGAGGCACCAAAAGGAGAATTTGGTGTCTATCTAATTTCAGATGGCTCAAGCAAACCATATAAATGTAAGATCAGAGCTCCTGGATTTGCCCATCTTCAAGCTATGGATTATCTAATAAAAGGGCACATGCTTGCTGATGTACCTGCAGTCTTAGGTTCAATGGATATTGTTTTTGGAGAGGTAGATAGATGAGCGTAAAAAAAATCCACAAAGAACAGCCCGAAACATTTAAATTCAGTGTTAAAAGCATGGAGGCTGCAAATAAAATTGTTTCTAATTATCCAAATGGAAAACAACAGAGTGCAGTAATGGCTTTATTATATATAGCTCAAAGGCAAAATGACAATTGGATACCGTTACAAGCAATGAAATACATAGCTAAATTTTTAGACATGCCATATATAAAAGTATATGAAGTAGCAACTTTTTATTCAATGTATAATTTATCTCCAGTTGGTAAATATTTTTTTCAAATTTGTACTACAACACCTTGCATGCTTAGAGGCGCATATAATTTGGTAAAAGTTTGTAAAAACAAAATATCTGAAAAAGAAAATGTATTATCTAACGATGGAAAAATTTCTTGGATGGAAGTTGAATGTTTAGGTGCATGTGTTAACGCTCCAATGATGCAAGTAAATGATGATTATTATGAAGATTTGAATGATAAAAAACTTGAAGAAATAATTGAGACAATATACCAAAATAAAATTCCAAAGCCAGGATCTTATTCTGGAAGAATAAATGCAGAACCAGTTAATAATCGAAAAACTTTATTAGGTAACAAAAATGCTTAAAGACGAAGATAGAATATTTCAAAATTTATACAATGATAGTGGAGCTGATATCGAATCTGCTAAATTAAGAAATGATTGGAATGGAACAAAAGAAATATTAGAGAAAGGAAGAGAGTGGATAATCAATGAAGTTAAGTCCTCTGAACTTAGAGGACGTGGTGGAGCTGGTTTCCCAACTGGTCTAAAATGGTCATTTGCACCTAAAGAGGTGGGGTCTAGACCACATTACTTAGTTATCAATGCTGATGAATCAGAACCTGGAACATGCAAAGATAGAGATATATTAAGATTTGAACCTCACAAATTAATAGAAGGATGCTTAATTGCTTCTTATGCAGTTAATGCACATAAATGTTATATTTATATAAGAGGTGAATATTTTAATGAAGGGCAAAAACTTCAAACTGCAATCGATGAGGCTTATAAAGATAATTTAATTGGTAAAAATGCCTTAAATTCAGGATGGGATTTAGATATTTATATTCATTATGGTGCTGGTGCTTACATTTGCGGTGAAGAAACGGCACTATTAGAGAGTTTGGAAGGTAAAAAAGGGCAACCAAGACTAAAGCCACCATTTCCTGCATTAATTGGATTATATGGATGTCCTACTATAATTAATAATGTTGAGACTGTTGCAGCTGTTCCTACAATTCTAAAAAGAGGTGCAAAATGGTTTAGTTCACTTGGAAGACCTAAAAATACAGGAACAAAAATTTATTGTATTTCTGGAAATGTCAATAATCCATGTAACGTTGAAGAAGAAATGGGAATTCCACTCAAAGAATTAATTGAAACTCATGCTGGTGGTGTAATTGGTGGATGGGATAATCTCAAAGCAGTAATACCAGGAGGTTCTTCAATGCCAATGTTACCTAAAGAAATTTGTGACAACATGAAAATGGATTTTGATGCATGTGTTGAGAATAAAACAGGATTAGGAACAGCTGGTATTGTTGTAATCAATAATGACCAAGACATTATTAAATGTATGGCAAGAATAGCTAGATTTTATAAACATGAAAGTTGTGGTCAGTGTACACCTTGTAGGGAAGGATCTGGATGGATGTGGAGAATGTTGGAGAGAATGGCAGCAGGTGAGGCAACCCCAGATGAAGTAGATATGCTTTTTGATGTAACAAAACAAATTGAAGGACATACAATTTGTGCTTTTGGTGAAGGCTCATCCTGGCCTGTTCAAGGATTAATTAGACATTTTAAAGATGAAATACTTGAAAGAAATAAATTTGATCCTGTTGTGAAAAAACAAAAAGATATTCCATACTTAGTAGATCAACATTTATTAGAAAAGGAAAATGCCTAAATTAAAAGTTAATGATATTGATATTGAAGTTGAAGATGGTCTAACTGTACTACAAGCTTGTGAACAAGCTGGAGCTGAAATACCAAGATTTTGTTATCATGAAAAACTTTCCATAGCTGGGAATTGTCGTATGTGTTTGGTTGAAATGGAAAAATCGCCAAAGCCTATAGCTTCATGTGCAATGCCTGCAGCTGAAGGTATGGTCATTAAAACAAATACAGAAAAAGTCGAAAAAGCAAGAAAAGGTGTGATGGAATTTTTGCTAGCGAACCATCCTTTAGATTGTCCAGTTTGTGATCAAGGTGGTGAGTGTGATTTACAGGATCAATCTATGTTTTATGGGATTGATAAATCACGATTTAAAGAGAATAAAAGATATGTACCTGAAAAATACATGGGTCCATTGATAAAAACCCAAATGACTAGATGTATTCATTGTACTAGATGTATAAGATTTGCCACTGAAGTAGCCGGAGTGCCAGAATTAGGTGCAATTGGACGTGGAGAAAATATGGAAATTACTACATATTTAGAGAAGTCCATGGAATCTGAAATGTCAGCAAACGTAATAGATTTATGTCCAGTTGGTGCATTAACTTCCAAACCTTATGTGTTCGAAGCAAGACCTTGGGAGCTAAAAAAAACAGAAACCATCGATGTAATGGATGCTGTTGGGTCAAATATTAGAGTTGATACTTACGATTGGGAAGTAAAAAGGGTTTTACCAAGAATTAATGAGGAAATTAATGAAGAGTGGATTTCTGATAAAACAAGATATGCATGTGATGGATTAAAAAATCAACGATTAGACACTCCATTTATTAAAAATAATGGAAATTTTGAAGAACTAAGTTGGCAAGATGCATACAAAAAAATAAAAGAAAAAATTTTAAAAACATCGCCAGACAAAATTGTTGGTCTCACTGGTGATATGACAAACATGGAAACTATGTTTGCTGTTAAAAACTTATTTCAAAAAACTTTAAATTCTAGTTACTTAGATTCTAGAGTTAACCATACTTACATAAATTTTGAAAATAGAAATAATTACCTATTTAATTCTAGTATAGAAGGGATTGAAGAAAGTGATCTTATATTATTAATAGGCACAAACCCCAGATTTGAGGCAACTATATTAAATTCAAGAATAAGAAAAACTTATCTAAAAAATAAAACTGATATATTTTCTTTAGAGGATGTGGGTGATTTAACTTATCCTTATAAAGTTTTAGAAAATAATTCAAAAGTAATAAATAAACTAATTAACAATGAACACGATCTTTCAAACAAAATTGCCAGTGCGGAAAAACCTATTATCATCTTAGGTCAATCAGTATTAAACAGTAACAATGGTGCATATATATTTGAGGAATTAAAAAAGTATTTAACTAATATTAACAAAATCAATGATAACTGGAATTCATTAAATATTTTATCAACTGATGCATCAGCTGTTGGTTCTTATGATTTAGGCATTTTTTCCTCAAATGATGGAAGTAATAAATCTCTTAAAAAAATTGAGGATGGTGACGTAGAAGTTATTTTTCTATTAGGTCAAGATAACCTCAAAATTAAAAAAAGTAATGAATTTATAATTTATATTGGAAGTCATGGTGATAATGGTGCAGATATGGCTGATCTTATATTGCCTGGTGCTGCATATACTGAACAAGACGGTTATTTCACTAACTTAGAGGGAAAGCTTCAAAAAGCATATAAAGCTTCATATCCACCAGGAGAAGCGAAAGAAGATTGGCAAATTATTAATGAATTATCTTCTACTATACTTGGAAATTCTTTATTTAAAAATAAAGATGAACTACTAAAATCTATGAAAAACCATTTAAATAATCAAAATATTAAAAATTTTAAAGTTCCTAATTATAATTTGAATGATGAAAAAATATTAGTTGATGATATTGATTATTACTATTCTAATACAATTGCCCGTGCATCCAAAACAATGTCAGAGTGTAGATACGCAAGAGCTAATTTAAAAAAAACTGGAACTGAGGGCTAATGGAATCTTACTTTTCAATATTATTTACTGAAGTTTATAAAATTTTATTTTTATTAGTGCCTGTTTTAGTTTCCGTAGCCATGATAGTTTGGCTTGATAGAAGAGTTTGGGCATTTGTACAAAAAAGGAGAGGACCTAATGTTGTTGGTCCATTTGGTTTATTTCAATCATTAGCTGATGCATTAAAATATATCTTTAAAGAAATAATAATACCTGCAAGCTCAAACAAGCTTGTATTTGTATTAGCTCCAGTCGTGACTATGACATTAGCATTAATATCATGGGCCGTAATACCATTTGGTGAAGATTTTGTTCTAGCTGACATTAATGTTGGTATTTTATATCTTTTTGCAGTTTCATCTTTAGGCGTATATGGAATAATTATGGGAGGATGGGCCTCCAATTCTAAATACCCTTTTTTAGGTGCAATCAGATCTGCTGCTCAAATGGTATCGTATGAAGTTTCAATAGGGGTTATAATCATTAATGTTCTATTATGTGTTGGATCTTTAAACTTAAGTGAAATCGTTATGGCACAACAAAATTTATGGTTTGTAATTCCTTTGTTTCCTATGTTTGTAATTTTTTTTATTTCTGCACTGGCAGAAACAAATCGCCCTCCATTTGATTTACCAGAGGCAGAAGCAGAATTAGTGGCAGGATATCAAACTGAATATTCAGGAATGATGTATGCTATGTTTTGGTTAGGAGAGTATGCAAATATTTTATTAATGTGTGCAATGGGCTCAGTTTTATTTTTGGGTGGCTGGCTATCTCCAATAGATATATTCCCATTAAATGTTATCCCAGGTCCTTTTTGGTTAATCTTTAAAATATTGTTTTTATTTATTTTATTTGCATTAGTTAAAGCAACTGTTCCAAGATATAGATATGACCAGTTAATGAAGCTTGGTTGGAAGATTTTCCTTCCATTTTCACTGTTTTATGTTGTTTTAACTTCAAGTTTTTTACTATATTTTGATTTACTGCCAGGGAAATAAATGAAAATTTCAAGATTATTAAAAACTATATTCATGATTGATTTTGTGACTGGTTTATTAATTGCAATAAAAGAGACTTTTAAGGCAAAAAAGACAATTAATTATCCTTTTGAAAAGGGACTTTTAGGAACAAGGTCTAGAGGTGAGCACGCTCTCAGAAGATATCCTAATGGTGAAGAAAGATGCATAGCTTGTAAGCTTTGTGAAGCTGTATGTCCAGCACAAGCTATTACAATAGAGTCAAAGGAAAGAGATGATGGTAGTAGAAAAACTGTAAGATACGATATTGATATGCTTAAGTGTATATATTGTGGTCTTTGTGAAGAGTCATGTCCTGTTGATGCAATTGTCCAAGGTCCTAATTTTGAATTTGCAACAGAGTCTAGAGAAGAACTTTATTACACAAAAGAAAAACTCTTGGAAAATGGAGACAGGTGGGAAAACATTTTAGCTGCCAATATAAAGGCTGATAGTTCTCACAGGTAATCTTATGATTGCACACTCAGTTTTCTTCTATATTTTCTCCTTAATAGCTATTGTTTCTGCTGTGATGGTAACAGTCTCAAAAAATACAGTTCACTCTGTATTTTTTTTAATCCTAGATTTCATTAGCATATCTTGTTTGTTTATTATGATAGGTGCTGAATTTTTAGGCATGATAATGCTTATAGTTTATGTTGGAGCTGTTGCAGTTCTGTTTTTATTTGTTGTGATGATGTTAAACGTAGCTGAACAAAAAGGTCAATGGTTTAGCTCAAGGTGGGATGGTGGAACCCATATACCAATTGGCTTATTAGTTAGCTTAATTATATTTTTTGAACTAATTATTGTAATAGGAGGATGGAAATATAAACCCGATTTATTAAATAGCATTTCTATAAATACATCTACTGAGGTCACTAATACTAGATCTATTGGAAATGTTTTATATACGGATTATATACTTTTATTTCAAATTTCAGGAATGATTTTGTTAGTTGCTATGATAGGAGCAATTGTTTTAACCTACAGAGAAAGGGCAGGAGTTAAAAGGCAAAGTTACGTTAAGCAAATTTCCAGAGAAAGAAATGAAGGTGTTGATTTAGTTGAGGCTGAGAGAAATAAAGGAGTTAAAATAGATGCTTAGCATTGGTTTAGGACATTATTTA
>CACDRY010000006.1 GCA_902555275.1 uncultured Pelagibacteraceae bacterium
GGTGAGGATTGAATTCACAATAAAAAATAGTAAAGATACTGAAATTAGCGAGAAAAATACATCGTCTAAAAATTCTTTAGAAACTAATAACGATAATGTTTCGTTTATAAAGGACTCTTATCTTCAATATAATAGGATAGATCCAAATAAAAACTTTGAAAATTTCATAACTGGGGGAAGCAACAAATTAGCATTTGAAGCATCAAAAAAAGTTTCCAAAGATATAGCTCATTATAATCCTTTATATTTATATGGTGGTGTAGGAATGGGTAAAACACACTTACTAAACGCAATTGGTCTAGAATTGAAAGAAAAGAATAAAGTTATGTTTATATCAGCTGAGAGATTTATGTACCAATTTGTAAAGTCTATAAAATCAAATGAAATGGTAAAGTTTAAAGAGTACTTTAGAAATACTGATATTTTATTAATAGACGATATTCAGTTCATGAATGGTAAAGAAGCTATGCAAGAAGAATTTTTTCATACCTTTAATGCTTTATTAGATAAAAATTCTCAAATAATAATTTCAGCAGATAGACCTCCAAATAAACTTATTAGGATCCAAGAGAGAATAAAATCCAGATTTTCAGGTGGTTTAGTTGTGGACATTCAAAACCCTGATTATGAACTTAGATATAAAATTATTAAATCTAAAACTGATGAATTAAAATTATCTTATTCAAATCAAGTAGTTATTTCTGAAGAAATCCAAAAATTTTTAAGCACAGAAATTAAAACTAGTATTAGAGAGTTAGTTGGAGCACTAAATAGAATTGTTTCATTCACAAGGATTTATAATAAAGTTCCAAATTTGTCAGAGGTAAAAATAATTTTAAAAGATTTGCTAAATCTTACCGAAAATAAAGTGGATATTGATACAATACAGACAATAGTCTGTAAATTTTATAAAATAAGCAAAAATGAAATGCTTTCGCCAAGAAGATCAAGGTATCTTGTAAGACCAAGGCAGACTGCAATTTATCTTGCAAAAATGCTAACATCTAAATCATTACCAGAAATAGGTAGATCTTTTTCTAATAGGGATCACACAACTGTAATCCACTCTGTTAAAACCATAGAGAGATTGAGAAAAGAGGATAGTGAATTAAATATTAATATTGATAGTTTAAAAAATAAGATTTTGTATAATAAAGAAAATGAAGTTTAGTTTAAATCAACAAGACCTTCAAAAATCTTTAAATTATTGTCAGGGTGTAATTGAAAAAAGAAGTACGCTGCCGATACTTTCAAATGTCTTATTGGATGTTGGTAATGGAAAATTGACAATTACAGCTACTGATCTCGATTTAATTTTTATTCATCAAATTCCAAACGTCGAAATTATTGAGGAGGGTAAAACTACCTCTTCCTCATCAATAATGTATGATATTGTTAGAAAGTTTTCCTCTGGAAGTAAAATTAACTTTTCTAATCCTAGCGAAAATAAATTGCACTTAGAGTCTGATAAATCTGTTTTTAACTTAAATTGTATCAATGCTTCTGAATTTCCGTTAACAGATGAAAATTTCAATGAGAATGAGTTTTCGATTAAATCAAAAGAGTTACTAAAACTGTTAAATAAATGTAAATTCTCAGTGTCTAACGACGAAACTAGACATTATTTAAGTGGAATTTTTTTACATCAAACAGAAGTTGAAGATAAAAATTTCCTAACAGCTGCAGCTACTGATAGCCATAGAATGTCTATTTCTAAGATTAGATTGCAAAACAAAGTTCAATTTGATCAAATAATTTTACCAAAAAAGACTATTTTTCAACTTTGCTCATTACTAGAGGATTATGAAGGCGAAGTTAAAATATCAAATATTAAATCAAAAATTAAATTTGAAATTAACAATAGTATATTAATATCTAAACTTATTGATGGAAAATTTCCAAACTACGTACAGGTAATACCTAAAGAAAATCAAAAAAAATTGGAGGTTGATCTAAAATCATTTTTAAATTCGGTAGATAGAGTTGCTTCAGTCTCTTTAGATAAAAAAGATGGTGTAAAATTTAATCTTTCAAAAGATAATCTTGATCTTTCAGTTAATAATACAAATAGTGGTGACGGCAAAGAAAGCTTGAGTGTTAAATTTGATCACGAGCTAGATATAAGTTTTAACTCTAGATATTTAATTGATGTTGCATCCCAACTTGACGGAGATAGCATTGAGATTTATTTAAAAGATACAGGTTCACCAGCTTTAATTAGAGACCCGGCTGATTATGATAGTATATATGTTGTAATGCCAATGAAGGGCTAATTCATTATATCTAATTCATTATAAATTAAACTTTCAATATAATTTGTAAAATCTGCTGAGGTCATTCCAGGTTTAACTGTGGGAAGAATTGATATTATTATTGTTTTTTTTGAGGTTATTTTTCCATTTTTTGGCCAAACATTTCCAGAATTTATAGCTACAGGTTGGCAATTTACTCCTAATTCGTTATAAATTCTGCCAACCCCTTTTTTAAAAGGAACTCTTTCATTTGGTAAAACTCTAGTGCCTTGTGGGAAGATAATTAATGGCCTTTCTGAATTTTTGACTGAATTCTTTATTTTATCAATTAAACCTAAATTATCTTTACTAATTTTATTTCTATTTATTGAAATCGATCCTATCTTTTTTAAATACCAACCAAATATAGGAATTTTGATTAATTCATATTTTAAAATAAATATCGGTGAATTAAAAATTGTTTGTAAGTAAAAAGTTTCAAACATAGATTGATGAGAACAAGCAATAAAAAACTTTTCCTTTTTAATAATATTTTCTCTACCCCTAACAATAATTTTTGTTTGTAAAAAAATTTGAATACAAAATGCTGCCCATTTTCCCATCATTTTTCCACCAATTAAAACTATTTTAGTTGGCATTATTAATGATGGCAGGAATATTATTGAAATTATAGATATACCTAGAAAGAAAAAAAATAAAAATAGAAGTTTTCTAATCATTTTTGCCAAAAACTAAATTATATCTGTTAGTTTTTGTCTTTTTTTAATTATATTTATTTTTGAACCTTTAATTAATATTTCAGCAGGCTTAGGTCTAATGTTATAATTTGAAGATAACGATGAGCCATATGCTCCTACGTCACAAATAATAATATAATCTTTTTCATTTAATTTTTGAAATTTATTTGTCGTTAAGAATTTATCTGTCGTTTCGCAAATAGGACCTACAAAATCATAACTTTTCCTTGTCATTTTATTGGTTCTTTTTAATGGAATTATTTTATGTTTAGCCCCATATAACGCAGGTCTCATAAAGTCATTCATAGCTGCATCCATAATAATAAAATCTTTTTTAGAATTTTCTTTTATGTAAATAATTTTTGAAATTAATATTGCAGTATCACCAATAATTGATCTACCAGGTTCAAAAATAATTTTTGATTTATGCTTTTTTAAAAATGTTTTAATAATTTGATTATACTTTTTATAATTAAACTTTTTATTATCTTTTTTATAATCAATACCCATACCACCACCAAGATCTATATACTCAAAATTAAAGTTAATTTTTTTTATTAATTTATCTATAACATTAAGCATTTTCTGGTATGGCTTATGATCTAGGATTTGACTTCCAATATGTACACTTAAACATTTTAGATTTAAAAATTCTGAATTATTTATATATTTTGAAACTTCAATAAATGTCTTTTCATTTACACCAAATTTATTTTCTTTTTTTCCAGTTGAAATTTGTTTAATTGTTTTTGCGTCTGTATTTGGGTTTAATCTAATTCCAATATTTACTTTTTTATTCTTAGATTTTGCTATACTTTCTATTTCTAATATTTCACTTTTTGACTCACAATTAATTAATAAAATATTTTTATCTATTGCATAAATCAATTCTGATCTAGTTTTGCCCACCCCAGAAAAAACAATCTTTTTAGAATTTATTCCTGCTTTAAGAGCAATCATTAATTCACCTTTTGAGACAACATCAGCTCCCAATCCACTTCGTTTAATTAGTTTAAGTATTTCTAGATTACAGTTTGACTTTGTTGAAAAACATATGATTGGAGAAAACGATTTAAAACTTTTTTTAAAATTACTTATATTTTCATTAATTTTTTTCTCCGAATAGCAAAAAATGGGTGTTTCAAATTTTTTAATTATTTTAGTGAGGCTGGATTTTTCAACTGTAAAAATATTATTGATATATTTCATCTTTTTTTGGCATTTTAAATCAGTTATTAAAATTATTTAATTTCATAACATTATTATTTAATGATGCCTCATATTTTGGCTCATTTTTTCTTCCACATGAAGTTAATAAAATTAGACACATGATAATTAAAGTTATTTTCTTAAACATAGTTATTTCTTCTTGTAACTTAATATCATTTTCTTAATGTTGTCGAAAGAAGTTCCGCCATAAGAAACTTTAGAATTAACAGATTTTTTTAGTTCAAATACTTTCAGAACATCAGCGGTTAAACCTTTCTCAATTTTATTTATCTCTTTTATAGTGAGTTCTGACAATTTTTTTTTATTTTTTTCGGCAAAATTTATGATTTTAGCCGTTTGTAAATAGGCTTTTCTAAATGGATAATTTAATTCTCTAACCATATAATCTGCTAAATCAGTTGCTGTAATGTAGCCACTTTCTGCAAGTTCGATCATCCTTTTCTTATCTGGCGAAAAATTTTTAAGAACATCATTTAATATAATTAAGGAATTTTTTAATTGATCAAACGATTTAAAAACAATTTCTTTATCATCTTGTAAATCTTTAAAATAAGAAAGGGGCAACCCTTTTAATATTGTAAGCATAGAAAATAGATTTCCAAACATGAAACCTGTTTTGCCTCTCAAGTATTCTAGAGGATCAGGATTTTTTTTCTGAGGCATAATAGATGACCCAGTTACAATTTTATCATTTAAATTTATAAGTTTAAAAGCATCAGAATTCCAGATTATAAACTCTTCTGCAATCCTAGAGATATGAACAGCACATGCAGAGCATGAATAAAGAAAATCAATTACAAAATCTCTGTCAGAAACAGTATCAATTGAGTTTTTAGTAGGTCTGTGGAAACCTAATTTTTTTGAAGTATAAAATCTATCAATTTTAAAAGAAGTACCTGTTAAAGCAGCCACACCAAGTGGATTTTCATTAATGCTCTCTAAATTGTTTTCAAATCTTTTTTTATCTCTGTTAAACATTTCTAAGTATGCCATTAAGTAATGGGCAAAAGAAACTGGTTGAGCATTTTTAAGGTGTGTGAAACCAGGCATAATTGTTTCAACATTTTTTTCTGCTTTTTTTAAAATATTTTTAATTGTTACATCAAGGTTTTTAACAATCTCTTTATTAGCTTTTCTTAACCAAATTTTAAAATCTGTAATCACTTGATCATTTCTTGATCTTGCTGTGTGAATATAACCAGCATCCTCCCCAATTAGTTCAAAAAGTCTGTGTTCTATATTCATATGAATGTCTTCAAGCTTTTCATCAAAAATAAATTTTTTTTTTATAATCTCATTCTTAATTCTATTCAAACCCCATACTATTTTATTTTTAATTTTAAAATTTATAATTTTTTGTCTAAACAGCATCTCAACATGTATAATTGAAGCTTCAATATCTTCTTTGAATAATCTTTTATCGATTTCTATTGATCCACCAACTTTTTTGAAAAGGTTTGTTTTTTCCTTTTTTATTCTAGTATTCCAAATTGGCTGATTGTAATTATTTTTACCCATGATATTTAATTGTTCTGAATTTTATGAAAATCATTTTTTTTAATTATCTTATAATAATATTTTACTTAATATCATCTAGCGTCTCATATTCAATAGAGCGTCCAGAAATTAAGAATCTTATAGTGCATAAAGACAAGAAAAAAATTGAAAATATAGAATTTATTAAATCTGATGGCCAAAAAGTAAGTTTAAATAATTATAAATCAAAACCCTTAATAATAAATTTCTGGGCCACTTGGTGTGCTCCTTGCAAAAAAGAAATGCCTTCTTTGGATAAACTTAAAACATTAAATGAATTTAAAAATATAAATATAATTCCAATTAATATTGGTGGTGACAGTTACAAGAAATCTAAACAGTTTTTCGATGAAATCAAAATTAAAAATTTAGATATATTTACAGGATCTGGCCCAGAGTTTTCACAGCTATTTAAACTAAGAGGATTACCCACAACAATTCTAATAGACAGAAATGGTTTTGAGGTTGGGAGAATTGTTGGTTATATTGACTTTAATGACCAATCCTTACTTGATTGGTTACCAAAAAATTTATGAAATTTTCATTAAATACAACAACAATAAAACCAGAGAGTAACGAGGAAGTTAAAAGTGCTGTAATTTTACTTCATGGATATGGAGGTGATGGTAAAGATATCAGTATGTTAACTTTAAACTGGAAAAGATTTTTAAAAAATACAGTTTTTTTATGCCCTGATGCACATGAAGTATGCAGTATAAATCCTACAGGGTTTCAATGGTTTGATTTAAATAATGAAGATCCAGAATATACTCTTCAAGAATCAAAAAAGGCAGAAAATGTTCTAAACAGTTATATTTCAGAAATAAGTAATTATTTTAATTTAGAATATTCACAAATTTGTGTTTCTGGTTTCAGCCAAGGGTGCATGATGTCATTAAATGTTGGTCTAACATCAGAAAAAGAATTTAATTGTATTGTTGGATTTTCTGGAAGAATCATAAGTATGAAAGACCTTTCTCCGAGAATTAAAAATAAAACTAACATTTTAATGATACATGGTGAAAATGATACAATTGTACCACCAAGTAGTTTATTAGAGGCAGAGGATTTTTTTATAAGAAAACAAATCAAAATTGAAACTTTAATGATTAAAAATTGCGATCATCACATACCTATGGAAGCATCAAGTGCGGCATTAAACTTTATTAAAAAAAAATTAATTAGTTAATAAATATTTAATATACAATTAGTAAAGTTGATTAATAATGTATTTAATGTATGTTTAAAAAATGATTGAGTTGTCAGATCAAAATATTTCATTAGAAAAATGTCCAGCATTAGTTTTAAATGCAGATTATAGACCTTTAAGCTATTATCCTCTCTCCCTATGGAGTTGGCAGGATTCAGTTAAATCTGTTTTCTTAGATAGAGTTTCGATAGTTAGTTATTATGATAGGCAAATACGAAGTCCTTCGTTTAGCATGAAACTTCCAAGTGTAATTGCTCTTAAATCATACATAAGACCTCAATCAAACCCTAATTTTACGAGGTTCAATGTTTTTTTAAGAGATAAGTTTAGTTGCCAATATTGTGGTAGCAAAGATGAATTAACTTTTGATCACTTACTGCCAAGATCAAAAGGAGGCAAAACAAATTGGGATAATGTTGTAACAGCTTGTTCATCTTGTAATGTTAAAAAAGGAGGAAGACTAATAAAGAACTCAGGTATGACACTAAACCAATGGCCTTTTCAACCTACTACAGAGGACCTCCATAAAAATGGAAAGAATTTTCCACCTAACTTTTTACATAAAAGTTGGATGGACTATCTGTATTGGGATGTCGAACTTGAACCGTAACTAAATTTTTTCAGAGATTTTTATAGCAACTTTAGAACCAGTTTTAATTACTTTATCCATAATTGAATAAACACCTTTTTTTGTGGCACCTTTCTCGTAGGCTATATCTTTATGGTCTAATTCGTCTTGTCTAAATTTTATTATTTTTTCTTTTAAGTTCTTTTCGTCTACTTCAATTTGATCAATTTGATTTTTGTAATGTTCATCAATTACTTCTTCAACAGAGGCTGTACATAACATTGCAGCTTTTCTTCCAAGTATAGTTGAACCAAATCCAAGACCTAGTCCAAGCAAATCCCATAATGGTAGTAATTTTGTTGGTTTTATATTTCTTTTTTCTATTTCATCCTCAAAAAAATTTGAATGTTCCTCCTCATGCTTCTTCATTTCTCCAATAATTTGTTTCAAATCATCATTTTTTACAATAGTATTTAAAGCAAGCAGTTGACCCTCATAAATTTTAATTGCACCTCTTTCTCCAGCGTGATCTACTCTTATAAATTCTTCTAATTTTTTTTTATTAGTTTTTTTCATAGGCCAATGTTCTAATAGAAAAAATAACAATTAAAATTGATAAAATTGTATTAATTGCCGCTAGTGAAATTCCAAGAATTTTAAAAGTAGCATCTTTACAGTTAACTGGCAGAGTTTTGTTAAGAGATTCTAGTAATTTCGATTTATTTAAAATATCTGATGATCCATTTGTACAGGCTGAAAGCTCATCAAATATGCTATTCTCAATTCCAAAATGATACCCAGATAGTATAGCGCTCAAAGCAAATATCATAATTGTAACTATTAAAATTTGATCATTATTCGAATAATTAAATCCTATAAAGCTTACAAAAATTGCAGCTAGATAAGGTAACCTTTGATAAATACATAGCTTACATGGTTGATATTGCAATATATACTCAATGTATAACGCTGAAATTATTGAAATTAATGAGATAAAAAAAACAATCAAATAAAAATTTTTTCTATTTGGAAATACGATCATATTTAATTAATAAAATTATTTAAAAATTTATATATAAGATAAGCAAATATAATTAAAATAACTGACAGTAAAATAGAGAATTTTAAAAGCTTTTTTTCAATAATTTTTTTCATTGTTGGGCCAAAGTTTCCAATTAAAAATGCTATCAAAAAAAAACGTGAACCTCTGGTTAAAACAGAGATAATAATAAAATATAAAATATTGAAGTTTATAAAACCACTTGTAATTGTAAGTAACTTAAAAGGTACTGGTGAAAAACCAGCGATTGCTAAAAGAGTTATCCAGGCTATAACCCCACCTTCTGAAGACACTTTATCTTTTAAAAACGAAGCATCATCTACGCCATAAATCTCAAAAATTTTAAGGCCAATTTCGTTAAAGAAAACATATCCAATAAGATAACCAAGGCAAGCTCCCAAAACAGATCCAATAGTTGCAATTAATGCAATTCTAATCCATTCATGTTTTCGAGCTATTGTCATAGGAATTATCAATACATCTGGTGGTATTGGGAATATAAAACTTTCAATAAAAGATATAAATCCCAAAAAAGATTTGGATCTTTTATGACCTGCCAGTTTAATAGTTTTATTGTACAGTTCTTTAAACATATTTTCTTTTATTATAATAAATGATTTAATACTATTAGTTAAAATATACAAAGTTTTGGGCGAATGGCGGAACTGGTAGACGCGTTGGACTCAAAATCCAATAGTAGCAATACTGTGAGAGTTCGATTCTCTCTTTGCCCACCAGGTATTTATGAGTACACAAAATATTAATAATTTAGTCGAACTGTTTTTAATTAATTATAAAAAACAGAAAAAAGATAATATTCTTTTAACATCATTAAAAGACACCAGTAATTATTTTACATGGCAAAAAACATTCCATTCAATAAAAAAACTCTCTTCAGAAATTAATAAATACGCAAATAAAGGTGATAGATGTTTATTAATATCTGAAAATAGACCTGAGTGGTTAATAACAGATCTTTCTATAATGTTATCAGAAGCTATTACTGTACCTGCTTATACAACTTATGCAGAGAAAGATTACGAATATATAATTGACAATTGTAATCCAAAATTAATATTTGTTTCAAATCAAGAACAATTTAATAAAGTCAAAGAAATTATAGAAAAAAATAGTTTTGTTGCAAAAATATTTTCTTTTGAACAATTAGATATAGATTCTGAGAGTTATATTAATGTTAATAAATTATTTTCTAATTTAGATTACCAAGATTTAAATATTCCAGACTTATCAATTAAAAGGAATGATCCAGCTTGTATTATTTATACTTCAGGAACACAAGGTAACCCAAAAGGTGTTGTCTTAAGTCATGGTGGAATTTTAAATAATTGTGATGGTGCACTCGATATATTGAAACCTTTGTTAACAGATCAGACTAGATTTTTAACCTGGTTGCCGCTCTCACATTCTTATGAACACACTGTTCAATTTGTACAAATAAGTGTTGGAGCAAAAATATTCTATGCAGAAAGTATTGAAAAATTAGTTAAAAATATGAACGATTGCAAACCTCAACTAATGACTGCTGTGCCTAGATTTTACCAAAATTTATTTCAAAAGATTAATGCAAGTTTTAATAAAGTTACAGGTTTAAAGAAAAAACTAATATTAAAGATGTTAGAATTAGGAACCAAAAAAATAAATAAACAATCTTTAACAATTTTAGAAAAATTAATTGATAATATTTTGGAAAAAATAGTAAGAAAAAAAATCAAAAGTCAATTTGGAGGTGAGCTTAAAACTTTCGTTTCTGGCGGTGGGGCCCTTGATAAAGAAGTTGGTATTTTTTTAAATGCTATAGGCCTGCCTACTTTGCAAGGATATGGATTAACCGAAACCTCTCCAGTTGTAAGTTGTAATCCAATTGATGATATTAGGGTTGAGACGGTTGGACCACCGTTTAAAGGCAATGAGGTGAAAATTGCCTCAGATGGTGAAATTTTAGTTAAAGGTGAAAATGTAATGTTGGGTTATTGGAATAATGAGGAAGAAACTAACAAAGTTTTAAAGGATGGTTGGTTACATACAGGGGATATTGGAATTTTTGAGAATGATTACTTAAAAATTACTGATAGGAAAAAAGATATTTTGATTACTCCTGGTGGAGATAATATTTCTCCAGTTAAAATAGAAAATGAATTATCAAATTCGAAATTTATTGATCAATCAATCGTTTATGGAGATAATAAACCATATTTAGTTGCTTTATTAGTTCTATCTGATGAAAATATAAATGTAACACAAGATCAAATTAAAAAAGAATTAGAAAATATAAATAAAAATCTTTCAAAAGTAGAAAATATAAAAAAATTTTTTATTATCAATGAAAAATTTTCAATTGAAAATGGAATGTTAACTCCAACTTTAAAACTAAAAAGATATAAAATTGTTAAGAAATATAAAAATGAATTTGAAAAACTTTATTAAAAATTTTTAAAAAAATACTTTATAAATAGCGATTTATTTAACTTTTTTTTATTAACAAAAAAAAATAAAAAAATAATTTTATTTTAAATTTTTTTTTAAAAATTATATGTTTGACATAACTATCCAAAAAAAATAAAAATTAGTTATTAACGAATCATAAAGATTCGTTTATAAAAAAAGGGAGCTAAAGATGGCTAAAAGAAGAAAAAAAGCTGCTAAAAAGAAAACTAAGAAAAAAGCTAAGAAAAAAGCTAAGAAGAAGAAAAGAAGATAGTTTAGTATTCTTTTTAACTGATAACGCTTCTCATGGCGCTTGCGTGAGAAGCGTTTTTTTTTTACTCCATAGCTTCTTGATTATTTACATCTTCTTCTGATATTGATCTTTCCTGAATTTTTTGGATTTGTTTTTCTAGATTTCTTTTTAGCGCCTTATCTAATTTTTTTTGAGCATCTTCTAAACTTGATCCCAGTACTATTTGGAATTCAGTTAAAAGTCTTTCGTAAGCTTTTTCAAACAATTGTCTTTCACTATAAGACTGATCAATCATTATATCATCACCCTTGTTAAGGTCTCTTACGACTTCAGCTAACTCATAAATTTTACCAGACGAAATTTTGGCTTCATATTCTTGTGCTCTTCTACTCCACATTGAGCGTTTAATTTTTGGTTTACTTTTTAATA
This sequence comes from uncultured Pelagibacteraceae bacterium, assembly GCA_902555275.1. Lineage (GTDB taxonomy): Bacteria > Pseudomonadota > Alphaproteobacteria > Pelagibacterales > Pelagibacteraceae > Pelagibacter. Next base: position 11,721 of record CACDRY010000006.1, read on the forward strand.
TACTTACACATTTGTTTATTTGATTTATTGTTGCCAGTGGTCTTAAGTGAGCTTGCTTGTTTACTGGAACCATTCCATTAGCTTTATCTTTTTCAAATTTTAAGATATATGTTTCAACTTCAATACCACCAATATTGATTTTTTTTGTTTCTGTGATCTGACCAACACCATGTTTTGGATACACAACATAATCTTTAACTTTATATAACCTCTTTTCAGTTTCCTGCTTTTTTACCTTTTTTATCTCAGGTTTTTGCTCATTATTTTTTGGTATTCTTAAAGGATCGGTTTTAATTTCAACTTTTTTTTTTAAAACTTTTTTATCTTTCTTTTTAATCGGTTTAGTTTGTTTTTTAATCTTTGAATTTTTTGTTACTTTTTTTATTTTAGTTACTTTTTTTAAAACTTTTACTTTCTTCTTGGTAACTTTTGTTGCTTTTTTTTTATTCAAGATTTTCTTTAAAATATTTTTCATACTTGTCTTTTACATCTTTAAATTGCTCATGATCCGTTGGAGGATCTTTTTTTTCATTAATATTTGGCCATATATCTGCATATTTTTTATTTATCTCTAACCATTTTTTATCTTTATCGTCGTTATCAGATATTATAGCATCTACAGGACATTCTGGCTCACAAACGCCACAATCTATACACTCATCGGGTTTAATTACAAGCATATTTTTGCCTTCATAAAAGCAATCCACTGGGCATACCTCTACGCAATCCATCAATTTACATTTGATACATTTTTCATTTACTAAATATGTCATGTTTTTTTTTCACTAACCTTCTTTTTAATATCACCAACAACTTTTGGATCTAAATAGAGTAAACCAGACAATCTTCTCATCAGGTTTGTTTCGTACATATCAGCATCCTTATCGGAATATATAATATCCCATAAGGTCTCTATTATAATTTTTTTGTCCTGCTCATTTATATTTTTAACTTCTCTAGTAAAATCAAGTATCTGATTTGAATCTTTTTCTTTTTCCTCTGCGTCTTTAATGATTTTATCTATTTTTTCAGCTTCAGCTCCCATTTCAATAATTGCATCTTTTATTATTTTTTTTTCTTTATCTGTATAATTCTCATCAATTCTTGCTAAATGAATTAGCAGACAAGCGACCGCTATTATTGATGGGTGATTTTCTTTTTCAGTTTCCTCTTTTTTAAAAATATTAAACATTATTTTAGGTTTAGTTGTGAAAGGACATTAAATGGATTATCATTAATATTCTTATTAGAGTCTCTTTTATTCATTTTTCTCGAAGGAATATATCTAAAGTGAAGATTATTATCTTTTTCATAAGTTTTATAATTCATCTTTTTAATTAATTTCACAAAATTTTCTTTATTACAACCTAACAAATTCAACATTTCAGGAATTAACTTTATCTCTTTGATTTTATTCTCAGATTTAGTATTAAAAATCATTAAAAATAACCTTTCTAAAATATCTATCCTAACATATAAATTTTCAAATTTTTCAAAACCACATAAGAGCATTAAATTTTTATTTAGTATTTTCTTTTGTTCTAAAAAATTTAATCCAAAAGTTGGTGGTTGGAAGTCAAAATTTTTCTCATTAAAGTTTTTCCATAAGAGAATTCTCAAGGAAACAGAACTTGGTTTAAATAATTTAAACAAAAAAACATGATATCTTCCAAATTTTACACCTAAGTTTCTCAATTTTTTTCTTTCATCTTGATTTATTTTAGTTAAATAATTCAAAACTTCATCTCTTTTAACAACTCCATTACTTTCATATAGATGATATGCTAAAGCTCTTATATCCGGATTATTATCCTCAACATTTTTTAAATCTATTAGACTTTTTAACTCTGTTTCAATTTTATCATTAAGCCAGGACTGTAAATAAGAATTAAGTTTTGATTTCTCGCTATTTTCAATCATATCGTCAATAATTAACTGTATTTGTGGATTTAGATAGTCTGAGCCTGGAATTAGTTTAGCTATTTGTTTATTGTTCCAATAAATTTTAAAATCATCTTTCAGATCAATTAAGCCAGTATCAATTATTTGAGTAATTCTTTTTATAATTTCTGGCACTACGTTTTGCCTTGCAGCCTTTTTTAAAGATTTTACATCTGCATCCAATGTATCGACTTTAAGATCTAATTCTAATTTTAAACCTTTTAATCGACCAATAAACTGGTCATTTATCATTACCTCTTCATTATTAATAATCTCTGTTTCAAACATAATATCTTGTTTTAAACCTCTGGCCAAAACACTAGCCCTTTTATCTATAAATGTTTTAGTTAACTCTTCATGAAGTCTATCTGATAACTTATCTTCTAGATTTTTAGTTCTTTCTACCCAATAGTCTTGATTTTCAACCCAGTTTGATTTATTTGACACATAAGCCCAAGTTCTGACATTAGCAATTCTATTAGATAAAGAGTCAACATTTCCATCTAATTTATCCAATAAAGACAGCTGTTCTTTCATATAGTGATTTGGAACTTTTTTATTATAATTTGTTAAAAAATTAAAAATCTTACTTACAACATCAAAATGATGACCATAAGTTTTCTTTACAAAATCAGGTATTTGACAACATTCCCAGAGTATTTTTAAAATTTCAGTATTGTCTTTAATTTCTATATTTGGTGCTTCTTTTAAAAAAAATTTTAATACTTTTTCATCTTGGCATTCACTTATTCTTCTAAGCCAGTCTTCTTGGGGTCTCTCCTCTAAAGATTTTAACAATGAAACTTTATTACTAAAGTTTAATTTTGTGTTTCTCCAAAAAATAGTTTGTATATCTGGATAACTGTGTGTTTCTAATGCTTCAATTTCTTCAGATCCTATTTCTTTACATTCCCCAGTAGTGCCAAATACACCATCGTTTAAGTATCTACCTGCTCTACCTGCTATTTGTCCAATTTCAGAAATATTCAAATTTCTTAATTTTTTGCCATCAAACTTTTTTAAATTTGAAAAATAAACATTATCTAGATCCATATTTATTCCCATTCCAATTGCATCTGTTGCAACTAAATAATCAACATCACCAGATTGATATAAACTTACCTGTGAGTTTCTTGTTTTGGGACTAAGTGAGCCCATAACAATAGCGGCTCCACCCTTTTGACGTCTTATCAATTCTGCAATCGCGTATACTTCTTCAGTAGAAAAAGCAATTACAGCACTTTTTCTCTCTATTCTTGAAATCTTTTTGTGACCACCGAAAGATAATTTAGAGAGCCTTTCTCTATTTTTAAATTCAATATCATCATCAAGTTTGTGGATAATTTTTTTGATAGAGTTTGAACCCATTAACATGGTAAGCTTCTCACCTCTCATATGCAACAATCTATCTGTAAAAATATGACCTCTCTCGTGATCATTACACATTTGTATTTCGTCAATACCAACAAATTCTAAACTTTTATCCAATGGCATAGACTCAACGGTGCAAAGAAAATATTTTGCATTTAATGGAATTATTTTTTCTTCACCTGTAATTAAAGCAACATTTGATGGATCTACTTTTTTTATAACTTTGTCATAAACTTCTCTTGCTAAAAGTCTTAAGGGGAAACCAATCATACCCGAATCAAAAGAAAGCATAGTTTCAATTGCTAAGAAAGTTTTTCCAGTATTTGTAGGTCCAAGAACTGCTGTGATTTTATTTTTTGTCATTTCTAGCTTTGGTATGATTTTTTTTACCAATACTATATATTGTTACCTTTAAAGAACAAAAATAGGCTAAAACTAGTCCGAATCATTGAGGAAAAAGTTCTCATTTTTATTATTTAATGTTTTAAGGTTATCATAATTTCTTAAAATTAAATATATTTTTTTATGTCTCAAAAACTCTGGGAAGCTAATTCTCAAACAAAATCAAAATCAAATTTGTTTGAATTTGAAAAGTATTTAGCAAAAAAATTTAATTATACACCTAAGAAAAATTATAAAAAATTATATAATTGGACAATTGAAAACCCAAAGCTTTTTTGGTCTTCTATATGGGGATTTTCAAATATAAAAGGTTTTAAAAATGATAAATTTCATTTTCCTAAAGAAATTATGAAAAGTAAATTTTTAATAAAATCAAAATTAAATTATGCAGAAAATTTATTATCAAAAAATGATAATTCAAAAGCTATTACATTTATTAGTGAAAATGGATACCGAGAAGAAAAATCTTGGAAGGAATTGAATAACAATACTTTAAAATTAATGGATTTTTTTGAAAAAAATAATATTAAAGAAAAGGATAGAGTTGTATCATATACAGCCAATCAAATTGAGACGGTTGAAAGCTTTTTGGCAGCCAGTGCAATAGGAGCTATTTGGTCATCATGTTCCCCAGACTTTGGTATACAAGGTGTTGCAGAAAGATTTTCTCAAATTAAACCAAAATTATTAATAATTACAGATAGGTATTATTATAATGGCAAAGAAATTAATGTACTTGAAAGATTGCCAGCTATTATTAAAAAAATTAAATCTATTAAGTGTGTTCTTATTGTTAATTATCCTGGAAAAAAAGGCTTAAAACAAAACCAAATTAAAGGAATTAAAATTTTCTATTACAATAAGTTAAAACACAAAAAAGTTAAAATATTCTCATTTAAAAAGTTTGATTTTGATAAAGAGTTAGCAATTTTATATTCAAGTGGAACAACAGGTAAACCAAAGTGCATCTGTCATAGAGCTGGTGGTGTTTTATTGCAACATTTAAAGGAGCACAAACTTCATTGTAACGTAAAGCCTGGAGATAACGTATTTTATTTCACAACTTGTGGATGGATGATGTGGAATTGGTTAGTGACTTTTTTGGCATCTAAAGCTTCTATTGTTCTATTTGATGGCTTTCCAATGCACAAAAGAAATGACTTGCTATTGAAAATGGCTGAGAGAGAAAAAATTTCGCTCTTAGGTATAAGCGCTAAATATATTGATCAACTAAAGAAGTATAATTTAAATATTAAAAATAAATATAAATTAAAGTATCTTAAAACTATTTGTTCTACTGGATCACCTTTGTCCTCTGATGGTTTCGATTACGTTTATAAAAATATTAAAAAAAATGTTCATTTAGCATCCATAGCTGGAGGAACAGATCTTGTTTCATGCTTCGTGTTAGGAAATATATATTCACCAGTTTATAGAGGGCAAATTCAAAATAATGGTTTAGGAATGAATACAGATGTTTTTTCTGAAAGAGGAAAATCCGTAATAAACAAAAAAGGGGAATTGGTTTGTAAATCAGCATTTCCATCAATGCCAAAATTATTTTGGAACGATAAAAATAATGAAAAATATAAAAAAGCATACTTCAAAAAATTTAAAAATGTTTGGCATCATGGTGATTTTGCTGAAAGAAAAAATAATGGTGGATATATAATTTATGGAAGATCAGATGCCACTTTAAATCCTGGAGGAGCAAGGCTGGGTACTGCTGAGATATATTCTGTAGTAGAAAAATTTAAAGAGATAAAAGAGGCGATCGTTATAGGTCAATCTTGGGACAATGATGTTAGAATTGTATTATTTTTAGTTTTAGATAAACCAAAAAGTTTAAACGAAGAACTTATTGCTAAACTTAAAAAAAATATAAGGTTTCAAGCTTCACCAAGACATGTACCATCAAAAATTATTGAAGTTACTGATATTCCTAGAACTAAAAATAACAAAATTGTAGAGCTGGCAGTAAAAAACGTAGTTGAAGGAAATAAAATCAAAAATATTCAGGCATTAAGTAACCCAGAGTCTTTGAAGCAATTTAAAAATTTAATTGAATTAAAAAATTAATTAATATTAGCCACCCAAACCTGCATTCGGAAGTGGTCTTCTTAAAATTTTCCAAATCCCAACTGCACTTGCAATTAATTTATTTTTACACTTGAGTTTGCAATTTATAAATACCATTGAATTTGTAACTTTTTGAATTTCTACTATTCCCAATAATTCGTCTCCAATGTTCGAGGGAGCTATAAATTTTATATCCAATGAAATAGTTACACATGGTTTATTTCCACTTGCTCTATGACAAGCAGTACCTGCACCAGCATCAATGATTGTACAAATATAACCACCATGGGTTATCCCAGCTTTATTTAAATGTGTTTTTTTAATATTAGTTTTAAACTCAAATTTTTTCTTGTTAATAGATCTAAATAATAAACCACCATTATGCTTCATGTAGCTTGGTTTATTGCTTAATTGTTCAAATTTTTTTTTCATTAAAGGATTATTGTCATAATTAGTATAAATAATAAAACTAAACAAAAAAAATAAATTACAGATTTTTCAAGTGATATTTTCATTTATCCTTTCATTTTGGTGCGCCTGCTAGGAGTTGAACCCAGAACCTCCTGGTCCGTAGCCAAGCGCTCTATCCAATTGAGCTACAGGCGCAATTTGTACAGTTTTTATACATAATTAATAATGTAAATTATTTTTTTAGCAAATATTGATATATATATATTACAAAAATGAATCTAGACTTATTAGTTCCTGATATAGGAGATTTTGAAAACGTTGAAATAATCGAAGTACTTGTAAAAAAAGGGGACAAAATCAATAAAAATGACCCTGTTGTAACTTTAGAAAGTGATAAGTCAAGTGTTGAAGTACCATCCAATTATGAAGGCAGAATTGAAAATATAAATGTAAAAATTGGTGATAAAGTTTCTAAAGGTGATTTAATATTAACTCTATCTTCAGAAAATAAAGATGAACATGAGAAAATTAGTAAAACTTTAGACGAAAAAATTCCAACTTCAACAGAGAAATTAATAGAGGAAGCAGAAACTGCTACAAAATCTGACACAAAAGTTGAAACAAAAGTTATAGAGCCAACACAAATCAAGCAAACAAGATTAATTAATGAAGTTAAAATGGTTAGTAGTAACGACGATATTGATCCTGTTGAAACTAAAGAGTGGTTAGACTCCTTAAGTGCAGTTTTGCAAAATGATGGTTCTGAAAGAGCTCATTTTTTAATTAAACAGTTAATTGATCAATCTTATAAAGCTGGATCTAAAATTCCTCATACTCAAACTACTCCTTACGTGAATACGATACCTCCTGAGGAGGAAAAAAGATCACCTGGAGACCAAAACATAGAACGTAAGTTAAGATCATTAATTAGATGGAATGCTGCTGCAATGGTAGTAAGAGCAAATAAAAAACATCCCGAACTTGGTGGTCACATAGGAACATTTGCATCAGCTGCAACATTATATGATGTTGGGATGAATCATTTTTGGAGAGCAAAAAATAACAAATTTGGAGGTGATCTAGTATATTTTCAAGGTCATAGTGCACCAGGAATGTACGCAAGAGCTTTTCTCGAGGGAAGATTAAATGAAAAACAGTTAGATAGATTTAGACAAGAAGTACAAACTGGTGGACTTTCATCTTATCCTCATCCTTGGCTAATGCCAAACTTTTGGCAGTTTCCAACAGTTTCAATGGGTATTGGTCCAATGTTAGCAATATATCAAGCAAGATTTATGAAATACCTAATTAATAGAGGATTAATTAAAGATGAAGGAAGAAAAGTTTGGGCTTTTCTTGGAGATGGAGAAATGGATGAACCTGAGTCACTTGGAGCAATTGGTTTAGCGGCGCGTGAAAATTTAGATAATCTAATATTTGTTGTAAACTGCAACTTACAAAGATTAGACGGTCCAGTAAGAGGAAATGGAAAAATAATTCAAGAATTAGAGGGTATTTTTAGAGGAGGTGGCTGGAACGTTTTAAAAGTTATTTGGGGATCTTATTGGGACTCACTTTTAGCAAATGATAAGACGGGACATTTAGTAAAAATTATGAATGAGACCGTAGACGGTGAATATCAAGCATTTAAAGCAAGAAATGGACTGTATGTAAGAGAAAAGTTTTTTGGCAAATATCCTGAAACTACAGAATTAGTCTCATCAATGTCAGATACTGATATTTGGAGGCTTAATAGAGGTGGCCATGATCCCCATAAAGTTTATGCTGCATACGATAAAGCGGTCAATCATAAAGGAAGCCCCACAGTCATAATAGCCAAAACTATAAAAGGCTATGGTATGGGTAAAAGTGGTGAAAGTGTAAATACTACTCATCAACAAAAGAAATTGGATGTTGACGATTTAATGTATTACAGGGATAGGTTTGATGTTCCTTTAACAGACTCTCAAGTAAAAAATATCGAATATTTCAAGCCAGAAGAAAATTCCGAAGAAATTAAATACCTAAAAAAAAGAAGATTGGAACTTGGTGGATTTATACCAGAGAGAACATCATATTCAAAACCGATTAAAGCACCAGTTAAAGATATTTTTGATTTTATGAAAAAGTCTACTGGCGAAAAAGAAATGTCTACAACAATGGCATTAGTAAGAATGTTAACTAATCTTTTGAGAGATAAAAATGTTGCACCAAAATTGGTTCCAATTATTCCCGATGAAGCTAGAACATTTGGAATGGAGGGTTTCTTTCAAAAAATAGGTATTTATGCTCATGAAGGTCAAAAATATGAGCCAGAGGACTCAGCACAACTTTCATCTTATAGAGAAGAAAAAAGTGGTCAGGTATTAGAAGAAGGTATTACAGAAGCTGGTTCAATGTCTTCTTGGATAGCAGCTGGTACAGCATATACAAATCATGATATTGAAATGATACCAATTTATCTTTTCTATTCTATGTTTGGCTTTCAAAGAATTGGAGATTTTGCTTGGGCTGCAGGAGATAGTCAAGCGAGAGGCTTTTTAATTGGTGCGACTGCAGGAAGAACAACACTTGCAGGAGAGGGTCTTCAACACCAAGATGGTCATAGTCATTTGTTAGCATCAACTATTCCAAACTGTATTTCTTATGATCCAACATTCCATTATGAATTAGCTGTGATTTTTAGAGAAGGTTTAAGAAGGATGCATGAAAAAAATGAAAATATTTTTTATTATATTACAACAATGAACGAAAATTACTCTCACCCTTCAATGCCAGATGATTGTGAGGATGGAATTCTTAAAGGAATGTACAAAATTAAAGAGACATCAAGTTCTAAAGATGCAAAAATTCAATTATTAGGCTCAGGAACAATACTAAGAGAAATGATGGCAGCATCAGAAATTCTCAAAAAAGAATATCAGGTCGATAGTGAAGTTTGGAGTGTTACTAGTTTTAATGAGTTAAGAAAAAATGGAATGGAAGTCGAACGATTTAACCTTCTAAATCCAGCGGAAACAAATAAAAAATCATATGTAGAGGAATGTTTAGGCAAACAACAAGGTCCTATCCTTACTGCCACTGACTATATGAGAATAAATGCTGATCAAATAAGACCTTTTACAAACAAGAGCTTTTATTCATTAGGTACGGATGGATATGGAAGAAGTGATACAAGAAAAAACTTAAGAAATTTTTTTGAAGTAGATAAAGAACACATAGTCGCTTATAGCCTTAGTGTTTTAGCAAATGAACAGCTTGTTACATCAAAGCATGCTGAAGATGCAATTAAAAAGTATAAAATAGATAAAAACAAACCCATGCCAACAAAAATGTAAATGTCTGATCAATCAAATAAAATATCTGCAAGTCCAAAAGTTAGAAAATTTGCAAGAGAACTTGGAGTAGATATAAATAATGTTAAGGGAACAGAGAGATCAGGTAGGGTTGTTGAAAAAGATTTAAAAGACTTTGTCTCATCTAGAATCAATCATCCCCAGAATAATAGTGAAAGACAAAAAGAAAAAATTATTAAAAGTGAATATCAACATTCAGATTTTGGGGAAGTTGAAATTAAAGATATTCCTAGAGTAAAAAAAATAGCAGCTCCACATCTAGTAAATTCGTGGACAAACATTCCACACGTGACTAACCATGATGAGGCTGATATTACAGAAATGGAAGAATTTAGAAGCACAATAAAAGACAATTATACAGGAGAAAAAATAAAAATTACTCCTCTAGCATTTATTATTAAAGCATTAGTACTTTCACTAAAAAAATTTCCATCATTTAATTCATCAATTGATGATATTGAAAATGGAAAGATTACTTTTAAAAAGTATTTCCATGTTGGTATCGCGGTTGATACTCAACATGGACTTATGGTTCCTAAAATTAGAAATGCTAATCAAAAAGACATTAATGAGTTAAGTGAGGAATTAAAAAAAGTAAGTGATGATTGCAGAAACTTAAAAATTGATAAAAAAGAGTTCTTTGGGGGATCAATGACTATCACAAGCTTAGGTGGCATAGGTGGTTCATTTTTTACACCAATAATTAACTTTCCAGAAGTTGCTATACTTGGCGTTGGTAGAAGTTATAAAAAACAGGTATTTATTGATGGTAAATTTGTTCCAAGAACCATGCTTCCATTATCTCTCTCATATGATCACAGAATTATAGATGGAGCTGAGGCCGCTAAATTTAATAACGAATTAAAAGATAATCTTGGTTCTAATTTTGCATATAATTTGAGTAAATGATCACTAAAATTGAAATACTAGCAGATGATGTGCACGTCCACTTTAACGGAGAAAATTCTGAAATTTATCCTAATATTTGGCTAAGAGATCATGCAAAAGATGAGCAAAATTGGGATAAAAGGTCCAGCCAAAGGAAAACATATACAGCAGCATTAGATATAAATTTAAAAGTTAAAAAGGCAGAAATAATTGAAAATGGAAAATATTTGAGTGTCTCATGGCCTGATTTAGAAAAACCAGTTAAATATTCATCTGAATTTCTAACTAATAATAAAATAAAAAAGAAAAAAGAAGTAAAATCTAATTTAAAAATCTGGAAAGCTAATGAAATAAATGAAGAAATTTTTTTAGATTATAATTCAATTTTATCAAATGAGGGATTTAGAAATTTTTTGAAAAATATTCATGACTATGGATTTTCAGTAATTAAAAACTGTGAAACCAATTTAAAGTCTGTTGAAAAAATCGCAAATAGAATTGGTTACGTAAGAAACTCTATATTTGGAGGACTATGGAGTTTTGAGTCAGATAAAAATAAAGCTGATAGCGCATACACTCAAGAAGAACTAAGACCCCATACAGACTCAACTTATAGTAATGACGCTCCAGGATTACAATTATTACTATGTTGTGAATATAATGCTAGAGGTGGTGAATCGATTATGGTTGATGGATTAAAAATAGCAGAAATAATAAAAAAAGAAAACCAGCCGATGTATGAATTAATGACAAAAATAAATGTTAAGGGAAATTATATCGGTGATGGTGTTTATCTTGAGGCTGAAAGACCAATATTTAAATTAAATGTAAATAATGAAATAGTTCAAGTAAGTTTTAATAATTATGATCGAGCACCATTTAGATTTGAAAAAGACTTAACATATAAGTTTTATGAAGCAATAAAAACATTTGATCTTATTGCTAATAATAAAGATTATCAGTGGCGACATATACTTAAACCTGGAGAACTTCTAATATTTAATAATTGGCGAATACTTCATGGTAGAGGATCGTTTAATGGAGTTAGAAAAATGTCTGGATGTTATATTAACAAAGAGGATTTTGACAGCTCTTGTAAGTTAAACGGAATAAATTAATTAATAAAATTATCTAATTAAATATAATGACAAAATCCCTTTCAATGGTCTGTGCCTTAGTCACAACTTTTATTTGGGGAACAGCTTTCATCGCTCAAGACACAGGTATGGATAATATCGGTCCATTAACTTTTAATTCAGCAAGATTTATTGTTGGCTTTTTTACAATATTACCACTTGCCTTATTATTTGAGAGGAAGAAAATTAGACTAGAAATACTTTCAAAATCAAAACTTTTTATAAAATATTTAGTTTTCATGGGAGTATCCCTGTTTTTGGGTACTTTTTTACAACAAGCTGCTCTCCAATATACAAATATTGCAAATGCTGCTTTTTTTACAGTATTTTACGTACCAATAGTTCCAATTTTGTTATTTTTCATATACTCCAAAAAAGTTCATTGGAGTATATGGCCAGCAATTGGTCTTTGTGTTGTTGGAGTATACCTTTTAAGTGATTTTTCTAACTCAGAAATTATGTTAGGTGATGGTCTAGTTATATTGTGCTCAGTATTTTGGGCTTTGCACATAATTTTTGCAGGTAAGTTTATGGAAGAATTTGATATTCCAATGTTTTATGCTGCACTTCAAGCATTATTTGTTGCAACACTTTCATTAATCTTTTCTTATATTTTTGAAGAAATAAATATTTCAAAAATATTAATGGAAAGTAGCTCTATTCTTTACGCAGGAGCATTATCTGGCGGTATAGCCTTTACATTACAAATGTATGCTCAAAAAAATATAGAAGAAGCACCAGCAGCAATTATTTATTCTCTCGAGGGAGTATTTGCAGCTATAGCAGGATGGATTATTCTTAATCAATTTTTAAGTACTAATAACATGATTGGATGTTTATTAATATTGATTGCAGTAATTTCTTCTCAAATTTCACCGAGTTCTAAAAATTAGCTATAAGCAATTACAAAAAGAATTAAAGCAAGAAAGGTTCTGTAATAAACAAAAATATTTAAATTAAAATTTTTAACATAAATTAAAAAATATTTTATTGTTAAATAAGAAACTATAAATGAAAATATTATTGAATATAAAAATAATATGTTCAAATCTATATTTGCATTCATCACATCTTTTAAACTAAGTATACTTGCTCCTGCTAATGCAGGTATTGATAAGTAAAAAGATATTTTTGAAGAATCTACTCTATCAAAATTTAAAAACCTTGAGGCTGTAATTATTATACCTGATCTGCTTACACCAGGTATAACAGCTAAAATTTGAAAAATACCAATAAGTAAAATATTTTTTAAATTTAAACTGGTATCAAATTTATTTTTTATACTAGATCGATCTGCAATAAATAATAGAATACCAAATATCAAAGTTGTCCACGCTATAACTTTTAAATTTCTTAAATTTTCAATCAGTCCTGAGGTATAAATAAAATAACCAACAATAACTAATGGTAAAGAACCTAAAATTATAAGTAATAATAAAGACTTATTTCCTAAAATATTTACTAAATCCTTTCTAAAATAAAAAATAATTGCCAAAAGGGAACCTAAGTGAAGACTAATATCAAGTTGAAGCGAACTAATACTAAAGTTCGATACTTTTGATATTATTATAAGGTGGGCAGAGGAACTTACTGGTATAAATTCCGAAAAACCTTGAACAAACGCTAAAATTGATGCTTCTATATATTCTGAAATCATTAAGGACTTTAATAGATAGTTAAAAGATTACCTAAATAAGGCAATCTTTTAAATGCATATCAATTATGCGTTAAATAGAAAATGCTGAAAAATCAATGTTTTTTAAAAATATATGTCAATATATATTACCTAGTAATACTTTAAGGAAATATGCTTCTGGTGTATAAGCCGATTCAAATGACAAATAAAATGCTTAAATTTGTAGATATAGGTCAACAAAATCCACCTAAAAGAGATAAATCCCAGAGAAAAGAGGATTTTGGAGAGATTTATCAAGAGTTTATTCATGAAAAAGCAAAAGAACAATCGAGCAGGTGTTCACAGTGTGGTGTTCCTTTTTGTCAGGTTCACTGTCCATTAAGTAACAATATACCTGATTGGTTAAAGTTAACTGCAGAGGGAAGGTATGAAGAAGCTTATCATCTATCCCAAAGCACCAATAATATGCCAGAAGTTTGCGGAAGAATATGCCCGCAAGATAGGTTATGTGAGGGAAACTGTGTAATTGAGCAATCGGGACATGGAACAGTAACAATTGGTTCAGTTGAAAAATATTTAACCGATAAAGCTTGGGAAAATGGCTGGGTAAAACCAATAAATGTAAAAATTGAAAATGAACAAAGTGTTGGAATTATCGGAGCAGGTCCCGCAGGACTAGCTTGTGGTGAAGAATTACGTAAAAAAGGATACCAAATAACAATTTATGATAGATATGACAGAGCAGGTGGATTGTTAATTTATGGAATACCAAATTTTAAATTAGAAAAACATGTAGTTGAGAGAAGAATTAAACTTTTAAAAGAAGGTGGAATAAAATTTGTTCATAATTTCGAGGTTGGTAAAGATTCTACATTAAAAGAATTACAATCAAAACATGATGCCTTGTTAATTTCAACAGGTGTATACAAAGCAAGAGAAGTTAGCTTACCTGGAAATGATCTAAGTAATATTTTTCCTGCAATGGAATTCTTAACAGCTTCAAACAAAAAAGGTTTAGGTGATAAAGTCGAAATGTTTGATAACGGAACATTAAATGCTGAGGGTAAAGATGTAGTAGTAATTGGTGGTGGAGATACTGCAATGGACTGTGTAAGAACTTCTGTAAGACAAAAAGCAAAATCTGTAAAATGCCTTTACAGAAGAGATAGAGAAAATATGCCTGGATCTGCAAGAGAAGTAGGCAATGCTGAGGAGGAAGGTGTAGAATTTATTTGGTTAAGTAATCCAAAAGAGTTTAGAGGAACTAATAAAGTAAATAGTATTATTGTAGATAAAATGAAATTAACAGATCCAGATGAAAGTGGCAGAAGAAGACCTGTTGCAGAAGAAAACTCAGAATTTGAAATTAATGCTGATCTCGTTATTAAATCTTTAGGTTTTGACCCAGAAGATTTGCCAGTTCTATTTCAGGAACCTAGATTACAAGTTTCACAATGGGGAACAATAAAAGCTGACTTTGATACCTTAGAAACTAGTATACCAGGTGTGTTTGCGGCAGGAGATATAGTAAGAGGAGCTTCATTAGTTGTATGGGCTATTAAAGACGGTAGAGATGCTGCGTCTTCAATTGAAAGTTATCTTCAATCAAAAGAAAAAATGAAGGTTGCATAATGGATATCCAAAACAAAAATCGTAAACTTTTAAAAAAAAATCATGTTTATGATGAAACTATGGAGCATGATGCATGTGGAGTAGGCCTTGTTGCCTCAACTGAAGGCTTAAAATCAAGAAAAGTAGTCGAATACGGTATTGAGGCTCTAAAAGCTGTATGGCATAGAGGTGCCATTGATGCAGATGGCAAAACTGGAGATGGAGCAGGTATTCATATTGAAATACCAAATGATTTCTTTGCGGAAAAAATTGAAATAACAGGTCACAAGCACGATAACTCAGATTTATGTGTGGGAATGATTTTTTTACCAAGAAATGACTTTGGAGGACAGGAGCAATGCAGGTCAATAGTAGAAAGTGAACTAACAAAAAAGAATTTTAATATCTATGGATGGAGACAAGTTCCTGTGGATCCGTCTGTTTTAGGAGAAAAGGCAGAACAAACTAGACCTGAAATAACTCAAGTTCTTTTTACGCATAATGATAGGTCAATTCATGGTAAAGATTTAGAAAGAGCTCTTTATGAAACTCGACGAAAAATTGAAAAAGAAGC
This sequence comes from uncultured Pelagibacteraceae bacterium, assembly GCA_902555275.1. Classification (GTDB taxonomy): domain Bacteria; phylum Pseudomonadota; class Alphaproteobacteria; order Pelagibacterales; family Pelagibacteraceae; genus Pelagibacter. The sequence continues at coordinate 27,126 of CACDRY010000006.1, forward strand.
CTTAAGAAATCAACTAAGTAATTTTTATATTTGCTCATTCAGCTCGAAATCAATAATTTATAAAGGAATGTTTTTAGCAGAGTCTTTATCTGATTTTTATCCAGATTTAAAAGATGAGCGTTTCATTTCACGATATGCAATTTTTCATCAAAGATTCTCTACTAACACTGCTCCAAGTTGGGATTTAGCGCAACCTTTTAGATCAATTGCTCACAATGGAGAGATAAACACTTTAAAAGGAAATATTAATTGGATGAGAATTCACGAAGAGGAAATGTTTAGTCCTTTGTTTGATGATATGGAAAATTTAAAACCTGTAATCCCTGCTGGTAATTCTGATTCTGCATCATTAGATAATGTATTTGAATTATTGAATATTTCTGGACATTCAGCACCCCTATCGAAACTTATGCTAATCCCAGATGCTTGGTCAAAAAAAAGCAAAGTTCTTCCTAAAGATCATCAACAACTTTTTAACTTTTTAAATAGCACAATGGAACCTTGGGATGGACCTGCAGCTATAGCCGCAACTGATAATGATTGGGTTATTGTAGGTAGCGATAGAAACGGACTTAGACCTCTTAGATATACCATTACAAGAGATAAACTTTTATTCGCAGGATCCGAGACAGGAATGATTGACTTAAATGAGAAGAAAATTGTTTCAAAAGGAAGATTAGGACCAGGAGAAATTTTGGGCGTAAGAATTGAAAAAGGAAAAGTTTATACAAATAATCAAATAAAGAATTATTTGTCTAAAGAGTACAAACATTTTAATAATCAAATAATTGAATTAGATAAATCATTAACTATAGAAAATGAAAAAAGTGAGTTTTCAGGCTCAGATTTAAAAAAGATACAACATTGTTTTGGTTATAGCCTTGAAGACTTGGAGTTAATTTTGCATCCAATGGCAGAGGATGCCAAAGAAGCAACCGGTTCAATGGGAGATGACACTCCCCTTGCAGTTTTGTCTGATAAATATAGGCCTCTTTATCATTATTTTAGACAGAATTTTAGTCAGGTGACCAATCCCCCAATCGATTCACTTAGAGAGAATAAGGTGATGAGCTTGAAAACTAGATTTGGAAATTTAGGGAATATATTAGATTTTTCTAATCTTACCGAGGAAAATATTTATGTTTTAGATAGTCCAATTTTATCAAATACTCAGTTTGAAAAATTTATAAAGTATTTTGGAGATAACTACAAAATTTTAGATTGTACATTCAACACTGAGCAAAGTTTAGAAGAAGCAATAGAATTATTAAAAAATAACGCCGAAAAAGTAGTTAGAGAGGGTAATACTCAACTTATTTTATCTGATAAAAATATATCTGAAACAAAATTACCAATGCCAATGCTTTTATGTATTGGTGCAATAAATACTCATTTAATAAAATTAGGCTTGAGAGGCTATGCATCAATTAATGTACAAACAGGTGATGCCTTAGACACACATTCATTTGCAACATTAATAGGTGTCGGAGCTACAACGGTTAATCCTTACCTAGCATTTGATAGTTTGCATCAAAGATATTCAAAAAAACTTTTTGGTAATTTCTCATTTGATGAGTGTGTAACTAGATATATTAAATCAGTAAATCTTGGACTGTTAAAAATAATGTCAAAAATGGGTATATCAGTTTTAAGCTCATATAGGGGTGGATGTAACTTTGAAACTGTCGGATTGAGTAGAACAATTGTAAAAGATTATTTTCCAGGAGTATTATCTAAAATTTCTGGAATAGGATTAACTGGTATTGAAAAAAAAATAAGATCTATACATAAAGATGCGTTTGATATTCACTCAAACATTTTACCAATTGGTGGAATTTACAGGTATAGAAAAAATGGTGAAACACATCAATATCAAGGAAAATTAATTCATCTTTTACAAGCAGCAGTAGACTCAAATTCATATGAAACTTATAAAAAATATACTAAGGGTATTTATGGTTTAAAACCAATTAGTTTAAGAGATTTAATTGATTTTAAAAATCAACAGGCAATTGAAATTGATCAAGTCGAGCCAATTACTGAAATCATGAAAAGATTTGGAAGTGGAAGTATGTCTCATGGAGCCTTGTCAAAAGAGGCACACGAAACACTTGCTATGGGAATGAATCGAATTAAAGGAGCTTCATGTAGTGGAGAAGGTGGAGAAGATGAAGAAAGATTTAAAGTACTGGATAACGGTGATAGCGCAAATTCTAGGGTAAAACAAATTGCGTCAGCGAGATTTGGAGTAACTATTAACTATTTAAACAATTGTAATGAGATTGAAATTAAAATTGCTCAAGGCGCCAAACCTGGTGAAGGTGGTCAATTACCGGGATTTAAAGTAACTGAGGAAATTGCAAGACTAAGACATTCTACGCCTGGTGTAACTTTGATTTCACCACCACCGCACCATGATATTTACTCAATTGAAGATTTAGCTCAGCTTATTTATGATCTGAAGCAAATTAATCCTAAGGCAAGAGTTGGTGTTAAATTAGTTGCCTCTTCTGGTATAGGAACTATTGCAGCAGGTGTTGCTAAAGCTAAAGCAGATATAATTTTAATTTCAGGTCATAATGGTGGAACAGGTGCTACTCCACAAACAAGCGTTAAATATGTTGGTATTCCATGGGAAATGGGATTAACAGAGGCAAACCAAGTATTAACTTTAAATAAATTAAGACACCTTGTTACACTAAGAACAGATGGAGGAATTAAAACAGGACGAGATGTAGTAATTGCTGCAATGATGGGAGCTGAGGAATTTGGTGTAGCAACAACAGCTCTAGTTGCAATGGGATGTATAATGGTAAGACAATGTCATTCTAATACATGTCCAGTTGGAGTTTGTACACAAGATGATGAATTAAGAAAAAAATTTACTGGCACCCCGGACAAAATAGTAAATCTATTTTCCTTCATAGCTCAAGAAGTTAGAGAAATTTTATCAAGTTTAGGATTTAAAACTTTAAACGAAGTAATTGGGCGAACAGATTTATTGAGACAAGTCAGTAAAGGATCACCAAACTTAGATGACTTAGATTTAAATCCTTTATTTGTTCAAGCTGATCCAGGTACAAATAAAAGATACTGTGAAACTCCTATAATAAATGAAGTACCAAATACTTTAGACCAAAAAATTTGGCCAGAGATAGAAAGTTTAATAAATAGAAAATTACCACTAGATAATGTTTATACGATTGAGAATACTGATAGAGCTGTTGGAACAAGAATTTCTTATAATCTTTATAAAAAATTTGGAAATAATAAATTAGGGGAAAATACTTTTGCTATTAACTTTAAAGGTTCTGCTGGTCAATCTTTTGGTGCCTTCGGTGTTAAAGGACTTAAACTAATATTAAAGGGAGATGCAAATGATTACGTTGCAAAAGGTCTATCAGGTGCATCTATTGTGATTAAACTTCGAGATGAAAGTAATTTAATTTCAAATGAAAATACTATTATAGGAAATACAGTCTTATATGGAGCAACATCAGGGTATCTTTTTGCAGCCGGACAGGCAGGTGAAAGATTTGCTGTTAGAAATTCGGGTGCTATTGCAGTCATAGAAGGATGTGATTCAAATGGTTGTGAGTACATGACAGGTGGGTCAATAGTAATATTGGGAGAGGTAGGCGATAATTTTGGAGCTGGTATGACTGGTGGTATGGCATTTATATATGACCCAAAAAGTCAGTTTGCAAAAAAAGCTAATCCTGAAACAATAGTTTGGCAAACTCCCGAGACAGAATACTGGAAAAACTATCTAAAAGATTTAGTTCTAAAACACAATGAAGAAACTAATTCAAATTTATCAGCACAGATTATTGAAAATTTTGACGATGAAATTAAAAATTTCTTACAAGTTTGCCCTAAAGAAATGTTAAATAAATTAGAAAACCCTATTACAAATAAAAGTTTAGTTGGAAAAGCTAGTTAACTTTTTTGATTATAGATTTTAACTCTTTACAAATAATATTTAAATTTTTTTTTGAAGAAAGGCTATGATCTCCATTTTTTATCACCAGTAGTTTTTTTTCTGCTTTAGGAAAAATTTTCAAAACTTTTCTCGAATAAATTACTGGAACAACCTCATCCTTCTGCCCATGAACCATAGTTACAGGATTTGTATTATATAATTTTCTGTTAAGAACTTTATTGCTGGTTTTTTTACCATCTAAAATTAGCTGTTTTGTTATTAAATACTCATAATCGCCATTTTTAATTTTTGAAATACCTTTTTTCAAAATTTCACTTTTCGTTTTTTTTGGAAATTTTTTCCACATAATTCTTGTAAGAAACTCAGGAGCAGATCCAATTCCTAAAAAACCTTTAATTTGTGAACTATAATATCTATGCATTAACAAAGAAATCCAGCCTCCCATGCTAGATCCAATTAGTATAAAGTCATTCTTTTTAACTATTTTACTTATTGTAATTCTCGCGTCATTTGACCATTTAGTGATGTTACCTCTTGTGAATTCTCCAGATGATCTTCCATGACCAAAGTATTCCAGAGCTAAAAATCCAAGTTTATTTTGAATAGAAAACTTTAAAAATTTCTTTGGTTTATCACCATCAATATCAGATGCAAAACCAGGTAAAAAAACTACGTAAAGTTTTTTTTTATAATTATTTGCTATATATCTTAGTTTTTTATATTTAGAAATTCTTAGAAATTTATATTTTTTCATATAAAGTAATAAAGTTGACCAAGTTTATAATATTATTACCACATGCAGTCTAAATTAAAAGTCCTTCAAGTAATTCCTAAACTAGGTTACGGGGGAGCTGAAACTGGTTGTTATGATATTGCTCATTATTTACCAGAAAATAATGTTGGATCTTATTTAATAACAAGTGGCGGTGAATTATTAAAATTTATTGATAAAAAAAAAGTTAAAGTAATTAGACTACCTGTTCAATCTAAAAATCCAATACTTATTCTTCTAAACTCTATAATTATTTCAATAATTATTTTATTAAATGGTATTAATATTGTTCATGCTAGAAGCAGAGCGCCAGCTTGGTCATGTTTAATAGCAACAAAAATTACTAGAAGAAAATTTGTTACTACTTTCCATGGAACATACAATTTCAATAGCAATATAAAAAAATTTTATAACTCAGTTATGGTTAGATCAGATTTAATAATTGCAGGATCAAATTTTATATTTTCACATATTAAAGAAAACTATTCAGAATATTTATCTGATAGAAAAAAATTACTTTCAATTTTTCGCGGTATAAATACAGATTATTATGATGCTTCTACGACTCTAGAAGCTGATGAAGATAATCTTTTTAAATCTTGGGAATTGATTGTTGGTAAAAAAATAATTTTATTACCTGGAAGGCTTACTGCTTGGAAGGGCCAAGAAATGTTTTTAGAAGCTTTAAATAAAGTAAATATTCAATTAGGCAATGATGCATTCATTGCAGTTATTCTCGGTAATGACCAGGGGCGAGACCTTTACAAAAAAAAACTTATAAGACTTGTCGAGCAATATAGACTTACAAAACAAATTAGATTTATAGACCATTGTAAAAATATGCCTTTGGCCTACAAAATTTCAGATATAGTGATTTCAGCATCAATAGAACCAGAAGCATTTGGCAGGGTATCAGTTGAAGCACAATCAATGCAGAAAATGATTGTAGCGAGTAACTTAGGTGGATCTAATGAAACTGTGATAGATGGAAAAACTGGTATTTTATTTGAAGCAGGAAACTCTGATGAATTATCTGAAAAAATAATTAAAGTAATGAATATGAATCCTAATGAAATCAGTAAAATGGGTAATAATGGAAGAGAAAATGTATTAAAAAAATTTAATGTTGAAAAAATGTGTTTTTCTACTTATTCAGAATACAAAAAACTATTTAATTAATGCCAGATATTACATTACCAGACGGAAAAAAAATTAATTTCAAAAAAAGTATTTCGGGATTTGAAGTTGCAGAAAAAATTAGCAAATCTCTGTCAAAACAAGCCTTGCTTATAAGTGTCGATGGAGAATTAAAAGATTTAAATCATAGTATTTCAAAAGATTCTTCAATTAAGATATTTACTTCAAAAGATAAAGAAGGTTTAGAGACCATAAGACATGATACTGCTCATATACTCGCTATGGCAGTTCAAGAATTATTTCCAGGGACACAGGTTACAATAGGACCAGTTATCGAAGACGGCTTTTATTACGATTTTGCTAGAAAAGAACCTTTTACAACAGAAGATTTAGAAAAAATTGAAAATAAAATGAAAGAAATAGTAGATCGAGATGAAAAAACTTACAGAGAGGTTTGGAAAAGAAGTGATGCAATTGAACATTTTAAAAAAAAGGGAGAAATATATAAAGCTGAGATAATAGAAAGTATTCCAGAGGGAGAAGATGTATCTTTATATTTTCATGGAGATTGGCATGATTTATGCAGAGGCCCTCATCTAAGTTCAACCGGTAAAATTGGAAAATATTTTAAATTAACAAAGGTCTCAGGTGCCTACTGGAGAGGCGACTCTAATAATGAAATGTTACAAAGAGTATATGGAACAAGTTGGTCTACTCAAAAAGAATTAGATGATTATTTAAATAGAATTGAAGAGGCCGAAAAAAGAGATCACAGAAAAATTGGAAAAGAAATGGATTTATTTCATTTCAGAGAAGAAAGTCCCGGATCTGTATTTTGGCATCAAAAAGGGTGGAGCCTATTCCAAAAACTTATTTCATATATGAGAATGAAGCAAGAAACAGCAGGGTATCAAGAAATAAATACTCCAGAAATATTAGATCGCTCACTCTGGGAGAAATCTGGTCATTGGGAAAAATTTGGTGCTAACATGTATACATCAACTACACCTGATGAAAAAGTTTTTGCTATAAAACCGATGAATTGTCCTGGTTGTGTGCAGGTTTTTAATCAAGGTTTAAAAAGTTATAGGGATTTACCACTTAAAATGTCAGAATTTGGAAAGGTTCATAGGTATGAACCGTCTGGAGCACTTCATGGATTATTACGTGTAAGAGCATTTACCCAAGACGATGCACATATTTTTTGTACGGAAGAACAAATCACTCAAGAATGTTTAAGTGTAACTAACCTAATTTTAGAAATTTATAAAGATTTAGGATTTGAAGATGTAATTTTGAAATATTCTGATCGACCAGACTTAAGAGTTGGTGATGATGAAGTATGGGATAAATCTGAAGCAGCATTGTTGGAGGCTATAAAAGCAACAAAATTAGAGTACTCTATTAATAAAGGTGAAGGGGCTTTTTACGGTCCAAAAATAGAATTCGTCTTGAGGGACGCTATTGGTAGAGATTGGCAATGTGGAACATTGCAAGTAGATTTAAATTTGCCAGGCAGACTAGGCGCTTCATTTGTAGATAGTGATGGAAACAAAAAAGTTCCTGTCATGCTTCACAGGGCATTATTTGGATCTTTGGAGAGGTTTATTGGAATTTTAATTGAAAATTATTCTGGAAAATTACCTTTTTGGCTCTGTCCTATTCAAACAATAATTATTCCCATCTCAAGTGATTTTGATGATTATGCAAAAAAAGTAAACAGTCAGTTAAAAAAAGTAGGACTTTCTTCTGAAGTAGATTTAAAAAATCATAATTTAAATTATAAAATTAGAGAACATTCATTAACCAAAGTCCCAATGCTACTTATATGTGGAAAAAAAGAAGTTGACAGCAACACTGTAACTATTAGAAGATTGGATTCTAAAAAACAAGAAACTATGGATTTAAAAGAATTCTTAAAAAAGTACGCTGCTCTTAATAAAGCACCCTCAATTTAGTGGCAGATATAAAACAAAATTATTTTCAGAGAAAAACAAAATCTAGAGGACCTAGAACAAATCAAAGAATAACTTCACAAGATGTTCAAGTTATTGCTAGCGATGGTGATAATTTAGGTATTCTAAATTTACAAGACGCAATCAGTAGAGCTAAAGAAGAAGGTTTAGATTTAATTGAGATAGCACCAAATGCAAAACCTCCTGTGTGCAAAATTATGGATATGGGAAAATATAAATATGATGCCCAAAAAAAAGCTAATAAAGCAAAGAAAAAACAGAAAAAGATTGAATTGAAAGAAATTAAATTAAGACCTGTAACTGAGGTTCATGATTACTCCTTTAAAATTAAAAATGCACAAAAATTTATTGCAAAAGGAGATAAGGTAAAATTTACAATTAGATTTAAAGGAAGAGAGCTACAACACTCTAGTTTGGGTAATGAGTTAATGGATAAGATAAAACAAGATATGGAGTCTGTAGGTCGTGTCGAACTACAACCAAAGTTTGATGGCAAGCAAATGATAATGGTTATTCAGCCTTTATAAGCTATATTTGTAGTTGTAAATTAATAACAATATTTGTATAACCCCCTCAAAAATTATGCCTAAATTAAAAACAAAAAGTTCGGCCAAAAAAAGATTTAAAATATCAGCTAAAGGAAAAGTTATAACTGCTCAGGCTGGAAAAAGACATGGCATGATCAAAAGAACAAATTCACAGATTAGAAAGCAAAGAGGTACAACGGTAATGTCAAAACAAGATAGCAAGATTGTAAAATCATATATGCCGTACAACCTAAGAGGATAATATGGCTAGAGTAAAAAGAGGTGTTACAAGTAGAGCAAAACATAAGAAAGTTCTAAAAGCTGTTAAAGGTCAGTGGGGCAGAAGAAAAAATACAATAAGAGCTGCAAGACAGGCTATGGAAAAGGCTATGCAGTATGCTTACAGAGATAGAAGAAATAAAAAAAGAGATTTTAAATCACTATGGATTACAAGAATAAACGCTGGGGTAAGAGCTGAGGGCATGACTTATTCTAAGTTTGTTAATGGTTTAAGCAAATCTGGTATTAAAATTGACAGAAAAATACTAGCTGAAATTGCTTATGATAATCCTGAAGCATTTAAAACCATAGTTAAAAAAGCTGAAGCAGCACTGAATTAATATTCATTGTTGTTTTTCTAAAGTTAACAAATATTCTACAAATATGTCCGATATTAAAAAAATTAAAGATGAGTATTTGAATAAACTAGACAGTGATTTAAATATTGAGATTTTAAATCAAATAAAAACAGAATTATTTGGTAAAAATGGAAAGATATCTAATTCTTTTAAATCATTAGGGTCTTTGCCAAATGATGAAAGAAAAAAGTTTGCATCAGACTTAAATACAATAAAAGACGAGCTACAAGGTAAAATAGATTCTAAACTTCAAGAAATCGAAACAAAAGAGATTAACTCTAAACTTAAAAATGAAAAAGTAGATGTAACATTACCCGAAAGAGAATTTAGTAGAGGAAAAATACATCCTGTTTCACAAGTAATTGACGAGATATCATCAATATTTTCAGAAATTGGATTTAGTGTTGAAGAAGGGCCAGATATAGAGAATGAGCATTATAATTTTACTGCATTAAATACACCTGATAATCATCCAGCAAGAGATATGCATGATACTTTTTATTTAGATAACAATAAGGAATTATTACTGAGAACTCATACATCACCAGTACAGGTTAGAACTATGTTGAATGGAAAACCTCCATTTAAAGTTATAGCTCCAGGCAGAACGTATAGATCTGATAGTGACCAAACTCATTCTCCCATGTTTCATCAAGTTGAAGGACTTCACATTGATAAAAATATTAATATGGGCCATCTAAAAGGATGCTTAAACTTTTTTATAAAATCATTTTTTGAAGTGGATAAAATCAAAATGAGATTTAGACCAAGCCACTTTCCTTTTACTGAGCCATCTGCAGAGGTAGATATTGGTTATGAAATAAAAAATGGAAAAATAGTTATTGGTGAGGGAGATAAGTGGTTAGAAATTCTAGGATGTGGAATGGTACATCCAAATGTGCTTAAAAATGTAAAAGTAAATCCAGATAAATACCAAGGGTATGCTTTTGGTATTGGAATAGATAGACTTGGAATGCTCAAGTATGGAATCAATGATTTAAGAGCTTTTTTTGAGACTGATTATAGATGGCTTAACCATTTTGGTTTTGACCCATTGGATGTTCCATCAAATTACAGAGGTCTTAGTAGATGAAATTTACAATAGGTTGGCTAAAAGAACATCTCGAGACAAAAATATCAGATAATGGTTTAATTGAGAAATTAACAGATATTGGGCTTGAAGTTGAGAGTTTTGAAAACCTAAATTCTGATTTAGATAATTTTAAAGTAGCAAAAATAATTAATGCTGAACAGCACCCAAATGCAGATAGACTTCGAGTATGTGATGTTGATATTGGAAAGGAAAATAATGTTAAAGTAGTATGTGGAGCACCAAATGCTAAAAAAGATGTTTTGACTGTATACGCAGGTCCAGGATCAATAATTCCAAAAAATAATATGAAACTTACAATCAGTAAGATTAGAGGAGTTACTTCCTATGGAATGCTATGTTCTGAGTCTGAATTGAATTTATCAGACGAAAGTGAAGGAATAACAGAGCTAAAAAAAACCAAGTATTCTGATAAAATAGGAAAAAATTTTTTTAAAAATAAAAGCGAAAAAGTTGTAGATTTATCAATCACTCCTAATCGTCCTGATTGCTTGGGGGTAAGAGGTATAGCTAGAGATCTTGCAGCTGCTGGAGGTGGTAAATTAAAAAATATTTCCAAGAAAAATATAAAAAAAAATGGATCTCAAACAATCAAAGTTTCAATTACAAAAGAGAAAAGCCAAGGTTGTACCATATTTGGTAGTTGCTTAATCACAGGTGTTACAAATAAAGAAAGCCCAAAATGGCTTAAAGAAAAAATTATTTCACTTGGTCAAAAACCAATTTCAGCAATTGTTGATATTACAAATTATGTAATGTTAGATTTAAATAGACCACTTCATGCATATGATGCCGATAAAATTGATAAAAAAATTATAGTAAGAAATTCAAAAAAGGGCGAAACTTTTGAAGCCCTAGATAACAAAGAGTATAAATTAGGTGATGATATGTGTGTTATTTCTGACAATTCTGGAGTTTTAGGTTTAGGGGGAGTGATTGGAGGTACACGTTCTGGAACTGAAATTAATACCAAAAATATTTTATTAGAATCCGCTTATTTTATTCCTAGATCAATTAGAAAAACGTCAAAATTATTAAATATTGACACTGATGCAAAATTCAGATTTGAAAGAGGGATTGATCCTCAATCAATCGAATTAGGTTTGTCAAAAGCTGCGGAATTAATATCTGAGATTTGTGGTGGTAAAATAAGTAATTTTGATATTCAAAAAACTGATAAGTATGAAAAAAACAAAATTAAATTCAACGTTTCTTTATTTGAAAAAATAACTGGTTTTAAAGTAAATGATAATGAGATTGTAAAAATTTTAACTAATCTAGGATTTGAGGTTTCTAATAAGAAATTAGAATTAGATTTAAAAATACCTACCTGGAGACCTGATATAACTCAACCAATTGATATAGTCGAGGAAATAGTAAGAATTAAAGGATATAACAAGATAGAAACTTTAGAGCCTGAAAAAAATAAAATAAAAGATACATTAAATAAACAACAGAAACTCTTTCACTTTTTGCAACGATCTGTTGCATCAAAAGGTTATTTTGAGACAGTAACTTGGTCATTTACAGACTCGAAAATAAATAGTCTTTTTAAAGAAAATCTAAAAGAAATAAAAATAGTGAATCCAATAAGTTCAGACTTAGATGTTTTGCGAAATTCGATTTTCACAAATTTGACTTTTTATTTAAAGAAAAATTTAGACAGAGGGTTTAAAGATATTTCGCTATTTGAAATTGGACCAATTTTTAAGGACAGCAAGCCTGGCGAACAACTTACAGTTTTAGGGGCAATTAAATCAGGAAAAGTATCAAGGTTAAATTGGAATGAAAATGAAAGACCAGTTGATGTCTTTGATGTAAAAAAAGATGTTATTCAGACATTAGTCGAAGCTGGATATGAAAGGAAAAGTTTCTTTATAAGAGATAAATCTCCCTCATATTATCACCCTGGCAAAGCTGGTTCGGTCTTCCTTGATAAGGATGATATTGAACCTGTTGCTTATTTTGGAGACATACATCCAAATATTGTTAAAAAACTTGATATAAAAACCGAAGGTCTAGTAGGTTTTGAGATTTATTTAGATCACTTAAAAGAAAATAAAATTAAACTCAAAGATCGAAAACCTAATTTTGAGTACTCTGACTATCAAAAATCAGAAAGAGACTTTGCTTTTATAGTTGACAAAAATTTTAAAGCACAGGATTTAATTGAAATTATATCATCAATTGATCAAAATTTAATAAGGTCAATTAAAATCTTTGATATTTATGAAGGTGAAAATATACCAGACGGCAAAAAGTCAATAGCACTCAACGTTACAATTCAATCATCTGAAAAAACATTAGAAGAGAGTGATCTCGAAAAAATTAATAAATTAATTATTTCAACTGTTGAAACTAAGTCTGGTGCAAAAATTAGATCCTAAATGTCTACAGAAATCGATAATATAAGAAATTTTGCAATCATCGCTCACATTGATCATGGTAAATCAACCATTGCTGATAGAATTATACATAGATGTGGTGGGTTGACAGATAGAGAAATGAAGTCACAGGTTTTAGACTCTATGGATATTGAAAGAGAAAGAGGAATAACAATAAAAGCCCAGACTGTAAAATTAAATTATAAATCAAAAGATGGAAAAAATTATATTTTAAATATTATTGATACCCCTGGCCATGTTGATTTTAGTTATGAGGTAAGTAGATCCTTATATGCCTGTGAGGGTTCCATATTAATTGTAGATAGTACGCAAGGTGTTGAAGCACAAACATTAGCAAATGTATATCAAGCTCTAGATATAAATCACGAAATAATTCCAGTTTTAAATAAAATTGATTTACCAGCTTCAGACATTGATAGAACAAATAATCAAATAGAAGATGTTATAGGTATTGATACATCCAATGCTGTTCCATGCTCTGGAAAGACTGGTGAAGGCATTGATGAAATATTAGAGCAAATTATTCAAACTCTACCAGCTCCAAAAGGTGAAAAAGATCAAAAACTAAAGTGTTTATTAGTAGATAGTTGGTATGACACTTATCTAGGCGTAGTTATCTTAGTAAGAGTAATTGATGGAAAAATTAAAAACAATATGAAAATTAAAATGATGTCTACAAATCAGGAATATTTTGTTGAGAAAGTTGGAGTTTTTACACCTAAACCAAAAGATATTGATGAACTTAATTCTGGTGAGATTGGTTTTATCACAACAGGAATAAAAGTTTTGTCAGAAACAAAAGTCGGAGATACAATCTGTGACGCATCTAAACCATTATCAGAGTCATTACCTGGCTTTAAGCCTAGTAAACCGGTAGTTTTTTGTGGATTATTTCCAGTCGATAGCTCTGAATATCAGAAATTAAAAGACGGATTAGCTAAATTAAAATTAAATGATTCCAGCTTTTCCTTTGAGCCAGAATCTTCATCAGCTTTAGGTTTAGGTTTTAGGTGTGGTTTTTTAGGTTTGTTGCACTTAGAAATTGTTACAGAAAGGCTTGAAAGAGAATTTGACATCAATCTATTAACTACAACACCTGGCGTTGTATATAAAATCCATATGAACAATGGAGAGATAAAAGATTTGCAAAATCCATCGAGTTTACCAGACCAAACTTTAATAAAATTTATTGAGGAACCTTGGATTAAGGCTACAATTATCACCCCTGACCAATATCTCGGACCAATAATAAAAATATGCCAAGATAAAAGGGGTATACAAACAAATTTAAGCTATTCGGGTAATAGGGCAGTTGTAAATTATGAATTACCATTAAATGAGGTAGTTTTCGATTTTAATGACAGATTAAAATCAATGACAAGTGGATATGCAAGTTTTGACTATGAAATAATTGGTCATAGAGAGGGAGATCTTGTTAAGATGGGTATCTTAGTAAATACAGAACCTGTTGATGCTTTAGCTATGTTGATTCATCAAGATTTTGCTCAAAAAACTGGGAGAGAGGTTTGTGAAAAATTAAAAGACTTAATTCCAAGACATAATTTCATGATACCAATTCAAGCAGCGATAGGTGGAAAGATTATTGCTAGAGAAACAATAAAAGGTTTTAAAAAAGACGTCTTAACCAAAATTCATGGAGGTGGGGCTACTGATAGAAAAAGAAAATTACTTGAAAAACAAAAAAAAGGAAAAGCAAGAGCGAAACAATTTGGCAAAGTTGAGATACCACAAGAGGCATTTATAGGTGTTCTTAAAATATCTAAGGAAAAATGATTTTTTATTTAATAATTTTCTTACTATTTACAAATTTAATTCTAATTTTAACTATAAATAAAAATAAAATTAAAAAATTAATATATAAAAGTAAAATAAAATCTGTAAACTTAGAGAAACTAGATAATATTTTTATTAATAATCGAATTGATAAAAATCTGTACGGACCAAAGCATGATGCAATTGTAAAAAATTTTTGTATAGTTCCTGGGAATAATATTGTTGGCATGACTTCAGATTATGAAGCTTGGATAATTTCGTCATTAAGTAAAAAAAGTGATAATATATTTGAATTTGGAACTTGTAGTGGTAAAACAACTTTTCTTATGGCACTTAATTCGCCAAAAAATGCCAATATAACTACCTTAACTCTTGGACCTAAAAATCTTTCAGAACTTAAAATAAGTAAATTAGATAATAAAGTTTCATTTAGAAATATAGTTAATGAGAGTATTTATGAAAAATTTCTATTTTCAGATACTGAATATGAAAATAAAATTAATGTACTTTTTGAAAACTCCCTAAATTTTGATGAAAATAAACATATAGGTACTTTTGATCTAATTTTTATTGATGGAGGACACACTTATTCAATTGTAAAAAATGATTCAGAAAAATCTTTTAGGATGTTGAGACAAAATGGAATAATCTTGTGGCATGACTTTGTTCCTGGAAAAGAGTCCGCAAAAAACGTAGTTAAATATATTAATAGTATTTCTAAAGATAAAAAAATATTTCATATTAAAAATACATCACTTTGTTATTATAGAAATAATTAGTTTTGGAGAGGTGGCCGAGTGGTTGAAGGCGCACGCTTGGAAAGCGTGTATAGGGGAAACTCTATCATGGGTTCGAATCCCATTCTCTCCGCCACTAATTTTCAATCTAAAAACAGCTTTTATTCAAAAAAAACTAAAAATAGAAAATTCTTTTAAAAAATCTATTATTATTGTTGATAATACTTACTAATTTAAGCTCAACGTGGTGAGAGATTTTATAAAAATTTTAAAAATGGTATAAAAGACCACTTCCTAATAAAAAATAAATGATAAAAAATAATAAAAATACCTATCAAGCAGACTCAATCAAAGTTTTAAAAGGTCTTGAGGCAGTAAGAAAAAGACCTGGTATGTATATTGGCGATACAGATGATGGAACTGGTTTGCATCATATGGTATATGAAGTCGTAGATAATTCTATTGATGAGGCATTAGCTGGTCATTGTAAAAAAATTGAAGTAAGCATTAACTCTGACGGGTCTATTACAGTCGAAGATGACGGTAGAGGAATACCAGTTGATTTTCATAAAGAAGAAAAAAAATCGGCAGCGGAAGTTATAATGACCCAGTTACATGCTGGTGGAAAATTTGATCACGATTCCTATAAAGTTTCTGGAGGCTTGCACGGTGTAGGAGTTTCAGTAGTAAATGCTCTTTCACAAAGATTGGAATTATATGTTGAAAGAGATGGAAAAAAGTATTTTGTTGAATTTATAAATGGAGAAACTAAAACTCCACTTAAAGTAACAGGTAACTCCAAGAATACCGGTACAAAAATTAATTTTTTACCTTCCAAAGATATTTTCTCATCTACAAAATTTAGTTTTTCAATTATTCAAAAAAGAATGCGAGAATTAGCTTTTTTAAATAAAGGAATTAAAATAATACTTAATGACCTAACCCAAAAAAAAATAAAGACCCATGAATTTAAATTCGAGGGTGGCATAAATGAGTTTGTTGAATTTTTAGATGAAAAAAGAGAAAAATTAAAAAATAAGAATGATAATAATTTATTCAGAAAACCAATTTATATCGAAGGGATAAAGAGTAGTATAGATGTTCAATGTTCATTAAAATGGAACGCAGGTTATAACGAGGATGTATATCCTTATACCAATAATATTTATCAAAAAGATGGAGGAACTCATCTTTTAGGTTTCAGAAGTGCACTAACAAGGGTTGTGAATAAGTATGCTTCAGAGCAAAATTTACTAAAAAAAAGTAAAGTTCTACTATCCGGAGATGATGTTAAAGAAGGTTTGACATGTGTTCTGTCTGTAAAAATTCCAGATCCTAAATTTTCATCTCAGACAAAAGATAAACTAGTTTCTTCAGAAGTTAGAAATATTGTTGAAGGTATTGTTAGTGAAAAATTATCAATCTGGTTTGACCAAAACCCATCAGTTTCTAAGATAATTTTAACAAAAATAATTCAGGCTGCGGTAGCAAGAGATGTTGCTAAAAGAGCAAGAGAAAATGTAAGACGAAAGGGGGCCTTAGAGTTAACTGGATTACCTGGAAAACTAGCAGATTGCCAAAATTCAAAACAAGAGGGAACAGAATTATTTATAGTAGAGGGAGATTCTGCTGGTGGATCAGCAAAACAGGGAAGAAATCGAGAGTATCAAGCAGTATTACCCCTAAGAGGAAAAATATTAAACACATTTACTGAGATTAATGGCTCTAAAAAAAATGGAAATTTAAGTGACCTAAGAACAAAATCATTGTCAAAAATGATTTCCTCTAATGAAATAGTTACATTGATAAATGCTCTTGGATTAGATCCTAAAATAGAAGAAATAGACTTAGATGATTTAAGATATGGGAAAATTATAATTATGACAGATGCAGATGTTGATGGTTCACATATTAGAGCTTTACTTTTAACTTTTTTTAACAACATTCCTTTTAATAAACTCATTGAAAAAGGACATGTATATTTAGCTCAACCACCTCTTTTTAAAATTAATAAGGGTTCAAAAGGTATTTATATTAAAGATGAGAAGGATCTTGAAAACTATATAATCAAAAATTCTAAGGATCTAAAAAAAATTAAGAGAACTTCAAAAGAGTTTGATAGAATTATTCAATTAGAAAAATCTAAATTGAATATTCAAAGATTTAAAGGACTTGGAGAAATGAATCCTGAAGAACTATGGAATACAACTTTAAATCCAGAAACAAGAAATCTACTTCAAGTGCAATATTCAAAAAATTTACAAAAAGATCAAAACTTAATACAAACATTAATGGGCAATGATGTTGCCTCTAGAAAAGATTTTATTGTCGATAATGCAATAAATGTAGTAAATTTAGATATTTAATTAATGGAGTTAAGTATAAATTCCAAATCTTCTCACTTAAATAAAGTCACATATGTTAATCTAAGATGGATAGGTGTAATAGGTCAATTTATTACTATAAATGCTGTTGCATTCTTATTTAAATTTGAATTCAATTTTTTACTAGCAAATATTATAGTTTTCCTAGGTGCTTTAAGTAACATTTTCCTATTTTATTTTTTTAAAAAAAATCAGCTTCAAGAAAAAATTTCTTTAACGTTTCTTACCCTTGATATTATACAACTAAGTTTTTTGCTTTATTTAACTGGCGGAACCATAAATCCATTCTCAATATTCCTAATAATACCAAGTATATTTGCCTCAAATAGCTTGAGCATTAGAACAAACATTTTATTAATAATTTTGACAATATCTTCAATTATTCTTCTTACTTTCTATCATCAAGAATTACCTTCACCATTAAATGAATATATTTTTAGTAATTACTATTACTATTCAATTCCTTTAGCCTTAATTATTGCACTTATTTTCCTAAGTTTTTTCGCTTTAACTTTTGGAAATGAGTCAAAAGTCAGAAAAGATGCATTAGATAAAATTCAGGAAGTTATTTCTAAGGAGAACGAATTAGTTTCATTGGGTGGACAAGCTGCAGCGGCAGCTCATTCTTTAGGTACACCGCTTTCTACAATTAAAATTATTTCTCAAGATTTGTATGACAATTTTAAAAATAATAAAGAATTAAAAAAAGATGTTGAATTGCTTTTAAGCCAAGTTGATAGATGCAATGTAATATTAAAAAAATTGTCTTTAAATCCAGTAGTTGAAGATGACTTTATAGATAAGGATATTACCCTGGAAAACTATGTGAAACAAATTGTGCATTCTTTTGAAGAGATATCAGATAAAAATTTTATTATCAATACTGAGCAGAATTATAATTCTTTCGAAATTTCTAAATTAATTGAGGTTGTTTATGGCATAAGAAATTTTATTGGAAATGCAAATAAGTTTGCAAAAAAAAATATTTATATTTCAATAACGAGTGACAGCGAAAACTCTTCGATATCGGTCGAAGATGATGGTTCAGGATTTCCTAAAGACATATTAACCAAAATTGGAGATCCATATATAAAATCATTACAATCCAAAAATAAATCAAGAGCAGGATTGGGTTTGGGAATATTTATAGGTAAAACTTTGTTAGAAAAAAATAAGGCAAAACTCTTAATTAGGAATTCAGAGACCAGAGGTGGTGCAGAAATTAAAATAGAGTGGTCTAATAAAGATTTAATTAGTCTTTAGTGAAGTTTTTTATTTTCAAATAGTCCACTTAATTGATCTATCATTACATCCCCCAGTTCTTGAACATCAGAAATTTTGATTGCTTTTTTATAATATCTAGATACATCGTGACCAATTCCTATAGCTAATATTTCTACCTCACTTTTATTTTCAATAAATTTGACTATTTTTTTCAAATTTTTTTCTAAAAAATCTCCTGAATTAACCGATAACGTAGAGTCGTCAACTGGTGCTCCATCTGAAATAACCATGAGGATTTTTCTTTCTTCTTTTCTTTTTTTTAATCTATTAAATGCCCACGTTATAGCTTCGCCATCTATATTTTCTTTTAATAAACCCTCTTTTAGCATCAAACCCAAATTCTTTTTTGATTGTCTCCAATGAGAGTCAGCACCTTTGTAAATTATGTGTCTTAAATCATTAAGTCTTCCTGGATTTTTTGTTTTACCCAATCTATTCCATTCCTGGCGACTTTTACCACCTTTCCAATTTTTCGTTGTAAAACCCAGTATTTCAACTTTAACTGAGCATCTTTCTAAGGTTCTGGATAAAATATCAGCACATATTGCGGCTATTGTTATTGGCCTACCTCTCATTGAGCCAGAGTTATCAATTAAAAGTGTCACGATTGTATCCTTAAAGTCTAGATCTTTTTCTTTTTTAAACGAGAGAGAATTATATGGATCAATAATTATTCTGGGCAGTTTTGAGCTATCTAATAATCCCTCTTCTAGATCGAATTCCCATGATCGATTTTGTTTTGCCATCAATTGTCTTTGCAATTTATTTGCTAACTTAGTAATTAAATCTTGAAAACTTGTAAGTTGTTGGTCTAAATTTTTTCTAAGTTTTTGAATTTCTTCAGCTGTCTCTAGACTTTCTGCTTTAGCAACTTCATCAAATTCAGTAGTAAATATTTTATATTCTTTATCACTTACACTTAAATTTTTTTTTTGTATAACATTTTCCGACTCGGCATCCTCGTTATTCTCACTACCAAGTTGATCTTCAAGTCTAAACTCATTTACATCATCCTCGCTATCCATCCCTTGGCTTATATTTTCATCTTCGCTTGTTTTGCTAGAGTCATTATTATCTTTGTCATCATTGCTATTAGAATTATTTTGATCTTGTGTATCATCATTTTCTTCATTTTCTTTTTCAGTTGTGTCATCATTTTCAAATATGTCCATACTTTCTAAAATTTCAGAAAATTTAGTGTTATACGCTTCCTGATTTTCTAGATTTTGTTTTAAAAATTCAAAGTGTTTGTCTATTGACTTATTAAAATCTTTCTCCCAAAATTTAAGAATTTCTTTATTTTCTGGATATAATTCAACTTCAAAAAATTTATTTGTCATATAAATTTCAAAAGCATCAATTATATTTGTATCTTCTTTTTTTGTTATTTTTTCTTGTTTAAGATATCGAAGTCTATTTTTATAATTATCTTTAAAATTTTTGGATATTCCTTTTAGCATCGCTGAGCCAAGCAATTCATATCTTACTTTTTCCGCTAGTTGATAGAGTGTTCTGCAAGAGGGATTTTGTGGATTGTTTTTATCTAATAATTTTCTATTTGAAAATCTTATTTTTAAAGCTTCAGAATCTGTTTCAGCTCTTAATTTTTTAAATTGATTCTTATCATTAATATTATCAATTACCCCAATATCATAAACTTTTTTGTCGTCTTTTTTATTTTTAACATCTTTATAGTCATCTGAAATTACTTTGTAAGTTGATAAAAGGGCTTGTTTGAATTTTTCTTTAATACTATCTTCTTTGTTCATCAAATTTGAATATTGATCATTGATTCTGGCAGTTCATCTCCAAAACATCTTTGATAATATTCAGCAATAGTATTTTTTTCAGCATCATCACATTTGTTTAAAAATGTTACTCTAAATGCATATCCAATATCTTTGAAAATTTCAGAATTTTCTGCCCAATGTAAAACTGTTCTAGGACTCATTACTGTAGATATATCACCTGCCATAAATCCTTTTCTTGTAAGTGAAGCAACTTTTATCATATTTGAAACTTGTTCTTTACCTTTAGGATTATTTAAATTTTTGTTCTTACTTAATATAATTTCCATTTCTTTATCTAAACTAAGATAGTTTAATGTAGATACAATATTCCATCTGTCCATTTGTCCCTGATTAATTTGTTGTGTCCCATGATATAATCCGGTTGTATCACCTAGTCCCACAGTATTTGTTGTTGCAAAAAGCCTAAAAAATTTATTTTGTTTAATTACTTTATTTTTATCTAATAGAGTAAAGCTACCTTCTGACTCAAGTACTCTCTGAATAACGAACATTACATCTGGTCTTCCAGCGTCATATTCATCAAAAACTAAGGCCACAGGATTTTGAATTGACCAAGGTAATATTCCTTCTTTAAATTCAGTTACCTGTTTACCATCTTTGATTACAATTGAATCTTTACCTATTAAGTCAATCCTACTTACATGACTATCGAGATTAATTCTTATGCAAGGCCAATTTAATCTCGCAGCAATTTGTTCGATGTGAGTTGATTTTCCAGTTCCATGATATCCTTGAATTAAAACTCTTTTGTTAAAAGAAAATCCTGACAAGATAGCTAATGTTGTATCTTTATCGAACTTATAAGTTTTATCGATTTCTGGGACGTACTCACTTGATTTTGAAAATGCATCAACTTCCATGTCACTTTCTATGCCAAAAGTTTGCTTAATAGATAACTTTATGTCAGGGATGTGGTTAATATTTGGTGTCAATTTTGTCCTTATATGTATTTTTTAATTGAGTGTAAGCCAAAGTTATTACTTTTAGCTTGTCTTCAAATTTTTTATTTCCAGAATTCATATCAGGGTGAAATTTTTTGACAAGCTTTTTAAATTTTTCTTGGACTTTTTCCCATTTTAATCCAACACTAATACCTAATATATTAAAGGCTTTTAAATCGTTGTTATTAAATTTAAATTTATTCATATTATTAAAGTCATTATTAAATTTAAATTTATCCATCTCATCTTTTAAAGCATTACTCCAAAGAACTTTGAAGAAATTATCAGATGAACTAAAACTTTGTGTTGGTTTGTGCCAAGTCATGTCAGACCTTAAAAAATCTATTATTTGTTGATCACTCATACCTGTAAAATAATTCCAACTTTTATTAAATTCTTTAACATGATTTAAACATAGTAATCTATAATCTTTACTATTATCTCTTTCTTTAGGTGCCTTAAAAAGACCTTCCTCCGAGCAATTATTCCAATCACAAATATTTTTCATGATGTATAATACTTTATAAAATGAAAATTAATCAACTAATTGAAACCATAGAAAAAAAAATTTTGTCGCAGGATTGTATTACAAAGGTTTATGTAGAGGATAAGTCATTCTTACACAAAAATCACAAATTTAACGAAGATGAAAAATTTCATATTGTTCTTTCAATTGAGTCTGAAAAGTTAAAGAATAAAAGTAAGTTATATTCAACAAGGTTTATTTACAAAATTTTAGATGATGAATTAAAAAAATATATTCATTCGTTGCAAATCAAATTAATTTAAACTACTAGATAAATATTTTTTTAAATTTGTAGGGTTAATCTGAAAGTCAATTATTATTTTTCCAAAATCTTTCACTAAAATTAAGTTAATATTATTTGAATTATTTTTCTTATCACTTCTCATATAATTCATAATTTTAGACACATGTCTTTTTTTAAATAATTTTTCAATTTTTGGTTTCATCCCAATTCTGTAAATATGATTTAAAATAATATTAAATTTTTGTTTTGATAAAATTTTTCTTTTAAAACTGAATTCAATAGCATTTTTAATGCCTAAAATTACAGCTTCTCCATGATTTAATTTATTAGAAAAACCAGAAGTAGACTCATAAGCATGAGCAAAGGTATGACCTAAATTTAATACCTTTCTGTAGTTCTTCTCTTTCTCATCTTTTTCTACAACTCTTTTTTTTAAATTACAGCTTCTAATTATGGATCTTTCAATGAAAGGTGATTTTAATTTTAAAATTTTTTTTAAATTTTTGTCTAAATAGTGAAAATTATTAAAACTATCTATAATACTACTTTTTAATATTTCAGCATATCCACAAATAATTTCTCTTTCCGGCAAAGAAGCTAAGATATTCATGTCAGAAACAACTAAATCAGGTTGATAAAAACTTCCAATCAAATTTTTTCCAAATTTATTATTTACACCTGTTTTGCCTCCTATGGATGAATCTACTTGAGCCAGTAAAGTTGTAGGAATATTTACAAATTTCATGCCTCTTTTAAATGTACTAGATGCAAATCCAACTATATCCCCTATAATTCCACCACCAAAAGAAATAACACAATCTTCTCTATTAAACCTTTTTTCAAATAGAACTGTATGAATTTTTTCAATTGTTCGATAATTTTTATTTTTTTCTGATGCCGTAATTTCTATTTTAAAAAGTTTTTTTGTTTTTAACTTCTTGTATAAAAGTCCTTTAAACTTGTGAGGAATGTTTTTGTCTGTAACTATTAAACATTTATCAAATTTTAGACGATTAGCTTTTAAAATTTGATCAATTTTACCTATTAAATTTCTTCCAATTAAAATTGAGTAGTTCTTAGTGCTTGTTTCAATCGAAATTTTATTTGTATTCATAAATATCTAATATCTTATTTATAATTTCAACTTTGTCTAATTTATCACAATTAATTCTGTGACTCGACAAGCTATAAAATTTTGATCTTTCTTTTATTAAATTGTTAATTTGACCTTTAGTAAGATTTATTGCCAATGGTCTTTTCTTGCTCTTATATATCCTTTTTATTATTGTTTCATTCTTCCAATCTAGCCAAAAAGATATACAATTTTTTTTACACATTTTTCTGATTGAGGCATTTATAAAACCTCCTCCACCTAACGATATTACAGAATTTTCTGAACTAAGAAATTTCAAAGATATTTTTTCCTCAATTTTACGAAAATAATTCTCTCCATGTTTAGTAAAAATTTCTGATATTTTAGAGTCCTCAGTTTCTTCAATTTTTTGATCAATATCAATAAATGTTAAATTTAATTTTTTTGACAAAATCTTGCCAATTGATGATTTTCCAGATCCCATCATTCCAATTAATACAATATTTTTATTTGATTTCATGAGTTTCTATATTGAAAAAACACAAATATGTCTTATTTTGAAATTATTAAATTATATGCAATTTACAAGAAATACAAGTAAAGACAAAATTTTTAGCTTAGGGACAATTTTAAAAATTATAACAGCTATTTTAATAATTTTATTTGGTATTATTGTGATTAACCAGATTAATTTGCCCGCTCCAGATAAACAAATTAAAAAAATTTTACCAAATGAAAATTTTAAAACAATTAAGTAAGTTTTTAATTTCTGCTTCTTTTTTTTTATTTGTTCTATCTGCTCAGGCTCAGGAAGTTAAAGAGATTTGGTCTGAAATAGAAAAAAAAGAGATTAACAATACTCAATCAATAAATAATGTAGGCACATCTAGCAATTCAGACCAGCTTGAAAGTGTTAAAGTAAAACTCTCTGACGAGAATATTGTAGTAGATCAAAATTTAGACAATTCTAATATTTTGTTGGCTGGATTATTTGACCCTGATGACAACGACCTAAACCTTGATATGTGGTCAAAAACAGATGGAAAAAAAATTAAAAAGTTACTGGAACAAATACAATCTAAAAATTTATCAAGTTTCTCTGAAAGGTTAATGGACGTAGCATTATTAACAAACTCTTATATTCCAAATCAAAACTTTTCATTACATGAATTTGAAAATTTCACACTTGATCATCTAATTAAAAAAAAAGATTTCGATTTAGTTGAGGAATTTATTCAAAAAAATTCATCACTTCAAAATAAAGAAAGACTAATAAAACATGTAGCTGATTATTACTTGTCATTAAACAAAATAGAAAATTCATGTTCTACTATTGATAGTTTAAGTTTAATAACAGATGAATACCTAACATATTTCAAAATTTATTGCTTAATAACTCAGAATAAAAAGGATGAGGCTCAGTTGTTGTTTGATCTTAAATCTGAGCTTGATCCTATGAATGATTTTTTTGTTAAAAAGTATGAAGTATTAATGGGATACGAAGACAATAATTTTGTATTGTCTGATGAAAATATTCTTTATTTTCATCTATCTCACAAAACTGACAAGAAATTTTTATACTATCCATCCGTAGACTCTGAAGAATTTATTTGGAAATATTTATCTAACTCTAACTTGCTTAAAAATCTAAATGATTTTGATCTTAGTGATATTGATCAAGTAAAGTTTTTAGAGAAAGCAACCAGCGAGGGTATTTTTGATGAAAAAGATCTATTAAATTTGTATAAAAAATTCCAATTTCAGTTTGATGACCTTATTAATTATAAAGTTTCATTAAAAAGCTTACCAGATTATGAAGGAAGAGCTTTGATGTATCAGAGGTTTTTACTAACAGATAATATTGAAAATAAACTTTCATTATTAGTTCAATTAAATAATTCCTTTGAAAACTCAAATTTTAAAAAATCATTTGACGATGAACTATCTAAGTTGTTAAAAAAAATGGATAAAAAAGAAATTCCTTTAAAGTTCTCTAGCTTCTACCAAAATAATTTAATTACCGAAGAAAAGAGAAAAAATAAAATTAAGTTTAATAATGAAGTTTTTCATCAATCAAAAGTATTAAATTATTTTTTAAATAAGCACAGTTTATCCAAAACTCAAAAATTAACTGATGATTTATTGTCAAAAATGAGAAAAGACAAGAATTACTCTTTTAACTTTAAAGATGTTGTATTACTTCAATCATTGAGATCAGATGGAATTCAAATAGATAAAATTGATGAACTTTCTCAATATAAATCTGAATTAAATTCTGAATTTGACAAAATGATAGAAAACAATGAGTCGGGTATGATACTGTTAAAATTAGTTGAGATTATTGGTGAAAAGGAATTGAATGAATTAAATAGTGAGTCACTAAATTTTGTAATTGAAATTATGAATAGAACAAAATTAATTAGTTTGAGAAACGAACTATTATTGGAAATTCTTCCATTAAAAGTTTAAAATACTTCAATTAAGCATGACAATAAAAAAAATTATTACTGAACCTAACGAGATTTTAAGACAAGTCTCAAAACCAGTAACAATAGTGGGTAATGGAGAAAGAAAGTTAATGGATGATATGTTGGAAACAATGTATGCAGCTAGTGGTATTGGATTAGCAGCAATTCAAATTGGTGTTCCTAAAAGGATTATTGTGATGGATATTTCAAAAGATGGAAAGAAAAATCCAATGTATTTTGTTAATCCTACAATTAAAAATAAAGATAAAGAAAAAACAACATATGAAGAGGGATGTTTATCTGTCCCTGATTATTTCGCGGAAGTTGACAGACCTAAATATTGTGAGGTTGAATATTTAGATTATAATGGGGAAAATAAAACTTTAAAAGCTGATGGGCTCCTTGCAACTTGTATACAACATGAAATGGATCATCTTGAAGGAATTCTATTCATAGATTATTTATCAAAATTAAAAAAAACAATGATTGTAAAAAAATTATCAAAAAGAAAAAATCCTCCTGATAGAATTATTGTTTAATGAGCAAAAAAATTGCTTTCATGGGTACTCCCACTATTTCTGGGCAAATACTCAAATCATTGTATCAAAATGGCTTTGATATTGAGGTTGTTTATACTCAACCACCCGTAGTATCAAATAGAGGACACAGATTAAATAAGTCACCAGTTCATATAATGGCTGAAATATTAAACATTCCTGTTAGAACTCCAATTGTATTAGATAATACTGAAGAAAAAAATTTTCTTAAAAAACAAAATATAAGTTTGGGTATTGTTGTTGCTTATGGGCAGATACTTAAAAAAGATATTTTAGAAATTCCAAAAAAAGGATGGATAAATATCCATTATTCACTTTTACCAAAATTTCGAGGTGCTGCTCCCATCCAAAGAGCAATTATGAATAATGAAAAAACAACAGGTATTTCTATAATGAAAATTGATGAAGGTTTAGACACCGGTCCCGTCTGTAATCAATATTCTATAAATATTTTAGAAAATGAAAATAGTGAAGATTTGTCTCAGAGATTAAGCAATTTAGCATCTGAAAAAATTCTACAAAATATTGATGATATATTCGATAACAAATCATCTTTTAAAGAGCAAGACCACAGTAAATCTACATATGCAAAAAAAATTAAAAAAGAAGAAGGAAAAATAAATTGGAAGGACAGTAATTTAAAGATCATAGGAAAAATTAATGGTTTATATCCTAACCCAGGAGGTTGGTTTGAATTTAAAGGAGAAAGATATAAGATTCTAAAAGCAGAAAAATCAATTTTAAGTGGAAAATCAGGATATGTCTTATCAGATAATTTTGAAATTGGTTGTGGTGAAAATTCAATAAAGATCATTGAGATCCAAAGGCAAGGTAAAACAGTTCAAAAAACTAAGGAATTTCTGCGTGGTAGCCAAATTACTAAAGGCACTGATTTGAATTAAGCATGTTCAGATATCAAATTCTAATAGAATATGTAGGATCTTCTTTCATAGGTTGGCAGGTACAAACAAAAGGCAAAACTATACAAGGATTAATTCAAAAAAAAATTTCATATCTTTTAAATGAAAAAATTACACTTATTGGTTCGGGAAGAACAGATACCGGTGTTCATGCAATTGAGCAATCTGCACATTTTGATGTCACTGAAAAAATCCAAAATTTCAATAAATTTTTAAAATCAATTAATTATTTTTTAAATAAATACGAAATAGCCATTTTAAAAATTAAAAAAAAAAATATTAAATTTCATGCACGTTTTTCTGCAAAAGAGAGAGTCTATAAATATGTTATTTTCAATCAATTAAGTAAACCGATCCTTCAAAATAAACGAGGATGGTTTGTTATTAAAAATCTTGAGTTAGAGATAATGAAAAAAGCAGCAAAAAAGTTAATTGGAACTCACGATTTTTCAACTTTTAGAGCATCTGGATGTAATGCAAAGAGCCCAATAAGATCAATTAAATCAGTTAAAATTAAAAAGACAAAAAACAAAATTGAATTAGAGTTTAGATCTCAATCATTTTTAAAACAACAAGTTAGATCAATGGTTGGTTGTTTAAAATATATTGGTGAAAAAAAGTGGACATTAAAAAAATTTGCAAGTGTAATTAAATCAAAAAATAGAAATTTATGCGCACCGCCAGCACCAGCGGAAGGATTATTTTTGAAAAAAGTTTTATACTAATTTTTCCTACTACCCATTGAGAATTTTTTATTAATTCTCCACCTTGACTCTGCTCTTACAATATAGCCACAACAATTTTTTGAATTACATTTACAAGGAAATTGTTTGTAATCTTTGTCATAACTAAATCCATAGTCACAAGTTAATTCTTCACCTTTTTTAATATCTTTTATAGCCTTAACCCAAATTTTAAGTCCCTTACCATCATAGTCACAATTATTTTCACATGAGTGATTTATCAGACCAGCTGTATTCCATGGGAAATCCCCATCGAGATCATATCTTTTATTTACTGTAAATAAATATATTGGCTTACTGTTATCGTATTTGTCAGAATTCTCAGTTTGTTTTTTGGTAATCAATTTACCAATGTAATCGATTATTTTTTCACCTTCTTTTATATCTCTTGTAGCATAAAGTCCTTTACCTTTTTTATCAATATCAGACTTTTTAATCTTATATGGTTTCATATGTTTGTGTTTAGTGCTTAAAAAAATATTATCAATTAAATTCTAACAACGCATCGACATGCCTTTGAGTACTATTTTGTAAGGCTATAAGATCGTAACCACCTTCAAGAATTGAAACGACCCTTCCATTACAAAAAGATTTAGAATATTCTAAAGTCCTTTTGGTAATTTTATAAAAATCCTCAGCGCATAATCTCATTTGTGCTAACGGATCATCAATATGTGCATCAAAACCGGCTGAAAATAACAAAAATTCAGGTTTGAACTGTTTTATTTTAGTTAAAACATTTTCATATGCATTTAAATATACTTCAGATGTTGTTCCAGCTTCTAGTGGAATATTTAATACATTATTAAATTTTCCATTTTCCTTATTTGAACCTGAGCCAGGGTAATAAGGGTATTGGTGAGTAGAAACATACAATACCTTTTCATTATCATAAAAAATATCTTGAGTTCCGTTACCATGATGAACATCAAAATCAATTATTGCAATTTTTTTGTATTTATACCTTTCAATTAAGTAATTAGCACCAACGGCTACATTATTATAGATACAAAATCCCATAGCTCTTTCTTTTTCTGCATGATGACCTGGGGGTCTTACAGCACAAAAAGCATTCTTAAATTCTTTGTTTTGTACTCCATCTATTGCTGTAATAATTGAACCTACTGCATCTTTAGTTGCATCTTTACTACCAGGAGAAACAATTGTGTCACCATCTAAAAATACTAAACCTTTTTTTGGAAAAGACTTTTTAACATGATTGATATATTCTATTGAATGGGTTTTATTTAAAAAAAATTCGTCAAATTTATTTGGTTTTTTCCATATTAGATTTTTGTTATCTACTTTTTTAAAGTTATCAATTATTGCGGTAACTCTATCAATTTTTTCTGGATGGCCATTCCCAGTATTATGGTTTTTATAAGTATCTGAAGTGATTAGACCAGTCTTCACTTAAAATAATTTTTTAAAACTTTTGAATATATTAAACTCAATTTTTTTAAATCAGTTAGTGAGACAGCCTCATCAACTTTATGCATAGTTTTTCCTACTAAGCCAAATTCTAAACAAGGAGCTATTTTCCTAATGAACCTTGCGTCTGATGTGCCTCCAGTAGTTGAAAGTTTAGGTTTTATTTTAGTAACTTTTTTAATAACATTTTGTATCATAAATGTTGTACTATTAGGCTTTGTAAGAAAAGCTTCACCTGAAACACTGTAATCAATTTTATATTTAGATTTAGTTTTATTACATACTTTTCTTAAAATTCTATTAATTTTTTTTTTAATGGAATTTGAAGTATGTATATTATTAAATCTTACATTAAATGAAGCATATGCAAGACCTGGAATTACATTGTCTGCGGTATTATTTATATTAATTTTTGTAATTTCAAGATTTGTAGGTTGAAAATCCTTCGTACCTTTGTCAAATCGTATATCTTTTAGTTCTTTAAGTATTCTAACTAGAGCAGTCGAAGGGTTATTTGCTCTATGAGGATATGCTACATGCCCTTGAACTCCTGTAATTGTTAACCGACCGTTCATACTTCCTCTTCGACCAATTTTAATCATTTCACCTAATTTATTAGGATTAGTTGGTTCTCCAACCAAACAAAAATCTATTTTCTCTCGTTTCTTTTTTAAATAGTCTACAACTTTCTTGGTTCCATTAATGGCAACACCTTCCTCATCTCCAGTGATTAAAAGACTTATCGATCCATTAAATCCTCTATTTTTTTCAACAAAAACGCTTATAGCAGACACAAATGCAGCTATTGAGCTTTTCATATCATTTGCACCCCTTCCAATTAAATGTCCATTTTTAATTGATGGTTTAAATGGATTTATTGTCCAATCTCTCAAATTTCCAGCAGGAACAACATCAAGATGTCCAGCATAACAAAAATTAGGACTTTTGTTCCCTAATCTTGCATATAGATTTTTAACCGGAGCATTTCCTTTTTCTTTGAACTCTAGAATTTTAGTTTTAAAGCCAAGTTTTTTCAATTTTTTTTCCAAAAATTTCATTATTCCAGCATCTATAGGAGTTACAGTTGGAAATCTAATTAGCTCTTTAGCTAATTGAAGTTCATTTATAATTTTCATCAAAACTATTCTCTCAAGAGATCGTTAATAGAAGTTTTAGATCTTGTTTTCTCATCTACTTGTTTAATTATTACAGCACAATATAGTGAGGGTGCAGTTGAGCTATTTTTGTCAGGAAGTGAACCTGGAACTACAACTGAATAAGGAGGAATTTTTCCATAAGTAATTTCTCCAGTGTTTCTATTAACAATTTTTGTAGATTGTCCTATATACATTCCCATACTCAGCACAGATCCTTCACCTACAATTACACCTTCTACAACTTCAGACATTGCACCTAAAAAAACATTATCCTCAATAATAGTTGGTAAAGCTTGTGCAGGTTCTAAAACTCCACCTACGCCTGAGCCTGCGGATATATGACAATTTTTTCCAATTTGGCTACAGCTTCCTGCTCTTGCAAATGTATCAATCATTGTTCCTTCATCTATGTATGCTCCAATATTTACGTAGCATGGCATTAAAACTGCATTCTTTCCAACAAAACTTCCTTTTCTCACTGGAGAGTTAGGCACCATTCTAAAGCCCGCTTTCTCATGGTCTTCTTTTGTCCATCCTGCCGTCTTACCTTTTAGTAAATGAGCTTTATCATACCAACTGCTATATGGACCATTTAAATTCTCCATTGGATGTAATCTAAAACTTAACATGATCGCTTTTTTCAAATGTTGATGTGTTATCCATTCACCATTTATTTTTTCAGCAACTCGTGACTTTCCACTATCTAAATCATCAATAACTTGATTTATAGTATCTTTTAAAGACTGATCTGAAGCAGGGTTTATTTGATCCCTTTTTTCCCAAGCTTCATTTATTACATTTTCTATACTCATAATTTAAGAGTTTTTTAATAACCTTATTTCTTTTAAAAATAAAGAGAGATTTTCTATTTTATAGTCAATATAGTCTTTATCGGATTCTTTTTTACCCCAATATTCATTATTGATTAGCCAAACAGTCGTAGCTCCTCTTTCTTTTCCAATTGATAAGTTTTTTGCAATATCTTCAATATAAATTGTTTCTGTTGGGTCAATATCAAATTTTTTTACCATCAGATCGAATGCTTTTGCTGCAGGTTTTGGGCTGTATTCCGCATCTACTATATCAAAAACATCTTCAAATAGATCATCAATACCCAAATGTGTCGTTATATTACTAACATGCTCACTGGAGCCATTGGTAAAAACGAACTTTCTTAAATCCAACTTTTCTATTTCACCTCTTAAAACAACATCCTTTTTCATAAAAGAAAGATCAATGTCATGAACGAAATTTAAAAATTCTTTTGGGGGAATATCATGATGTATCATTAGTCCGTTTAGACTCGTATTATATTTATAAAAGTAGTCGGTTTGTAATTTTTTTGCTTCGACTAAGTTAATTTTTAATTTTTCAGAAATATACTGCGTCATTCTTTTACTTACTTGACCAAACACAGACTCTAAATCCTTATAGAGAACACCATCACAATCGAATAAAATATTTTTTATATTTTTCATTTTCTTATTAATGTACCGGCACCTTTATCTGAGAATAATTCAAAAAGAATTGAATGTTTTTTTCTTCCATCAATAATACCAACGCCGGTAACCCCATTCATTACTGCATCTAAGCAAGTGTTAATTTTAGGAATCATGCCTTCTGTTATAATTTGATTCTTTATCATTTCTAAAATTTCAGATGATGAAATTTCCTCGATTAGGTTCTTTTCTTTATCTAGTACACCTTCAACATTGGTCATTAATAATAATCTTCTACATTTCAAAGATTTAGCTACGGCACCAGCAGCTGTGTCACCATTAATATTATATGTTTGATTATTTTTACCTAACCCTAAAGGTGATATAATCGGAACTGAATTTACCTTAATTATATCTTTAATAATATTTGTATTAATTTTATTTGGTTTTCCAACAAACCCAAGTTCCTCTGCTTCTGGAATAACTTCAATAACATTATTTTTTTTTGTGTTTATTGAGACTGCGTTTGATTCTTTTTCAATTAAAGAATTAACAATATCCTCGTTAAAATCAATAAGGACATCTTCAACTATATTTATAATTTTTTTATCCGTAACCCTTAAACCTCTAATAAATTTTGATTGAATATTTGATTTTTCTAACTCTCTTTTAATTCTAGGACCACCTCCGTGAACTATTATTATTGATAATCCTAACTTATTTAGAATACTTATATCTGAAATAAAATTATTAAAAATATTTCTATCAATAAAAACGTTTCCTCCATATTTAATAACTATTAATTCATTTTTATATTTATCTATATATTTTTTAACCTCCTCGATGGAAGGACCATCTTTTGGTACTATTTTTTCTATTTCCATTTATATTAAACAGTTTTGACAGTCGTTCTTTTGATTATTATGTACTGTTGTGCCATTGTTAATATGTTATTTATAGTCCAATAAA
Organism: uncultured Pelagibacteraceae bacterium; assembly: GCA_902555275.1. Classification (GTDB taxonomy): domain Bacteria; phylum Pseudomonadota; class Alphaproteobacteria; order Pelagibacterales; family Pelagibacteraceae; genus Pelagibacter. The sequence continues at coordinate 60,133 of CACDRY010000006.1, forward strand.
TAACTAGTCCTGCTGGGAAAGGAGCTAGTATTACAGTCAAAAATAACGGAAAGAACATAAATATTTTTGCTTGAACAGGATCGGGAGGCGTTGGATTTAGTTTTTGCTGCATCCACATTGAAATACCCATTAAGCATGGCCACACACCTATTAGTAAAAAAGAAGGAGGATCCCATGGAATTAGTCCAAATAAATTAAATATGGATGTAGGATCTCTTTCACTTAAATCTTTTATCCAACCAAAAAATGGCTGATGTCTCATCTCAATTGTTACAAACAAAACTTTATAAATTGCGAAGAAAAAAGGTATTTGTATAAAAATTGGAAGACATCCACTTATTGGATTAACTTTTTCTCTTTTGTATAATGCCATCATCTCTTGTTGGAGTTTCATTTTATCTTCTTTATGCAACTCTTTTAGTCTTGTCATTTCTGGCTGAAGAACTTTCATTTTAGCCATTGACCTAAATGAGTAATTTGCAAGTGGAAAAAATGCTAATCTTATACAAGCAGTAATCATTATAATTGCTATTCCAAAATTGCCTGCTAGATTAAAGAAATATTGAATTGCAAAGAATAAAGGTTTTACAATGAAGTAAAACCATCCCCAATCTATTGCTAAATCAAACTTATTAATATTTTCACTCTCAGCATATCCATCAATAACGTTTACTTCTTTTGCCGCAATTATTACCCTAATTGAGTTACTTTTAGTCTCGTTTGCACCAACTTCAGTTGCATTCGTCTCAATAAAATTTGCTCTGAACTTATTTTTGAAATCAAAATCAGATCTAAAACTTCTATCTTTTTCAGGTATAAGACTAGTAAGCCAATATTTATCTGTTATACCTAGCCATCCAGATTGTGCATTTTTAGAATATTTTTTTTCCTCAATATCATCATAATCCTCTTCAACTAATTGATCATCAAAAACTCCAATTAAACCCTCATGTAAAATATAAAAATTAGTTACATCAGGGGCCACATTTCTAATAATTTGTCCATATGGATAAAAGTTATAAGTTTTATTCGAATTATTAATTATAGTTTGTTTAATATTAAAAAGATATTTTTTGTCTATGCTTATTTCTTTTAAGAATTTAATATTTTGATTGTTAGTCCAACTTAATACTATTGGTGAATTAGGTGTGAGTTTGTTACTTCCAACAATGCTCCAAAGAGATTTTGAGTTTGGTAAATCAATATTTTTGTTAGTAGTTGCCCATCCAGTTTCTACATAATACCCATTATTAGACTGTTTAGGGTTTAATAAGATTACATTATCATCTCCGTTTAAAGTATTTGTATAATTTTTAAAAGTTAAGTCGTCTATTGAAGACCCAATTAATGAAATTGAGCCTCTAATCTTGTCATTTTCAAAAAGAACTCTTTCATTTTCTTTTAAAGCATCATTTCTAGATATTTTAATTGTTTCTTCGTCCTGAACTAATGATGGTGCATCTGTTGAAGAACTTTCACTGGTAATATTTTTGTCATTTGAAATATCTTTTTGGTCTACAACTGCTGGAGCGAAAAATAGACTATAAAGTATTATTACGGCTGCACTCAGAGATATTGCGGCAATTACATTTTTTGTATCCATAAATTACTTTTTCTTTTTAACTGGATCAAATCCCTCTCCACCACCCAAAATTTTTATCGGATGACAACTAAGTATTCTTTTAAATCCATTAATACTTCCTTTAAATATTCCATTCTCTTTTATATTTTCAATTAAATAATCTGAACATGTTGGAAGATATCTGCAATTATTACCTAGATATGGAGATATAAGTATTTGATAAAGCCTTATAATCTTGATCATTAAAAATTTAATAAAATTGGTCATTTGATTTTTTTAAAGTCTTCTAGTGTTGCGTTTTTTATTGTTTCATAAGGATCTTTGCTAACAGATATTCTTGCAATCAATAAATAACAGTAATTAAGATTGATATTAATTGATTTCACAGCTTCGTTCATAATATTTCTTAGTCTTCTTTTAATTCTGTTTCTTGTTACTGCATTTCCAATTTTCTTTTTGGCTACAAAACTAATATTTAATCTATTACTATTTTTATCAGAAAGTTTTTTAAAGAAAATTGTTAAGTATTTATTTGAAATTTTTTTTCCGCTCAGAATAGACTTAAAATCCTCATTTTTAGAAAGGCTAACAATCTTATTTTTCATTAAGCGTTTGTTAATTTTTTTCTTCCTTTGGCTCTTCTTCTTTTTAATACTTTTCTTCCACCTTTTGTCTTTTTTTTAGCTCTAAAGCCAACTGCTTTTTTTCTTTTTTTGTTACTTGGTTGATATGCACGTTTCATTCTTGTTAAATTAATGTTAAATTTTGGTAGTTATACAAATATATATATATAAGTACAGTGATTTTTAATAAGTTAAAAATCAATGAATAGAGAAAAAAAAATTAAACTATTTTTAGGCTCTGCCTACATTTTGATAGTATCTGTTTTTTTATTGATTTTTTTTAACAACTTTTCCTTTCAGGATTTCTCAAGTTATGAATTAATAAGAGAAAATAGAGAAGCTTTAGAGAATATTAAAAATAGTAATATTTTTTTATCAAGTATTATTTTTTTAATAGGTACCATAGTCTGGGTTCTCTTATTAGGCTTTGGATCGCCAGTATTTCTAGTTGGTGGTTTTATTTTTGGAAAGTGGCTAGGAACGTTACTAGTAGTTTTTGGGTTATCTGTTGGTGCAACACTTCTTTATATGTTTGCAAATTATTTCTTTAAAGATTTGGTTAAGGAAAAATTTTCATCTCGTTTTAGCAATTTTACTGAAAAGTTTAAAAAGAATGAGTTTGTTTTTTTTCTAATCTATAGATTTATAGGCGGCATTCCTTTTTTTATTTCAAATATTTTACCGACAATATTTAATGTTAAGGTTAAAAATTTCTTTCTTGGATCAATAATTGGAATGACTCCACAATTATTTGTTGGAGCATCTCTTGGTGCTGGTTTGAGTAAGATATTGGAGGAAAATTCTAAGGTACCAAGTATTTTAGAATTAATTTTTTCTCCTGATATTTATTTACCAATTATGGGAATTGTAATTTTAGTTATAATTGGGTTTTTGCTAAAAAAAATTTTTTATACAAAATAATATTGGTGCCCTCGACGAGAATCTAACTCGTAACTGACCCTTACCAAGGGCCTGTTTTAACATTAAAACTACAAGGGCATTTATTAATGATAATTAGTGTATAAATTAAAATATTTCAAATTATTGCCTTATTTTTTTTTAAAAATGGGTTATATCTATTTAAGGAAAATGTTATGGGAATTCACTACACATATGGAGCTAATAAAAATGCAAAGCTCATGGAAAAAAAAGCTAAAAGAGAAAAAAAACTTGCAGAAAAAAGAGCTAAGAAGCAGGTGAAAACTGGACCAGAAAAAATTGAAGAAGATAAAACCATTCCTCTTGATCAGGTTATAACTCTTGATCATCTTACAAATCCTAATAAAAAATAAATAATGAGTTCAAAAAAGAATAATTTTAGTAAACTCGAACTTGCTTTAAGAAAAAATCTAAAAAAAAGAAAAGAATTTCAGAAAAAAACTAAGAAAAAAAATAAATAATGTCAGTTCAATCTGATAAATGGATTATACAAATGGCTAGAGAAAATGACATGATATCTCCTTTTGAAGACAAACAAGTTAGAGGAGACAAAATATCATTTGGCGTCTCATCATATGGTTATGATGCTAGAGTTTCAGACGAATTTAAAATTTTCACTAACGTAAATTCAGAAATAGTAGATCCAAAAAATTTTAAATCTTCAAATTTTATAACAAAAAACTCATCTGAATGTATAATTCCACCAAATTCATTCGTATTAGCGAGAACAGTGGAATACTTTAAGATACCTAAAAATGTTTTAGTTATATGTTTAGGTAAATCTACATACGCAAGATGTGGAATAATTGTGAACGTTACACCTCTTGAACCAGGCTGGGAGGGACATGTAACATTAGAATTCTCTAATACAACACCGTTACCAGCAAAAATTTACGCCAATGAAGGAGTTGCTCAATTTGTTTTTATAAAGGGCAATGAGGATCCGGCTGTTTCATATGCAGATAGAAATGGTAAATATCAGGGTCAAAAGGGAGTTACACTTCCAAAAATATAATAATGGACAAATTTATTGTTAAAGGCCCTTGCAAAATTAAGGGTGAAATTTCAATTTCTGGATCAAAAAATGCTGCCTTACCAATTTTAGCATCAACTATCTTATTTGAAAAAGAGGTCGTAATAAAAAATTTACCTCGCGTTAAAGATATAGATACAATGATTAACCTTCTAAAATCTCTTGGATCAGTAATTCAATTTAGTAAAAATAAAAAAAATGTTAAAATAACAAAGAAAAAAAAACAAAATTATCTCGCAACATATTCACTTGTCAGAACTATGAGAGCTGGAATATTAGTTTTGGGTGCACTTGTTGCTAAGCACCAAAAGTCTATTGCTTCTTTGCCAGGTGGATGCTTAATAGGAGCAAGACCTGTAAATTACCACCTTAATGCACTCAAAAAACTTGGAATGAAATATGAGATTAAAAAAGGTTATATCCATGCACATACAAGAGGAAAACTAAAAGGTGCAAAAATTAGATTTTCAAAGATTAGTGTTGGAGCAACTGAAAATACAATTATAGCTGCATGTTTAGCTAATGGAATTACCATCCTTAGAAATTGTGCTATCGAGCCAGAAATAATTGATTTAATTAATTTTTTAAAATCAGGTGGTGCAAAAATCAAATTTATAGGTAAACGTACTTTGAAAATAGAGGGTATTAAATCTTTAGAAAGTACAAGTTATTCTGTGATGTCAGACAGAATAGAAACAGGAACTTTTTGTGTAGCAGCATGTTTAACTGAAGGTAATTTAAAAATAAATAATTTTGATCCAAAAATTATAAAAACAGAATTATCCTTATTAAAAAAAATTGGAGCCAAAATTAAAGTAGCTAAAAAACAAATTCATATATCTGGTCCAAAAAAAATCAAAAATTTAACCAATTTAGTTACTAAAGAGTATCCATATTTTCCTACAGATTTGCAAGCACAGTTTATGGTTTTACTTTGTAAGGCCAAAGGTAAAAGTTCAATAACTGAGAGTATTTTCGAAAATAGATTTATGCATGTAGCTGAATTAAGAAGGTTAGGTGCTGAGATAATAGTAAAAAAAAATAAGGCCTTTATTTCAGGTAATACTAATTTTCAAGCAGCTGAATTAATGTCAAGCGATCTTAGAGCCTCAGTAGCGTTAGTTTTAGCTGCGATAGTTGCAAAAGGATCATCTATAATTAATAGAATTTATCACTTAGATAGAGGATATGAAAATATTGAGTACAAACTCAGAAAAGTTGGGGTAAATATTCGAAGGGTTAATTGATGGAGAACCAGTACTTAAAAAAGATAATTGCACAAACTCCTGAAGATCTTCACATTATTTCAGCTTGTTGTTCCGAGGGGAAAGTTAATATTAATGATGTTAAATATTTAGCTTCAAATAAGATTTTTTTGATTTCAATAGCAAGATTTAGCAAAGAAGAGGAAAATAAAAATAAATTAATAAATAGTATTATTAAATTTGAATTTATTAATTCATCAAAATCAAAGAATATTGACCAAAAAGACACTAATCTAACATTAGAATTATTAACAATTGATATTTTTAAGAAAGAGGAGAATTTTGAAATAACTATGTTATTTTCAAAAAATAGAATTATAACTCTTGCCGCTGAAGTAATTGAGGTGACACTTGAAGACCAGAAAATAGTAAATGATAAAAGTAATTAACTGTAATAAAAAAAACTACTTAAATAACTTAACTAAATTTTTAGATTTAAGGAGATTTGAAAAAAGAATTGAAAATAAAACTATATCTAACATTTTAAAAGATATTAAAAAAAATAAAAATAAAAGTCTTTTAAAATACGAGAAAAAATTTAGCAAAAATAGTCAAATTAAACCAAGTATTAAGCAAATCAACAAAGCAATTAAATCTTTGGATCCAACAGTGAAAAGAGCAATAGATTTTGCTTATAAACGTATACTCAAATTCCATAATTTACAAAAAACTAAAGATATTTTTTATAAAGATAATCTAAATAATAAAATTGAATATAAATACGTACCAATTCAATCTGTTGGTATTTATGTTCCAGCAAACTTACCATCTACATTATTGATGAATGCTATCCCAGCAAAAATTGCAGGTGTTAAAAGAATTGTATTAGCGAATCCAAAAAATAAGGGAAAATTAAACCCTGCAGTTTTATATGCTGCAAAAAAGTTAGGAATAAAAGAAATTTATTCAATGGGAGGTGCACAAGCTATTGGCAGTTTAACTTATATTCAAAAAGTAAATAAAATTGTTGGACCTGGCAGTATCTTTGTTGCTGGTGCTAAAAGACAAGTTTTTGGAGATGTAGGTATAGAGGGAATGATTGCAGGTCCATCTGAGATTACAGTGTTAGCAGATAGTAAAACTAATTTAAATCAAGTTACTACATCTATGATTGGGCAAGCAGAACATGACCCAAATTCTCAATGTATATTAATCACTAAAAATTCTAATTTGATCAAAAAATTTAAGAAAGATTTAGAATTAAAATTAAAAGATATTCCAAGAAAAAGTATTGCATCTAAAAGTATTAAAAATAATGGACTAATTTTAAAAGTAAATAATGATAGACAAATTATTGAAGCAATTAATGAGATAGCTCCTGAACACTTAGAAATAAATGTTAGCAATTATAAAAAGTATAAAGATAAAATTTTTAACGCAGGAAGTGTTTGTATAGGTAAATACTCTCCTATGGCATTAAGTGATTACGCTGTAGGGACAAATCATGTATTACCAACTAATTCGTCAGCTAAATTTTCATCAGGGTTAAGTTTAAGTGAATTTTATAAAAAAATTAGCCTTATAACTCTTTCAAAAAAAGGTGTTGAGAAAATAGGAGAATACGCTACACATCTCGCTGAGTATGAAGAATTAAAAGGTCATGCTTTGAGTATAAAATCTAGAATAAATAAGGAGTAACAAAATTTGTCAAAACAAGATTTATTGGAATTTAAAGGTAAAGTCATTGATTTATTACCTAACGCCATGTTCCGAGTAAAGCTTGAAAATAATCATATTGTTACAGCTCACACAGCTGGAAAGTTGAGGAAGAATAGGATTAGAGTTCTCCAAGGCGATAATGTAACAGTTGAAGTTACACCTTATGATTTGACAAAAGGAAGAATTATTTTTAGGTTTTAAATAATGGCTTCGTAGCTCAGTTGGTAGAGCAGAGCCCTGAAAAGGCTTGTGTCGCTGGTTCGAGTCCCGCCGAAGCCACCATTTTTGAAATAAAACATTGTAGCAAAAATGCTTGCATTCAATTTTAAAATCTAATAATTATCCCGCTAGCTGAAGTTTAGCTAAATTAATATAATAAAGAAAGAGTAAAAGAAAAGTATGAGTACATTAAAAGGAAAAGTAAAGTGGTTCAACGGTAAGAAGGGCTACGGATTTATAGAAAGAGAAGACGGAGAAAAAGATTGTTTCGTTCATGCAAGCGCAGTTCGTGAAGCAGGACTTCGTTTTTTGAATGAGAACGACGCTGTAGAATTTGAAATTCAGGATGGAGATAAAGGTCCAAGCGCAGTGAATTTAAAGAAAACTTCTTAAAATTTATTTCATTTAAAATTTTGTATAGGAATAAAAGTAGGTAAACCCTATAAATATTCCTATACAATACATACTTGCATTTTAAGTTTAAAATGCTATTTAACTTCCATGATTTCAAATAGTTACATCCTTGTATCTCACAAAAGACATCATTTTCATGCTGGCTTGCAGCTAGCTATTTAACTATTTATAAATTTAAATTTAACTCTAATTAGTATAAAACAACAATAAGCCCTGGTGGTGAAATGGTTATCACGTCAGTTTGTGGAACTGAAATTTTTGGTTCGATCCCAAGCCAGGGTACCAAAAAATGAAGAAAGAAAATAAATTAATACCTGGCCTACCGCCGGGATTTGAAGATCGTTGGGATAAAAAACTCCTTCTCAAAAAAAAGCTTTTATCAGCAATTGAGAATGTTTTTATTAAGTTTGGTGCTGAGCCATTAGAAACCCCATCGTTTGAGATCAGTGAAAATATTGGATCATTTTTGGCAGAGGATGAAACTAACCCTATGTCTGATGTATTTTCTTTTAAAGATGGAGATAAAAATATTACTCTTAGATACGATTTATCAAGCCCCTTAGCAAGATTTGTTGCTCAAAATAATCAAGATTTGCCATCAATTTATAAAAGGTATGCCATCCAAAATGTTTTCCGTAACGAAAAGGCAGGTAATGGAAGATATAGAGAATTTCTACAAGCAGATTTTGATATTGTGGGAAATGTTAATTCATCACAGGCTAATGCAGAGCTTTGCAACTTAATTTCAGCAACATTAATTGAATGCGGATTAAACAAAGATCAATTTACAATAAATGTAAGTAATAGAAAAATAGTTCAGGGATTGTTAGATGATTTGAAAATATCTAATGAAAAGCAATTAAAAGTTATTAGAGCAATTGATAAACTTGATAAACCTGGTTTTGGGTTAAAAGGTGTAGAAGATCTCTTAAGAAAAGAAAGAAAAGATACTAGTGGAGCTATCACAAAAGGTGCAGATTTAAATGATGAGCAGGTTGACCAAATATTAAAATATCTAAAAATAAAGGATTTAAAAGAGCTGAAACAAAGCTTAAAAAATCCATTGTCACAAGAAGGAATAAACGAGTTGGAAGAATTTTTTGTGGTTCTTGGGTATGGATCAAGTTTAGATCAAGTAACAACTAATTTCACAATTGTGAGAGGTTTAGCTTATTATTCTGATTTTATTGTAGAAACAAATCTAAATTTTAAAGTTACAAATAACAAAGGCAAAGAAGTAGATATCGGTAGCATTTGCTCAGGAGGAGCTTACGCAAAGCTCATATCTAGATTTAAAGGTGTAGATATTCCTGGGACAGGCATAAGTTTTGGCGTAGACAGACTTTTATTTGCATTAATGCAATTAGATCAAATTCAATTAGATGAACAAAAACCAGTTTTGGTATGTGTAATGGACCAAAAATATTTAAAAAATTACTACGAAATTTTAGATCTCTTAAGACAAAACAATATTAATGCTGAAATATTTTTAGATTCTAAAAAAAATCTTGGTAAACAGCTTACTTTTGCAAATAAACGCCAATTGCCAGTTGCCATTATCTGTGGAGAAAATGAGTTTAAAGATAATACGGTGACAATAAAAAATTTAAAAGGTGTTAAGGGAGAGAATAATAAAACTTTTTCAAAGAAAGATTTAATTAATGAAGTCAAAAAACTTATCTGAGAATATTCTTAAATCTTTAAAATCAAGTGGATTTGATTACATCGATTTAGATACAGTCATACCTACCAATTTAATTCTTGAGAGATCTGGTGAGTCATTTAGAAGTTTAATTTTTTCATTTGTTGACCAGAATGGAAAAGAAATTTGTTTAAGACCAGATTTAACTGTTGCGTCTTGTATTAAGTATCTTAATCAAAAAAATAAGAAATCTTCAAAAGTTTTTTACAGTGGACAAGCATTTAGAAAAGTTCAAAAAAAAACTGATAAAATTATTAGAGACCAAATAGGCTTTGAGATCTTAGGATCAAAAGATGAGAAAAGAGATGATAAAAAAATCATAAATACAAGCATTAAAGTTATAAATAAATTTAGGTACAAAACTGGAAGTATTACAGTTGGGAATGTTGAAATTTTTCACTTATTAATAAATAAATTAGATATCCCAAAAAGATGGAGACTTCGATTACAAAGACATTTTTGGAGAGAAAACTATTTTAACGAATTGTTGAAACGTTTAGAGACAAACTCAGATGTAGATGAAACAGTCGTTGAATTGGATAAAAAAAGATATTTGAAAATGTTTAAACAAAATCAAGATAGAAATATTGCGGGTCGTACTTTAAACGAAATTTTATTAAGGTTTGATAATAAAATTAAAGATCCTAGAAGGCAAATAAAGGGCCAAAATGTTGTAAAAATTATTAGAGATTATTTAAAAATTAGTTGCCCCATGAGCAAAGCAGCAGCTACTCTAAATACTTTTTTTAAACAAAATAAAATCAATCTTAGTGTTGGAAAGAATTATTTTCCAATAACTACAGATAAAGTTTCAAAGTTAAATGTAAATTTCTCATCTTCATTCGGCAGACATTTGGAATATTACACAGGAATGGTTTTTAAAATTCAAACAAAGGTAAAATCAAGAAAAATTGAGGTAAATGGTGGCCGTTATGACAATCTTATTAGTGATTTAGGTTCTAAAACCAAGGTTCCAGCTGTTGGAGGTGCAATAAATTTAAATGATTAAAATTGGCATTCCTAGTAAAGGTCGACTTAGAAAAGACACTTTAAGTATCTTTAAAAATAAAAATCTTAAAATTTTATCAGAAAGAGGAGAGAGAGATCTTTTTGGATATATAAAAGGAAATAAGAAAATTAAAATAGTTTACCTTCATGCAAGAGAAATTATTGAAAGATTAGGAGATGGATCATTAGATATAGGTTTTTCAGGTTATGATCTATTAAAAGAGTCTGAATTAAATATTCAAAATAAAGTTATTATTAATAAAAAACTCGATTATGGAAATGCAACTCTAGTTGTGGCTGTTCCTGACGAGTGGATAGATGTCCAAACACTTGCTGATTTAGAAGAAATATCTTTTGATTTTAAAGATAATAAGAAAAATAGATTAAGAGTTGCAACAAAATATCCAAATTTGACCAAAGAATTTTTATTTTCAAAAGGAGTGACTCAATTTAAATTAGTACCTTCCCTTGGAGCAACTGAGATATATCCATTTACTGGTTCATCTGAGATTTTAACCGATATAACCAGTACAGGAGAGACTTTAAAAGCTAACAATTTAAGAATTTTAAAGGATGGAGAAATACTTCTGTCACAAGCCTGTTTGATGTCTTCAAAAAAAATATCTAAAAAAAAAAATATCCAAAATATTATAAAACTATTAAGTAAATAAAATGCGTTGGAATAATAAATTTAATTATCCGAAGTCAACAAGATCTATTGAAGATGGTTTCAGAAAATACTCTTTGGGTGAGGCTAAACTTCCGTCGGTAACAAGTATACTTTCTCTAACTAAATCAGAAGAGGAAAAAGCAGCTTTAGCAAATTGGAGAGAAAGAGTAGGCTCAAAAGAAGCCAACAGAATTAAAACGGAGGCTTCTACTAGAGGAACGTTAATGCACTCATATATAGAGGATTTCCTTAGAGGTAGAGTAAATGAGAGTTTTTTTGAGACCAATGAGCAATATAAAATAATGGCAAAAGAAATTATTGATAAAGGACTAAATGGCAGGCTAGAGGAAATATATGGCATTGAGGAAACTATTTATTATCCAGATCAGTACGCGGGCACAGCAGATTTATTAGCTAAAATGAATGGTGTAGATGTTTGTATAGATTTTAAGCAAGCTAATAAGCCAAAGAAATCAGATTTTATACAAGATTACTTTTTGCAACTTGGTGCTTACACATTGGGTCATGATGTTGTTCATGGCACTAAGATGAAAGCTGGTATAATTCTTTTATGTACTCAAGATATATTGTTTCAAGAATTTAAAATAGAAGGGGCTGAGCTTGAAATGTATCAAAATTTGTTCATGGGAAGAGTAAAAAAATTTTATGAACTAAATAATATTTCTTGACTAATCTCAATTAATAAATATAAAGAGTGAATTACATTAAGCTACTTGTTTAGATGCGAAGTGTTTAGTTCCTGATAAAAATCAATTCTAAAACTCCATAAAAACAATTCTTAAGAAAGAAAATATGTTGGAGTATATTATATTAATATTTATTGCTGTCTTAGTTGTGCTAATTGTTTTGGTAATTAAGAAGCTTGACCATGCTAAAAGTAATCAAAGTAATGAAAATCTTTCTGAAAAAATAGAAAAATTAATTGAAAAAAGTGCTGAGAATAATTCTGTTTTAACTGAAAAAATCACTGAAAAACAAAGTGATTTATCAGAAAAAATTACGCAAAAACAAAGTGATTTATCAGAAAAAATTACACAAAAACAAAATGAGTCAGATAAAGAAATTAGGTCGATAGTAAGTGGTTTAAATGAAAGATTGGCTAGGATTGATAAGGCACAGGAAGAAATTAATGAGATAAAAACTAGTGTAATTGATTTTAAAAATCTTTTTAACAATCAAGGTACTAGAGGAAGGTTAGGAAATGATTCCTTAAAAACAATTGTCTCTGATGTTTTAAGTAAAAAGTATTTCGATATGGAATATACTTTATCAAATGGAAAAAGAGTTGACTGTTTTTTACATCTTGGAGAGCCTCATGAATGTGTTCCAATAGACTCTAAATTTGCTTGGGAAAATTATACAAAATTAATTACCGAAAAAGATGAACAACAAAAGAAAAATTATGCAAAATTATTTTCTGATGATATAAAAAAACATATTAAGGATATTTCAGAAAAATATATCATAGAAAATGAGACAGCTCCATTTGCAATTATGTATGTTGCATCCGAAGGTGTTTATAATGCCATAATGGAGGCAAAAGGAAACTTTTCAGAAGAAGCAAGAACTAAAGATGTTATAATTGTATCGCCTAATACTATTTTTGGTTTTTTAAAGACATACAGACTATTTATTGACAACAAGGAAATGAGTGAAAAAGCCGATATTATTCAAAAAGAATTTAGCAAAATATTTGAAGACATCACTAGATTTTCTGAAAGATTTAGCAATATTGATAAAAGAAATACACAATTGACAGAAGATTTTAGAAAACTTCAAATATCGGTAGATGCAATTACTAATAGGGCTAAAAGAGTTAAAGATTTAGAATTTGATAAAAAAGACCTTATAAATCAATGAATTTAGCAATCTGGGATATAGAATCTTCAAGTGCTAGCACTGACTTTGGTAGCATCATAGAAATTGGGGGAATACTATTTGACGAGAACTTTAAAGAAAAAGATAGATTTAATCTTCGATGCAGACTACATGAAACAGAGATTTTTCAAGCTGCAGCTTTAATAGTTAACAAGACATCAATTAAACAACTTACTAAAACAAATCTAAGTCACTATCAAATGCTTGGGCAAGTTGAAAAAATTTTTAAGAAATGGAGCCCTGCTATTTTCTTAGGATGGAGTTCACTAAATTTCGATGAGGAGATGATAAGAAAAGAATTTTTCAAAAGTATTAGGTATCCTTATTTGACAAATTCCGCACCAAATACAAGACATGATGGAATAAATATTGCAAGAGCTGCATATGCAGTAGATCCAACAGTTTTAGAAACTGAAATCAATGAAAAAAATAACCCAGTTTTTAAATTAGCATCTCTGGCTCAGATGCAAGGCATAGATGCAAGTGATGCTCACTCCGCGCTAGCTGATGCAGAACTTACTGCAAAAGTTTTGAAAATTGTAAAAGAAAAACAAGAACATACTTGGGAAAGTTTTTTAAGTACTGCAAATAAATCTAATACTGAAACTATAATAAAAAAAGGAGAAATTATAACTTTAAACGAATATTATTATGGAAAGTCCAGACTTCATTTAGTTGTACCGTTACATGCAAAATATTGTATGCATCCTATTTATCAAGGATGGTATTACACAATAGATCTTAGAACAGAAATTCAACCATTGATTAATAAATCTATAAATGAATTAAAAACCGAGATGAAAAAAACACCTAAGTTTTTAAGAACAGTCAGATCAAATAAAGCTCCAATAATAATTGATGCAAAATATGGTTTAAATATTGAGCCATATAATAAACTAGATAAAAACGTAATTAAAAAAAGAGCAGAGTTTATTCAAAATAACGAACAGTTTTCTCAAAATATTTTAACTGCTCTTCGTGAAGTTGCAGAAGAAAAAGAACAATCAAAATCTCAAGAAGATATATATGCAGAGGAAAGTATTTATTCAAAATTTACATCAAATAAAGATACTGCTTTGTTTCCAAGTTGGCATGAAGCACCATGGAAAGAAAAATTAAATTTATTAGATAAGTTTGACGATGATAGATTGGTTAGTTTTGGTAAAAAAATCATTTTCCAAGAAGCTCCAGAGATCCTTCCAGACTCTATGTATAATTCTATAAGAAGAGATATAGCTAAAAGAATATTAAGTGAAAAAAAAGAAAAATGGTGGACAATTCCAACTTTATATAACGAGATTGATACTTTAAGAGAAAAATACACCAATGAAAATGATAACGAAAAATTAGCTCTATTAGATGAGTTTAATTCTTACGCAATGTCTATTCAAAAAAAGTACGAGAATGTTTAATGTATAAAATTCAATTTATGCATTTTTAACTATTGAATAAATAAAATTAATTTATATAAAACTTATATGGCAACAGTAAAATCCACAGACGAAAGTTTTGATCAGTTAGTTAAAGATAATAAGATATTAATCTGTGATTTTTGGGCAGAATGGTGCGGTCCATGCCATATGGTGGCTCCAAGCTTGGAAGAAATTTCAAATGAAATGTCTGACCAATTATCGGTAGCAAAACATAACATTGATGAAGAGCCAAATACGCCAACAAAATATGGTGTACGAGGAATCCCTACGATGATTTTGATGAAAGACGGAAATCATGTTTCAACTAAGGTTGGAGCGGTTCCAAAAAGTGAAATCGTTTCTTGGATAAAAGAAAATATCTAATTTAAGCTTAAAATTTCTCCAGCAAGATATAGTGAACCTAAGCAGAGTATTATAGTATTTTCATTTTTTGATAAGGATCTTATACTTTCTTCAATACCATTAGAAAGTTTCAAATTTAATTTTAAATTATCTAACTTTTTTCTAAAATCTTCCTTTGAAATTGCACCATCTTGATTAGGAATATCAACTAAAGTAATTGAATTTACAATATTTTCAAAAGCTTTTACAAATTCTTTATGCTCTTTATCTTTCATCATACCCACGATTATATTTACTTCCTCATTTTGATTTTTAATCCAATTAGCAATAGAAAAACTTGCGCTTATGTTATGACCACCATCTATTATTAGTTTATTATTTCCAGCAATATCTTTTAATTTACCAGACTTTATCTCTTCAAGTCTTGCTTTTAACGAAATATTTTTGACACCATTTAAAATATATTCATCTTTAATATTAAAAATCTTTCTAGATGCAGCAATTGAAGTACTTACATTATATAATTGATGATCTCCAAGAATACTTAGTTTAGGTAATATTAATTCTCCTAACTGATCTTGATATTGAATAAATCCATTTTCGGATTTTGCAATTTTAAAATCTTTATCAAAAAAATATTTATTTGATGTATTATTTTCTAATGATTTTTCTATTTTATCTCTGATTTCATTATTGACTTGTTTATTAATAAATATATTTGAGTTTAAAAGTTTAGCTGTTTTTTCATATATTACTCCTTCAATTGATTTATTTTCAAGCCATTGAAAGTGATCATTATGAATGACACCAATGAGTGTCATTAAATTTTCCTTAAAAACATTTGTACTATCAAATTGATGAAATAATCCTGCTTCTATAATATTAACATTATCTTTGAAATTTTCAGCATATTTTAAAAATGCACAGGTTAAAATTTCAAATAATGTTGCATTGTCATCTCCTAAAGTCTTTTCAACACCAGTCAGTAATTCTATTAAATCTTCTTCATTTATCTCTTTATCATCAAAAACGTATCTTTCCGTATAAGAGAGTAGGTGGGGAGAAGTATAAAGATTAGTTTTATATCCAGCTTGGTTTAGTATTGACTTAAGACTATAGCACATACTTGCTTTAGCGTTAGTCCCAACAACTGTGACGACATTTTTTAATTTATCTTGTGGATTACCTATTTTTTTTAAAAGATTAAAAGTTCTTCCTAAAGATAAGTCTAGCTTTTTCTTATGATGCTTTTCTAGTTTGGATATTAGTTTCTGAAGTTTCATTTAAATGTTCTAAATGTATATCAGAATTTTTTCTAAGTAATATCGATAGAAGGTTTCCAATTTCTTTTTGTATATCTTTTCTATGAACAACTCTGTCAACAAAGCCATGTTTCTCTACAAATTCAGCTGTTTGAAAATCAGAACTTAATTCTTCCTTTACAGTAGCTTGAATTACCCTTTTTCCTGCAAAAGCGATTAGGCACCCAGGTTCTGCCAAATGAATATCTCCTAACATTGCAAAAGAAGCAGTTATACCACCAGCAGTAGGATCAGTAAAACATACTATGTAGGGTAAATTATTATTTTTAAGTTCATTTATTGCAAGAGTTGTTCTAGTCATATTTGCTAAAGCAATTGTTGATTCAAACATTCTTTGTCCACCTCCACAAGGAAAAAATAAATAAGGCGTTTGATTATCTATTGCATGTTGCACTCCATAAATTATTGCTTCTCCCTCAGCAGCTCCAACAGAACCTCCAATAAAATCGAAGTTTATTGCACCTGCTGTTACTTCTATTCCATTTATTTTTCCTTTTGCAATCATAACTGCACAATTTTGGTTTGTCTTCTTCCTCGCAATCTTAAGTCTATCTTTGTAAGATTTTGTATCAACCCAATTCAATGGATCTTCTGTAGGTATAGGTGACTCTAAAATTTCGTAAGCATTTTTTCCAAATATTATATCAAACCTTTGTCTACAACTAATTCTATGATGCTTTCCACAAAGATTACAAACCCATAAATTATTCTCTAAGTCTTTCTTTAATATTGGACCTTTGCAACAACTAGTCCAATCTGAATTCTCTATATCCTCTTTCGAAGGTCTTTTTCGAAGTACCTTCTTTATTTTTTCCCCAAAATTTATAGCCTTTGTTAACCAATTCATGATATTTTATTTCTTAGTTTACTAACTATCTTACTTACATTTATGACAGGATTTTGTCTATTGTTTAAACTTCCAGTAATTTCTTTACAAATTTGACTACCAACAACAAGTCCATCTGTATTTTTAAAATTTGATATAGTTTTTTCGGTTATGCCAAAACCAATAACACAATTTTTTTTAGGACATAATTTTTTAATTTTGTTATAATTAGATAATATTTTTTTTGGGGAAACTTTAAGTTTTCCTCCAGTAGTAGATAACATGCTTATATAATAAATCATATCATGTGAATCTTTTGTTATATTTTTAAGTCTTTTATTCGATGTCGTAGGAGATAACAATTGGATAAAATTGATTGAATTTTTTTTACATTTCTTTGAAAAAACTTTATTTTCTGGCCATGGTAAATCAACAATAATTAAACCATCAACACCTGATTTCTTACAGCTTTTTAAAAAATTATTTTCACCATATTGGAAAATCATATTATAATAACCCATAAATATTACTGGTTTTGAATATTTACTTTTTTTAAAATCATTGACAATTTTAAAAATATCTTTCATCTTAATACCATTTTTAATCGCTCTATAAGCACTTGTTTGAATTTGACCTCCATCTGCTACAGGGGTGTTATGAGGCACACCGACTTCCAAAATATCTGCGTAATTAGAAATTGCTTTAAGGATTTCTAAAGATTGTTTTTTTGAGCTATCACCAGCAACTGTGTAGGTAAGTAAAGCTGGTCTTTTTTCTTTTCTCGCATTTTTAAATGCAAGATTAATTGAATTTAACATATTTCTTTCCCAACTTTTTTTCTAAAATACCTCGGTCTTTATATGCATCTCCACAACTATTAATAATTACTATTGTATCCTTACTCAATTTTTTTGCTTCTTTGATTGCAACTGAGAATGCATGACTTGGTTCGAGAGATGGTCTTAAACTCTCATATTTTGTTACTATTTGATAGGCTTTTAAAGCTTCTTCATCACTTGCCGCTGTATACCTTGCGCGCTTGGTATCTTTTAAAAAGCAATGAAGCGGTGAAATTCCTGGATAATCAAGTCCAGCAGATATTGACTCAGTTTCCTCAATCTGACCATCACTATTTTGATTTACATATTGAGCTGCACCATGAAGTATACCGATTTTGGAACCATAAGTTAAGGGAGCTGCATGTCTTTTACTTTTAGTTGGCCCTCCTGCTTCAACTCCAATAAACTCAACCTGTTTTTTATCATAATCCATAAATTCATTCCAAAAACCAAAACTTGAGGAACCTCCTCCCACACAATTGTATAATTTAAGTTTTTTAGGAACATCACCGAATTCATTTATTAACTGTAGTTTAAGTTCTCTAGAGATTTGACTTGTACTCCATCCACATATTCGAACGAAAATTGCAGGTCCTACTGTACTACCAACACACATCGCAGTTGTGTCACAATTAGCAACCCAATATCTCATACATTCAGAAACGGCATCTACTAATGTTTGACTTCCTGAGTATACAGAAATTACTTCTGCACCATTTTTTTTCATTGCTTTTACATTTGGTTGTTGTCTTTCAATATCTTTTGCACCCATGAAAATTTTACATTTCAAACCAAATTTTTTAGCTGACATACTCAACATTTTTCCTGCATACCCAGCTCCAGTATCTCCAATAATAACTTTTTTCCCCGATTTTTGAGCTAACAAACAATGGACTGTTGCATTATAAATTTTGTGGGCTCCTCCATTAGCATCTGATACAACTTT
>CACDRY010000007.1:0-35000 GCA_902555275.1 uncultured Pelagibacteraceae bacterium
AAAGACAATTAAATTAATGAAGAAAATTTTTATTATAATAGCTATATTTATAATCACTTTTATTTTGATTCAGAATGAAATAGGTAAAAAAGATTCAAAAATAAATTTTATAAAGTCTAAAATACCTGAGAATATTAAAACAATTCTTAATGAAACAGTTTTTGTATTTAAAAATCAAGAAAATTTAAAAAAACAACTAAAAAATGAACAAAAAAATAATGAAAATAATCTTCAGAATTTAAACGAGATTCCTATTTTACTGGGTTACATACCCTTTTATAAAATTAACGGAGAGCAAAAATTAAAATTTGACAATAAAAATTTTAAATTAAAAAAGTTTAAAACAAATATATTAAATGTTGCTAAATATAAAAATGCTAAGGGGACCTCATATCTAGAAATTTATAATAATAATTTAATATTAGTTAACGCAAACGGAATTTTTAGTTATTTTGATAAAAAAAAATTTTACTCTAGTGAATTTAAATCTAAAATAATTGAAAGTAATATAAAAGAACTTGTTAAATATAAAGATTTTTATCTTAATTCAAGATACGGAATCAAAGATGTGCTAATTGACTCTAAAGAAAATATTTTTATATCTTTAACTTATGAGCTTAATAAGGATTGCTACAATACTTCGATCTTTAAAGCCAAAATGAATTTTAATTTTTTAAATTTTGAAAAATTCTTTATACCTGATGAGTGTGTGAAGATTGATAATGAATATGGAGAATATAGCGCCTTCCATGCAGGAGGAAGAATTTTGGATAATGAGAAAGATTTAATATTTTCAACAGGCGAGTTTAGATATAGAACACATGCTCAAAATTTAAATAACTTATTTGGAAAAATAATTACCATTGATAAAAACACAAAAGATTTTAATATTGTAGCATCAGGTCTCAGAAATTCTCAAGGCCTTTTTTACAATAAAGACAAAGATATTTTATTTATTACTGAGCATGGGCCAAAGGGTGGTGATGAAATTAATATAAAAAAAAGTTTATATGGTAAAATATCTAATTTTGGTTGGCCAATTTCATCTTACGGAGAACACTATCCCCATGAAACAGAGCAAAAAACTAAAAGTATTTATTTAAAAGCACCTTTGCACAAGTCTCACAAAGAATATGGATTTGAGGAACCATTGATTTATTATAATCCTGGTGTTGCACCGTCAGAGATTATTGAGTTAAACAATAAATTTCTAAAAAATCATAGTAATACAAATCTTTTAATGGGAACAATGGGAAAAAACGTAGATGAAGGTGATAGATCACTTCACCTAATATCGTTGGATGAAAACTTAAAAATAAAAAAAAGTCAGATTATTCCATTGAATGAAAGAGTTAGGGACATGATTTATGACGAATTAAATAATCAAATAATATTATTTTTAGAAACTTCCTCAACTATTGGAGTTATAAGTATAATAAAATAAAGTTAATCTGTTATTTTAAATTTTGATAATGTCTTATTGTTTTATTAAGCATTAAATCAAAATTGTTGTACTTTAGTTTAATAATTTTTTTGATTTTTGCTTTTGACATAAATTTTCTTTTTGTGCCATTTGGTTTAGTTTTATCAAAATAAATTTTGCCATTATAATTTAAAATTTTAATAATCTTTTTTGTCAATTTTTTGATAGAAATTTCTTCATTTGTGCCAATATTATAGAAATATTCATCACCTATATTTTTATAAAATTTTGTTTTGCTAACATTCATTGCCTTCATAATATTCTTTGCTAGATCATCAGCATGCATAAACTCTCTTCTTGGAGAGCCATCTCCCCATATAACAAATTTTTTTAATTTTTTTATCTTACTTTCATTAATCCTGTCAATTAGAGCCGGAATTACATGGTTATTACCTTTATCAAAAAATTTATCTGAAAAACCGAAAAGATTGCATGGCATAAAACACCTTATATCTAAATTATATTTTTTAACTAAAAACTCTGCAGTCTTTAAACCTTGTATTTTACTTAGTGCGTAGGCTTCATTTGATTTTTCTAAATAATTACTTAGAAGTTGATTTTCTTTAATAGGATTTTTAGCAAATTTTGGATAAATGCATGAACTACCCATAAACATTGTTTTTTTTATATTAAATTCTCTTACAGCCTCAAATAAATTATTTTGAATTTTTGTATTGTATAAAATAAACTCATATGGATTATTAAGATTCGATAAAATCCCTCCTACTTTTGCTGCACAAATTAATAGAACATCAATTTTTTCTTTTTTAAAAAATTTATTTACTTGATTGCTATTCCTTAAGTCTAATTCTTTTTTTGTTCTTGTTATTATTTTTTTATATCCTTGTAGCTTTAAATTTCTGTGAAAAGCTTCACCTACTAAACCCCTATGACCTGCAATAAAAATTTTATCTAGCTTTAACATTACGATTTTTTGTTTTTTAAATCATATGACATCATTTCCTCAATTAATTTGTCAATATTGTATTTCAATTTAAATTTTAATTTTCGCTTTGCTAGAGATGAGTCTCCTTTTAATGAATTTAATTCATTAGGTCTAAAATATTTAGCACTTACTTGGATAATTTTTATTTTTTTATTTTTTAATATTAAATAACCATACTCATTAACTCCTTTTCCATTCCAGAAAATTCTCCATCCTAAATATTTACAACATCTTTCTATAAAATCCCTAACAGAATATTTTCTACCTGTAGATATAACAAGATCCAAAGGTTTTTTTTGTTGTAATATTAACCATTGTGCATAAACATAGTCTTTTGCATGACCCCAATCTCTCATACTATCTAAATTTCCTATGTATAAAATTTTTTGTTTTTTTAAATATATATTTGAAAGACCTTTAGAGATTTTTTTTGTGACAAAAGTTTCTCCTCTTAGTGGACTTTCATGATTAAATAATATCCCATTTGCAGCAAATATGCCGTAGGACTCTCTATAGTTTTTTGTAATCCAATAGGAGAATAATTTTGAGGTTCCATATGGAGATCTTGTATAAAAAGGTGTTTTTTCACTTTGTGATTTAAATTTAGGATTCCCAAATAATTCTGAGGTGCTAGCTTGATAAAATTTTGTTTTTTTTTCTAATTTATTTTGTCTTATAGATTCTAAAATTCTTAAGGTCCCCAACGCATTTACATCACTTGTATACTCAGGATTTTTGAATGACACCATTACGTGAGATTGTGCTGCCAAATTATAAACTTCATGAGGTTTAATTTCTGATATTACGCTGTTAATAGATGCAAAACTTGTTAAATCTCCATAGTGCAAAAATAAAGATTTTTTTTTAATAAAAGGCTCCTGGTATATATCATTTATTCTTCCAGTGTTAAAAGATGAGGACTTTCTAATGATACCATGAACAATATAGTTTTTTTTTAATAGAAGTCTTGCCAGATATGCACCATCTTGACCTGTAATACCTGTAATCAAAGCAATCTTTTTAGTCATTTTTTATATACAATTGATTTGAAAAACTATTTGTCACGATTGATTTGTAACCAGTATCATTAAGTTTTTTGTGCAGTTTATTATATTTTTTTATTTGATTTATTTCATAAGTGTATAATTCGTCAAATTCAACTAAAATTTGTTTAGGCAGTACGGGAGACTCCAAAAGATTATTTAAGACATCACATTCACTCCCCTCAATATCCAGCTTTATTAAAGGCAATTCTAAAATATTGAATTTTTTAATGATGTCTGAATAAGAAATCGTTTCAACATAAATATGATCTGAGTTTTGATCATAATTGTTTGAGAAATTGGTTATTGATAAACTTACATGTGATCTATTATTTGGATAGAAAAATTTGATATTTTTATTAGACTCTGTCCAAATAGCTTTTTTAACAAATTCAATTTTGTCGATACTGACTTTACTTAAATCGTAGCATTCAATATGCTGTTTCCCATCTTTAGTATATTCTATTTTTCTTTTATTTCCTATTTTTTGCAATATTAAATCAAGATGTTTAATTGATCTTGGATTAGGATCTACGAATATAACTTTACAGTTATATTTTGTGATCATTTCGATATCAAAGGACACATCTTCACCAGCACCACACGAAATAATAACCGAGTTGTTTAAATTTTTATCATCTAAAAATTGCCATCCACCATAATTAGAACCTAAGAATTTTGTGGCAATTTTTTTTCTACTAAAAATTATATCAAAAAACTTTGTTATAATTTTTCTATAAATAAATCTAAGGAGTCTTTTAATAGATTTTTTCATATTTTTATTTTACTAAATTTTTAATAAATTTCTTTAATCTTAAGGGCATATAATATTTAAAATATTGGAGTAAAATATTTTCATTATAATAGCTAATAAATTTTGTTTGATTTATGCAATTATTGGAAATATGTGGATAATGTGAAAAATTGTATTTTTTTTCTTTTTTTTTGAAATTAAAGTTATTTTTATATCGATTACTATATCCACCTTGTCCTGTGCCATCAAATCCAATATTAGAAATTCGAGACTTCATGGGATAGGAGGTATACATTTCATTTTTTAAGCCTGCAAAACACCAATTAGCTGCCCATAAATCTCTTTTTTTTTTATTAATATTAAGTAATGCAAAATAAACATCGTGACCTAAATAATTAGTTATATTTTTTTTTTGATTTTTAATTTCTGAAACACTTATTTTTTTTTTATAAATTGACCATCTATCTCTCCAAGTACCCCATCCCCACGAAGATGCTCTTAATGAAAAAAAATTTTCAAATTCATAATATTTACTATTATATGTTGGTAAAGTTTTGTGATTAAATGCTGAAATTGAAAGTATTAATTTGTTATTTTTATAAAAATTTAGAGACTCATTCATATATTTAAGAAAATCCTTAGAAACAACTAAATCGTCCTCAAGAACAATGACTTCTTTATATACTTTCAGTAGATTAGTTATTCCATTTAAAATATTTTTTTTTAATCCAAGCTTTTTTTTTCGATAAATTACTGTGATATTTTTATAGTGCAGATATTTAGATAGTTTTTTTTTTAAAGTAATATTTGACTTAAAATCTTTAGAATTTATTTCTGCATTATCTACAAAAATAAAAACTTTTGTTTTTTTAAAACCTTGACAATTTACTAAAGATTTTAATACTTTATCTAAACAATGATGTTTTTTCCATAAAAATAGAGCAACAGGTATTAAAAATCCACTTTTCACTTTTGTTTAATTAATTTTGAATTATTTTTGCTCAATACAAGTACTTTATTGCAATTTTCTAATAATTTTTTTTTGTGAGTAATTAAAATTTTGGTTAAACTTTTATTTTTTTTTAATAAATCTAATATCAATTTTTCACTTTCAGAATCTAAAGAGGAAGTACTTTCGTCTAGAAAAATTACTTGTCTATTATGATAGAGTGCTCTAGCTATAGATATTCTTTGTTTTTGACCACCTGATAAATTTCTACCATTCTCAGCAAGCTTAAAATTTAATTTTCCTTGTAGTTGGTTTACTTTGTCTAATAATTTTACTTGTTTTAACATATCCCAGATTTTAATTTCATCTTCTTTAGTACAATCGTCATTTAATGATATATTTTCTTTGATAGTACCCTTAAAAATAAAATTATCTTGAGGCAAGTAACTTGCCACTTCATAAAAACTACTAAAATTAGATTTAGAATTATTTAATAATATTTTTCCAATTTCTATTTTTTGTATACCTAAAATAATTTTTAATAATGTCGACTTTCCAACTCCTGAGTCACCAAATATTCCAAAAAAGTCGCCCTTATTTATCTCGAAATTTAAATTTTTAAATAAATATTTATTAGAATTATTGTATCCGAATTTTAAATTTTTTATCTTTAGTGAGTCAAATTTATTTATTTTAAAATTAACATATTTATTTTTTGTTTTATTTTTCTTTAAAAAAAAATATATGTCACTTAAACTTTTTGTGGCTGAACGACAAACATTGATTGATGTTATAAATTCACTTATTGGGGGCAATATTCGTAAAGCAGCGTAACCATATACTAAAAATGATAAAACTGGAATATCAGCTTCATAAATATAAAAAATAAATACTAAGAGTAAAAAACTAAATACAATTAACATTTCTAAAATAATTCTTGGTAGTGGCACTAGAAATCTTAAAAATGTCTCTGATCTTGATAATTCTATCCCAAATTTTTCAATTTTATTAAGAAATATTCTACTTTTTTTATAGATTTTTATTTCCTGTAAGCCCTTAAATATTTCATTAGTTATATCAATTACATTAGAGTTATTTAAAATAACACTATCACCAAGTAATTTAAATTTTTTCTTGAAATATATTTTATAAAATAAATAAAAAATAAATAAAAAACTTAATAATACAAATGTACCTTTTGGATTAAAAAAAATTAAAAATATTAAAATAAACAATATTATTATGAAATTTGATATCATTTTCATCATTGACATTAAGAATTGAACTGTAAATATTGACAAAGTTGCTGTTGATAGTTGTATTAAATTTGAACTGGAAAGATTATGCTCAAAACTCATCATGTAAGATTGAATTATCTTAAACCTTAAATTTTTTTGATGATCGTATGCTATTTTTGGAATTTTATAATTTATATATAAGATTAATACATATCTTATTGAAAAAGTTATTATTAGCAAATATAAAAGAGAGATTTTGCTGAGATCAAAAATATTAACTATTTCTTTAAATATACTGCTTTCATTATCTCCAACATTAAAAATATAATCCATAAAAGGTACCATTAAACTTAGGCTTACAAATTCTAATGCACTGGAAATTAAGAATAATAAAATTACTAATAAAAATTTAGTCTTGTGTTCCTCTAGTAAGAAGTTTAACTTTTTAGTATCAATAAAATTCATAATTTTGAAAATTTTACTAATTTAAAATAAATCAATTAATTCTAAAATGATATAATTTATTGCTTGTTAATTACATAAATTAAATCTAAATATACTATAATTATGAATTTTAAGTTAGTAGCAGACAGTTGGGATCAAAAAGAAATTTTAGCTATACACAAAGTTATAAAAACTGGAAGATTTACAATGGGGGCTAATGTGGCAAAATTTGAAAAATTATTTGCCAAAAAGTTCAAAAGGAAATATGCATTAATGGTTAATTCAGGCTCTAGTGCTAATCTTTTATCCATTGCTTCATTGTTTTATAAAAAAAAAAGACCTTTAAAAGAAAATGATGAAGTTATTGTTCCAGCTCTTGCTTGGTCAACAACGTACTTTCCACTTCAACAATATAAACTTAAAATAAGATTATGTGATATTGATAAAAATACGTTAAATTATAATTTAGAAGATCTGAAAAGCAAAATTAACAAAAAAACTAAGCTCATAGTTGGTGTAAGTATTCTTGGAAACCCTGCAGATTTAAATAGTCTTAAAGAAATATGCAAAAAAAAAAATATTTATCTTTTTGAAGATAACTGTGAATCGCAAGGTGCTAAAATTAAAAACAAATATACTGGATCATTTGGGGAATTATCATCCTCAAGTTTTTTCTTTTCACATCACATATCTACTGTTGAGGGTGGAATGATTACTACAAATAACAAAGAACTATTCGATATATGCAAATCTCTTAGAGCACATGGCTGGACTAGAGACATAAAAAAGTCAAATATTTTCAAAAAAAAAACTAATCAATTTTACGAAAATTATAGATTTATCCTTCCTGGATATAATTTAAGACCTCAAGAAATGAACGCTGCTATTGGAATAGAACAATTAAAAAAATTTGATAGAATGATTAATTTTAGAAGACAGAACGCTAAGTTTTTTAAAAGTCTTTTTAAAAATGACAAAAGATTTACAATTCAAACTGAAAATGGGAAAAGTTCGTGGTTTGCTTTTACGATTTTAATAAATAATAAAAAAATAGATAAAAATAAATTATTCAGAATTTTAAAAAGACACAAAATAGATTTTAGGATGATAACAGGAGGGAATATAGCATCACATGATGTAATAAAATATTTGAAAATTAATAAGAAAGATCGTCAACTGCCAAATACAAATTTTATTCACAAAAACGGTTTTTTTGTAGGTAATCACCCATTTAATATTCAAAATAAGCTTCTTTACTTGAAAAAAATATTAGATAAAAATTTCTGATGAAAAATATTTTAATTACTGGTGGTGCCGGATTTATAGGCTCAATGCTCTGCACAGAGCTTGTTAAAAATAAAAAATTTAATGTTATTGTGTTAGATATTTTAAATTACGATAAAAATTCGTTAAATCACCTTATGGGTTATGACAATTTTTTTTTTCATAATATAAACATATTAAATAAAAAAAAATTATTACCATTTATTAAAAAAGCTGATTTAATTATACCCCTAGCAGCCCTAGTTGGTGCACCCCTTTGTGAAAAAAATAAAAAATTAGCTATACAAACAAATGAAAAAATAATTAATTTTACTGTTAAAAATTTAAAAAAAAAGCAAAGGATAATTTATCCAACTACGAATTCTGGTTATGGCATAGGGGCTAAAGACAAATATTGTGATGAAAACTCTCCATTAAACCCTGTCTCATTATATGGTGTTACAAAAAATAAAGCTGAAAAATTAATTTCGGCTCATCCTAACTCTATTTGTTTCAGACTGGCAACAGTATTTGGATATTCATTTAGAATGAGAACAGACTTATTGGTAAATAATTTGGTAAAAGAAAGTCTAGAAAAAAAAAAATTAACACTTTTTGAACCTCACTTTAGAAGAAATTTTGTTCATATATCTGACGTTGTTAGAGCAATTATGTTTGCAATAAAAAATTTCAATTCATTAAAAAATGGGAAAGTTTATAATTTAGGTCTAAGCACTGCAAACTATACTAAACTTCAATTAGCTAAAAAAATAAATAAGTATATACCTATAAAAATTCTAGTTGATACAAAAAGAAAAGATCCAGATAAAAGAGATTATTTTGTGAGTAATGATAAAATAGAGAAAAAAGGTTTTAAGTGTTACAAAAGCTTAGACGAGGGAATTATAGAACTCAAAAAGATTTATAAAATTAATGGCTATGAAAAAATCAAGAATAACTATTAATGAATAATTTATTATCACAAATTGATGACTCAATTTCTGCAAAAAAGTCGTTGGAAAATTTTAAAAATGAAATACAGAAATCTATAAATTTGATTTCAAAATCAATTTCAAAAAAGGGCAAAATTATGTTGTGTGGAAATGGTGGATCTGCTGCAGATGCACAACACCTTGCTGCAGAATTTTTGGTAAGATTAAGACCTAATGTGAACAGAAAACCAATTTCAGCATTATCACTTGCAACTGACATATCAACAATTACAGCGTGTGGAAATGATTATTCTTATGATGAGATATTTGTGAGACCTTTAAAAGCACTTGGTGATAAAAAAGATATTCTAATTGTAATTTCTACATCAGGTAATTCAAAAAATATTCTTAATGTACTTAAGGTAGCTAAAAATTTAAAGATAAAATCTATAGGGTTTCTTGGAAATAATGGTGGAAAAGCAAAGAATCTGTGCGATATACCAATAGTTGTAAAAAGCGATATAACTGCAAGGATTCAAGAAGCCCATATTTTTTTAGGTCATCACATATTTGAAAAAGTAGAAGACAAACTTATATAAAGTAATATCTTACTTAATAATTTAAATCGTATTATTTTTATCATTATGCCATATGAACTAAAATCTAGTTTAAAAAATTTAATTATAAATATTCAAGTAAAAAAAATGTATTTAATTTACCTCATTTTATTACCAGTGGCATATTTAATTAGTTTATCTGTAAAAAAAAACGCAAATAAAAATATTTTTCTTGCATTTATCACAAATCTTTCAAACGATAATGAGAAAAAATATAAGCACAACTATGAAGTAATTAATAGTATTAAAGAGGCTGGATTTGTTTTTAAATTTAAACAAATCAACGAGAATCATAAGATATATAAGAAAAGATTTTCAAATTTTTTTTGGTTTAAAGAAATTATTAAAATAAATCCCAATTATATTTATTTTTACTCAGATTATCAGTCAAAGGGAAATTACCCAAGTATAATTATTTTTTATTTAATTTCTAAAATAATAAAATGCAAATGTATATCTATTAGCCATGACTATATATGGAAAATAAATTACCAATTTAAACGACAAAATATCAAATTATTTGATGTTGTTTTAGCACAACCATATGCATATATAAAAAACAATAGAAAAATTAAATTTGTTGAGCCTTGGTTAACTAGCAAAAAGCTTTATTGCAAACCCAATAATAAAAGAAAATACGATATAACATTTATAGGTAGAGTTGACTCTGAGAGACTAAAAATTCTTAATCAACTTGATAGGGACGGTATAAAAGTTAGCAAATTTGGACCAGGATTTAATAAAACACTTAGTAATAAAAAATATATAAAGGTATTGCAAAATTCTAAGATGACTATAAATTTTAATAGACGTAAATATAATCACAACCTAAAATATTTAACTCAATCTAAAGGAAGAGTATTAGAGTCTATAAGCTGTGGATGTCTTCTTTTAGAAGAAACTAACAGATTTACAAAGAAAATTTTTAAATGTAATCAACATTATATTGAATATAAAAATTATAATGACTTAAAGGCAAAATTGAAATTTTATTCAAAAAATTTTGACAACTTTGGGATTAAAATTTCTACTAGAGCTCACAAATATCTCATAAAAAACTACCAACCAAAGCACATTTGGCCTAAAATTTTAAAAAATATTTAAATTAAGATTTTATGAAGCTAGAAGCTAATTTCTTCTGTAGTTTGGACAGTTTTTTATAATCAGTTTTAAAAATATTTGTAGGGAATGGAACGTTTTTATTATTCTTTGAAGTATATTCTAAGTAAAGCATGTTTCTTTTATTTTTTGGTTTAGCAGCTGCATGGTAAAAATTTGTAGGGTCAAACACCACTACATCGCCAAGACTTAACTTTGGAATCACTAAACAATCTTTTAATTCAGGTGTCATTAATTTTTTTTCAAAGTATTGTTTATTAAATTTTAATTTACTCTTTCTCTTGGCAATATGCATGTACTCGCCACCTATTTTTCCTCCTGTATTTAGAGATATTGAGACTTTCAGGCATTTTGACATTTTTTTTCCATCAGCCGTTAAATGATCTGAGTGAAAATAATTAATACAGTTTTTTGGAAGTTTATTATTAAAATAAGTTGCCATTTTTAAAGGACCTAATTTTATGTCTCCACCAATAAGATAGGACATTAATTTAATAAATTTTTCATCAAAAACTATTTTTTTAAGATTTCGAATTTTAAGTAAAGGATCTCTATAAGATACACCATTGGTAAAATATTTAAATTTCTTATAACCACTTGATAATATTTTTTTATCAAGTGTTTTTTTTAATGTTCCATTTGGACTTTTTAATTTTTTAGTTTGTTTTTTATAAAATTTAATATCCCTGGGTGGAAGAAAATTATTTTGATCAACAAGAAGTCTATTAATTTTACTATTTATTTTTCTCAAAAAATTTGGCTCAAAATAATTTTGAACTACTAAATAACCTTTGTTATGAATTTGTTTTTTTAAAGACTCATTAATTTCGAATTTTTTATTTAAATACATTTGCTATAAAAATTTTAATTTTTTTATGTTATTCTTACAAGTTTTTTTTAATAAATAAAAATAATTATCGTAAGATTTAGAATCTACAAATTTCATCATTTTTGAAATATTATATAATTTTGTATTTGCTTTATAATAAAATGCTGATGAGCTTGAAAAAATACAATATTTAAAATCTTGAATAATTAACTCTAATGGCAAATTATTTTTAATTTTTTGTATTTTTTTATTTTTTATTATTTTAATGAGTATATTTGGTCTCTTTGAGTTTGGATGATCTTTTGAGTACACCTTATTAATTTTATTTTTTTTTAAAAATTGATTTATACCAATTAACATATTTTTTTTTGAGCTTTCTAAATCAATATATTTTAATTTTGAAAGAAGGTGAATTGTATCATCGATTACTAACAAACTATTCTTTTTTTTTAATCGTTTGAGATTAAAAAAATTTTTGTTTATATCTTGCCATGTATAATCAACAATTTTTTTATTATATTTTTTATTTATCGATGGATATACTCCTTCATCTAGATCTTTATGAATATACAATTTTAAATTAACAGGTAAAAATAGATTTGTAAAATCTAGGATAAACGTTTTTAAGAAAGTTTTTTTCTTAAAAATATAAAAGTTTATAAATTGATCATGCACTAGAATATTACTCTCAGAGCTAATAAAAATGTTTATTATTAAAAATCTTATAGGGTCAACAACAATTTTATATGCATAAATATTTTCAATTTTATTCATAAAAAATTTCAAAATGATCAAAGGTAAGATTTTATAAAAACTGATTAATAAATTATTTTTGTATTTATAATAAATAATATTTTCAGGGACATTTTTAATTTTTTTTAAAAAACTATAAATTTCTTTATTCGCACATATTATTAAAGTTTCTTCTTTAATTTTTATTGAGTTTTGCAAAATATAAAATAAATGATGTATACCACCAAAACTATCAACAAATAAAAAATTTCGAATATTTTTTTTTTTTATTATTCTATTTACTTTAAATATAAGTTTGAGTGCATCCATTTATTATAAATTTAGTATAAATCTTAATTTTTACCAAACTGTTCTGCCACCATCTATAATAAGGTTTTGACCGGTAATATAGGATGATTCATCTAGGCTCAAAAATTTAATTGCACTTCTATATTCTGATTTATTAGCCAATCTTCCTAGTGGGATCATTTTTTTTAAATTTTTAATTAACTTAATTGGTTGTTTTTGTAAGATTGGGCCTGGAGAAATCATATTACATCTCACTTTCTTATCAGGCCAATATGTTGCAATATATTTTGTTAGTCCAAGTAATCCATGTTTAATAATTGAGTAACTAATTGGTTTTTTATAGCCATCCTGGTAAATACTATGATTTGGTGCAATGACCGATAAATCTGATCCAATATTTATGATCGATCCACCATTCTTGTTTTTTGAAATTAGTTTTCCAAAATGTTTAACTGAAAATATTACTCCCAACAATCCTACATTAAATTCCTTTATAAAAAATTTATAATCAAAATTTTCGAGGTTATTTTTTTTTTTTATATTTTTTGATACTTTTGCATCTAAAGCAGCATTGTTAACTAACACGGTAAGATTGATCTTGTTTTTTTTAATGAAATTCGCAACATTTTGTATTGAACTTTCTTTGGATACATCCATCTTCTTTATAATTATTTTATTTTTAAATTTAATTTGCAGTTTTTTTTTTAATCTATTCAATCCAAAGTAATCTATGTCTGTAATTATTAAATTAAAATTTTCCTCAAGCAAAGCTATACTATGCTGCTCTCCTAGTAGTCCAGAAGCTCCAGTAATAAGAGCAAATTTTTTTTTGTATTTTTTCATTTTTGTGCACTAGATAATAACATTATTTCTTTTGAAAATCTGACCCATTTAGTTTTTAATCGAAAATGATCAGGCACTAAATATCTAGTTAATTCAGAAAAAAAAGACACAGGGAATCTATAAATACTATTTTCCCATAAAATTGGAAGTTGTTTAAAACTTTCTACTTTTATATTTTGAAAATTATTTATTAAATGAATATCTCTTAAAGATATTTTTGAAAATGGGGTTCTATGAGTAAAATCTTCGTAAAAAGATTTATATATATATTTCCATTCAGGAGTTAAAGTTATCATCAAGCCACCAGGTTTTAAAACTCTGTAAGTTTCCTCAAAAATTTTTTCAGGATAGTAGAAATGTTCAACAAATGATTTTGAATATACTATATCAAAATAATTGTCTGGATAACTTAGATTTTCTTTTAAAAAATTAATCTCTTTAAATTTAACTTCTGGAAATTTTTTTGATGTTATATCTGACAGATCAACCCCATAAACATCTAAATTTAATTTTGAAAACTCATTTAAAAAATCACCTCTTCCACATCCAATTTCTAAAAACTTTGAGCGTTCTTTAAAACAGTATCTATTAAATAAGTATTTTGTTAATTTTTTTGGATATGATGAATATGGCCTTTCTTTTTCATTATAAATCACTTCTGCATATTTTTTGTTTCTCATAATCAAAAATTTTTTGTTTGACCGCCATCGATAACAAAGTTTGATCCTGTTATGGAGTTATTATTTTCATTTATAATGAATTTTATTAAATCATAAATATTTTTTGGATATATGAAAGATCTCATAGGGACTTCTTTATTGATATAATTAATTGTTTTTTTTTTATTTTTTGAAAGTTTTTTATCCCACAATGAATTTTTAAATAATATATTTCCTGGTGATATAGAATTAATTTTAATTTTATCATTTGCCAAATCTACACTCAATAGTTTGACATATTTATTCAAAGCTGACTTTGCTATCGAATATCCTTTTGGTGCACCCTCTATACTTTCAACGCCACAAATCGATGAGATGCATATAATATTTGAATACGGTATCCTTAAAAGTGGTTTTAAAAAATTAATAGTATTTACTGTATTAAAAAAGTTATTTTGAAATGCATATAAAAAATCATCATTAGTTTTTTTGAAACTGCTTACACCTGCATTACAAATAATTAAGTCTATTTTTGAATATTTTCTTTTGATGGATAAATATATTTTTTTGCATTGACTCTGAATACTTAAATCCCCTAATGCTAAGGATGAATTTTGAATTTTTCTTGAGGATTTTTCAAGTTTCTTTTTATTTTTTCCATTCATTATGACTATGTAGCCTTCTTGTGAAAATTGTTTGGCTAACTCATATCCAAGTCCTGAAGATGAACCACTTATAAAAACAACTCTTTTTTTGCTCATATTATTTTATTTTTTGTCAGAAAGTTTAAATTGATTTTTATCTCCTCGATATCTTTATTTTTTTTTCCTCTAGCGGTTTGTAAAATAATACTATTTTTATATTTATTTTTAATCAAAACTTCACGTAATTTTTTAAAATTTGCATTGCCTAAACCTAGTCTTACAGTTTTTCCACAGTATATTCTATCTTTGATATGTACATTTTTAATATTATTGCCATAAGTTTTAAATTCTTTTTCGATATCATAACCCAGTGATGCGCTATTTCCGACATCATAATTAATACCGAAGTTTTTTTTAGGTAATTTATTTATAAAATTTTTTAATTTTTGAGGTCCAAAATCTGATTCGAAAAGTATTTGTACTTTTTTTTTTGAAAAAAAATTGTTTTTTTGTTTTAAAATTTTTATTAATTTTTCTTCATATTTTTTTTTTGTTAGAGATCCATTATCAACCAAGGGAACAACTATATACTTAATTCCTAAATTGCTACACGCATTCACAATCATAAAAAACATTTCTAGGTACCTTTTATTTTTTAATTTCCAAAATGGTTTTTGCATTAAACAGTCAGCAGTTAAGCTTAGAATTTTAATTTTATATTTTTTTTTTAAATAGTTGATTTCATTGATATATTTTGGAACAAAAATTGGATTTTTAAGTAAATTTTTATAATCTAGAGTCCATTCGATTAGCTTTAATTTAAGTTTTTTGGCAAGTCTAAATTCTTTTCTCCAGTGCTTTTCAGGAAATGATTGAATTAAATTTAAATATTGAGGCGATAATCTTCCCTGCATTATACCAATCTTTTCTGAAAATTTCATATTTCTTGAACTAATTCTAAAAAAGCACCCTCTGGTGTTCGGCAATATGTCATCTTTACTTTTCCATCATGAGAATAGAGGGGTTTGGAATTAAATCTAATTTTTTTTTTCAATCTGTTGTAAATTTTATCAATATTATTCACTGTTATTGAAATATGTGTAATTCCATTGGTGTATGGTAAAATTTTTCTTTTTTTAATTACAGGACAATTTTTAAAAGTAAGCAATTCAATTAAAGAACCAGAGGAATCTTTTAATTTTATTGTTCTTACTTTAATATTTTTATAACCTAAGACTTTATCTATAGTATTTCCAAATTCTATATCATCCTTAATTTTTTTAAAACCGAAATAACTTTGCCAAAAAGTTAGAGATTTTCTTAAATTTTTTGTAACTATTCCTGTATGTCTAATCTTATTTTTCATTAAAAATTTTATTGACTGAATTTTCTAAAATTTGTAATCCTTCTTTAAGAGCAGCAGCAGATATTGTTAATGGAGGCCCTATTTTAATTGACTCTCTTCCTGTATAAACAACTAATAACCCTTTTCTCATACACTCCATACACACTTCTTTTAGTAAGTAATTAATTTTTTTTGTTTTTTTGAATATCAAGGCAGCCACCAAGCCTTTGCCTCCAATATAAATTATGTTATTATTTTTATTCTGTATATTTTTTAGGTATTTAAATAGAATTTTACTTTTTAATGCTGTATTTTTTACAATTTTTTTGTCCTCTATTTCCTCTAAAACGCTTATACCCGCTGTACATGATATTGGGTTTGAAGAATGAGTGCTACTCATATTTCCAACATCTGGCAAATCCATAATATATTTTTTTCCTAAAACACCTGATATAGGAACTCCTCCACCCATGCCTTTTCCGACGCATATTAAATCTGGCTTAATACCGTAATGTTCGTAGCCGAACATCTTTCCAGTTCTTGCAAAACCAGATTGCATTTCATCAAAACATAAAAGTATTTTATTTTTTTTACAAATTTTGTGTAACTGTTTAACGTATTCTTGAGGATAAAATAATGCACCCCAACCTTGAAAAGTTTCGAGCATAACGCCACAAATATCATTTTTTATATCGATTTTTTTTTCTAAATTTTTTAAAGAGTTTTTTAAAAATTTTTTAGGGTCAATTTTTTTATCTTCTAACGTCCAAGGATATGGGAATGGAAGATGATGAATATTTTTGTCTTTAAAGCCAATCCATTTTTTTTGAGAAACATTTCCACTCATTAATTGAGCTCCCATTGTTCTTCCGTGCCAGTTACCTTCCAGACAAATTATTCCAAGTTTTCTTTTACTTATTGATTGACCGTAGAGTCTCATGAGTTTTAATGCTGCATCTGTGGCTTCTGTTCCAGCTGATAATAAAAAAACCTTTTCAAAATGTTTTTTTGATATGGATAAAAGTTTTTTTATGTATTCTAATTTAATTGCATTGGCATATGCATAAGAATGCATAAGGTTACCATTTAATAGTTTTATTAATTTTTTTTTTAATTTTTGGTTTGAATGACCTATATTAGTGACAAAAATTGTAGAGGTAAAATCAATAAACTTATTACCAGCATTATCAAAAATATTAAAATTTCTAGCACTTTTCCATATTATTGGTAGTTGCCCATGCATAGATCTTGACTCATGTTTTGAAATTGAGGAAATAATTTTATCAGTGCCAGGAGCAGGTATCTTCGTTCTAATTAATCTATTTTTTGTTTTAATCATTCAACTATATTTTTTTTTCAGCAAATTAAAATCTTCGCCATTATCAATCTCAATTGTAGGTTTTGTAACGAAAGCATATACTTTATTTCCAAATAATTTATTATTTTTTTCTATAAACGACTTTCTATATATATCTGCAATTCCATTAGCAACATAAGTTTTTGGAAAATTTTGTCTAGGAAAATTTGAATAATCAATATTAACATCTCTATTAAATATTGTAAGTAAACGATTATTTTTTATTTCATACGATTTGTAAGAACTTTCAGAAACTTCTTGGACAGTCCTTAGAGAAGTATTAGAGTTTTTTTTAAATATTTCCATAGCTTTGTTTAAATCATGTTTATTTCTTATTGGGGTAGTCGGTCTTAAATGTAATATATATTTAAAATCAAAATCGATATTTTTGATAGTATGCTTTATAAAATCGATATCTAATGAATTATCTAGGGATATTTTTTTAGGTCTTATTAAAACAATATCTGCTCCAGATTTATAAGCAATTTTTTCGTATTTTTTTGAGTCTGTGGAAACAATTGTACTTTTTATATATTTACAATTTTTTGAAGAATTAATAGACCACCATAACAAAGGTTTTCCTTTAAAAAGTTTTATATTTTTATCTTTTATAGATTTGGAACCAGATCTTGCAGGGATTATTGAAATAAAATCTTTATTCAAAAATTTTCTTAACTCCAATATCTAAGTTTTTTTGCAACTTCTACTTCAATATCAAATAACTGTTTATCTTTTGTTCCTATTACAATTGGAACTTTTCTAACAGTTTCAACTAAATTCTTTAAGCCTGCTTTTTCCAAAGAAGCTGCCTGATCACTGCCATACATTGTTCTATCAAGAGTGATATGTCTCTCCAGACTGGTTGCACCTAGACAGACTGCAATTAAACTAGGAGAAACTGAAGGTTCATGACCACTGTAACCTACTCTGCAGTTATATTTTTTTTTCATTTTAACTATAATATTTAAATTTAAATCTTTTTCATCACAAGGATATTTTGAAACTGAGTGCATCAATTCAAACTCACAGTTTTTATTTTTAAATATTTTTATTGCTTTGTCTATATCCGAATAATTGCACATACCAGTAGATATAAATGTAAAAACTTTTCTGCTTGCAACTTCCTCTAAAAACTCAATATTCGTTGTCATAGCTGAAGCAATTTTATTAAATTTAAGCTTATATTTATCTAAGAACTTAAGACTATTTATGTCCCATGCAGATGCAAACCAATCTATATTTTTTTTAACACAATATTCGTTTATTTCATCATAGTCTTTCTCTGAGAATTCTAGACCCTCTTTTTGCTCCCTTTGAGTGCTACCCCATGGGCTCTCCCTATATTTAGATAGTTCATCTTTTGTATAAACGATATCGATAGTTCTTTTTTGAAATTTTACTGCATCACATCCACATTCTTTTGCCATGTCGATTAGATCTTTTGCAATTTTCATACTACCGTTGTGATTTATTCCTATTTCTCCAATAATGTATGTCATATTATTTATATTTTATTTATGTTATCAATTACATCATAGTAATCTTTATTTTTGAATATAATTCTCGTTCCCTTTTCCTCAGTTTTGAAATTCACTAAAATAGATTTTTTCAGGCTTTTTGCTAGTTTTTTTTTATTCTCGCTATTACTACAAACAAAAAGAAAAAATCCACCTGCTCCGGAACCAAGAAGTTTGCCTCCCTGAGCACCATTTTTAAGTCCATGTTCATACAAATTTTCAATATGAGCATTACTTACATTTCTATTTAACATTTTTTTCAATTCCCAGGTTTCATTTAAAAGTTCTGGGATTTCGGACACAAATTTATCTGGGTTCGATAATAATTTTTTTTTTGCATAATTTGCTATATCAAATATGTCCTTATAATAATTAGAATTTTTATTGATTGATTTTATTTTCTTTTTTTCTAAAACTTTTGCAAATCTAGACAGTCCAGTGTAAACAAGCAGACAATTATTTTCGAACTTTTTTAATTTTTCTGGACTAAAATTCACTTTTTTTACTTCAAATTTTTCTCTATAAAAATCTATACAATTAAAACCACCGTAAGTGGTCGCCACTTGATCTTGTGATCCTACAGATTCCTTAAGTATTTTCTGTTCAAATTCTATAGCTAATTTTGCAATTTCATATTTTGTAAGAGTTTTTCCATTAAATTTATGAATTAAATTAATCATAGTTACTGTAAATGAAGAACTACTACCTAATCCTGATAATCCAGGAATATCTGCAAAGTGATTTAATTCAATGCCTATTTTTTGTTTATAATATTTCTTTAATATATTTCTTATTACTGGATGCTTTATTTGATTAATATTTTTGGATAATTCCATTTGATAATATCTAAGTCTATATTTAAAATGAAAGTAAGGTGGCAATGTTCTTAGTAATACATAACAATACTTGTCAATAGTTGTTGAAATGACTAGCCCTTTTCTATCTTTATACCAATCAGGAAAATCTGTACCTCCACCGAAAAGCGAAATTCTCAGAGGGGTTTTAGCTAATAGCATATTTTTAATAGTTTAAATTTTTAACAAACTCTTAAATAAATAACTTTTATCAATTTTAAGATCTTTTAATAAGGTTTCTCTATCTTGTCTATAAATAAATATTTGCTTCTCGGGTGAACATATTGATTTTATTTTACTAAATTTAAGATTTCTTTTTACGATCAAATCATTAATGATAAAACTAAAACCACCAGATTTGGTATTTTCATCGTAAATAATTAATTTTTTATAATTTTTAATTATCTTGTATAATTTAATCATA
Source organism: uncultured Pelagibacteraceae bacterium (assembly GCA_902555275.1). GTDB lineage: Bacteria > Pseudomonadota > Alphaproteobacteria > Pelagibacterales > Pelagibacteraceae > Pelagibacter. The sequence continues at coordinate 20,302 of CACDRY010000007.1, forward strand.
TTTAATTTTTTAAAATTAAATAAATCTATAATAGAAACGTCATTCAATCGCTTATCATAAACTAACTGTTCAGATAATCTTGAAAAATATCCTGAAGTAATAATTATTTTCTTTTTATTTTTAGATTTTAAATAGTTAAATCCGTTAGAATAAATATTAAATTTATGTTTTGAATACAATATTCCTTTATCTAATCTAAAATAAGTTGGTTCAGTAATCTTAAGAATATTTCTTGAAAAGTAATGAGCTAATTTATTTTCTGACAAATTAACTATTTGTAATTCTGGTAAAGTGTACATATTGGCTATATCTTGAACACCATGATGTGTTGGACCATCATAAGAAAAAGAAAAACCAGGACCAATACCTACAATAAATACTGGTAGTTTCATGCTACAAATATTGATCTTTATTTGCTCAAAAGATCTATGGCATAGAAAATTACAAAATCCATAGATTAAAACCTTTTTACCCTTTCTAGCAAGTCCAGAAGCAATATTAACAAGATTTTGTTCACAAACTCCAGCATCGATAAACCTAGGATGGTTTTTTAATTTTTGTAAAGCAAAAACGTCAGCATCATTGGTTAAAATAAAAAAATTATTATTTTTTAAAAAAATTTTTTTTATATTTTCAAAAAAAATATCTCTAATATCAATGTTATTCAATTTCATTTAATATACTTTCCCAATAGTTCTCTCGATGGCAATTGATGACTAAATTTAATATTATTTTCGATTTCTTTAATTCCTTTTCCTTTAATTGTATTTAAAATTATAAGAGATGACCTTTTAACCTTCTTAACTTTTTTTAGAACGCTATAAATTAAATCTACATTATGACCATCAATTTCAAAATACTCGAAACCTAAATTTTTTAAAACTTTAGGACTTAAATTTCCCTTATTGGTTATTTTTTTACTTGCCGATATATTGTTTTTATCGATGACAATATTTATATTTTTAATTTTTTTATCTTTGATGAAAAAAAGAGCTTCCCAAATTGATCCTTCATCTATTTCTGCATCACCGATTAAAGTCCAAACTTTTTGCTTGGTGGTCAGTGCTAATCCAATACAAACTCCAACTGAATGTCCTAGTGATCCAGAATTCCATTCGAAAAAGTTTTTTGGGTTAAATATGTCAAGTTGGCCTCCAATAACACCTTTACTTGTTTGGTTTTTAAAGGAGTTATAAGTAATCATTTTTTTTTCCAATAAAATTGCATGTATTATCCCAAGTGCATGACCTTTGCTTAGTATGAAATTTTTAATACCTTTTTTTTTATGAATATTTATAATTCCTCCATAAATAGCAGTAATCATAAAATCTAAGCATGAGAGACTTCCGCCCAAATGATATTTATGTCCACTTACAATAAGTTTGAGAAATATATTTCTTACTTTTTCAGATTTTATTTTAATCTTTTTAATCAAGGTTCAGTTCCTAAAAGTGTTTGATTAGAATTTGTCACAACTTCTATTAGATAAGGATTATTATCGGAAATAATTTTTTTAACTTTTTTTCTTATATCTTTGCTTTTATCAATCAATACAAATCTAAGTCCAAATGCTTCAGCAATTTTTTTAAAATTTAAAGTTCCTACACCAGTTTTTTCCTCTGTATCAAGTCTATTACCAGAAAATATGTTATCTTGCCAATTTTTCATCGATGCATAACCACCATTGTTTATTACAAAAGTTTTTATGTTAAATTTATAATGTGAAATAGTTTTTAATTCTTGAATATTAAGCTCAATTGATCCATCTCCAGTGACTGAAATAATTTGCTTATTTCTTGCTGCAACCGCCGCTCCTATAGAGAGTGGAACTGATAATCCCATTGCTGCATTTGTTGTTGAGGAAATTTCTGATTGTTTTTTTTCAAAATGCCAGACTTGACCACCAACATAGTAATTTGATCCAGCGTCATTAGTAAATATAGAATTTTTTTTTGAATACTTATTCAATAAGTACATAAACCTATAAAGATCTATTGGATCTGATTTATTTTCAATTAAGGATATTTTACTTTTACTTTTTATTCTATGGCAATAATTACTCCAGCTATTGAATTTTTGAGTATTAATTTTTTTATTTGTATTTTTTTTAAAAATTTTAAAAAAATTTTTAAGGTCAGACAAAATTTTTATATCATAATTTATTAAAGGATGATTTAATGATTGCTTTTCTACATCAATAATTATTTTTTTAATGTTTTTAAATTGATTTTTTTTTGTCACAAATGATAATGTTGGAGCAGCTCTACAACCTAAAAAAATTATTAAATCTGAAGTTTCAAATATTTCTTTGCTGTAACTTTGCCCCTTTATACCCATGAGACCCAAATTGTATTTGTATGAAAAAGGAAACAAATCAAAAGCGAATCTTGAAGAAAAAAATGGGATAGAAAATTTTTCTACAATTTGCTTAAATTCTTTCTTACAATTAGATTGCTTAAGACCATTACCAATAATAAAAAGTGGTTTTTCTGAATATTCTAAAGCCTCAGTCACTTTTTTAATATTGATTTTATTTAATTTGGTTTTTTTTTGAATAAATTTTTTTAATTTTGACAAATCTTTTATAGGAAAGGACTGAATATCTAACGGAATTTCTAACCATACAGGCCCTGGTCTTCCACTTTTTGCTATATGGATTGCTTTTTTTATTTCATAAAGACATTCGTAAGGATTATTTATAGTTTTAGAGTATTTAGTAAATTTTTTTATTGCCTCAGAAATACTAAACTCAGCAACACCAAAAGAACGAATTTTATAATTTTTATATTTATCTGTTGTAAAAATTTTTTGTACCTGACCAGAAATTATCACAATCGGAGCGCTGTCGACGAATGCCTCTGCTAAACCTGGAATTGCATTCGTAGCACCAGGGCCCGCTGTTACGCAAACAGCTCCTATGCCTCCATTCGCTCTTGCATAAGCTTCGGCCATCATTGGTGCGGCTGCTTCGTTTCTAGAAACAAAATATTTTATACCTTCTCTTTGAATTGCATCATTTAAATACATTGCCCCATATCCTGTAAGCATAAAAATATCTTTAACATAAACTTTAAGTTCTTTAGCAATTATTGAAGATACAGTGACTGTTTGCATTATAAAATAAATTCATTAATTATCATTTATATGCATAAAAACAAACTAATTTTTGGCACTGGTTTTAATGACAATCCAAAGAAGTTTTCAAAAAAAAAATTTATTAATTCAATTAATTATTGTGCTGATCAGGGAATAGATATTTTTGATACGGCAGATAATTATTTTAATGGCAAAATTCAAACTATAATAGGTGAAGAAATATCAAGAAAAAAAATTTCAATAATTAATAAATTTCAACTTATTAATGATAAAGAAATTTTGCATAAAAATTTAGATCGTGCATTAAAAAAATTAAGAAGAGAAAGAATCGATATATATATGCCTCATTGGCCAAAATTTGATATGAATTATAATTTAATATCAGACTTTGCTAAAGAGAGTATAGGGAGCAGTAAAATAAAATATTTTGGATTATCAAATTTTAATTTTCAAATGGTAAAAGATTTTAGAAAAATTTTTAAAGATAAACTTTTTATTCAACTAGAATTAAATATATGCAATTATAATTTTAATAAAAAAATAATCAAATATTGTAAAAATAATAATATACAAATTTTCGCTTACAAAGTTTCAGATAACTTTCCAAAAAAAATAGAAAGTATCGATAAATTAAAACAAAAATATAACGAATATGAAATTTCTCTTATATGGTTAAAAAAGAAAAAAATTAGCCCCATCATAAAATCTTTAAATTTGATGCATATAAAAAAAAATTTAGACGTTTTTGAAAATTATTTTAAAGATGTCATCAGAATAAAAAATAATTATATCTCTGTGCCAATTTCTAAAATAAAAAAATTAAATTCAGGAAGTAATGTAATTTATAAAAATATAAAAGATGCGAAGAGAAATAAAAAAAAACTTTTTCCTAGTCCAATAGATATTTCTAAAGAGATAAAAATATACGGTCTTTTAAAGCCTTTTTTTGTAAAGAAAAGAGAAAATTACTATGAGTTACTCTCTGGACAGGCTAGATATTGGGCATATCAAATTTTAAAAAAAAGAAAATATCTTAAAGCTATTCTTGTTGAATAACTAGTCAAAATAATTCTTGTATATTTTTTGTATTTTAAGGAGATTTTTTTTATTAATATCAAAATTTGATTTTATAGAATTTAATGAGATATCAACCTCTTTAAAATTCATCATTCCTGGTAAAGTGCATACAATTGCTTTGTGAGAAAGAGAAAATTTCAAGGCAAGGTTAGGCAAATTTATTTTAGATTTAAATTCTCTATTAAAATGAATAGCAGCATTTTTTCTCTGGGTAAATCTTGTAAAATCGAACCTTTTTTTAAGATTATTAAATTTAGTCTTATCTACTACATTTTTTGATAAAAACCCCATTGCCATTGGAGTTCTAGAAATTATTGAAACTGATTTTTTTATGGCTAAATTAAAAATATCTAAATCCAGTGCCCTAATATCTAACATATTATAATTTAATTGAATTACTTTAAAATTAAAATTTTTCTCTAAAAGGTATTGAGCATCCTTAGGATTTTGAACTGAAATTCCATAGTATTTTATATTTCCAGTTCGCTGGTTTTTTTCGAGTAAATTAATTATATCCTCGAATCTTTTTGAAGTAATTAAAGAATATTTTGGGCTATGTAACTGCAAAATATCTAAGCTATCAGTTTTTAATCTTTTCATACTTTTATATATTTCAGTTTGAATATGTCTATTACTAAAATTGTATTTTGGTACAAAATAATTTTTATAATTTTTTATCATGCCAACTTTTGTTGCTACAATCAAATTTTTTGAATTTTTGTAAGGCTTAAGGGTTTCTCCTAAAATCTTTTCTACTGACCCATCACCATATAAGCTTGAGGTATCAAAAAAATTTATTCCATTATCAATTGCATATTCAAGCAACTTTTTAGATCTGTTTTTTGTTATTTTTCCATAAACTTTTCCACTTAAACCCCAAGTTCCAAATCCAATAACTGAGGACTTTAAATCTGTTCCTTTGATTTTTCTAAATTTCAATTGAGGTTTTCTTAACTTGATTTTCTATCAGCAGTTTTACTTACACTAGAATCATATAAGTAATCTGCTTGTCTGTGACCATACCATATTACTTCTTTAGACCATTGCAGAAAATCCCTAGTCTTTTCTTTTTCTACTTGGATTTCATATTTACAAATTTTTTTCTTAAGACTTACCTTTTCGTCTATTAAAGAATTTTTATAATCTGTAGGTATATCATAGTCTAAATCTATAATTATATTCTTATTTAAAAATGGTTTTTTTAAAGAGAAATGATTAAAATCCACTGCTTGATTGATATAGTCGATCATGTAATCTTTTCTTACAAGTTTGTTTAGTAGATACTTAGCTTCATTGTAAAATTGCGATAGTTCTTTATTTTCAAAAAGCTTTAACATAGCAAATTCACCTGGTGGCCAATAAATGTTATGCCATTTTTCTGAAAAAATAAATTCTGTGCTTTCACCTTGTGAAATTCCTAAAGAGTGTTTTTCAAATAAATTATTAATTTTTGTAACAATTGGATAGTTTAGTTCATCTCTTACAGAATAAAAATGTTGAAAAATATCGGAAAACTTAATTTTTGTTAATTTGTTGATTAAAAGTATTGGAATTTGAAGAATCTTGTTAAAATAATAAAATTCAGCAAGAGTTGCAAAGCTTCTTGTTTTAATCCAATCCTCTTTAGGCATATCTTTTGTTGAAATAACCATTTCCTGGCTTTCATTTATACCATCTTCAGGTTCATCTTCCAAAGACCCATGCATATTCACTATTGGAATTTCAGAAGTCATTATTTCATTTCTTTCAATATATTCCTCTTTAGCCATTTCTGCATTTGGTAGTATAGATAAATTATTAAATTGAACTCGATAATGTTGGCCAATTGAAATTAGTTCATTAACGCTAGATTTAAAACTTTCAAATGTATCTCCTGGCAGACCTATTATTAAATCGGAGTAAGTTGGGATACCATCAGAGATAAATCTTTTCTGAAGAACCTTATAATCATTCAATGATATATTATCCCTTTTAATTTCTTTTAGGGCAGTCAAATTCATAGATTGCATTGCCATGTTAACACTTTTATGCATCCCACCCTGATAGAGTAGCTTTTGAATATCATAAGATCTTTCTCTAGCATTTTTGGTTGTTTGAACAGACAATACATGAGGATATCCATATTTTTTTTTCATCTCGATGGCCATTTTTGATATTTCCATGTCCCTTGGCAACATCCCAAAATTTGCGTCACAAACATAAATAAATTCAACTTTATTTTTAGCAAACCATAGTAACTCTTTGCCTAGCTTATCCATATCCATTCTGCTTACCTTGGAAGCTGTAGCTGATCCCCAATCACAGTAAGTACAAGAAAAAGGACAACCTCTATTTGTTTCCCAGCTAGCAAGCCATCTTTCATTTGGATTTTCTTTCATAAGTCTATCGAAAGTTCCTTCAAGATACGGAGAAGGCAGCACAGTTATGTCTCTCATTTTTGGGAGACACTTGTTTGTAATGAACTCTCCTTTTGAGTTTATTGAACTTGTTCCTGGCACTAGTCTCCAGTCCTCATTAGGATAAACATCTAATACAGAAGTAATTGTTCTCTCACCTTCTTGATGAACAATACAATCTACGAAATCATTTTCTCTTAAAAATTTTTCTGCGTTGTCAGGCGCAGAAGGACCACCAAAAACAATGAATTTATTGCTATCTATTTTTTTTAATTCTTTTGCAATTTCGATTGATATGTTTTTATTCCAAACATAAACGCTAAATAAAATAACATCATCTTTACAAAGTTTATGTAAACATTCATTCAATATAAGTCTTTTATAAATTGTAGTTTGAAAGTTATATCTTTTTGGATTTTCTGAGAATTTATTAAAATAAGCTTCAAGCGTTCCAATAGAATACGGTAGATAATATTGGCCTGAAAAACCATTATTAATTTGAACTGAACCAATATTATATTTTTTCATATCTTGTAAATTTTTTTTACATATTTAGCCTATATTTAGATTAATTAAACTCTAAAAATTTAAATTTTTTTATAAAAAAAAATTGACATTATTGATGCAATAACTATAAATTTTACTGTCGAAATGCATGGTGGGAAATCAGTGTGAAATTCATTGGCTGTCCCTGCAACCGTAAAGTCGGAGCGCCACCCGATAAAGTCCGCTGTTGAATGATGGCCAGGAAAAGTCTAGTTCTACAATGAAAAGTTAGCAGAGGCATAAAGTGTAAAACTGTTAATGAGCAAATTATGCAAAAGCTAATATTTATAATTATTTTAAACCTAATATTTTGTAACATTGTTTATGCTGATAAACAAAATAACAATTTCTCGTGTGAGTGGGATAACAAAAATAAAATTCCTTGTATAGAGATAATCAAAGAAGTACCAAATTCATCCCAATTTTCAAAAAATGGAATTAATAAAATAATAATCACAAAAAAACAAATTGATGAGATTGGCGCTGTTGACTTTGAAGATCTATTAAAATCTATTCCAGATATTAATTTAACTCGATCTGGTCCAAAAGGACAACAAGCCTCTCTATTCATGAGAGGAACAGGATCAAACCATACACTAGTTATGATCAATGGTATTCCAATTAATGATCAATCAACTACACAAGGATTGCATGATTTTGGAGTTGATTTTATTCAGACAATTCAACAAATTGAAGTCTATCCAGGTTCTAGCGGAACTCACTTTGGAACTAATGCCATAGGAGGTGCAATAAACATTCTTTTAACAGGTGACTATCAAGATAGTTTTTCTTTTTCCTCTGATAAAAATTCAAATTATGAGTTTTATGTAAATAATAACTTTATTTTCGATGACTCGTCTTTTAACTTTAAAGTCGGATCTGTTAAAAATAAATTAATTAGTGCTCGAGGGGACTCAAAGGATGAGAAAGATGGTGTAGAAAACTATTCAGTAAATTTAAATTATGAAAAATTTTTAAATAATAGTTCGAGATTACATAACACAATTTATTTGAGAAAAACTAAATCTGAATATGATAACTCGAATTCTAATCAAACTGGATACGAAGGTGACAATAGAATGGCATCATATCAAATAGGTTTAGAAAAAAAGGAACCATCTTTTAAAAATAATTACGTATTTTATTATAATATTTATGATCGTGAATACGATGAAAGAGGTGTAGTTGACACATATGAGAGTAATGTTTTTGGATTAAAATATGAATATTCAAAAATAATAAACAGTCAGATTTCTTTGGGATTTGGATCAGATTACAAATACGATTGGGGATATTTTGATAATAACGGATCCTATAATGCGTCAACTAAAGGTAATTCAGATAATTTAGCAGTTTACACTAATTTTGGTTGGAATATTTTAAAAGATACAAATATTTCACTCTTTGCAAGAAATGATCATCATAAACAGACAAAATCAAACCAAACTTATAAAATTAATTTAAATAAAAATATCAATAAGATAAATTTTGGAGTTTCATATATGAATGGTTTAAGAAACCCAACACTTTATGAAATGTATGGGACTGATAACTTTGGATATTCAGGAAACAGAGACCTTAAGCCTGAAAAAAGCAATACTTATGAAATATTTTCAAATATAAGTCTGTATCAAAATTTAACTTTAAGTATAAGAGGTTTTAAATCAAATATTAAAAATAATATTGAGTATATTAGTAATAAGTATCAAAATGATGATGATAACGTCGACTTAAATCAATCTGGTGTAAATTCTCAATTAATCTACGATTATAACGACCTAAGTTTAAGATTGTTTTCATCATTTTTATCATCCAAGAAAGAAAATGGCTCTGACCAATTAAGAAGACCAGAAAAAAATTATGGTGTAATTTATTCAAATAAAATAGATACATTTCTATTAGGTAATATTGATTTCAATATTGTTTATAATCATTATGGCAAACATTTTGATACACATTCTTCATCATTTAGTACAATAGAAATGGATAGTACTGATTTAGTAGACTTGAAATTTTCAAAAAAAATAAATTATGGTAATTACTTTATAAAAATTACAAACTTACTTGATGAAAAATACCAAAGACCACACGGTTATAACCAAGAAAAAAGAAGATTAAATGTTGGCTTAAAAATGAGTTATTGATTATATTAAGTAGTTAAACAAATAAAAAATGAAAACAAATTTTGTTAAAAATCCCTTAATAATTTTCATAATTATAATGTTAATTTTTTCTCGTATATTACCACATCCACCAAACTTTACTCCAATAATTGCGAGTGCAGTAATGTTGAATTATTTTACAAATAATAAGTTTTTTTCTTTATTGATAATTTTTTCTTCTATGTTTTTATCTGATTTAATAATTGGATTACACAACGGAATATTTATAGTTTATTTTTCACTGTTTGTAGTTTTTTCAATTTCATTACTATTATTTAAAAAATTCAACTTAAAAAATATTTTTATTAACGGAATCACATCATCATTCATTTTTTTTGCTATGACAAATTTTGGTGTTTGGATTAGTAGTGACTTTTATGACAAATCATTAGGAGGATTAATTCAATGTTATACAATGGGATTACCATTTTATAATAATACAATCGCATCCACTATTTTTTATATGCTCCTTGTATATTTTATAATTAATATAGTAAATAAATTAGGGAATAATAAAATAAAAATCTAAAATATTAATTTTGATATAAAAAATTATAAATATTTAATAAACCAAGAAATAGTTTTTTTAATTCCATCTTCAATACTGACTTTAGGTTTCCAATCGAAATGCCTTTGCCCTTTTTTTGAATTGATAACAATGTTTATTGGTATACTTGGTTTTGTTTCATTATAAGTAATTTTTATATTTTTTTTTGAATATTTAATAATTTTTTTTACAATATCATTAATTTTATAAAGTCTACCTGAGCCACAGTTATAAATTTGGAATTTATCATTCTGCATAGCTACTGCTTTTGATATAAAGCTTATTAAGTCATCGACATATAAAAAATCTCTTCCCTCCAAACCTTTTCCCCAAACTTCGATTTTATCTCTTGCTTTCATAACTTTTGTAATTGTGGCTCCAATGAAATGACTTTTATTCAAATCGAATTTATCAAATGGGCCATATATATTTGAATGTCTAATTATAGTAAATTTAGTTTTATTTAGACTTGAATAAAATTTACACATTTGTTCATTAAAAGTCTTTGTAGATGCTGAAGCAAAATATTGAGGTATAAAATCTTTAGGGTTGAAAAAATTAATTTCTTTTTGTTTACGCTTTGAAGACTTATACATTGTTGTACAACTCAAAAAAATTAAATGTTTAACTGAATTTATGTGTAGTGCTTTGAATAAATAGGCATTCATTATAACATTATCAGTTATGTGAATATATGGTCTATTAATTACATCTTGCGACCCAGTTGTAGTTGCAGCAGACTGTATTACAATGTCAATATTTTTTGTAATCTTTATTAAGGTTTTTAATTTAGTTAAATCTGCTTTTATCCACTTTATATTCTTATGCCTTATATGAGGTTTTTTTCTATTAAAAACTGCATAGATTTTATATTTTTTAACATTTTTAAACTTATTAACTAAATTTGAACCAATAAATCCTGTTGCACCGAGTATCAAAATTTTTTGATTATTTTTCATTATAGTAGTCACCATATTCTACAATCACAGTGACTTTCTTATCTTTTCTTGAAATTGCTTTTTTATAAGCTGGCAAAATATCTTTGGGATTTTTCAATTTGATAAATTCAATGTTTTTACACATTTTGCTAACTGACGATGTAAAATCACTAACATGTTGTGACTGTGGATGTAATGGTCTCTGAGATCCTATGCCAGTTCTTATTATAATTTTATTTTGAAAATTTCCATTCCCCATCTCGTTTACTTTATCAATATGATTTACGAGTTGATTTAAAGCTAAGATCAAAAAATTCCATCTTGGATATATACTAACAGGTATGTATCCTTCAAATGCTAAACCTAAGGTTATACCCATTTGCATTTCTTCAGCTACTGGAAGTTCTAATTTTTGTTTTATATTTACCCCTTTTAGAGTATTTGTCATCGCAGTACCAGGATAAGTTACCGCTTGACCAATAAAAACTGTCTTTTTATTTTTACCCAAAAAACTCATTGCCTTTGATAATTCAGAAAAATATTTCATTAAAATTGAACTCTTATTCCAGCTCCAGCATGTGGATACTTATTTTTATATTTGTATATTTTGATATATTTAGATTTAACTCCAGAATAAGAAAGTTTATTAATGCCCCATATCTTTCTAGTATTTGTGCAAACAGATATGTTATTATCTTCGATTATAAATGTGATAGGGAGATTATTTTTAACACTGTATTTAATACTTTCATGAGCTATTCCTGTTTCAGAGGTCATATCACCCATAAAACAATATACTTTATTTTTTGATTTTTTTCTTTTAATAGCCATTGCAGTTCCTACAGCTATGGGAATGTTACCACCAACAATTGCTGAGGAATAAATTTTATATTCAGGAAAACAAAGAGAAATTGACTTACCTTTCATGATTTCATTAATTAACTTTTTTTCAGGAACACCTTTTAGCAAACATTGATAATGTGATCTCCAAGAGCAAAACACCCAATCATTTTTTTTTATTTTTTTAAATATATTAATTATTTCAATTTCGTTTCCATAATAAAGATGGACTGGAGCTCTAATTTTACCCTTATTAAAAAGACTAGCTATTTTTTCTTCAAACAAAATTAATTTTTTTTTATCCCACATGATTTTGAGGTAATAGTTGAAATATTTTAATTTGCAATAAAATTAAATATTGGTTTATAAGACAGTATATGAATATTCTATTTTTGGTCGATAATAGTAGTTTTGATATGTTAAGGTTTGTTAATCTTTTTAATACAAGAAACAATATTTCTGTCGATGTCCAAAAACTTTTAAAAAAAAAAGAAATTTCTGAACTTCAAGAGTTTCTTTATAAATTGGTTAAAAAGAAAAAAATAACTCATTTAATTATTCAAACGTTACAAAACTTTAATTGGGAAATTTTAACTTATCTTAAAAAAGAGTTTAACTTAAAACTTATTCTGATTTCTCCAGACTGCCCTTATAATTATGATACTTTAAACAAAGGTATTCTTGAATTATTCGACTTATTATATACTTTTCATATTGATTATGTAAAAAAATACAAAAGAAAAGGTGCAAACACTAAATTTTTCACAGAACCAAAATTTATAAATTATAAAAATACAAAAAAAAAATTTGATATCTCGTTTGTGGGTAGAAGTAAGTTTAGAAATGAAAGAATAAAAATTTTAAATGAATTGAAAAATCTCAAAAATATCAAGACAAAGTTTTTATTAGATCAACAAATTAGTGACTATAAAATGATCAAAATCATTAAACAAAGTAAAATTCATTTAAATTTTACAGACACATCTTCAGCTACTATATTTGGAAGTGGTTGGGCAAATAAAACAAGAGTAAATTCTTTTAAAGGCAGAATAATAAATATTTTATGCGCTAACACTTTTTGCTTATCTCAAAATGATAGTGTAACAAAAAAATTGTTTCCAAATGGAAAAGGGGTTATTTACTTTAATAATACTGAAGATCTAAAAAAAAAAGTTTTATTTTATATTGATAATGACAAAGAAAGATTAAAAATTATATCAAAAATTGATAAAAAATATTTAAGTAATTTTTCACATAGAAAGGTTAAAAAAAGAATTATTGCAGAATTAAAAAATCTACGTTTTTCAAATAAAAAAAATCCTAAGGTTAATTACAACCTTGTAATAATTTTTTTTCAATTAAGAAATTTGGTAAGAGTTTTTCTATTATTTAGATCAAAGAAAGAGTTTATTTTTATATTAAAAAGAATATTTTTTTTATTGAAATCATCTTTTAGAATTATTTTTAAATTTTAGCTTCTTCAATTATTCTTCTTTTAAGCTTTATCTCACACATTTTTTTTATATTATTCGCTGCCTCTTGACCAAAATTTTTTGAAATTTTTTCAAGATATTCAGGATGAGTATGATATTCAGAAAAATGATCATCTCTTAATTTTAAAATTTCAGCTGCCCCTAGCTCTTTCGTTGGTAAATTAATTGTCTCGTATGAATGAAAAGAAAACCCTTCATAACTATCAGGGAGCTTTATATTTTTTTCTTTTGCGTCTTTATATAATTTGCTACCGGGCAAAGCCATCGCCGCATAAGTATTCCATGCTAAAGTAGATAGTTCTTTACTTAATTCAAAGGTATTTTTGATTGTATTTAAATTATCACCTGGAAGTCCATAAATATAATTTGCCATTACATTTATTCCTGACTCGTGAATTTGAGATACTACTTTTTTGATATCAACGTCATCAAATTTTCCTTTAGATGTTTCAAGTCTTATACTTTTATCGGCATTTTCTATTCCAAGTGCTAACCATTTTAGTCCTGCTTTTCTTATTTTTTTTAAAATTTCAGGTCGTTTTACTGTATCAACTCTTGAGTAAGCCCACAAAATAAGTTCATCATTTTTATTTCTTTTTTCCAATAACTCACATAATGGTAAATAATATTTTGGATTAAGAAGAAACATTTCATCTGTGATCCTTATAGTTTTTACACCAAAACTAATTAATTTATCAAATTCTTTTATTATAAAATCCCTACTCCAATATCTCATTCCATTATAATTAGAGGATACACCAATCGGATCATTATCATTTCTGTTAATTACATTGATCATACAAAATTCACATTGAAACTGACAACCAATTGATGTTTGTATAGCTGCGTATGGAGTTCTATTTTCTTCAATATAATTAGCATGCCACATAGGAGATCTATAAAGATCAAATGGTTTGTATTTAAATGGTAAAAGATCCCAAGCATATCCTGGTAAGTCAATATCTAACCTTTCTTGTGGAACTATTTTTTCCGCAGGATTCATTTGTGCGATTGAATTTTTTCTTAATGCGATACCTTTAATGTTTTCAATAGTTTTCAAATTTATTTTATCTAACTTTAAGATGTTATGAAGTGCGTAAACTCCCTCATTTGTAAATACAAAATCAATTGATGGTTCTTTATCTAAGGTTTCTAATGGTAAAGCTTGAACATGAGATCCAATAACTGATAATAAAATTGAGATATTATTTTTTTTTAAAAAATCTGAAAATTTCGAAACAGCACTCATTGTTGTTGTTCCAGCATTAACATTTTGCCCATAAACAACAAAACATAATAGCTTTGGTTTAAGTAAATTGATTTTATTTTGTGCCTCTTCATATGAGAGATTTTCTGCATGCATATCTAATATACCCACCGAATATCCTTTAGATCTACACGACTCTGCTAATAAAAGGGCCCAAGTCGGTGGTTCAATGGCAGAATATTTCTTCGAAAGACTTTGATAAATTCCTTTTGGATTAGCAGGAGAAATAAAAAGTATATCCATAGATTGTGATAATATATTAATAAAATAATTAATATAATATAGATAATATTCCAAAAAATTTTTTTCAGTGCATAAATCAAGCCAATTGAGCTAT
>CACDRY010000007.1:37500-65616 GCA_902555275.1 uncultured Pelagibacteraceae bacterium
GAATCTCAATTGATTTCTTTTCCTCCGGTTACTTAGATGTTTCAGTTCTCCAGGTTATCCCTTTAAACCTATGAATTCAGTTTAAAGTACCACATAAAGTGGTGGGTTTCCCCATTCGGAAATTTACGGATCAAAACTTGCATACAGCTCCCCGTAACTTATCGCAGTATACCACGTCCTTCGTCGGCTTTCAGTGCCAAGGCATCCGCCACACGCCCTTAAACGCTTGATTTATGCACAGAAAAAAATTCTGTGTTGAATCAAATTTTTTAAGAATATTTATCTTATTCAAATATTCTCTGATTGTTCAAATCAATGAACAATCGGATATAGATATTGATAATAATTATAAATGTTTACGAATAAAATAACTAAGTGTCTTTTGGTGGAGGATAGCGGGATCGAACCGCTGACCTCCTGAATGCAAATCAGGCGCTCTCCCAGCTGAGCTAATCCCCCAGAAATTGGTGGGCCGAGAAAGACTCGAACTTTCGACCCCACCCTTATCAAGGGTGTGCTCTAACCAACTGAGCTACCGGCCCTTTTGTGCAAAAGGAAAAACACTATTTTAAAAAGAGAAATGAGGACGGTCAACATTAACCTGTTATATTATTTAGATTAAGAAATATTTCTTAATCATCCTTAGAAAGGAGGTAATCCAGCCGCAGGTTCCCCTACGGCTACCTTGTTACGACTTCACCCCAGTCGCTGACTATACCGTAGTCAAGGGTTTAAAACCTTGCCTTAAGGTAGAACCAACTCCCATGGTGTGACGGGCGGTGTGTACAAGACCCGGGAACGTATTCACCGCGGCGCGCTGATCCGCGATTACTAGTAATTCCAGCTTCATGTACTCGAGTTGCAGAGTACAATCCGAACTGAGGCATCTTTTTAGGATTTGCTTGATGTCGCCATCTTGCTTCCTATTGTAAATGCCATTGTAGCACGTGTGTAGCCCAACACGTAAGGGCCATGAGGACTTGACGTCATCCCCACCTTCCTCCAGCTTATCACTGGCAGTTCTTTCAGAGTGCCCAACTAAATGATGGCAACTAAAAGTGAGGGTTGCGCTCGTTGCGGGACTTAACCCAACATCTCACGACACGAGCTGACGACAGCCATGCAGCACCTGTGTTTCGTCCGGCCGAACCGAAAACTCTAATCTCTTAGAGTCGCGACGAACATGTCAAGTGTTGGTAAGGTTCTGCGCGTATCTTCGAATTAAACCACATGCTCCACTACTTGTGCGGGTCCCCGTCAATTCATTTGAGTTTTAACCTTGCGGTCGTACTCCCCAGGCGGTGTGTTTAATGCTTTCGCTGCGACACTGAAAATAAATTTCCAACGTCTAACACACATCGTTTACGGCATGGACTACGAGGGTATCTAATCCTCTTCGCTACCCATGCTTTCGTTCCTCAGCGTCAGTAATGATCCAGAAAGCTGCCTTCGCAATTGGTATTCTTTCTAATATCTACGAATTTCACCTCTACACTAGAAATTCTGCTTTCCTCTATCATACTCTAGCTAAAAAGTTTTGATGGCAGTTCCAGAGTTAAGCTCTGGGATTTCACCACCAACTTTTTTAACCACCTACGAACTCTTTAAGCCCAGTAATTCCGAACTACGCTAGGTCCCTTCGTATTACCGCGGCTGCTGGCACGAAGTTAGCCGGACCTTCTTATTCGGGTACAGTCATTTTCTTCCCCGACGAAAGAGCTTTACAACCCAAAGGCCTTCTTCACTCACGCGGCATCGCTGCATCAGAGTTTCCTCCATTGTGCAATATTCCCTACTGCTGCCTCCCGTAGGAGTTTGGGCCGTGTCTCAGTCCCAATGTGGCTGATCATCCTCTCAGATCAGCTATAGATCAAAGTCTTGGTAGGCCATTACCCCACCAACAAACTAATCAAGTGCAGGCTCATCCTTCGGCGCATAAAGCTTTCTCCGTAAAGACTTATGAGGTATTAGCACAAGTTTCCTCGTGTTATTCCTCACCAAAGGGAAGATACCTACATGTTACTCACCCGTCTGCCACTAAGTATTGCTACTTCGTTCGACTTGCATGTATAAGGCGTGCCGCCAGCGTACGTTCTGAGCCATGATCAAACTCTCAAGTTTAAAAACGGCGCACACTAGCTTCTACACAAATACTAAGAATAATATTTGTGTGATATTGAAGTGTGTACGACAAATTTTGGTAACCTTAACCGTCCACACTTCTCTTCTTAAAATATTAACAATTCAAATAGCTAATTAGACAATAAAGCCCAATAAATAACATTTTTATATGTTGAGTGTGACGCTTATATTGGAAATAATTTATAAATCAAGTTTTTAGATAGGCAAAAAATGTGTTAAAAAGTCATATAAATCAACATTTTTAGTCTATCAACAATTTAATGTTAACAAAATTAAAAAGAAAAATAAAATCATTTTCACATTTTATATGGTTAATTTTATTAATAATAACAGTAAGTTTTGTAAGCTATTTTTATGAACTTAATAAAAAATCTCAGTATAAAAATTTAAAAAAAACTCTAAACAATGTTTATCTACAAAAGTCTTTTGCAAAACTAACATCAAATTTAGAGAATAGATATTCTGAAATAATATATGTTGTTAAAGAGGGAGACAATTATGAAAGTATAATTAATACCATTGAAATATCTAAAAATGAAAAAAATTTATTTCTTGAAACCATAAAAAAAAATAAAAAAATTAAAATTTTAAGACCAAAGCAAAAAATTCATTTTAAAATTGACAAAAAAGATAGACCAAAAATATTTAGATTTATAATTGAAGCAGGTAAAAAAAAAGAAATTTATTTCGAAAGAGACTTTGAAAATAAAAAATTTAAATCAAAAATAATAGAAAAAAATTTAAAAAAAATAATTTCTTATCAAGAAAGCAAAATTACAAATAGTTTATATCAAACTGCTTTAAATTTAAATATTAAGCCTAGTATTATAATCGAATTTGCAAGATTATATGGTTTCCAAGTAGATTTTCAAAGAGATATATGGAAAAATGATAGTTTTCAAATTATCTATGAGGAATTTATGGGCGAGAGTGGAGAGATAATAGAAACTGGGAATATAATTTTTGCTAATTTAATTCTGCAAAATGAAAATCTTAAACTTTATAGATACGAATACGAAAATAACAAAATTGATTACTTTGATGAAAATGGAAAAAGTATGAGAAAAACTTTAATGAAGACGCCAATTAATGGTGCTAGGCTATCATCTTCATTTGGCAAAAGAAAACATCCCATTTTAGGTTTTACAAAAATGCATACTGGAACAGATTTTGCTGCTCCAATTGGAACTCCAATTTTAGCATCTGGTGATGGTTTAGTAGTAAGAGCTCAATGGTGTGGTGGTGGTGGAAACTGTGTAAAAATTAAGCACAACAGAGTTTACCAAACTGTATATGCACATATGTCTAAATTTGGGAAAGGTATAAAAAAAGGAGCTAAAGTTAAACAAGGTCAAATAATTGGTTATGTTGGCTCAACTGGACTTTCTACAGGTCCACATTTACACTACGAAGTTATAGAAAACGGAAAAAAAATAAACTCGCAAAAACTCAAACTTCCGTCTGGAAAGATCCTGAAAGGCAATCAGAGAAAGTCTTTTGAAGTAAAAAAAATAAAAATTGATGTTCTTAAATCTGAATTAATATCTAAAATGTAAATTATTTTATACTGGTTTCTCTTCCTCTTTTACAACACTCTCATTTTGCACCTCATCACTAGAGTTGTTGTATTTTGGATTTTCTGAGTTTATCCTTGAACTTTCTTTTGACATTAAAATCCTAGAAAAATGTTCAGAATGTTGTAAATAATTTTCTGATAAAATCTTATCACCATTTGACTGAGCCTCTCTTGCTAGATCATTATATTTCTCAACAAGTTTTGCAGCATTTTGATTATTTTTTCCTGGATATCTTCTCTTAAAAGAAGATCCATTGTTATAATCCCCATTAGGTTTATGTCCATTGCCATTTCTTCTAAAACCTCTATCCACGCTTGGCTTAAATCGACTTCTTCTGTTATTATTTTTGAAATTATTCATTATTACAATTTAGTACTCACTATACATCTATCTATTCCTGATAAATCTTTAGATATTTTGTTGATATAGAATTTATTTTCATTTAGTATTTTTGCACATTGATTTTTTTGCTTATATCCAATCTCAAGTATTAATTTTCCATTTATTTTTAATAATTTTTTACTCTTAAAAATTACTTTTTTTAAATTCCTTAAACCGTCAGAACCTCCAGATAATGCTAATTTAGGTTCATGGAATTTTATATCATTATCTAATCTACTTAATTCAACATTATTTATGTATGGAGGATTAGATATAATTAAATCATAGTAAGAAGATTTATATTTGTCAATATCGATATTAATAAAATTAATTTTATTTTCTAATTGATGCAATTTTGCATTGGTTTTTGCAACATTTATAGACTTTAAAGATATATCTATAGCTGTTGCAGTACATTTTGGTCTTTCTTTTATCAATGAAACTACTATACATCCAGATCCTGTTCCAATATCTAATATTTTTTTTGACTTATCGTTTGGTAGATACTTTAAGGCTTCTTCTATAATTAATTCAGTATCTGGCCTTGGGATCAAAACAGATTTATTTGTTAAAAACTTATCTTTCCAAAAATGTTTATAACCAAGAATATATGCAATTGGTTCATTTTGTGATCTTCTAAATAAATAATTTTTAAATTTTATTATGTCTGAGTTATTTAATTTATTATTGATATTTAATATTACCTCTTCTCTTTTTTTGTTTATTACTTTTGATAAGATTAATTCAGCGTCTAAAAATGGATTTTTAATTTTTCTTCTCTTTAAAAAATTCTCACCCTTTTTTAAAATTTGATTATAATTCATATTTAAATGTTACTCAGTTCGTTTTCTTGAGCTTGAATCACTAAGTTTTCTATCATCTCATCAAATATTTCGCCTTCCATAAATTCAGATAATTTATGTAATGTTAAATTTATTCTATGATCTGTTACTCTACCTTGTGGAAAATTATATGTTCTAATTCTCTCAGATCTGTCTCCAGTACCAATTTTACTTTTTCTATCTTTTGACCTTTCTTCATCTCTTTTCTGTCGTTCTAATTCATAAATTCTTGATCTAAGAATTTTTAATCCTTTTTCTTTATTTCTTATTTGAGATTTTTCATCTTGCTGACTAACAACTATTCCAGTTGGAATATGTGTAATCCTGACAGCAGAATCTGTCGTATTTACACTTTGACCACCTGGACCACTACTTCTAAATACATCAATTCTTAAATCCTTTTCTTCTATTTTAACATCAACTTCCTCAGCTTCAGGCATTACTG
This sequence comes from uncultured Pelagibacteraceae bacterium, assembly GCA_902555275.1. Lineage (GTDB taxonomy): Bacteria > Pseudomonadota > Alphaproteobacteria > Pelagibacterales > Pelagibacteraceae > Pelagibacter. The sequence goes on from CACDRY010000007.1 coordinate 42,888, forward strand.
CAACTGTTGCAGCTGATGTATGAACTCTTCCTTGAGTTTCAGTATCAGGAACCCTTTGAACTCTATGAACACCACTTTCATATTTTAATGAGGAGTAAATATTTTTACCTTTTATTGATGCAATAACTTCTTTTAAACCACCAGCATCACTTTTAGAAATAGATATAACCTCCATAAGCCATTTTTTTTTATGACTTACTTTTTCGTACATTTTAAATAAGTCTGAAGCAAATAAGCTCGCCTCTAGTCCTCCTGTTCCAGCTCTTATTTCTATCATTGCATTTTTTGTATCCGCTTCGTCCTTGGGTAACAAAAATAATTTTATTTTTTTTTCATCACTTTCATTATTTTTTACAAGTTCACTAAGTTCACTTATTGCTAAATCTCTCATCTCTTTGTCTGTGGCATTATCATTAATTAAATTTTCCAATTCGTCTTTATTTTTTTGAAAATTAAAATAAGAAACTGCTTCTTTTATAATGTCACTTAAGTCAGAGTATTCTTTTGATTTCTCTGCAAACGTTTTTTTATCAATTTCTTGAGAGGATAGCTCTTTTTCCAATTTGGAATGTTTTGCTATTAAATCTTGAACTTTTGACAAAGGTACCATTATTTGGCTTTTTCGATCTGTTCTGCTTTTTCTTCTACCAATCGTACAACTTTAAAAATCATCTCTTCACTTAATATTTTTTCACTTTCAATTCCATTTAAATAAAGCATGTTATTACCCTTTCCTCCTCCCGTAATACCAATATCCGTTTGGGCTGCTTCCCCTGGTCCATTAACTACACATCCAATTATAGACAAAGAAATAGGAGTTTTTATATGAGACAGTCTATCTTCTAGCTTTTTAACAGTTTCAATTACATTAAAAGCTTGCCTAGCACAAGATGGACAGGAAATAATTTTTACCCCTCTGTTTCTTAAATTAAGTGATTTAAGTATTTCATTTCCAACTTTTATTTCTTCTACCGGTTCGTCCGATAAAGAAACTCTTATAGTGTCTCCAATACCACTCATAAGAAGTGATCCAAAACCAATAGAGGATTTTATACTACCAGGTAAAAATGTCCCTGCCTCAGTGATACCTAGATGTAAGGGATAATTAGTTACCTTAGAAAGTTGTCTATAAGCTTCAATAGATAAAAATACATCAGAAGATTTGACGCTTACTTTAAATTCATAAAAGTCAAAGTCTTCAACAATACTAATATTTCTTAATGCGCTCTCCACTAGAGCTTCTGGACAAGGTTCTTTATATTTTTCTAATAAATCTTTTTCTAAAGATCCAGCATTAACTCCAATTCTAATTGAACAATTATTATTTTTTGCAGCAGAAATTACTTCTTTAATTTTTTTTTTGTCTCCAATATTTCCAGGGTTAATTCTAAGACAAGCAGCACCACTCTCAGCTGCTTCTATTGCTCTTTTATAGTGAAAGTGAATGTCAGCAACTATTGGAATAGAAGTATTTTTAATAATATCTTTAAGAGCTTTCGTTGAGTCTTGATCAGGACATGACACCCTGACGATATCAGCTCCTGCTTCCTCAATTTGTTTAATTTGATTTACAGTTTCTTTAACATCTTTTGTTAAAGTATTAGTCATTGATTGAACAGAAATTGGATTATCTCCTCCAACTTTTACATTACCAACATTAATCTCTTTTGTTTTTCTTCTTTTAATTTCTCTAAAGGGTCTAATGTTCATAAATTATTTATTTAATTTAAATTCTTTGTGAAGAGAAGATATAGCTTTTCGCACATTCTTTTTATCTATCAAGACAGAAATTTTAATTTCTGAAGTAGATATTACTTGAATATTTATTTTTTGATTAGCAAGAGACTGGAACATTCTATAAGTAACTCCAGGAGTAGTAACCATTCCAACTCCAATTATTGAAACTTTTGAAACATTCTTATCAAATATCAAATCTCTAAAATTGATTTTTTTATTTTGTAAAATAATTTTTTTTGTTTTGCTTAGATCTTCTGATTTTATTGTGAAAGTTAGGTCAGTTTCTTTTCCATTAGCAGAAATATTTTGTACTACCATATCTACATTTATAGAATTTTCAGATAAAGGTTTAAATATAGACGCTGCAATACCTGGTTTATCTCTTACACCTAAAAGAGTGACTTTAGCATCATTAGTTGTATTTGTAATACCAGTTATAATCTTATTATTTATTATATTTTTTCTTTTTGTTATTAAAGTACCCTCATAATCTGTGAATGAAGATCTCACCTCTATATCTACCCTATTCAACCTTGCATCTTGAATTGAATGAGGTTGCATAACTTTAGCTCCTAGTGAAGCCATTTCTAGCATTTCTTCATACGATATTACTTTTATTTTTTTAGCTGACTTAAGTTTATTTGGATCTGTAGAGTAAACACCATCCACATCTGTATATATTATGCATTTTTCTGCATTGAAAAACTTTGCAAACATAATTGCACTTGCATCTGTGCCGCCTCTGCCAATAGTAGTTATTCTGTTTTTATTATTAATACCTTGAAACCCTGTAACTATAGGAATCCCCCCTTTTTTTAAATAACTTGTGATTTGACTCTTGTTAATTTTATTAATTCTTGAAAATTTATACTTTCCATCAGTAGTAATAGGAATTTGCCATGACACCCATGATCTTGAATTGAAACCTTTATCAATTAATTCTCCAGAAATTAAAGCACAGGATACTTGTTCTCCCGATGAAACTAGAACGTCATACTCTGAGTCTGAAAAATTTTTGCTAATTTTTTTGGATAAATTGATTAAATTATTTGTCACACCACTCATTGCTGAGGACAGCACAATTACATTGTATTTTTTTTTATATTTAGCAATAATTTTTGCAACTTTTTTAATTCTGTCGGTTGTACCAACTGAAGTACCTCCAAATTTTAATACAATTATTTTCATTGATAATTTTTTTTAATATAAATTAAAATATATTGATAAAATACATCTTGATTGTAATGTCAATAAACAATGAAAAATAACACAATAAATAAAAAAGAAATAGAAAAATTTTCAAAAATAGCTGAGGAATGGTGGGATCCTAATGGAAAATTTAAGCCATTACATAAATTTAACCCTATCAGAATCAAATATATAAGAGATACAATTTTATCTGAATTTAAAATTAAAAAAGAGCATGAGCCCTTTAAAGGCCTAAGCGTTTTAGATATTGGATGCGGTGGTGGATTACTTTCAGAACCTATGGCAAAACTTGGAGGGGATGTTGTTGGCATAGATGCTTCTAATAAAAATATACAGGTGGCCAAGTATCATTTAAAAAAAAGTAAACTTAAAATCAAGTATTATAATTCTTCCCCTGAAAATTTAAAAATTAAAAAAAGATTTGATATAATTTTGAATATGGAAATTGTTGAACATGTTGAAGATGTAGATTTTTTTATTAAAGAAAGTTCAAAATTTTTAAAAAAATCAGGTGTGATGTTCATAGCTACCTTGAACAAAACTCTTAAATCTTACTTGTTTGCAATTGTTGGTGCTGAGTATGTCCTAAAGTGGTTGCCAATTGGCACTCATGATTGGGAAAAATTTGTTAAACCCGAGTATTTAACGGATATTTGTAAAAAAAATTCTTTAAAGTTAAAAAAAATTGATGGAATGACTTTTAATCCTATTTTAAATAAATGGTCTGTAACATCCGACAAGTCCGTAAATTATATTTCAGAATTTAAAAAAGTTTAATTTTTATCTTCCTCAATCCATGGAATAATATCAGTTTCTATCCCTTCTTCTTTCAATTCCTTAATGTCTTTAATAGAAGCACTTCCATAAATACCTTTTTTTGGTTTCTTTTTGTCATAATGGATTGATCTAGCTTTATAAGTAAAATTTTCTCCAACATATTCAAAATTATCTTTTACAAATTTTTTGTAGTCAGAAAGTTTTTTTCGAACATCTTTGTATTTTTTTATTTCTCTTAAATTTTCTTTTTTCTTGGTGTTCAATAAATTAGGAGACATCAAGGACTTTTCAATATTTATTGACTCACAAGATTGGCAATTTAAAAGTTTTAATTTAAGCAACCTATCGTATTCATTAGATGTACTAAACCAGCTTTCAAATTCTTGCTTACAATCTTTACATTTTAACAAATACTTAATCATATTTATTACTTAAATATTAATCTATGAAATTTCAACATAGTTAAGTCCTATAATCAGCATTAATTTCAATATATTTTTTTGTTAAATCCATAGTGTATGATTTAAACTTTTTAATTCCTTGGCCAATATCAACCTCTATTTCAATTAATTGGCCTTTCATGTATTCCATAACTTTTTCTTCGTCATAAGACTTGTATAAAGATCCCTTATGAAAAATTTTATAAGTCCCAAAAGAAATAGATAATTTTTGTTCATTAATTTTAGGGTCACTATTTCCAATTGCCATAGCTACTCTTCCCCAGTTTGGATCTTCACCTGCAATTGCTGTCTTAACTAATAATGAGTTAGCTATTTTAAAAGATATATTTTTTGCATCCTTTTCTGTTTTGCAATTTATACAATTAATAGAAATAAATTTAGAAGCTCCCTCTCCATCAGCAACAACTTGCTTGGCTAAATTTAATAAAACATAATGAACTGCCTTGTTAAATTTACCAAGTCTAGTATCAGTATATTTTTTAATTTCTGGGTGATTAACTGTGCATGTTGAAAATATAGTAACCATATCATTTGTACTTGTGTCACCATCACATGAAATTGCATTGAATGTTGTCTTTATATTATTTTTTAAGACATCATTTAAAACTGATGAGGATAAAGTTGCATCAGTAAATATATATCCTAATGTAGTTGCCATATTTGGGTAAACCATACCTGAGCCTTTTGCAATTCCATAAATTTTTATTGTTGAAGAACCAATTTTTGTTTCAGCCATTGATACTTTGGGTTTTAAATCTGTTGTGATTATACCCATTGAGGCTTTCATCCAGATTAATTTATTTTGTGTATATTTTATTTTCTCAACTAATTCTGGTAATGAATTTTTAATTTTTTCTAATGGAAATTTCTCTCCTATTGTACCAGTGCAACCAAAAAGTATTTCTTTTGGCGAAATTTGTTTTGGAGCATCTTCATCTCTTTTCTGTATCTCAGTTAATTTTGAGGATAAGTCTAAAGAAATTTTCCTCAATGCATCATATCCATCTGGACCAGTTAAAGCATTAGCATTTCTAGTGTTAACTAATAATGCAAATATTTTTTTTGCTTTAATTTTTTTATTCCATTTTAAATTTTCTGATATTAACTTTGATTGAGTATATACAGAGGCATAATTTGCACCATTTCTAAAATAAAATAAAACCAAATCATCTCTCCTAAATTTATATAAGCCAGCACTGACTGCAGAAATTGAAACTCCATCGATATGATCTAAATCCTGAAAATCAACAATTTTAGAGCTTTGACTACTAGTTTTAATAAAATTGTTTATGTTAAATTTCATGATATTTAAAATAATTAATTAATTACTATATATTTCTAATATTTAATTTTATATCAAAATGTTCAACCCACTTAATATATTTTCTAAGCTTATTAAAAGCGGAAATGAAAAGGAACTAGGCCGAATTCAACAAATAGTCAATAAAGTTAATCTCTTAGAAAAAGATTTAGAAAATTTATCTGACGAAATGTTCCCAAAAAAAACTGAAAAACTAATTGAAGACATTAAAAATGGTAAAAGTTTAAATGACGTTTTGCCTGAAGCTTTCTCAATGGTAAGGGAAGCTTCTAAAAGAATTAGAAATGAAAGACACTTTGATGTTCAGCTAATTGGTGGTGTTGTAATCCATGAAAATAAAATTGCAGAAATGAAAACTGGAGAAGGTAAAACATTAACTATAGCTCTTGCTGCTTTCCTTAATGCTCTAGAAAAAAAAGGTGTACATATAGTAACTGTAAATGATTATTTAGCTAAGAGAGATAGTGAGAATATGGGTAAGATTTACGAGTTTTTAGGTTTAACTTGTGGATATATTAATACTGGGCAAGATGATTTAGAGAGAAAAGAAAATTATTTAAAAGATATTACTTATTCTACTAATAGTGAATTAGGCTTCGATTATTTAAGAGATAATATGAAATTTTCCAGAGATACAATGGTTCAAAGAGAACATAATTATGCGATTGTTGATGAAATTGATTCCTGCTTAATTGATGAAGCTAGAACACCTCTAATAATTTCAGGAGCAACTGAGGATAAAACTAATCAATATATAGCTGTTGATAAACTTGTGAAAAATTTAAAAAAAGAAGATTTTGAAATAGATGAAAAAGATAGAAATATTTTATTAACTAATAAAGGTGTGGATAATGTTGAAAGTATATTTTCAAATGCTGGAATACTTAAAAATAAAAATTTTTATGATCCAGAAAACCTTCATATTGTTCACTTAGTAAATCAATCATTACGTGCCATTCATCTTTTTCAAAGCGGAAGAGATTACATTGTTAAAGAGGGACAAATAATAATAATTGATGAACAAACAGGTCGACAATTGCCAGGAAGAAGGTTTGGTGATGGTCTTCATCAAAGTCTTGAGGCAAAAGAAAATTTAACAATTAATGCTGAAAACCAAACTTTAGCATCAATTACCTACCAAAATTTCTTTAAACTTTACAAGAAAATAGCCGGATGCACTGGTACAGCATTAACAGAGTCAGAGGAGTTTTTTGAAATTTATAATTTACCAGTAGTATCGATTCCTACTAACATGCAAATGATAAGAAAAGATTTGAATGATCAAATATTTAGAACAAGTAATGAAAAAGATGAAGCAATAATTAGTAAGATTATTGAATGTAATGCAGAAGGACAGCCATTATTAGTTTTTACTTCAAGTATAAATAAATCTGAACACTTCTCAAATCTATTAGATAAAAAGAATATTAAACACACAGTTTTAAATGCAAAAAATCACCAAAGAGAAGCTGAAATTATTGCAGATGCCGGAAAAAAAAATTCAATAATTATCACGACAAGTATTTCAGGAAGAGGAGTAGATATCAAATTGGGAGGTCAGGATGAAAGTGATAAAGCTGAAATAAAAAAATTAGGAGGGTTGTTTGTCATTGGTACAGAAAGAATGGAAAGTAGGAGAGTAGATAATCAAGCGAGAGGAAGATCAGGCAGACAAGGTGATGAAGGTAGTTCTATATTCTATGTAAGTTTAGAGGACGATTTGATGAGAATATTTGGGTCTGAGTCTATGAATAATATACTTGAAAAACTTGGGCTTAAAGATGGAGAAAGTATAGACCATCCTTGGATAAATAAAGCATTAGAAAGAGCACAACAAAAAGTTGAGGCAAGAAATTTTGATATTAGAAAAACTCTTTTGAAATTTGACAATGTTTTAAACGATCAAAGGCAAGTAATATTTTCACAAAGAAATGAAGTAATAGATAATAAAGATCCTAAACAATATTCTGAAAATTTTCTAGATGAAATTATTAATGATTTAAAGCTTAAAAAAACAAAAAAGTTAGCCAATGCAGGATCTAATGAAATCAATATGCAATTAAAATCTTTATTTGGAAAATCTTTTAAAGAAAGTGAAATTAATGAATTAGTTAATCTTGAAAATAAGGAATTTGAGGAAAAAATAAAAAATAAATTTAAAAGTTCAAGAGAAGAGAGAATAAAAATGTTAAGTGAAGAGCAATATAACGAAATAGAAAAAAGAATTTTTTTACAACTAATTGATCAAAATTGGAAATTACATATTCAATATTTAGAACAATTAAGACAAGTCATTGGTTTAAGATCTTATGGACAAAGAGATCCTTTAGTAGAATATAAGAAAGAGGCATTTAAACTTTTTGAAAATTTATTAAGTAAACTTAAGTATGATTTAATTACAATTTTGTTTAATTTAAAACTTATAGAGAAAAATGATGATCAAAATGTCATTCAAAATGAAAATAGTATAAATACAAAAAATAATCCAAAATGCTTACTTGTAAAAAATAGAGAAGGTAAAATTTCTAGAAACGAAAGATGTGAAGCAACGGGGAAAAAATTCAAACATTGTTGTGGTGCTTTATAAAAGAATGCTTAAGAATAATATTAATAAAACTGCAGCAGATATACCATAATAAATTTTAGAATTCTTTTTAAAGTTTTGATAAATATTTTCTAATGCACTTGCCTTCATAGATAAATCATTTCTATCATCTGATTGTGTTGTAAATCCCTTATTTCTTCCAATTGACAAAAATTTATTTTTTCTATGAGTAAGAATTTCATCTTTATCCATTGTCTCAAAAAAATCTAAATTTTTCTTTAACGAGTCTCTTACATTATCCAATATTAGATCTTTATCTCGATGAGCACCTCCAACTGGTTCTGGAATTATTTCATCAATTATATTTAATTTTAAAAGATCACTGGATGACATTTTCATTGCAGTTGCAGCTTCTAAAGTTTTTTTTGGGTCTCTCCATAAAATGGTGGCACATCCTTCTGGGGAAATAACAGAGTAAATTGCGTTTTGAAGCATAATTACTTTATTAGATGATGCTAAGGCTATTGCTCCTCCAGATCCACCCTCTCCAATTATTATCGCAATTGTAGGGACGGTTAACTTCATAGAGCATTCAATTGATTTTGCTATTGCTTCAGCTTGACCTCTTTCCTCTGCTCCAACTCCTGGATATGCACCTGGAGTATCTACAATAGAAATAATTGGAATTTTAAACTTGTTAGCTAACTCCATAAGTCTAATTGTTTTTCTATAACCCTCTGGTCTCATCATTCCAAAATTGTGATCTATTCTTTTATTAAGATCTGATCCCTTTTCTTGACCAATTACTAAAACAGATTTACCATCAAATTTTGCAAAACCAGCTATAACAGCTTTGTCTTCACCATAATATCTATCTCCAGAAAGTTGGATAAAGTCATCAAAAAGATTTTCAACAAAGAATTTTGCTTTAGGTCTATCTTCATGACGAGCAACTAATGCTGTTTGCCATGGATCTAAATTAGAATAAATTTTTTCTAACTTTTCATTTATTTCTTCTTCGACTTTACTTATTTTTGAAGTATCTACTTCAGATAAACCTTCCTGATTATAGGGGTCTTTAAGTTTATCTAATTCCTCTTCAAGATTTTTGATATCTGTCTCAAAATTTAGGTAATTTTTCATTTAAAATATGTATTATAAACAAAAAAGGCGATAAATTGTTAAAATAAGTAATTTTGATTGCGCAAAAATGACAATTTATTATAAGATTTTCAATTTATGAGAGAGCAATACATCAAAATCCACAACTTATCAGTAGCAAAAAATCTAGCTGATTTTGTTAAAAATGAGCTTTTGTTGGATACTAATGTTGGCCCTGATGAGTTCTGGAAAGGCTTTGACAAAGTGGTGCACGAATTAGCACCAAAAAATAAAAAATTACTTGAAATCAGAGAAACATTACAACAAGAAATAGATCTGTGGCATAAAAAAAATAGAGACCACGAGATTGACTATAATAAATATAAAAATTTTTTGGAAGAAATAGGTTATTTAAAAAAAGAAGGTGAAGATTTTAAAATAGCAACTAGAAATTTAGATGAAGAAATATCTAATATAGCAGGGCCACAATTAGTTGTTCCAATAATGAACTCTAGATATAGCTTAAATGCTGCAAATGCAAGGTGGGTAAGCTTATATGACAGTCTTTATGGATCAAATATAATAGTGTCAGAAGAAAGTGGAAGTGAAAAATATGATCCTTTAAGAGGGCAAGAAGTAATTAAATACACTAGAAACTTTTTGAACAAATATTTTCCAATAAATGATCTTGACTGGAAAGATATTACTGGTTTAGCAGTAAATAATAAAAAACTCACAATTTATAAGGAAAATCAAGAATATAATTTATCAGATTTAGAGAAGTTTATTGGTCATAGAGGGGACGCAGCCAAACCAAATGCTATAATCTTAAAAAATAATAATCTTCATCTTGAAATAATTATTAATCCTAGAGCATTTAGTGCTGCAAGAGATGCGGCTGGAATAAGCGATATCATAATTGAGTCTGCTGTATCAACAATTTGTGACCATGAAGATAGTGTTGCCGCAGTAGATGCTGAAGATAAAGTAACTTGTTATAGAAATTGGCTAGGATTGATGAAAGGAAATTTAAAATCAATATTTGAAAAAAATGGTAAAAAATTAGAAAGAAAGCTTAATCCAGATAGAAGTTACACTTCATTGAATGGTGAAAAGTCAAAACTTCACGGAAGAAGTCTTTTGCTTGTGAGAAACGTTGGACACTTAATGACAAACCCTGCAATCACTTTAAATGATGGAACAGAAGTTCCTGAAGGAATAATGGATGCTTTCATAACCTCAGCAGCTTGTATTCATGATATAAAAAGAAAAGGTAATTCGAGAGAAGGGTCAATTTATATTGTTAAACCAAAAATGCATGGTCCAGAGGAAACAGAATTTACTAATTTAATTTTTACAAAAGTTGAAGAAGTTTTAAAATTAGAAAAGAATACAATTAAGTGTGGAATTATGGATGAAGAAAGAAGAACATCTGCAAACCTAAAGGAATGTATTAGAACACTTAAAGATAGAGTATTTTTTATCAACACTGGATTTTTGGATAGAACTGGCGATGAGATGCACACTTCAATGGAAGCTGGACCAATGATCAAAAAAGGAGATATGAAAGCATCTAAATGGATTAAAACCTATGAAGATAATAATGTAAATATAGGCTTAAAATGTGGTTTTTCAGGGGTTGCTCAAATAGGTAAAGGAATGTGGGCTATGCCTGATAAAATGAGCGAAATGATGGAACAAAAGATTGGACATGTAAATGCAGGCGCAAATTGTGCTTGGGTTCCTTCTCCAACTGCCGCTGCATTGCATGTTATGCACTATCATGAAGTAAATGTATTTAAAAAACAAAAAGAAATATTAAAAAGAGAGCCATCAAAATTATCTGATCTTCTTACTATTCCGATTGCAAATCGTCCTAATTGGTCTGTTGATGAAATTAATACTGAAATTTCAAATTCTGCTCAAACTATTTTGGGTTATGTAGTCAGATGGATTGATCAAGGCATAGGTTGTTCCAAAGTTCCCGATATAAACGATATTGGATTAATGGAAGATAGAGCAACTTTGAGAATTTCATCTCAACATATCGCAAATTGGCTTCATCATGGCTTATGCTCGAATAGACAGGTTCTTGAAATTTTAAAAAAAATGGCAAAAGTTGTAGATAAACAGAATGAAGATGACTCTAACTACGAAAGTATGTCACCAGAGTATGATAAATCTATTGCTTTTAAAGCAGCATGTGAATTAATTTTTCATGGAAAGTCGCAGCCTTCTGGCTATACAGAACCTCTCTTGCATTTAAACAGATTAATTAAAAAAAGCTAATTAAACCTCAAGTTTTTTTCTGTTTTTAAATGCAGATATTAGAGTACCATCATCTAAATTTTCGATTTCTCCACCCACAGGTAAACCCTGGGCTAGTTTTGAAACTTTGACGTCAGTTTTTTTTAGACTATCTTGAATATAAAATGCAGTAGTTTGACCTTCTACAGTTGCGCTAGTTGCTAAAATTACTTCCTCAATATCATCTTTATTTATTCTTTCTATAAGAGAGTTGATAAGTAAGTCCTCTCTATTACTATTATTATTATTTGAAAGAGTCCCCCCTAAAATATGGAAATAACCTTGAAAAATTGAAGAACTTTCTATTGCCCACTGATCCGAAATATTTTCTACAACACAAATTTTGTTATATTTTTTTTCTACTATTTCACAATTATTATAACTACACTCAAGTTTATTAGGCTTTAATGTTCCACAAATTTTACATCTAACAACATTTTTAAAAACTTCACTCAAATTTTGAGCCAAAGGCTTTAGTAATTCTTGTCGGTTATTAATCATTTTTAAAATTATTCTTTTTGCAGACTTAGGTCCTAAGCCCGGTAATTTTGAAATTAGCTTAATTAAATTTTCTATTTCAGGAATATTTTGCATTTAAATTATAAAGGCCACTTAAATCCAGGTATTCCAAAATTTCCTGAAGCCTTAGAAATTTCCTCTGCTGTTTTTGATTTAAGTTGTGATTTTGCGTTATTATGAGCAGCAGTAATAAGATCTTCTAATATTACTTTTTCCTCTTTCAAAACATTTTCACTAAGTTTAATTGAAATCATAGTGCCCTCTCCATTTAAAGTAACTTTTACATCATTGGCTCCTGAGACACCTTCAACCTCAATCTTTTTAATATTTTCTTGGCTTTCTTTCATTTTGCTTTCAATTTCTTTGGCTTTTTCCATTAATTTTGAAAAATCAGTCATTCTCATCCTCCTTCAACTCAACATTTATTAATTCTGCATCAGGAAATGCTTCGATCACTTTTTTATAGGCTTCAGACTTTTTAACATCATCAAATATTTTTTTCTCATCAATTTTATTTTTTTCTTTTTTTGAAATTTGTCCTTGGTTTTTTGACAAAGAGATAATCCATCTCTTAGATGTCCATTCGTACAGTTTGTTAGATAGATTTTTAATAAAGTCTTTGTCTAAGTTTTCATTAAAAGATATTTCTATTAAACCCTCAGAGAATGAAACTAAATTTGTATTAGTTTCAAGCTCATATTTAAGCTTAGCTTCTTTCCTTTCCATACATAGATTTATCAAACTTTCAAATGAACCAATTTTAAGTTCATTGATTACTTCATCTTTATTTAAATTTGGTTCAATTTTTTCTTGTTGTGAAATATTTTTGATTTGATCTATTGTTTTATTTGTAATTTTTTTTTCATTTTCCTTAATTAAAGTTTCAGATTTTTTTCCAGTAGAGGTTTCCTCGGTATCCTTCTCCTTAAAACCTTTTATTCTCATTAATCTGAAAAGGAACATTTCAACCGATAAATTTGGATTTGAAACAATGTTAATTTCCTCAATTGTATCAAGTGTAAATTGCCAAAAAAGGATTATGTCCTTTGAATCTAAATTTTCAGATATTGTTGAAAGATTATTAAAATCTTGGTCATTTAAAGAAAAATTATTTCCTTCTAATTTTATAAAATTAATATTTTTTAAATAATATAAAACCTCAAGAAAATCATTCAAAAAAATTTTTGGGTCTACACCAGAATCATAAATCTTTCTATACAATTCAAATACTTTTTTTTCATCACCGCTAAACAGATTTTTAATTAATTCTATCAGAGAACTTTTATCAAAGTATCCATAAATACTTTGTGCTTTGTCTAGATTTAATTCCTCATCATTTTGATTAGCCACAAGTCCACGATCTAACAAAGATAATGCATCTCTAACAGATCCTTCAGAAATTTTTACAATTAATTTTAAAGCTTCATCAGAAACTTTACCACCTTCTTTATCTTTAATCATTTTTATATAATTAAAAAGCTCATCAGATTTGACTCTAGAGAGATCAAAACGTTGACATCTCGATATTACTGTTACAGGTATTTTTTTGATTTCGGTTGTTGCAAAAATAAATTTTAAATATTTTGGTGGTTCCTCTAATGTTTTTAAAAGTGCATTAAATGCTTGCTTACTTAACATATGAACCTCGTCAATAATAAATATTTTATATTTAGCGGTCGTTGGTCCATATCTTGAAAATTCAATGAGCTCTCTAACATCATCAACGCCGGTCTTACTTGCAGCATCCATTTCCAAAACATCAATATGATTTGAGTTTGTAATTGCATCACAGTTACTACATTTTTTCTTACACATGTTTTCAATTCCATGCTCACAATTTAATGATTTTGCAACTATTCTTGCGAATGTTGTTTTTCCTACTCCCCTAATACCTGTAAACAAGAATGCATTAGGTGACTTGTCTGAAATTATTGAATTTTTAATTGTTTCAGCAATAATCTCTTGGCCAATTAAATCCTCAAATACTTGAGGTCTATATTTTAATGCTAGTACTTTTGAATTTTCTGTCATTTTTAAGGAGACCAACCAACCTGGAAAATACTCACTACCCTTGCTATCTTTCGATCCTGGGGGATTTGTGGTAACACCACCTGATTGGCCTCCAACTTTATTATATCAATAAAAATTTCTATTCTACAAGAAAGTTATAAATTTATTTTTGTCTAAATTTATCAGATTTATAAACGCCTAGAACGTGCATATCTTGGCAATGCAGACCTAATTCCTCAAGTGAGTTTTTGATTTTAGGAGATTCTATATGTCCATCTATATCACATAGAAAAAAATATGAGGAAAATGAGTTCTTTTCAGGAAAACTTTGTAGTTTACTCATATTAACTCCGTTTATTGCAAATCCTGATAGTGCAGAGTAAAGAGCAGCGGGTTTACTTTTCAACTTAAATAATATTGATGTTATATGATTATCATCTGAAAAATCTGGCTGAAAAATATCTTTACCAAGTAATAAAAATCTAGTCACGTTATCTTTATCATCTTGGACATTTTCTTGTAGAATTTTAAGACCATATATTTCTGCACTAAGACTAGAAGCTATAGCAGCTTTAGATTTATCTTTAGTTTCTGAAACAAATTTTGCTGAACCAGCTGTATCTGCTCTAACATTTTCTATGAATTTTTTTTTCTTAATAAAACTTGAGGATTGGCTTAACGCTTGTGCGTGTGAGTAAACATCTTTTATGTCTTCTATTTTGGAATTTTTTAATCCTAATAAATTATGATTAATTGGAAAAAAATGCTCTGCATAAATATTTAATCTGTATTTAAAGATTAAATACTCCACACCGATATTTCCAGTTGTTTTATTTGACTCTGGAATTAAAGATTTTATTGAATTATCTTCACTAGACCTTTCAAAGCATTCATCAAATGTTTTGCAGGGTATTGTTTCACTCTCTGGATACATTTTTTTAGCACAACTTTCGCTGTAACTTCCTGCAACACCTTGGTAAGCAATTTTCATAATTTAATTTTTATATTCCATAATTTTTTTTATTTCTAGATAATCTTCATCTGTATCTACACCAATTGGTTTAGTTTTTGCTAATCCAACGTCTATTTTAATATTGTTATCCATGAGTCTTAATTGTTCTAGTTTTTGTGATTTTTCATTCTGAGTTTGCTCTAATTGAACAAACTTTTCTAAATATGTAACATTATAAATATAGATTCCAATATGGTGGTAAATATTTTTTTGAGTTTTTTTAATTTCTCTAGTGAATGATGTTGCTATTGATAAATTGTTTTGATGAAGTTCCTCTTTTGTGGTTACTTTTACAATATTTTTGTTTAATAAAAATTTTTCGTTTTCGATTTGACAAGCTAATGTTGAAATTTTAGATTTTTTTTTAATAGTTTTTTTTAGTAGATTAGTGACATCCTCAATATCTAGCATTGGTTCATCTCCTTGAAGATTTATTACATATTCAATATTGTCATCTCTTAACTCTTGATAAGCCTCAAAAATTCTGTCAGTTCCAGTTTTGTGACTTTTTTTGGTTAAAATGCATTTTCCTCCAAGCTTAGTGACCTCTTCAAATATTTCTTTATCGCCTGTAGCAACATAACTTTCTCCAATAAGAGATGATTTTGCAATTTTGTAAACATGATTGATAATTGAAATATTATTAATTTTTAATAAAGGTTTATTTGGTAACCTTGTTGCAGCTAATCTTGAAGGGATTAAAATTACTGTATTGCTCATAAACTAAGTATTATGCGTCTTTCAGACGCAATAATTAAATTTAAATTTAGTTTTTTTTTTGTTTAACATGTTATACGAGGTTAATAATTAAAAATCATGGACTCATTTGAAATAAATAAAATTATAGCAGCGGTAGTTGTTATTTTTGTTGTTATTTTTGGAATAACTAAAATTTCAGACATTATCTATTACGTAGAGAAGCCAAGTCAATCAGCTTATAAAGTCGAATTTGCTGAAACAGATAGCACCAAAGCTTCCGCAGCAGTAGAAGCAGTTGATATTTCTGCTCTATTGGCCATGGGAAGTGTTGATCATGGAAAGAAAGTCTTTAAGAAATGTAGCGCATGCCATTCCATTAAAAAAGGTGGAAGAAATAATATTGGTCCAGCACTTTATAATGTACTAGGTAGAAATATGGGTGCTCTGGAAGATTACAAATATTCAAAAGCCTTGATAGCATTTGGCAAAGATTGGACATTCCAAGAGATGAATAGTTTTTTAATAAAACCTGCTTCATATATAAAGGGTACCAAAATGGCCTTCGCAGGATTAAAAAAAGAGAAAGATAGAGCTTCAGTAATTCTTTATATGAATGCTAATGCTGATAATCCTTTACAACTACCTTAGTTTACCAAAACAATATAATAAAATACTTTTTTGAACATAAACTCTGTTTAGAGCTTGTTGCCATACTTTAGATTGTTTCCCAAGAAATACTTCCTCTGTAACTTCATTTCCTCTTGGTAGACAATGTAAAAATATTGCATCTTTCTTCGCTAAATTAATAGTTTTTTTATCAACTTTAAAATTTTTAAATGATTTAAGTTTCTTTTTCTTATTCACTTTATCGTTTAAAGAAATGATTTTGTCTGTCATTACAACATCAGAATCTTTAATAGCTATTTCTTTTTTATTAAAAATTTTTATTTTTCCTTTTTGTTTTTTTATCAAAGAAATAAGCTTTTTATTTGGCTGATAGCTTTTAGGGCATGCAATATTTAGGTAAACAGAGAATTTTATACAAGCTTCTACTAAGCTATTCATCATATTGTTGTTAGCATCTCCTATCCAACATAGTTTTAATTTTGAAATACTTTTCCTTTTAATTTCTTGAATAGTAAAAATATCTGACAAAACCTGAGTGGGATGTGAGGATGGACTTAATCCATTAATTATTGGTATGCTTGAGTATTTTTTGAATTGATCTAATTTTTTATCCGAATCTGTTCTCAACATAAAAGCATTGCCATAAGTTGATAGAATTTTAGATGTATCTGCTATACTTTCACTGCCAATACCTAGGTGTAACTCTTCTGGTCTTAACGTTAAAGATCCTCCACCTAATTGTTTAATAGCCAAATAAAAACTTAATCTAGTTCTAAGGCTAGATTTTTCAAACATCTGTAAAAGAATTTTCCCCTTTAAAGGTGTGTCTTTGTCTGGATCAAGGGTATTTAATTTTTTTCTTTTTAATTTTCTGTTTTTTGCATCAGAAATAATTTTTTTTAAATCTTTTAGAGGAATATCTCTAATATGAAGAAAATTTTTCATTAATTTTTATACCTTTCACAAACTTTATTGATAATTTTTAAAGCTATATTTATTTCATTTTTATTAACATTTAATGGAGGCAAAATTCTTATAACATTTTCAGCTGCTCTAATTGTTAATAATTTATTTTTCATTAAACTTTGTATAAATTTTGCCTGATCATGATGTAACTGTATTCCTAAAATTAATCCTATACCTCTTATTTCTTTAATAATGTTTGGGAATTTACTTTTAATTTTGTTTAATTCTGAAATAAAATATTTTGAATTAATTTTAACTTTAGAAAGAAATCCTTTTTTAAAAATTTCATCCATTACCGCATTTCCAACAGACATTGCTAAAGGGTTTCCACCAAAAGTAGATCCATGTGTACCTGGAACCATAGCCTTAGAAACTTTTTTTGTCATTAATACCGCACCTATCGGGAACCCGCCTCCAATTCCTTTTGCAATAGGAACTATATCTGGCTTTATGTTTGCATATTCATATGAAAAAAACTTACCTGATCTCCCAATTCCACACTGAACTTCGTCTAAAATAAGAAGAATTTTTTTTTGATTACAAATCTTTCTCAATTCTTTGAGACACCATGAAGGTATCACTTTAATACCTCCCTCGCCCATTATTGGTTCAATCATTATAGCCGCGGTTTTGCTTGTAATTTTTCTTTTTAGTTCCTTGTGGTCTCCAAATTTAAAATGGTCAAATCCATCCACTTTTGGTCCAAATCCTTCGACCATTTTTTTAGATCCACTGGCATTTATTGCTGCAATAGTTCTTCCGTGAAAAGAATTTTTTATACATAAAATTCTATTTTTTTTTTTTTGACCTATTGAATAAAAATATCTTCTTGCAACTTTTATAGCAGCCTCAGTAGCTTCTGCTCCACTATTTTGAAAAATAACTGCATCAGCAAAAGTTCTCTTTGTTAATTTTTTAGCTAACTCCTCTCCCTCTGGAATTATGAAAGAGTTAGAAACATGCCAAAGTTTTTTTGATTGTTTGTTTATTGCTTTTATTAGATTTGGGTTTGCATGACCTAAAGAATTAACAGCAATTCCTTGAACAAAATCTAAAAACTTTGATCCACTTTTTGTATACAAATAAGATCCTTCACCTTTACTAAAAGACAAGTTTCTTCTTTTATAGTTTTTTGCTAAAGAACTCATATTTATATTATGATTTAATTTTATAACCCTTATGCACTAAAAAGTACGCGAAATAAGTAATAATCAAACTTAAAAAAGTTAATAATGCAATACCAAATGTTACCGAGCCATCTAATTGCCCAATAAATGAAAATCTAAATCCATCTATCATATGAAAAAAAGGGTTATAATTACTCAGTACTTTTAAAAAATAAGGCAGTTTATCAATACTATAAAAAGTACCACTTAAAAAACTTAAGGGCACAATTATAAAGTTCGTAACAGTACTCATTTGATCAAATTTATCTGCGTATAGACCAACTATTATTCCAAGTGAACCCATAACTAATCCACCCAAAAATAAATAAATAAACCATAAAAGAAAATTTTGTATTGATAAATTTATAAAAAAAATAAATATTAAAGTTGAGACTGAGGCAATCAATAAACCTCTTGCAGCGGAAGCAAAAGTTATTGCAAACACCACCTCTGATGAAGACAATGGACTGTGAACAACATCAGTAATTGTACCCATCATCTTTCCCATCATTAATGAAGAACTTGAATGAGCAAAACTTTGTTGAATTACTTGCATCATTATTAATCCACTCGCTAAAAATTCTACATATGGGACACCTAATACGTCAGCTCTTTGATCTCCAATAGCTAACGAGATAACCGTTAAAAATAAAATACTTGTTAAAATAGGACCAAATAGAGTTTGACCTGAAACTGTTAAAAATCTGAGAACCTCTTTCTTAAATAAAGAATACGTTCCTACCCAATTAATTAATCCGAATCTTCTTGTTCCAATTTGATATTTTTTTTGTAATTCAACCATGAGTTTTTATTAATAAACTTTTTTTCTTATAATTGTTAAAAAACATAAAAAAAGGCTTGTTATATCTTGCTAATTATGATTTCAAGATAGTGTTGTGTATAATTTATAATATACTAAATATAGTGTAATGAGCTGGACAGATGAAAAAGTTAATAAATTAAAAGATCTCTGGGGAAAGGGTCAGACTGCAAGTCAAATAGCTGAAATAATTGGAGGTGTCAGTAGGAACGCAGTTATTGGAAAAGCGCATAGGTTAAATTTATCAGCAAAAATTAAAACACGAACAACAATATCTAATATTAATAATGGTATAAACAGCCAAAGTAATTACTTATCTAAAAAGGGAAGCAGAAAAAATAGATTTAGATCTTTACTTTTAGATAAAAACTTTGAAGCTGCGAAAAATCTTAAATTAGAAGATTTAAACGAAAATACCTGCAAATATATGGAAGGACACCCTGATGAAAAAGATTCATCATTTTGCGGAAGAAAAACTATTGAAAAATTTTCTTATTGTCCATTACACTTAATGATAGTTTTTCAACCAAAAGGTAAAAAAGACGATGTGGTAGATAAAGATGACGAAGTACCTAAATTTATCGAAAAGAAAGTTAAATCAGCGTAATTTATTTTAAAATTTTACTTTTTGCTTTATTAAATTCCTCCTCATTAATTATCCCTTTATCCTGTAAATCTTTTAATTCTTTCAATTGACTCACTATTTCTAAATTTTGAATTTCATTTGCATCATTTAATTCTTTATTTTTTTCTTCTTTGATTATTTGTTTTGCCTCTACGCCTCTTGTTATTGCTTTAACTGCAATAGAAAGTACAAATGCAAGGATTATAAATACTGTGAAATAAATAAGATATATTAACATTAATTAAAATTATCAATTTTTTTTTTTGAAAATTGGCCTCCACTAGTCCAATTGAAACTATAACGACTTATTTCTTCTTCAAATTTTTTATTTGCTTTCATTTCCAAGTCGAAATTAGTTTTATATTTTTTAGATACAACATTATCATATTTTAATAATTTTAGCTGATCAAGTGTGATTAAGGGTTTCGGCATAAATTCAAATAATTTGGCATTTATTTTAGCTAATGGCAATGGCAATGGAAATAATAATCTTCTTTTATTAATTGATTTTAAAATTTTTAATATTAATTCTTTAAATGAAATTACTTCAGGGCCAATACATTCAATTGTTTCTCCAATTATTTTTTTTTGAATAATTTCAAAGATTATATTTGCAAGATCTGATACGTGTATTGGTGTAAATTTAGTTTTTCCACCATAATATAAAGGCATAACAGGTAGCATACTTAGTAAACTCATAAAATTAGTTGTAAAATTATCATCTACAGAATAAACAATAGAAGGTTTTAAAATAACAGCGTCAGGAAAATTTTGTCTGACTTTTTTTTCTCCACTAAGTTTACTCTGAGCGTAATTACTATCCGAAGCAGACTCAATACCTAAAGCAGATAAATGAATGAATTGTTTAAGAGAACTTTCAAACGCAACCTTTGAGAGCAAGGAGGGCAATTCTGAATGAATTAAATTAAAATAATTCTCTTTTTTTTCATATAAAATTCCAATTAAATTAATACATATTGATGATTTTCTCATTAAATTCAAAATTTTCTCTTTAGAAAATGAATCGATTTCTTCTAGCTCTAAATATCCATAATTTGATTGGGTTTTGATTTGATATCCCTTTCTATGAATACTTCTTGTTACTGCAATAACTTTATAGTTATTTTTTGTGAACTTTCTTATTAATGATTTACCTATTTGTCCTGAAGAACCAAATATTAAAATTGAATCCTGATTTTTCATATATATATATCTATTAAAATGAATTTAGATATTAAATTACATAAAGGGGATTTGCCAGTTGAAATAGAGTTCAGTGACAAGATAGCAATTGATTGTGAATTTACTGGACTAAATGTGCAAAGAGATAGGCTCTGTTTATTACAAATTTCTAATGGAAATAATGATGCTCATATTATCCAATTAGATAAAGATAGTTATGACGCACCAAATCTAAAAAAAATTTTAGCTAATAAAAATATAAATAAACTATTCCATTTTGCTAGAGCTGATCTTTTGTTTATAAAGAAATACCTAGAGGTGGACGTACAAAATTTAAATTGCACTAAAATAATGAGTAAGATAGCCAGAAGTTACTCAGATAAACATGGATTAAAAGATTTAATTAAAGAATTTCTAGGTATTGATATTAGTAAACAATTACAATCATCTTATTTTGGCGGTGAATTGACAGATAAACAATTAAAATATTGTGCACAAGATGTAATTTATTTACACAAAATTTTTGAGTCATTAGAAAAAATATTGATTAGAGAGAATAGAAAAGATTTATACGATAAAACAATTAAATTTATAAATACACGAGTCGCATTAGATATTGCTGCATTTAAAGATGATATTTGGTCACACTAAATGATTAATAAAAAAATAATAAGTATTGGAAAGGAAGTAATTAAAATCGAAATAGATTCTTTAAAAAAACTTAGCTCAAACATAAATAATTCTTTTGAAAAACTAATAAAAACAATTTTAAATCGTAAGAACGGTAAAATAATAATTTCAGGAGTAGGCAAAAGTGGAATAATTGGTAAAAAATGGGCAGCAACTTTGTCTTCAACAGGAACTCCTTCATTTTTTTTAGATGCATCAAATGCAAGTCACGGTGACATGGGTCAAATTACGTCCAATGATACTGTAATATTGATAAGTCTTAGTGGACAAAGTGATGAATTAAAAAATATAATACAATACTCATCTCGTAATAAAAATATCAAGTTAATTGGAGTTACTTCCAAGAAAGACTCAATTTTGTTTAAGAACGCTGATATAAAGTTCTTGCTTCCAGAGGTTAAAGAGGCAGGACCTGGCAATATTATTCCAACCTCATCGACAACAGTTCAAGTTGCCCTAGGTGATGCAATTGCAATAGCATGCATGAGATACAAAAAATTTGGAAAATTAGATTTTAAAAAGTTTCACCCAAGTGGCTCCCTATCAGTAAAGTTAAAAACAGTTGAGGATTTAATGTTGATAAAAAAAAAAATTCCATTTGTTAAAGATAGTCTGAGCATGAAATCAGCTTTAAAAAGTATTACAAGAATGGGGTTAGGTGTATTAGTTGTAATAAACAAAAAAAACCAGACTGTGGGAATTTTGACTGATGGAGATATAAAAAGATTATCTTCCTTGAATACAAATTTTCAAAGTTTGAAAATAAAAAAAGTAATGAAAAAAAATCCAATAAGTGTTGATAAAAACATGTTAGCAGCTCAAGCTCTTTCTATTATGAATTCAAAAAAAATAACAAGTTTGTGTGTACATCAAAATAAGAGAAAAAATAGCACAATTGGATTCATTCACATTCATAATGTTCTAGAAGCAAATATAAGTTAGATGTCAATTAAAT
>CACDRY010000008.1 GCA_902555275.1 uncultured Pelagibacteraceae bacterium
CATTTTTGATAAATTATCATTTACGATCAAACGATTACCAACTTGAGCAAAATATAAAATAGGATTAAGTTTCTTTTCTTTTTTATTATAATTATTAATCTCCCATATTTTCTTAAGGTCTTCGCTTAACTTGATAACCGAACCTTTTCCATTGAAAAAAATAACATTTTCGTTTTCTGTAAAAAATAATTCAGGCTGATTTGAGTCAAATTTTTTAATTTTATTTATTTTGTAAGTTAAAAATTTATCAAAATTAGAGTCAAAATTAATATTTCCATTACTATTGCTGTTATTATTTTGAAAAGGTTTTATTTTAAAAGTATTTAATTTCTTAATCTTTAATCGTTGATTGAATTCTTTTTCAATGGGTTCATTTTTTTTAAAAATATCTATTAATTTCTCATTGTCGACTGCGTCCTTTTTTGAGAAACTACAATTTGATAAAAATATTAAAATAATTATATATTTAATAGCTTTATTCACTGAAATCTGATCGTAACCTTCTTTGGACTTCTAATTTAACTTTTGGACTAACATTTTCCATTTCTGATATTTGATTAAAGAATTCTTTTGATTTCTGCTTTTGGTTTTTTGATAAATAAAACTCAGCCATGAGATATAATGCTTGTGGTTTCCAGAGACTGTCTGATTTTATTACTGGATTAAGTATATTTAATAATTCATTTTCTTTTGCAAAGTCTGAATTAAATAGACCTTTTTTGTATATGGTTAAGTTTTTAATTTCTTTCTCAAGAGATACATCATTTATAAGAAGATCAAAATATGAATTTATTTCATCACTAGACGTTATTAAATCATTATCTAATAAGAAAAAGAAAGCTAATGGAGAATAGGTTTTATCTTTAGCATTTATGATTTCTATCAAATTATTATTTATATTATCTTTTTTGCCTGTCTCAAAATTTGTAACAATTGTATTGAATTTATTTGCTAACTTTTCTTTACTGCTTGACTTGAACTCTTGATAGCCAAAAAAGGTGATCAATATCAAAATAATTAATATTAACAAAGTTATTAATTGTTTTCTTTTTGATATTAAAAAGTTTTTTAATTTTTCAACTCTTGTATTTGTATTAATAATTTCTATTTCTTCATCCATTAATCATATTCCTTAGGACATATTGTAGAATACCACCGTTCTTGTAGTATTCTAATTCATTTTTAGTGTCTATTCTGCATAACATTTTAATTTTTTTAATGTCCCCTGTTGCATATTTAATTTCAACTTCTAAATGATCGCCAGGATTAATTCCTTTCTCGAGACCTAATACTGAAATTAATTCTGACCCTTTTAGGTTTAAATTCTGTCTATTCATATTTTCTACAAACTGCAAAGGTAAAACTCCCATGCCTATAAGATTAGATCTGTGTATTCTTTCAAAGCTTTCTGCAATCACAGCTTTTATACCTAATAATTTTGTTCCTTTTGCAGCCCAATCTCTTGAAGAACCAGTTCCATATTCTTTTCCACCAAATACTACTAAATCTGTTCCTCTTTTTTTGTATTCAACAACAGCATCATAAATAGGCATTACTTTTTCTTCAGGATATAATTTAGTGAAACCTCCCTCTGTACCTGGAGCCATTTCATTTTTAATTCTAATATTGGCAAATGTTCCTCTCATCATTACCTCATGATTTCCTCTTCTTGCACCATAAGAATTATAATCCTTGGGCAAAATTTGATGCTTCATAAAATAATTTCCTGTTGGGCTTTCTTTTTGAATACTTCCAGCTGGAGATATATGGTCTGTTGTTACCATATCCCCTAAAATTAATAACGGTCTTGCATCTTTTATTTCCTTAAAGCCCTCTGGTTCATCTGGTAAATTTTCAAAGAATGGTGGTTTTTTTACATAGGTAGAATTTTCTTCCCAATTATAAATACTTCCTTTGTCCACTTTAATTTTTTGCCATTGTTCTGGCCCTTCTGAAACATTTGAATATCTATTAACAAACATTTCTGGGTTTAAAGATTGTTTAAGAGTATCTTCAATCTCTTTATTAGAGGGCCAAATATCTTTTAAGTAAACATCTTGTCCTTTATCATCTTTCCCTAATGGATCTTTATACAAATCCATTCTCATAGATCCTGCAATTGCATAAGCTACTACAAGAGGAGGTGAAGCTAAATAATTTGCTTTTACTAAAGGAGAAATTCTTCCTTCAAAATTTCTATTTCCAGACAAAACTGAAACTGCGTATAAATTATTTTCTTTAACAGCATCAGTAATATTATCTGGCAAGGGTCCAGAATTACCAATACAAGTAGTACAACCATAACCAACTAAATTAAAACCTAATTCATCTAAATATTTGCTTAAACCAGCTTTATCTAAATAGTCTGTAACAACTTGTGATCCAGGTGCTAAAGATGTTTTAACCCAAGGTTTAACAGTTAAACCTTTTTCAATTGCATTTTTGGCTAACAGTCCTGCACCAATTAATACATTTGGATTGGAGGTATTCGTACATGATGTAATAGCGGCTATTAATATATCTCCATCTTTTATCTCAAAATCTGTGTCTTTAACTTTTGCTACTGTTGGATCAGTTTTTTTACATACTTCTTCAAAAACTTTAATAAAATTTTTTGATGCCTCTGTTAAAAGAACTTTATCTTGAGGTCTTTTTGGTCCAGAAATTGTTGGAACTACTGTAGACATATCTAGAGATAAAGTATCTGTAAAAACAACGTCTTCACTTGCCCACAAATTTTGTTCTTTTGCATATTTTTCTACGATTTGAATATTCTCTTTTGATCTTCCTGAAAATTCTAAGTATTTTAATGTTTCTTCATCAATTGGAAAAAATCCACAGGTAGCACCGTACTCGGGTGCCATATTTGCAATGGTTGCTCTATCAGCAAGTGTTAGATTTTTTAGACCTTCTCCATAAAATTCTACAAATTTACCAACTACACCTTTATCTCTTAACATTTTAACTACTGTTAAAACCAAGTCTGTAGCAGTTGTGCCTTCTGGAAGTTTATTTTTCATTTCAAACCCTATCACTTCGGGTATTAACATTGATATTGGTTGCCCCAGCATGCCTGCTTCTGCTTCAATTCCTCCAACACCCCAACCAAGTACTGACAAACCGTTAACCATTGTTGTATGGCTATCAGTTCCAACAAGCGTGTCTGGAAATAAATACTCTTTATTCTCAAATTTTTCGTTCCATACTACTTTTGATAAATATTCTAAATTTACTTGGTGGCAGATACCAGTGCCTGGTGGAACAATTCTAAAATTATTAAAGGCTTGTTGTCCCCATTTTAAAAAGGAATATCTCTCAAAGTTTCTATCAAACTCAATATCAACATTCTCTTTTAATGAATTCTTTGTTGCAAACTTATCAACTTGAACAGAATGATCGATCACAAGATCTACAGAAGAAAGAGGATTGATGGTATTAGGATCTTTATTCTTTTCCTTAACTGTATCCCGCATAGCAGCGAGGTCAGCAACAGCAGGTATTCCAGTATAATCTTGCAGAAGTACTCTTGCAGGCCTATATGCAATTTCTGTTTTAGATTTTTTTGAATTTAACCACTCTTTAATCGCTAGAATCTGTTCTTTATTAACAGTCACGTTGTCTTCATATCTTAGAAGATTTTCAAGTAAGACTTTTATTGATTTTGGTAATTTATTTATGCCCTCTAAACCATTTTTCTCTGCTTCTTTTAGTGAAAAATAAGAATAATTTTTTCCATTTGCTGATAGTTCTTTAAGACAATTAAATGAATTTTTTTTTCCTGGTTTCATAATTTTTTAGTAATAAAAAGTTGCTATACAGCTTAATAAGAGTGCCGACATAACATAATTAAACCATTTAATAAATTTCTCATTTGTCGCGAATTTCCTCATAAATTTTCCAATTATAGTCCAGAAAATAATACTAATAACTGCAAACAAAAAGGCAATGCTTAATAGCCAAATAGAATATGAAATAAAGTTACCACCAGCTTCTACATAGGTGGAAACTGCAATTATAGCAACAATTACACCTTTAGGATTTAAAAATTGATATAGAAATGTTTCAACAAAATTTACAGGTTTTAAATTATCACTTTCACTTGATGATTTTGAAAATGAAATTTTGTAAGACAAATATATTAAAAAAATTGTTCCTGTAAAAATTAAACCTTTTTGGAGTATTGGATAAAGCTTAAATATATTTATTAAACCAAAGTTAATTACTGCTAGCATAAATGTAAAACCAAAAATTACTCCCAACATCAAAGGAATAGTTTTTATAAATCCGTGATTAAATCCGGAGTGAGAGGCAACTATATTATTTGGTCCCGGAGAACAGCTCGTTACAAACATAAATAAACATAGAGACAGTAATTCGGGGTGCATATTTATGCTACTGGCAAACCATTTTCTACTTTTTGGGATGGGTGAACAAGAACAACTTTGCCTTCCTCATCTATAGAACCAAGTATTAAAACCTGAGAGACAATACCTGCTATATTTTTTTCAGGAAAGTTACATATGCCAATGACTTGTTTTCCAACTAGATTTTCCTCATTATAATAGTGAGTTATCTGTGCTGATGATTGTTTAATTCCTATATCTTTCCCAAAGTCAACCTCAACAACAAGAGATGGTTTCCTTGCTTTTTCATTTTTTTTTACCGATATTACTGTTCCTACTCTGATATCTACTTTGTCATAAATGTCGTAGGTTATTTGTTCTTTCATAAATTTAATATATAATTAAAAATAAATGAGTACAGGAAATAATTTAGAAGAAATATATAGTAATTCTATTACGATACTAAAAGATTTAATTGCTTTTAAAACTGTTTCTGGTGAAAACAATACTCAACTAATTGACTATTGCGATAATATTTTAAATTCATTGGGTGCGGTATCATTTAGAACATATGATGAAGAAGAAAAAAGAGTAAATCTATTTTCAACTATAAAAGCTAAAAAAAAGAGTGAAAAAAAACCAATAATTTTATCTGGACATACTGATGTGGTTCCAGTTTCTAAAGGATGGGCAACAGATCCTTTTGATGCAACAATCAAAGATGACAAATTATTTGGTAGAGGCTCATGTGATATGAAAGGATTTATAGCATGTGCTTTAGCATACGCACCTATTTTCTCTTCTTCAAATTTAGACAGAGATATTCATTTTTCATTTACGTTTGACGAGGAAACTGCTTGCATAGGTGCACCTATTTTAATTAAAGAATTAAAAAAAAGAGAAATTCATGATTGTATTTGCATAGTGGGTGAACCAACCAATATGAAAATAATAGATGCACACAAAGGGTGTTATGAATATACAACATATTTTGAAGGTCTTGCAGGACATAGCTCACAACCAGAAAAAGGTGTGAGTGCAGTTGAATTTGCTGCAAGATATGTGAATAAACTATTAGAATTAAAAGAAAATCTGAAATCTAGACAATTAAAAGACTCGATCTTTGAACCACCTTATTCAACTTTACAAATTGGTGGAATTTTTGGTGGTATAGCACACAACGTCATTGCTGATAAATGCCATGTAAACTGGGAGACAAGACCTGTAGTTAAAGAAGATGGAATTTTCTTAAATAACGAAATAGATAAATTTACAAATGAAATACTTTTACCAGAAATGCAAAAAATTTATCCAAAATCTTCCATAAAAAAAACTATAATTGGTGAAATTACTGGTTTCGATAGAGTCCCTAACTCAGAAGCATGCGAATTTGTTTCGAGTATAACTGGAGATAATTCTAGAGATGTAGTTTCTTTCGGAACAGAAGCAGGACTATTTCAGGAGATTGGAATTAGTACAGTTGTATGTGGACCAGGATCTATAAAGCAAGCTCATAAGATTGATGAATTTATAAAACTATCTGAAATTAAAAAATGTATTAGTTTTTTAGATGGTATTAAAAATAAATCTTTAAATTAATTCCAACCACCAATAGATTTTACTTCTAAAAATTCTAATAAACCTTCTTTTCCACCTTCTCTTCCTATTCCAGAGTGTTTAAATCCTCCAAATGGAGCATCTACTGCTAGTGAAGCTGTATTAGCAACTATCATCCCAGATCTAAGTTTTCTTGCAACCCTTTTAACTTTTTCTTGATCTTCAGTTTGAATATAGTTTGTTAGACCATAAGGAGTATCATTTGCGATTTCAATTGCCTCTTCCTCTGATTCAAATGGAATTACTGATAATACTGGACCAAAAATCTCAGTTCTGGCAATTTCCATGTTATTATTTACATCAGCAAAAACAGTTGGCTTCACATAATAACCATTTTCAAAACCTTTAGGTTTTCCAGGTCCTCCTGCTATTAAATTAGCACCTTCATCTATACCCTTTTTAATTAAACCTTGAATTTTATTATATTGTGTTTCAGATATTACTGGACCAATGTGATCTCCTTCTTTTTGGGGAATATCAACTTTATATTCATTAGCAAATTTTTTTAATCTGTTAACTGCATCATGATAGATTGATTTTTCTACGAGCATTCTTGTAGGTGCATTACATGATTGGCCTGAATTTCTAAAACATCGTGCAGCTCCTCTTTCAATTGCCTCAGAATCTGCATCTTTAAAAATAATATTTGCTCCTTTTCCACCTAGTTCAAGACTTACCCTTTTAAAGTCTTTTGCTGCGTTTCGAGAAATTAGAGCTCCTGCTCTTGTTGAACCTGTAAAAGATATCATATTTACATCTTTATGACTGGTCAGTGCATTGCCTGTGGTTTCCCCATCTCCATTAACTAAATTAAATACACCTTTTGGAAAACCTGCCTCATCAATAAGTTCTGCAAGTATCATTGATGATAAAGGTGCTAGCTCAGAAGGTTTTAAGATCATGGTGCATCCTGCTGCTAAAGCTGGGATTACTTTTAAACAAACTTGATTCATTGGCCAATTCCAGGGTGTAATTAATACACAAACTCCTTTGGGTTCATAAATAATTCTCTGATCTTGCGCATGATCTCCTAAAGGTTTTTCAAATTCAAAAGCTTTAAGATACTTTATAAATGATTTCGTATGACTTGCTCCTGTACCAGTTTGTAGTTTAGATGCAAAATCTTTTGGAGCACCCATTTCCATCATTATTGCTTCAGTAGTGTCATTCCATCTTTTTTTATATAACTCATAAAACTTTTCTAATAGTTTAATTCTCTCTTCTTTTTTTGTGAAACCCCAAGTTTGAAAAGCAGTTTTTGCAGCTGATACCGCATCATCAACATCTTCTTTTCCACCCAGTGAAATAACTGCACAACTTTTTTCTGTAGCAGGATTTATTACTTGAATATCTTTAGAATTTTTTGGTTCTACCCATTTACCATTTATATAAAAATCTCTTTTTTCTAACATATATTAAGCTATCTATTCTTTAGGCTTTTGCAAACAAATTTGTTAATTCATAAACAATTGTTGCAGCTGCTAAAGAAGTTACCTCTGCATGATCATATGCTGGTGCTACCTCAACTACATCTGCTGAAACTAAGTTTAGCCCTGACAATCCTCTTATAACATTTACAATTTCTCTTGTAGTCATACCTGCTATCTCAGGCGTACCAGTTCCAGGAGCAAAAGCTGGATCTAAGACATCAATGTCTATCGATAGATATAAAGCATTGTCTCCTACTCTGTTTCTAATTCTCTCAACTATTTTATTTATACCTTCTATTTGAAATTCATCGCAATGAATTATTTTAAAACCAAAACTTTCATCGTTCTTAATATCTTCCCTGCTATAGAGTGGACCTCTAATTCCAACATGCATTGATGCATCATCTAAAAATAAATTTTCCTCTCTTGCTCTCCTAAATGGTGTACCGTGTGTGTAAGGTGCTCCAAAATAAGTATCCCAAGTATCTAGGTGAGCATCGAAATGGACTAATGAAACTGGGCCTTTATTCTTTTTATTAATTGCTCTAAGTAATGGAACGGCTATTGTATGATCACCGCCAAGACTAATAATACCACCTACTTTATTTAAAAGATCAGTAGCACCAACTTCTATTTGTTTTATAGCCTCATCAATATTAAAAGGATTACAGGCTATATCTCCTGCATCTGCAACTTGTTGCACTTTAAATGGTTCAACATCGTAACTTGGATGATAATTCGTTCTTAAATGTCTTGAAGCTTGTCTAATGCTTTGGGGTCCAAATCTTGCTCCAGGTCTAAAACTCGTTCCAGAGTCAAAAGGAACTCCTACAATTGCCACATCACAACTTTCAACATCCCTTAGTTCAGGTAATCTTGCAAATGTAGATGGTCCTGCATATCTCGGAACTTTAGTTCCACTAACTGGTTGAATGGGATTTTTATTTTTTTCTTTTTTCATTTTTAATTGTCTAAAGTAATATTATTTTAGCATATAGTTCTATAATTATTTAATGAGGATATTGTTTATTTTATTGTTGGTACTTCAATTTAACTTTGTCAAAGCTGATGAAATTAACTATCTATTAAAAATACCAAACTTAGAAATATATGATTTGAAAAGCCAAAATGGACTTAAATACCTAACAACTAAGAAAAATTTTCAAATTGGGGCTAAAAACAATATTAGTTGTGAAAAATTAGATAAAGAGAATTTGGATAATAGATTTTTATTAATCAAAAAAAATCTAGATTTATATAGTGATGAGTTTTTAGATAAAATAAATTTAAGATTTATAGTTCTTTGTCAAAATTTATTTATTTCAGAAATTAACACTGCTGGAATTCCAGACTATAAAAAGAGAACTTTAATATTAGATTTAATGTTTAATGAAAAATATTTTGAAAGAGTAATACATCATGAAGTATTTCATTTAATTCAAGATAGTTTTCCAAAAATATTTAATGAAGAAGTTTGGTCAAGTTTTAACAAAAAAAATTTTGAGTACGCAGAATGCTCAACATGCACAGATAAATTAGGATTAGATATTTATAATAATACAAATGGATTCTTAACAGAATATTCTAAAACTATTCCCTCAGAAGATATGGCTGAAGTTTATTCTTTTATTGTAACAGATAAAGAAAACATTGATCAGATAAAAAAAATTGACCCTATAATATTTAATAAAGTTGAATTTATTAACTCAAAATTAAATGAAATAAATAATTTATAATTTTATCATGATCAAAAAAATACAAGCTTCAACTGGAGAAAAAATTTTATTAATTTTTTTGATTTTACTCGCGATTATTTCGTTTTTATTTTATTTCACAATAAAAAATAAGTGTCTGTTTGTAGAGAAAGTTGACTTACAAAGAATAAATTTTCAGAATACTGAAAATATTGTAGTTATGAATGTCGAATGTGGCGAGGTTGTTATTGAACTATTGCCAAATTTATCTCCCAATTCAGTTGAAAGATTTAAATTTTTTATTTCAAATGGTTACTATGATGGATCTGCTTTTTATAGAGTAATCAAAGATACTTTAATACAAGCGGGAGATTTAGAGTACGGGAATATAGAAAATATTGACTACTATCGAGTAGGCAGTGGTAAATCTAAGCTTGGTTTAATAAATTCTGAAATTAGTAATAAATTTGAGTTTAAGGCAGGTAGCATTGGACTGGTGAGAAGTGATGCTTTTAACACGGAAGACAGTGAATTTTTTATTCTGTTAAAAGATATTCCTCTATTTAATGGTGAGTATACACCAATAGGCAAAGTCATTTATGGATTAGATGCTTTGGCTAAAATAAAATCCTCTGATAAAACAGAGTATGTTCTAAGACCTGACTATTTAATTGATTTTAAATTATTGGAACAACACAATTAAGAACACAATTATTATTGCAGTTGCATAATAATAAGGCATTTTCTTCTTCCAAGAAATTAGGATTTTAGTTGCAGTGTCTACTTGTTTTTTTGTGGGTTTATTTGCCATATTAATATTAGTTAACTAAAGGTTTTCCAGTTGTTAATGTGTGCTTAATTCTTTGTTGAGTTTTCTCTGTCTCAATTAATTTCATAAATGCATCTAACTCTAATTTATATAGATCATCCTCTGATAAAGTTTTTTCTAAAGTAGTATCTCCTCCACTTAGAACTTTTGCCAACTCCTTTCCAACTTCCATGCCATGATCAAGAATAACTTTTTCATTATATAATTTTTCTAACATTTTTACCATTTTGTCATAAACAATATTTCCTGATAGTTTAAATGTACATTCCTCTGGAGGGAAAAAATCTTTATTATTTTGAATTATCTCTTTAGAAACCTCTAATAAACTATTTCTACTCATTATCTTTTTATCCTCAGGTCTTAAATATTTTAATGGCTCAGCTTCAATTGGTGAGGTTGCAGTTTTAGCATATCCAATAATATCAAAAACTTTTAAAGGAGCATAATCAGGATCATTTTTAGCCTCTTCAGTTTGAGACCATCTCCAAAGCATTTCTTTACATCCTCCACCTGCTGGAATTAATCCAACCATAGTCTCAACTAAGCCAACTACAATATTTGTATGAGATGCAACAAAGTTACTTTGACATAAAACTTCAAAACCACCGCCCAATGCCAATCCTGATGGCGCTGATACAACTGGATATTTAGAATATTTTAAATGTTTGCAGGTCTCTTGGAAATATTTAACAAACTTTTCAATAGATTTAAAATCTCCTTTGTCCGCAAAATTCATTGTGTAAGACAAGTTTACACCTGCTGAAAATTGCATTGCCTCATTTATTATTATTAAAGGTTTGTCCGTTGCATTTTTTAAGCTATCCATTGAGTCATAGTCTAAAGCATTAGCCTTAGTTGTGAATTCAACAATATTAAAATCATCAAATCTATAGGTTTCAGCAGAGTTATTTTTATCTAATTTAATGGCCTTTGGTTTTATTTTTCCTAAAGTTTCTAAATCAGTATATTGTTGTCTTTCACCATAAAAGTTTTCGTCTTTACTTTGTGATAAGTTTTCAAGAAACTTGTTGTTTTCAAATGTATCTATTCTCTCAAAAAAATCCTTAACACCGATTTCTTTTAACATTTCAAAAGGTCCCTTAGACCAGTTAAACCCTAGTCTCATTGCTTCATCAATATCATTAAATTTATCCGTAATACCTGGAACTAAAGATGATGCATATTTAATAATTTTTGAAATTACAGACCAAGCGTATTCACCATATTTATCTTTTCTGTTTATAAGACCAACAATATCCATTTTTTCTGACCCTAAATTAAACTTTTTAGATAGTGAGTATTCACCTGTCTCTAAGTTAATACCCTCTAAAATTTTTTTATTATCAGACTTATTCATTCTATAGAAACCACCTTTCCCTTTTCTTCCGGTATAACCAGTCTCTATAAGTTTTTTAACTAATGGTATTTCTTTAGCTACAACTTGAAAGTCGTCAGTTTCTGGAAGTTCTTTTATAAAACTTTTTAAAACGTCGGCCATCAAATCAATTCCAATTAAATCATAAAGTCCAAAAACTCCTGTTTTTGGTATTCCCATTGGCCTTCCAAAAACAGCATCAGCTTCTTCAATTGTTAATTTCATTTTAAAAGCTTCAGTCATAGCCACCTGCATAGCATAGACACCAATTCTATTTCCTAAAAATCCTGGGGTATCATTACAAATTAATGCTCCTTTTCCTAAATCTTTTTCACAAAAACTTTTAAGTGAGTTTATTTGATCTAAATCATTATTCTCATTTTTTACAATTTCTAACAAATCCATATATCTGACTGGATTAAAGAAGTGAGTAATACAAAAATCTTTTTTTTCTTCATCTGAAAGTTTTTCTGAAAGAACTTTAATTGGAATAGAGGATGTATTTGAAGAAACTATTGATCCTTTCTTTCTTTCTTTAAAAATTTTTTCATAAATATTATGTTTAATATCAATTCTCTCAACGACAGCTTCAACTATCCAGTCTGCTTCACCGACTTCATTAAAATTATCATTTATATTTCCAACATTAATATTATTTATTTTTGACTTATCTATTAATAAAGGAGGTCTAGACTTTAAAATTCTTTCTCTAGCTTTTTCAGAAATTTCAGTGGTTAAGTCTAACAATGTTACTGGAACATTTGCATTACATAATTGAGCAGCTATTCCACTACCCATTGTACCTGACCCTATAACTACTACTTTATTAATTTTCATAATGAGAGTTAAAACTTATAATGAATATCTTATTCAAGAGCAACTTAAAGCCATTATATATTTTAATATTATTATTTAATTATTTTTGTAATTGATGGAATTATTGCCACTGCTAGAGCAATTTTGAATAATTCACTTGGTAAAAAAGGATATAGACCGCCAGCTAAAGCCTTTTCATAACCGATAACTGAGCCCAAATAACCCACCCCAAAAATAAAAATAATAGAAGTTGCTATCAAAAGAGAAAATAAACTTTTAATATAAGAGTCGTTAAAATTTCTTTCTGCTAAATAGCCTACAACACCAGCTGCAATAGTCATTCCATAAAGATAGCCAGCCGTTGGACCTGTTAAATAAAGTAACCCTCCACCTTTTGCAAAAACTGGTAGCCCAATTGCTCCTTCAAAGAGATATAATAAGAGAGTAAAAAACGCTAACTTTGAACCATATGTCATTCCGATGATAAAAACTGCAAAAGTTTGCATCGTCATTGGAACTGGCCAAAATGGAACTTGAACTTTTGATGAAAAAGCTAGGATAAGTGTACCTATTATCATCAAAGAAATATTCTGAAAATAAGTATTTATTCTAAAATCAGATAATAAATTTTTAATCAAAGTAGAATTATTTTTCATCTTAGAAGGTATATAAACATACTTAAATAAAAATTTAAAATAATAAATATGAAATTTTAATTAATCTGTTCTTTTTGTAATTCTTTTAATGGTATATGACATCTAATAGAGTTACCACTGTTAGTTATTTGCCAAGGTGGTACCTCACTCTTACAAATATCACCTAATATTCTTGAACATCTACCTTGAAAACTACACCCTTTTTGTGGTGGTTTTTCTTCTACAATATCCTCAGCAACTAATTTTGGTTTGATATCTGGATCTGGTTCCAACACTGCTCCTAATAAAACCTCTGTATAAGGATGTGATGGAAATTGGTAAACATCTTTTGATGGTCCCACTTCACACAATCTTCCTTGATAAAGAACAGCAACTCTATCACTTATAGCTCTTACGACAGCTAAATCATGTGAAACAAATATATATGTAGTCCCAAAATCTTCTTTAAGTTGTTGTAACAAATTTAATACTGCCGCCTGAACTGATACGTCTAACGCAGATGTTACCTCATCACATAATATTATATCTGGTTTAGCTGCAAAAGCTCTTGCAACCGCAACTCTCTGTTTTTCACCTCCAGATAATTGTCTAGGGTATCTAGACATATAAAATTCACCCAGTCTTACTTTTTGTAATAGCTCTATAATATTTTTTTTTAATTCTTCACCCTTTAAACCAAAATATAACTTTAATGGTTGTGCTATTATTTCTTCAACAGTATGGTTTGGGTTTAAAGACTCATCTGGATTTTGAAAAATTAATTGAATAATTCTTAAATCATTAGGATCTCTCTCTTTAAGGTCAGACGATAAGTTTCTTTTTTGATCAAATTTTATTATTCCACCTTTTGTTCTAAGTAACCCAGCAATAGATTTGAGAATTGTTGATTTTCCACTACCTGACTCTCCAACTAGAGCTATAGTTTCACCCTTCTTGATATTAATATTAATATCTTTAACAGTTGGGTTGTCATCAGAAATTCTATTTAACACTTGATCTAAAAGATTTTGCTTAGCGTAACTTATTGAAACTTCTGAAATGTTTAATATTTCTTTATCCTGCAAACTCGTCTTAATTTTATTAACAGTTTGATTAACCTGACTGTCATTCATTAAACTCTTATGATTAAAACATCTAACACTAGTGTTTAATTCTTCTAAGTACTCAAGTTGAGGAGAGTTACTTTTACATTTTTCTTCTGAAAAATCGCACCTATCAAAGAAACTACAGCCTCTATGGATTGTTCCAGGTTGAGGTTGGCTACCAGGCATTGATTGTGGAAGTCCTGCAAGTGATAATTTTGGTATAGATTTAAGCAAACCATAGGTATACGGATGAATTGGTTTTTTAAGAATATCTCGAGAGGGCCCCTCTAAAACTATTTCACCAGAGTACATTACAATAATACGGTCACTTACTTGAGCTATTGCTCCTAAGTCATGGCTTACATAAACCATTGATGTTCCTGTGTCTTTCGCAATGAAGTTGAGAAGTTCTAAAACGTGAGCTTGTGTAGTTACATCTAAGCCAGTTGTAGGCTCATCCAATAGTAGAAGGTCAGGGGTTCCCGCTAATGCCATAGCAACAGCAACTCTCTGTTGCTGTCCTCCTGAAAGTTCATGAGGATATCTTAGAGCAATTGTTTCTGGTGAGGGAAGTCTCACTTTATTTAACAATTCTGAAATTTTTTGTTCTCTTTCTTCCTCCTTTAAATCAGAATGCAACTGTAATGCTTCATCAATTTGATAACCTATTTTTAAATTTGGTGTTAAAGCCTGTCCAGCATTTTGTGGTATCATTGCAATTTTTCTACCTCTGATTTTTTCCAAATCTCTATTTTTCATTTTTAAAAGATTTGACGAATTAAATTCACATTCTCCACCAATAGTATAGAGACCATGTTTAACATACCCCATCATTGCTAGTGCGAGAGTACTTTTTCCAGATCCAGATTCTCCAACAATACCAACGGTTTCACCTTTTTTAATGTTTGTACTTATGTTTCTAAGTATTAAAATCTCTTCACCTTTTTTACTCTTAAATCCAATGGATAAATTTTTTACTTTTTGAATTATTTCAGTCATTTTTAAACTGGAGCTTTTGTTGATCTATCTATACCTAATGCTTTAGCAAAAGCATCAGCTGTCAAATTGATTCCAATTATTAAACTGCTTAAACCAACTATTGGAGCTATTACCGACCAATAAGCAAAAGACATTAAACCTCTAGCGTTTGATATCATCAATCCCCAATCTGGAGTTGGAGGACTAACACCAAAACCTAGGAAAGACAGAGAACTAAAGCCAAGTAGCATCCATGACCATCTCATTGCACCTTCAACCAAAATTGCATCTCTTACATTTGGAATTATTTCATACCATATTATTGAAAAATTACTGTGACCTCTTGCTCTAGCGGATACAATGAAGTCTTTTGCAATAACATCATGGGTTGCAGCTCTTGCTACTCTCACAATTCCTTTGCCATAAAAGAAACCTAAAGCCGGTATTAATACTTCAGTTGATGTACCTAACAAAGACACAATTAACAACATTGCTAATATCCAAGGTATAGATAAAAATGCATCAACAATTCTCATCACAATATCGTCAGTTTTTCCTCCAACTAATCCACAAAAAATTCCTAATAGACCACCCCAAAGTAGTGCTATCAAAGATCCAAAAAAAGTAATTGTTAAAGCTGTCCTTCCACCTAAAATTGTTCTAGTAAAAACATCTCTTCCAAGATCATCTGTTCCAAACCAATACTCAGCCGAAGGGGCCTGTAGCATTAAAGTTGGATTTATGGCTTTAAAATCATATGGTGCAATATAAGGACTAATAAATGCAAGTATTATGTGGAAAATTAATATACTTAAACCAATAAATCCTGACGGTCGTGAGGCCATTGTAATTATTATCTCGTAGACCTTCGCAAAGTTGCTTTTCTTTTCTTCCTGATAAATATTATCTAATTTCATATTATTTTCTTATCTGTAATGTCTTTAATCTTGGATTAAGCATAAGTGTCATCAGATCTGCTAATAGATTTATACTTACATATATAGATGCAAGAATTATTGCTAAAGCTTGAACAGTAGGCAAATCTCTATTTGAAATAGACTCAATAACTAACCTTCCAAGACCAGGGTAATTAAATACTACTTCAGTTACAACCACACCACCTAATAGCCATGCAATTGTTAAAGCTACAACATTAATAGCGGGCAACAAAGCATTTGGTAACACGTGTTTAAAAACCATTTTCCAATATGGAACGCCTTTTAAAATTGCCATTTGAACATATTCACTTGCCATAACTTGAATGACGCTTGATCTTACCATCCTTGCCATGTGAGCTGTCATAATCATTGCAATAGCGATTACTGGTAAAATAATATTTGGTAATAGTTCAAAGAATGAAACATCAGTTGGAACAATTACAATCCCTGGTAACCACTCTAACCATATTGCAATTATTAAGATTAATAAAGTAGCACTAATAAACTCTGGAATAGTCATTGCAAATATTGTTACAGTTGAAATTGCTACGTCAGGTAATTTGTCTCTCCAGAGAGCAGTTACAATTCCTAATATTAAAGCAATCGGTATACCAATAAAAATGGCAGCTGATGCTAGAACTAATGAATTTTTAATTCGTGGTCCTAGAACTTCTTTAATTGGCATTTCTCCACTTAATGAATAACCAAAGTCTCCCTGAATAGCATTTACTGCCCAGGAGACATATCTTTCGTATGCAGGAACGTTCAAACCTAATCTTCTATAACAAGCTTCTAATTGTTCACCAAATGCTTGTCTTTCAAGATATGTTGTACAAGCATCACCAGGTAAAACTTCTGTTCCAACAAAAGTGATTAAAGATACAATAAATAAAGTTATTAGACCTAATAGAATTCTCTTTATAATTAAAAAAAGCATAAGAATACTTAAATTTTAAATTATTTATTTAGAAATGAAAGTGGTTTTACAGGCCTACTTAAAGGCCTGTAAAACAAAAATTATTAGTCAACACTGACTGTGTGCCATCTTATTGAAAAATACTCAACTTCGTCGAGATTTTTCACTTTAGAAGATGTGACAACCAATCTAGATACATGGTAAGGTATCATAGTTCCAGATTCTTCCCATAGTGTTTTCTGAGCATTGATGTACGCTGCTTTTCTTTTGCTAAATTTTAACTCCCCTCTAGCTTCTGCTAAATTTTTGTCAAAAGAAGCACTTTTGTAGAAAGACTCGTTCCATTTTGCTCCACTATGATAAGCTTCATGCAAAATACTGTCTGCAGGTCTTTCATTCCAACGCGTCATCGCAACAGGTTTTTTCATCCAAGTTTCGTTCCAATAACTTTTAGAAGGTGTCATTTGGATATCTGCTCTTATGTTAGCTTTAGCAAATTGTTGTTGTAAAACCTCAGCAATAGTAGGCCATGTTGGTTCTTTTGTGGATACATGAATTGTGAAATCAATACCATCTGGATAACCTGCTTCAGCAAGTAATTTTTTTGCAGTTGCTGGTTGAGGTGGACAACTCTTCTTCATTCTGTATTGATCAGAAGGTGCAACAGGAGTGTCACAAGATACTGTTGCTGCTCCAGCCATAACTAGATCAACTAATTCTTGTCTATCTACAGCTATTCTGACAGCCTTTCTTACTCTCACGTCATCAAATGGTGCAACATCTGTTCTCATTACCATGCCTCTCCAGTTTCCTGTAGGTATAACTGAAACGTTAAACTTTGAATTACCATCAAATATTTTTTTCTGATTGAATGGAACATATCTATTCATATCAATTTGACCTGTAAGTAGAGCTTGAATTCTAGCTTGACCATCTGGGATAGCTATCACATGTACTTCGGCAAGTTTAGGTGCTCCTTCCCAATAATCTGGGTTAGCTTTAAGAATTGTTGTTCCTTCAGCATCAAACTTTTCTACTATAAAAGGTCCAGTTCCAATACCTGTTTTTCCAATAGTATCTCCTGATCCATTAGGTATCATTCTTAGTCTATAATCAGTTAATAAAAGTGGAAAATCTGCAAAAGATGTATTTAACTTCATTTTAACTGTGTGAGAGTCTACAATCTCAATATCTGTTACCGCACTCATACTTTTCTTTGCAGGCGAACCAATTTCAGGATCTTTAACTCTCATCAAAGAATATTTTACATCCTCTGCATCAAAATCAGATCCATCATGAAACTTAACACCTTTTCTTAAGTTGAAAGTCCATTCTGTTGCATCTGCATTTCCCGACCAGTCGGTTGCAAGCTCAGGAGATGTAACCCCTTTAAGATCTTTTCTTACAAGACGATTCTGTGTCATTATTACTACCTGAAACAGTCGTCCTTTAGTAATTGCGTCTAAATTTGTATCTTTTCCAAAACCAACATCATGAGATAATTTAAAAACTCCACTTGATGCATTGGCAAAAGAAAATGTTACAAATAGTGATACCAATGAAACTGATATCAATTTAAAAATGTTTTTCATAATTTCCTCTCTTTAAAAAAATAAAAGGTAACAATTAGCAACTTATATAGCAACAGTGAAAATGGTACTTTTTTAATTGTTTTATTGATGTATTTTGATTATTTAAAAAAAAGTGATGAAAGATTTAATCAATAAATATAGGTTTACAATTAAACCTGTTAGCCTTGAAAATTCTAACTCTTTGGAGCTTGCAAGGTCAATTCAAGTTCATCCATTAACATACCAGGAGCTTCCCTACGACCCTGAATATTCTAATTATGCTGGAAGATTAACGCTTGAGAAATTATCAAATGTTAGTTCCGAAGAAATGTATTGGAAAGGAAGACAAGAAATAATCTTTAGACATACTGGTGAACATCCATTTGAAATATCTGGTCCAGACTCATTAAAATTATTACAAAAAATATTTCCAAGAGATGTATCAAAAGTATCAAAAGGAAGATGTTCTTATCAGTTTGCCTGTTATCACGATGGGGGAATGATTACAGATGGAGTTCTATTAAAAATTGACGAAGATAAATATTGGTTTGCTCAAGCAGATGGAGATCTTTTTTCTTGGTATAAAGCTCACTCAAAAAATATGGACGTTGAAATAAAAGATCCTGATGTATGGGTAAGTCAAATTCAAGGCCCTTTATCAATGAAACTGTTAGAAAATATAGCTGAAGGATTTTCAGAGAATGATTGGAAATATTTTGATTGGAAAGAATTACAAATCTTAGATCAAAAAGTAATTGTAAGCCGAAGTGGTTTTACAAATGAGTTAGGTTGGGAAATTTATTTTCGACCTGAAAATGAAACTGAAAAAATAGGAAATTACATTCTTGAGGAAGGAAAAAAATTAGGTATGATTTTAGTTGCCACTCCAGGTTTTAGATGTAGAAGAATTGAGGCAGGTCTACTATCTGCAGGACAAGATTTTACAAAAAAAACAAATCCATTTTCAGTTGGTCTTGGGCGTTTTATAAATTTTGATAAAGAAGATTTTATTGGAAAAGAAGCTCTTATGAAATCAGATAAAAAATGCAAGACATGGGGAATTAGAGTTGCGAAGGGAACTGCTATAAAAGGTGAAAGTATTAAAATAAATGAAAAAAATATTGGTAAAATAACTTCTAGTACTTGGTCGCCATATCAGATTTGTGGAGTTGGTATTGTGCACCTCGATAATAATGAAAATGGACCAGGAGATGTTGTCGATGTTAAATGCACTGATGGAAAAGTACATAAAGGAGAAATCTGTAAATTGCCAATGTATGATGCAAAAGGAGAAATAGTTAGAGGTCTAAATAGAAATATTCCTAAAGTGCCTAATCCTTGGCCTGGTATTAAAACCACAAATTAAAAAATTTATTTAGTGAAAGCTAAAAAAAAAATAATAGCAGTTGGAGGTGGTGGTTTTACACATAATGAGGATAGCGATTTAGATCAATTTTTTTTAGATCAAATAAGTAAAAAAAAATGCTCTGTAGGGTTTTTGCCAACTGCTAGTAATGATGACGTAAAAAAAACTGAGCTATTCTATAAAAGATTTAAAAATACTAACTTTAAAGTTTCTCATTTCAATCTTGTTTCCAAAGTTAAGGGTTTTGAAAACTGGATTTCAAATTTAGATGCTATTTATGTTGGTGGAG
The DNA here is from genome assembly GCA_902555275.1 of uncultured Pelagibacteraceae bacterium. Taxonomy (GTDB): domain Bacteria; phylum Pseudomonadota; class Alphaproteobacteria; order Pelagibacterales; family Pelagibacteraceae; genus Pelagibacter. The sequence goes on from CACDRY010000008.1 coordinate 19,904, forward strand.
GAAATACTAAATTTATGCTCGACTTTTGGGAAAAAAATAATTTATTTGAGATTTTTAAAGAAGTTTATAACTCAGGAATAATTCTTTCTGGTGTAAGTGCTGGGGCTGCATGTTGGTTTGATTATTTTCTGACAGACTCAGATGGGCCTGGCTTCAAACCATTACGTGGCATAGGGCTTATATCTGGAAGTTTTACCCCACATTATTCAGATACAAAAAGAGCAGATAAATACAGACAAAATATAAAAAATAAAACTTTACCTAGTGGTGTAGCTGTAGATGATGGAGTTGCAGTACTTTTTATTGACGGAAAACCAACTGAGGTTTATTCTTCAAGAGAAAGTCATAATGCTTATCTTGTTGATCAAAATAAACAACTTAATTTAAAAGAATATATTAAAGTTAATAATGAGTGATAATATTTTACCAAGCCAAAAAATTTTTAGTATTAAAGATGCAAGAGAACTGTCACGAAAACGTCTGCCTAAATTAGTTTTCGATTTTATCGATGGAGCATCAGGAGATGAAAAGCTAGCTGAAATAAATAGCAGAGCTTTAGATCAAATTAGACTTGAACCTAAAGTTTTAAGAAATGTTGAAAAGAGATCTCTAAAAAAAAAGGTATTAGGGTATGAATTTGATTTTCCCTTTGGTTTTGCTCCAATGGGAATGACTAATTTATCATGGCCTGGAGCAGACTCTATGTTAGCGGCTGAAAGTGCGAGGAATAATATACCTACATGTGTATCTATGGCTTCTACTACAACTTTAGAAAAAATGTATGAACTTTCAGAAGGTCACTCCTGGATGCAGCTATATATATTTCAGGATGAAAATTTTGTTATGGAACTTTTAGATAGAGCTAAGAATACTGGATACGAAGTTGCAATATTAACCGTAGATGTTCCAGTACTATCCAGACGAACTAGAGATGATAAAAATGGTTTCTCTTATCCTTTTAAAATAGGTCCAAAACAATTTTTTGATTTTGCAACTCACCCTACTTGGTCTCTTTCTACTTTACTCAGTGGCATTCCTAAACCAATGAACTATGTAACATCTAAAAGTGGAGACGGTATTTTTAAAAGAAAAGAAAGTAGAGGTTCTACTGATTGGGATACTTTAAAGAGAGTAAGAGATAAATGGAAAGGTAAATTGATAATTAAAGGAGTAATGTCTCCTGACGATGCAACACAAATAAAGGAAGCTGGTGCTGATGCAATTCAAGTCTCAAATCATGGAGGCAGACAATTAGATAGTGCTACAGCAGCAATAAATATGCTTCCACTAATCAGAAAATCAGTAGGAAGTGATTTTCCTTTAATCTTTGATAGCGGAATAAGGAGCGGAAGTGATATCGTGAGAGCGCTTGCATTTGGTGCCGATTATGCAATGATTGGTAGGCCTGTAATGTATGCGATGGGCGCTGATGGAAGAAAAGGATTAAGGAGAATTGTGGAAATAATTAAAGAAGAAGCTAGCACTACACTCGGGTTAGTAGGATTAAATGATATTAATGATGTAACTTCTAATATAGTAATAGATAATACTGTAAATAAGGTAGATTACTAAATGAGTGAAAATAAAATTAGAGGTGGAGCATTACTTGCAAGGGCTCTAAAAGATAAAGGAATTAGCAAAGTTTTCACTCTTTCGGGGGGTTTTTGTAATCCAGCAATTGAAGGTTTTGCTGAATGCCAAATTGAAGTCATAAACACTCCTCATGAACAGATTGCTGGACATTTAGCAGATGGCAATACAAGGATTACACGTAACCCATCAGTCTGTTTAGTTGGACCTGAAGGATTTACTAATGCTGTCCCTTCAATGATGGAGGCTTGGGGTGAAAGAAGTCCAATTATTTACATTACAGGATCTAGCAGTCTTAAAAGACAAGGTTCAGGTGGTTTTAAAGAAATTGACGATGTTTCAATTGCAGCCCCCTTAACCAAATATAGTGCAAGTATTACTGATGGAACTAGAATAAGAGAATTTGTAGACAAAGCATATCATATTGCAACTAACGGATATCCAGGTGCTGTACATCTTAGTCTTCCAGTTGATATTATGTTTTCATCTTTTGCTGAGGAAGTTGGCTTAGAAGAAAGACCGTATTCTCAAAAAGCAAAACCTATAGCTAAAGCGTGGCCAGATCCAAATTCACTCTCTAAAGTCTTAGAAATTGCTTGTAATTCAAAAAAACCAGTCATCATTGGTGGACATGGTGTTTGGTGGTCACATTCAGAAAAAAATCTTGAAGCAGCTGGTAACAATTTAAATATACCAATTTTTAATGTTCCGTATCATCAAAAATTATTAGGAGAGGAAGCTAACGCTTACATGGGATTGGCTGATATACATCAATACCCTCCTTCAGAATTTGCATTACACAATTCAGATCTAGTTCTTGTTGTTGGAGCGAGATTAGATAATCAATTAAATTTTGGAAATCCACCTTTTATACCAGTATCAACGAAATTAGTTTGTGTAAATGGTTCACATGAAGAATTAGAACTTAATAGAGCTGCAGATTTAAGTTTACTAAGCGATCCTGGTGTTTTTTTAGATACATTATCTAACTTAAAAAAAAATAATAAATGGTTTTTAGATACAAATTGGTTTGAGGAAAATAAAAAAAAGAAGAAAGAGTGGGTAGATAAATCTTTGAAAGATTTAGAAATTGAAGCCGAAGCATCTAAAAAAAATGGAGGAAAAATTCACCCTCTACAACTTTCATTGGATGTTCAAGATGCAATGAGTGAAAATGATTGGCTTGTTATCGATGGAGGAAATACTCATTTTTGGTCAGAAATTGCAATCAACATCGCAGGTGCCAAAGGGAAAAAATTAAAAGGAATATTACATCCTGGAACTTTTAGTATGTTAGGTGTTGGAGTTTCATTCGCTCTATCTGCTAAAAATCATAATCCAGATTCAAATGTGGTTCTGATTAGTGGTGATGGTGCGTTTTTATCAGGAGGTATGTCTATTGAAAGTGTATTTTATGAGAAAAAACCTATTACTGTTGTAATTGATAATAACGGAGGTCTTGCCTCAATTGGTCAGCAACAAGAGAGGTTGTTTAAAAGTGGAAAAAGTGTAGGAACTGACTTCCGCGATATACCATTTCACAAGATATTTGAGGGTTTTGGAGGACATGGAGAATTAGTTAATAAAAGAGAAGAACTTGGTCCTGCACTTAAAAGAGCTATGGAAAGTGGAAAACCCGCGTGCGTGAACGTTAAAGCAAAACCAGTATTAAGCCCAATAGTCTCTGCAGTTGCAAGTAAAAGAGAGAAATCATCAATAGAATAATTGTGGCAACTTTCTCTTCTCACTTATTGGATGCAACAAATGGCTCGCACGCTGCAAATGTTGATGTAATTATTTATCAAATTAATGAAAATGGAAAAAAGAAAGTTTTCTTCGAGACTAAATCTGATGAAGGTGGACGAATACTTCAAGAATTTGAATTAAGTAAAGACGACTGCAAGTGTGAGTATGAAATGGTTTGTAAAACTGGAAATTATTTTTCAGAAAAAAAAATAATTTCAGAAATTAACATTAAATTTCAAATGGAAGATCAAAATAAAAAATATCATATTCCAATAATAATTTCTAAAAATAGCTACACAGTTTGGTGGTCTAAATAAAATGAGTAAAGAAAATTTAATTACGCAAAAAAATATAAAATTAAATATGTCTAGACGTATAAGACGAACTCCATTTACAAATAAAGTAGAGGAATGTGGAGTATCTGATTTTACAGTAGTTAATCACATGCTACTACCTAAAGGTTTTAAAAATACTGTTGAAGAAGACTACTGGCATTTAAGAGAGCAGGTTCAAGTTTGGGATGTGTCTTGCCAGAGACAAGTACAAATTACAGGACCTGATGCTGAAAAATTGGTGCAAAAAATGACACCACGATCCATAAAAAAAATGGAGACCGGTAAATGTTTTTATATTCCAATAATTGACGACACAGCTGGGATGATTAATGATCCAGTTTTATTAAAACTAGACGATGATATGTTTTGGATCTCTATTGCAGATTCTGATATTTTACTTTGGGCAAAAGGAATTGCTTTAGGATCAAAATTAAATGTAGAAATTGTCGAACCAGATGTATATCCACTAGCTATTCAAGGTCCGAAATCTGAGGATCTACTAATTTCAATTTTTGGTGAGGATATAAAAAAGTTAAAATTTTTTAATTTTAAAGTGTTTGATTTTTTAGGAACTAAACAAATTATTGCACGATCTGGTTACAGTAAACAAGATGGTTTTGAAATATACTTTAAAGGATTTGAAACACATTTTAATGAAATAGAACTCGGAGAAAAACTTTGGGATACTATATGGGAGAGTGGACAAAAATTTAATATTTCTCCAGGGTGTCCAAATTTAATTGATAGAATTGAGGCTGGGTTAATGTCTTATGGAAATGACTTTACAAGAGAAAATAATCCTTTGGAGTGTAATCTTGAAAAATACTGCAAACAAGAGGATGATCATGATTTTATAGGTAAAGAGGCTCTAAGAAAGATCCAATCTGATGGAATTGTACAAAGAATGAGAGGAATTTTGTTTGATGGAGATCCGTGTAAGCCAACCGGTGTGCCTTTACCAGTATACTCAAAAGATAATTCAAAAATTGGGCAAATTGCGTCTGGAATATATTCTCCTGGGTTTAGAAAGAATGTAGGCCTTTCTATGATTTTAAGAGATTATTGGGAAATTGGAAATGAGGTTTTTGTAAATACTTTCAATGGAAAAAATAGAAAAGGCATTATAACTTCTTTACCATTCCCAGATTAACCTTATATTTATTAATATGTTTAAAACTGTAATTGCCGGCTTCTCAAGATCACCTTTCACAATGGCGAGAAAGGGTGCGCTCGTAGATACAAAGCCAGTAAATTTATTAGCAGAAGTGATTAAAAATTTAGTTGCTAAATCCAATGTTAAAAAAGAGGATATTGAAGATATTGTTGTTGGTTGCGCATTTCAAACTGGAGAGCAGTCATTTAATATTGGAAAGTTAACAACATTTTTAACTAATATGGATGTTAAAACTTCTGGAATGACAGTTGATAGATGGTGTGGTTCCTCAATGGAAGCTATTCATATTGCTGCAGGTAAAATTTCGTTAGGAGCAGGAAAAGTATTTATATGTGGAGGAGTTGAGAGTATGACTAGAGTTAATACAGGTTTTGATCCAATACCTTATCCTGAAAATAAAAATGATAATCCTCATGTTTATTTTTCAATGGGAACTACTGCTGAAAATGTTGCCAAAAAATATAATATTTCAAGAAATGAACAACAGGAATTTGCAATCTCAAGTCATCAAAAAGCACATGATGCACAAACAAAAGGTAATTTTAAAAATGAAATTGTATCAATCGGAGATTGTGATACCGATGGAAATATAAGACCAGGCAGTACAATGGAAAAGTTGGATGGATTAAAACTCGCGTTCGATGAAAATGGTACTGTTACAGCAGCCACTTCATCGCCTTTAACCGATGGTGCAGCTGCAACATTAATTTGTGAAGAAAGTTATGCAAAAGAAAATAATTTAAATATTTTGGGAAGAATTGTATCTACTGCAGTGCAAGGGTGTGACCCTGACTATATGGGATTAGGTCCAATTGGAGCATCAAAAAAAGCTTTGGAAAGAGCTAAATTGACAGCAGATAAAATTGATATTGTTGAATTGAATGAGGCTTTTGCATCGCAATCCTTAGCATGTATTAAAGATTTAGGTATTGATAAAGATAAAGTTAATTTAGATGGCGGTGCGCTTGCCCTTGGACATCCTCTTGGAGCAACAGGCGCAAGAATTACGGGCAAAGCTGCTGAATTACTTAAGAGAGAAAATAAAAAATATGCACTTTCAACTCAGTGTATTGGTTTAGGCATGGGAATTGCGACAGTGATTGAGTCTGTAAACTAATTTATCTATTTATTCCTCTTAATCTCTCAGATCTTCTTCTTAACAGCTCTGCTGTGACTAAAATTAATACTGATAAAACTATTAAGCAAGTTGCTACAGCTAAAATTGTAGGACTAAGCTGCTCTCTAAGACCTGTCCACATTTGAATTGGAATTGTTGTATTATCTAAGCCTGCTAAGAATAGTACGACTACAACCTCATCAAATGATGTAACAAAAGCAAACAAACCTCCAGAAATAACACCAGGAAGTATTAACGGTAAAGTTATTTTCATAAAAGTATTAAATGGATTGCTTCCTAAGCTAGAGGCAGCTCTAGTAATACTATGATCAAATCCAGAAAGCGTTGCAGTTACTGTTATAACTACAAATGGAGTTCCTAAAATAATATGTGCTAAAATTATTCCTAAATGCGTTGCAGCTAAACCTACTTTTGCCATGAAAAAGAAAATTGCAACTCCAGAAATAATTAAAGGAACAATCATTGGAGATATTAAAGTCGCCATTATCAAACCTTTGTAAGGCATATGTCTACTACTCAAACCAAGAGCAGCTAAAGTTCCAAGTATAATGGATCCAATCGTCGCAAATATAGCAATGATAAAACTATTCTTTGCTGCTAATCCCCACGGGTTTTTTGTGCCATAGACCATATCTTTGTACCATCTTGTAGAAAAAGCATCTGGATCAAGTCGCTTCATTCCATCTGTAAAAACTAAAAATTCCTCCGCATTAAATGATAATGGAAAAATTACGAATAAAGGTGCAATTAAAAAGAAGAAAACACATCCACAAACAAAAAGATAAAAATAATGCCAAATTCTGTAATGAGGTTCTGTATATTTCGGTAAAGCCATAATTATCCTAATTTAATATTATCAACTCCTACAAGTTTGTTATAAATCCAATAGATAACAAGTACTCCTGTCAAAAGCATTAAACCCATCGCAGATGCAAAACTCCAATCTAAAGTACTCTTCATGTGATAAGCTATTTGGTTACTGATAAGTGTTCCAGAAGCTCCACCTACCAAAGCTGGAGTTATGTAATACCCAATTGCAAGAATAAATACTAACAAGCAGCCTGCCCCAATACCTGGAATTGTTAGCGGGAAATAAACTTTAAAAAAAGCTACTGCTGGAGTGGCTCCAAGAGACTTGCCTGCTCTCATAAGGCTTGGAGAAATTGTTTTCATAACACTGTATAAAGGTAGTACCATAAATGGTAAAAGTATTTGTGTCATTGCAACATAGGTCCCGGTCTTGTTATACATCATCTCTGGTCTGTTATCGTCGGTCACAAGGCCAATCCAAACAAAAAAGTCATTAACAATTCCTTGTTGTTGTAACAAAATCATCCAACTGGCTGTTCGTACGAGTAATGAGGTCCAAAACGGCAACAGCACACAAATCATTAGCAAGTTACTATACTTCATCGGAAGAGTTGCTAATAAATGTGCAATTGGATAGGCCATTAAAAAACAAAATAGAGTTACAAAAAATGCTACTTCTAAAGTTCTTGACCATAAAATTCTATGTATTCTTCTATCTTCAGCTACCTGAACAATTTTGCCATCTTCGTTTGAATACATATCAACACCCTTTAAATATTTAGAGTAAGTATATGCTGGGGCTCTTCTTTTAATTGCTCTCCAATATTCAACATTTCTCCACCTTTTATGAACTTTCATGATCTGCTCTTTATAATTTCCTTCCTCAAATTTCTTTTGCTTTCTCGCTAATTTTTTCAAAACACTCTTAAAACCGTTTTTTTCATAGTTTAATTGAGTTTGTAATTTTCCAGCGGTCTTATTTTTTACTAAAATTTTGTAATCCAAATAAAAAGCTTCAAATACTTCTTCTGGTGGGAGTTCTTTTCCATCCCACTTCTCCATTGCTTTATATGTTTTTGGCAGCATGTTTGTAACCATTTTGTCATCAATACTTCTAGAAAACATATCTGCAATTGGAACAATATAAGTGATGATCAAAAATAAAAGTAATGGGGTAACCAGAAGGAAGGCTTTTATTTTATTTTTTCTTTCTGCTTGCTTAAGACTTTCCTCTAGGGGAATTCCGTCTGTAGTTAATATTTTTCCTGTTTCTGAACTCATAAAAAAAAGGGCGGTTTAATAAACCGCCCTTAATATAATATAAAATTAAAGTGTTTAAAACTTTAATTATTTAATACTAGCTTTCATAGCTTCCCACTGCTCACCAAGCTCTGTACCGTTATCAGCCCAGTACTCTGCGTTCACTAAGAAGTATCTTTTAAGGTTAGCTGGTGCTGTCGGCATATGAGGGACCATGTTAGTTTTCCCATCTTTATACCAAGGCTCACCCGCTTCCATAACTGCAATTGATGATTTTCTCCATGGAGCGTAAGCAATATATTTTGCACTTCCTGCTAACATCTCAGTACTTGTCATCATTGCTAAAGCTTTTTTAGCATCAGCTTCGTTTGGTCCACCTTTAACTAACGCAAAATATTCATAGTCAAGACCTTGTCCATCCCAAACCTGAACTATTGGAGCACCTTCTCCAACTGCTGCATTGAAAAATCTACCATTCCAACCAGTTGCCATTACAACTTCACCACTCATTAATAGTTCTGGTGGTTGAGCACCTGCTGACCAAAATACACATCCGCCATTTGGATCTTCACAAAGTGCTTTGATTTTGTTCATTGCTCTTGTTACGTAAGCTGGATCTTCTAATTTTTTGTATAAAAATTCTCCACCTTTGCCCATTTTTACACCATCAGCTGCCAAAGCAATTTCTAAGTTTGTAAGAGCACTTTTGTAAATAGCTCTTTTTCCTGGAAATCTTTTTGTGTTGAAGAAATCTTTTAAAGTTGATGGAGTGCTTTTTAATAGATCACTATTGTAAGCATAGTTCCAAGAATATAAAATATTTCCTACAGCACATTTACTTGGCATGTCTGTAAAGAAGTCTTCACTTGCAGGTGTACCATCTGGAGCTGGTGGAAAGTCTTTGTCAAAATCAAATTCAACAAAAATCCCTTCGTCACAACCATTGATAGTGTCATAAGCAAATACATCTATAATATCCCATGTAATCGCTCCTGCTTCTTTTTGGGCTTTGATTTCTGATAATCCACCAGAATAATCTACCCATTCGATAGGGATACCCAATGCTTTTGCAGTTGGATCACCATATCCTAACTTTTGACTTTCTGTATAAGCTCCACCCCATGATGCAACAACTACTGCAAATGCTGATGAAGATACTGAGATAGCAAAAGTTACGGCAAGTAATAATTTACTTAATTTTCTCATTTATCCTCCGTTTAAACGTTTTTTTTATAAAAAACGAAGTACAGCAACATAGGAAAAGAGAGTCAACAGGGGATTTAGGTTTTTATTGAACTTTTTGGCTTATTTTGGGTCTAAAGCTCTTGCATCTCGACTGTTCCATCCAATATTAATCTCATTTCCAAGTTTAATATCTAAATTTTGAGAACTGTTTGGGACTTTTAAAATAAATTCAGAATTGCCTAACAAATTCAGTCTCACTCTAGTGTGATCACCATGATAAATGACTTCCTCAATTTTACCTTTTTGATTATTATCCATTTTATCTTTGGGATTAATCAATGCTCTTTCAGGTCTAATTGAAACTGTAGTTTTTTCGCCAACAGACTTAACTGAAATTGGATTTGCAATTATTTCACCCTTATCTAGTTTAACTTTACAGGATCCATTTGATATATCTGAAATTTCTCCAGCGAAAGTATTATTCTCTCCAATAAACTCTGCGACGAAAGAATTTACGGGTTCTTCATATAACTTATCTGGACTTGAAAGTTGCTGAACTTTACCATCATTGAATACTGCTATTCTGTTTGACATTGTTAATGCTTCACCTTGATCGTGAGTAACATACACAACTGTTACACCAATATTCTCATGAATATGTTTAATTTCATACTGCATACTCTCTCTTAAATTTTTATCTAAAGCACCTAAAGGTTCGTCCATTAAAACTACAGATGGATCAAATACCAATGCTCTTGCTACGGCTACTCTTTGTTGTTGACCTCCTGAGAGTTGTCCTGGCATACGATTTCCAAATTCTGATAATGAAACCATCGATAGAGCTTTATCAACTTTCTTGTCAATATCTTCTTTTGAAATTTTTCTTACCCTTAAAGGAAAGGCTAAATTTTCAAAAACAGTCATATGAGGAAACAGAGCATAGTTTTGAAAAACCATTCCAATACCTCTTTTATGTGGAGGAATATTTGAAATTGGATGTTTATCTAAATAAATTTCTCCATTAGTTGGTGTTTCAAAACCAGCAAGCATCATTAAGCATGTAGTTTTTCCTGAGCCAGAGGGTCCAAGCATTGTTACGAACTCACCTTCCTCGATATCTAAATTTAAATCTTTAACTACTAAAACTTTTCCATCATAGCTTTTGTCGACTTTATCAAATTTTACGAAATCTTCTTTTTTTGACATAGATTAGTTTTTAAAACATTTAGTTAAGTTGTTTGCAACAGTTAATTAGCTCTTAATATGTAACTCTTTTGAAAAATTGCAAAATAATTCACATCCTTTATCTGTAACTCTTATAGCTTCAGATGCTTCAACACCCCAATCACCAAATTGCATTACAGCTATCATATGAAAACAAGCATTTGGAACTAATTCAGTCATTTCTCCTTTATATATATTAAGAGTATGCTCACCCCAATCTGGTGGATAACCTATTCCAATTGAATAACCAGTTCTTGATTTTTTTTCTATGCCGTATTTATCTAGAATACCCCAAAAAGCTTGAGCTACGTCATTTGCTGTATTGCCAGGTTTTGTAGCATCAATTCCAGCTTGAAGAGCTTCGATAGTTTTTTTCATCGTGTCTATTTTTAATTGATCCGGTTTTCCAAGTAATATGGTTCTAGCCATTGGCGCATGATATCTTTTATAAACTCCAGATAACTCAACAATCGTCGCTTCGCCCTCGACAAACTTGTCCTGCGTTGCTGTCAAATGAGAAGCAGATGTTCCTTTTCCTGTTGGTAAAAGTGTAGTGATACTAGAATACTCTCCACCAAACTCAGGTGTCCCATAAAATAAAGTTTTTTGTATTTCTCCTACTGCATCGCATTGTCTTACTCCTGGTTTTATTACCTCCATTGCAGTCCTCATTCCTTTTTCTGAAATTAGTGCAGCAGTTTTCATATAATTAATTTCTGCATCAGATTTTGCAAATCTTGCCCAGTTAACTAATCTCTCTGAATCTTTTATTTTTGCATTAGGTAAACCTTGTTTTATCTTTTCATAGCAAAAAGCAGTAAAATAATGAGCATCCATTTCAACCCCAATTGAAAGCTTATCCCAATCTCTATCCTTGATAATTTGTATTAGATAATCGTAAGGATGTTTTGGCCATGTATGAATATAATTTTCATCATACACAATTATATTTTCATCTTTGAGATACGTTTTTATATACGCACCTCCTGAATCTTGCGCTCTTACAAAGCATAAAGGCTCATCAGAGTTAACATGAACAATTGCACATTGGGCATAATAAAAAGACCATGCATCATAACCAGTTAAATAATTCATATTATTAGTGTCATGAGAGATTAAAAGTTCGATACCTTTATCCTGCATCATCGATTGAACTTTTTTTAACCGATTTTTATATTCTTCCTTTGTAAATGACATGAATTTCTATCTGAATAATTTACCAAAACCTTCTACAAGGTTATTTTTTTTTATTTGGACAAGAGTATCCCAAATTAAAGCCTGATTACTTGATAAAACAATGGTGTTAAGTTTTTTCTCAAGTTTATCAATTATAGGCAATACAGGAAGAGCTGTACAAGATACAAATAATGCATCCGCTCCATTTAAATTTATTTTAGACAGGACATCATACAAATAATTTTGGTCTATTTTACCAATGTCGTAATCTGCCTCTATATCAAAGTATGAATTGGATGTTATCTCAAATCCCTCTGACTTAAAATAACCCATAACTTCATCATTAAGTTTTTTGCTGTAAGGGGTAAATAGTGAAAGCTTTTTAATATTTAACTTTTTTAATGCTTTTATAGCTGCAGTACTTGGTGTTGTAACTTCAGCCATTGGTTTAGCTGCTTTTACCTTTTGCTCAATTGAGTCAAAGCCTGCTGCAATAGTTCCAGAGGTACATCCGTAGACAACACAATCAATATCTTGATCTGGTAAAATATCTTTTGTTACACTGGTTACTTTATCTGACATTTTGATCAGATTTTCTCTGGTTAAAGGATTATAACACTCTATTCTATTAACAAAAAAATCAATTTCTCTATCTTTAATTACATTTATAAAATCTCTTTCAATCATAAAATCACTTGCAAGAGCAATAAGGCCAACTCGTGGATTTGATTTACTTATGTATTTTGGTTCTATTTTTGTTGAATTCATATTTTAAAAAAGTGAATATATCATAAGTTCTTGAATAATCATTAATATTAAATGAATTGAATGAATTTTAAAGACACTCTAGTTGCATCACTTGTTCCTATCTTTTTAGGTTTTGGTTTTGTAATTGCTAAACCTGCTTTTGAGTCTTTTCCTCCAATACTTTTAATGGGATTAAGATTTATTTTTGCTGCTTCTATTTTAATTTGGTGGTTTCCAATTCCAAAAGGTTTCTTAAAAAAAATTTTTATCGCTTCGTTTATAGCAAACACTTTGCAATACAGTATTACCTATACTGGTTTAAATTTTATTGATGCATCTGCAGCAGTATTATTAGTACAAACAGAAGTTCCATTTGGAGTAATATTTGCTTTTTTTATGTTGAAAGAAAAACCAACTTTAAGAGCTTTGATTGGGATAGGAGTTGCATTTGTAGGAGTTTATATTTTAACTGGCTCACCTAATTTAGATGGAAAACTATTTGGTATCGCTCTTACTATTCTAGGTTCAGCAATATGGGCACTAGGTCAAGTGATTGTTAAACCTTTGAGTAAAGAAATTAATCCTTTAGCTTTAGTTGCATGGCTTGCATTATTTTCCGGACCTACTTTAATATTTATTTCTGCAATGATTGAAGGTGATACAATATCTTATTTATCAATTGCTAAATTTAATCATTGGTTAATAGCATTTTACATTGGATTTATAATGCAACCTATAACTTATGGTTGCTTTTATTATGTTCTTAAAAATAATCCATTATATAAAGTGCTACCCATAGTGACTATGGGTATACCGCCGACTGGATTGCTTGCAGCAATTTTTTTGTTAGGAGAGAAACCAACAACTGAATTATTTATTGGAGGATTAGTAATAATATTCGGTGTCATAATGATATTATATAAAAAGAAAGAGGAGGTAAATTAATGAATATAGGATTTATTGGTTTAGGAAATGTTGGAGGAAAATTAGCTGGGAGTTTATTGAGGAATAAATTTAATTTAACAGTTAGAGATTTAGATAAAAATTTAACAAAACAATTTGAGAGTATGGGTGCTAAAATTGCAAACTCTGCTAAAGAACTGGCTGAGGAAGTTGATTTAATAATAACTTGTCTTCCTTCTCCTGAAATTTGTGCAGAAGTGATAGAGGGAAAGAATGGAATTCTAGAAGGTATTTCTGAAAATAAAATATGGTTGGAAATGAGTACTACTGATGAGGCAGAAGTAAAAAGAATTGGAAAAAAAGTAATTGAAAAAAAGGCAATACCCTTAGATGGTCCAGTAAGTGGTGGATGCCATAGAGCAGCATCTGGAAATATAGCAATATTTGTTGGTGGAGAAAGAGAGGCATTTGAAAAGATTTTACCTGCTTTAACTGTAATGGGGCGAAAAATATTACATACAGGTGAATTAGGAACTGCTTCAGTATTGAAAGTAATTACAAATTATTTAGCATCTGCACATTTGGTTGCCCTTGGGGAGGCATGGACAGTAGCCAAAAAATCAAACCTAGATCTTACAAAAGCTTATAAAGGAATTGCCGTGTCATCAGGAAATTCATTTGTTCATGAAACCGAGAGCCAAGTTATCTTAAATGGCTCTTACAATATAAATTTTACGATGGATCTCGTCTTAAAAGATACTGGTCTATTTGATGAACTTGCAAAAAAATTAAATGCGCCTTTGGAAATTTCACCTAAGATAGTTGAAATATTTAAAGATGGTCAAAAAAAATACGGCTCAAGAGCTTGGTCCTCAATGATAGTAAAAAGAATGGAAGATTTAAATAAAATTGATTTTAGAGCTGAAGGTTTTCCTGAGGAGTTAATTGACAATGAGCCTGAAGAAAAAGGTTATGAAATTTAAATTTTATGCTACAATAAATTTATGATTGAAAAGAAAGATTTTTATATAAATGGAAAGTGGGTTTCACCCGCTAAGCCAAATGATTTTGAGGTAATTAATCCCTCAACTGAGGAAGCTTTTGCAATAATATCTTTGGGCTCTGCAGAAGATGCTGATAAAGCAATAAATGCTGCCAAGATCGCATTTGAGACTTGGAGAGAAACTACAAAGGAAGAAAGATTAGCTTTACTTGAGAAGTTTGATGAAATTTATAATAGAAGATGGGATGAAATGGTTGAGGCACAATCTAAAGAAATGGGCGCCCCATTAGATTTTGCTTCCGAAACACACACTAAAATGGGTGCTGATATTTGTAGAAATAACATTGAAATTTTAAAAGATTTTAATTTTGAACATCAATTTGATCCTAAATCTAATAATCATATAAGATATGAACCAATTGGAGTTTGTGGATTAATTACGCCATGGAATTTTCCTATGAATCAAATCGTATTAAAGGTTATTCCTGCTTTAGCTGCTGGTTGTACAATGATATTAAAACCATCCGAAATTGCTCCAGTGTCAGCAGTATTGTTTGCAGAAATGATTGATGAAGCTGGTTTTCCTGCAGGAGTTTTTAATTTAGTTAATGGAAATGGAGAAGTTGTTGGAAATCATATTTCTGGTCATCCTGATATTGATATGGTTTCATTCACAGGATCAACAAGAGCTGGAAAATTAATTCAAAAAAATGCAGCTGATACTATAAAAAAAGTTACACTTGAATTGGGTGGAAAAGGTGGAAATATAGTTTTTGCGGATTCATACCCTAATGCTGTTAGAGATGGTGTAAGAAATATAATGAGCAACTCTGGACAATCATGTGATGCTCCAACAAGAATGTTGGTTGAAAAACCAATTTATGAAAGAGCTGTTAAAGAAGCTGTTGATGAAGCAAATAAAATTAAAGTTGATCTGGCATCTAAAAAAGGAGATCATATTGGACCTTTGGTTTCAAAAGTACAATATGATAAAGTTGTAAATCTTATCAATGAGGGAATAAAAGAAGGTGCAACACTAGCTGCAGGTGGACCAGATTTGCCAAATGGACTTAACAAAGGTTATTTTGTTAAACCAACAATTTTTTCAGACGTAAATAATAACATGAAAATTGCAAGAACTGAAATTTTTGGACCTGTGCTTTCAATTATACCATTTGAAACTGAAGAAGAAGCAATAGCAATTACAAATGATACATCTTATGGACTAGGTAATTATCTACAAACTGAAGATAAAGAAAAAGCCAAAAGAGTTGCTAGAAAAGTTAGAGCTGGAACGGTTTATATCAATGGTCAAGCTACAGATACTGGAATGCCGTTTGGTGGCTATAAACAATCTGGTAATGGTCGTGAAGGTGGTGTCTGGGGTTTCACTGAATTTTTAGAAGTTAAAGCAATTACCGGTTGGAATTAATAGCTTAAATAACTTATAATCAGAATTAGTTAATAGAGGTTTATATGATTGGTTATGTGATGGTAGGTACTAATAATTTAAATGATGCTATTGCATTTTACGACAAAGTTTTAGAAGTAATTGGTTTAGATAGAAACGAGACAATAGAAGATGATTATGCTGCATATGGAGCAAAAGGTACTAAAGATATTGAGTTTTACGTCACTAAACCTTTCAATAAAAAAGATGCTACCTTTGGAAATGGAACACAAATCACATTTTTAACTTCATCAAGATCTCACGTAGACAAATTTCATGAAGTAGGTTTAAAAGCTGGAGGAACTAGTGAGGGATCTGGTGGTGAAAGACCAGAAGGCTCAGGGGTTTATTATTCTTATCTTCGTGATTTAGATGGAAATAAAATTTGCGCATTTACAAATAGTAAAGAATAAAATTTATGTCATACGGCCCAATCAAGACAAAATTAGAAAACAATAAAATCATTATTTTAGATGGAGGTATGGGTGCAGAACTAGAAAAAAATGGTGCCGAGATGGATAAGCATATGTGGTGTGGGAAGTGTTCTGTTGATCATCCTGAATTAGTTAGAAAAGTACATGAGGATTATATAAATGCTGGAGCCGATGTAATTACAACTAATACTTATAGTACTACTCCTATATCAATGAGACAATATGGTTATGAAGACTCTATAGAAAAATTCAATCAAAAAAGTGTTAAGGTTGCAAGAGAAGCAATAGAAAATACTAACAACAAAACTGCATTAGCTGGAAGTGTATCAACTTTTGGAAACTTTTATAAACTTGGTATCAAAGCCATGATACCTGGTTTTCATGAACAACTAAAAATTTTATCTGATGCTGGAGTAGACTTAATTATTTTAGAGGCTATGTCTTCACAAGCTGACATAGTTGAAGCAATGTTAAATTGTTCCACAAAAGTAAATATACCTGTTTGGTTATCTGTGTCATGCGTAATGGATGATCAAAAAAATATAATGCTTGGATATAATGATACAATTGATTCTGATACACATGTCTATGAAAACTTTGAGACATCCATAAATAATTTTAAAAAATTACACAGTGGGCCAATATTGGTTGCTCATTCAGATATAAATATTACAGGAAAAGCAATCGAAACTGCGAGACAAAATTATGATGGAGTTATAGGAGCATATCCAAATAAAGGATATTATGAAAAACCACATTGGAGATTTATAGATGACATGACTCCAGATGATTATTTGAATGAGGTAAAAACGTGGATTAAAGATGGAGCTCAAATTATAGGTGGTTGTTGTGGAATAGGAGTTGATGAGATTAAAGCCATTTCAATTTTAAAAAACTAAAGTATAAATTAATAAATAATGAAGACATTTATTGGCGGTATTGGCTGTTTTTGGGATGAAACTAAGTACGAAGGTATTAAAGGTATAATCTCTACCGAATGTGGTTACTGTGGAGGGGATGATCCCAATGTAACCTATAAAGCTGTGTGCGGTGGTGACACTGGCCATATTGAAGTAGTAAAAGTTCAATATGATGAAAAAGAAAAATCGTATGAGGACATGGTTAATCTATTTTTTGAATTGCACGACTCTACACAAGTAAATCGACAGGGTACATATGTGGGTATTCAATATAGATCAGAAATATTTTATAATACTGATGAAGAAAAAAAGATTGCTGAAAAAGTATTAAATGAAGTTAACAAAAAATTAGGTGGTAAGGTATCAACAAAAATATCCAAGGAAAAAAATTATTGTAAAGCAGAAGGGTATCACCAGAAATACGAACAAAAAAAATCTTTAAAATATTGAAAATAAAAAAATTAACTTCTGTTAAAAATCCTGAATTAAAAACAATTAGAGATAATAAGGCTTCATGGAATCTTCCAAAAACTAGAAGATTTGGTTACAGAAATTTACATAAAATAAATAGGTACAGTCTTTATCTGAGATCTGATCTAGTATTAAAACTAAAGTCAAAACCCAATAATAAAATTAGTAAAATACCATTGGTAAAAAAAATGATCAAAAATAAATCTTTTTGTTCAATAATCGTTGGCAAAGGTCAAAATATATTATTTGAAAAATACGCTAAAGATTTCAAAAAAAATCAACCACAGACAATTATGTCAATAACTAAAATGTTTGTTAACTTATTTGTTGGAGAACTTGTTAAAAATAAATCAATAGATTTGAGTAAAAAAGTTTCACATTATTTGCCTAAAATTGGAAGCGGTTATGCTAATGCAAAAGTGCAAGATGTTTTAAATATGAATATTATAAATTCCTATACCGAAGATTATACTAAAGCATATTCTTCCTCTTTTTTACATGAGCCAGTTGGAGGTTGGAGACTACCAGAAAATTTAAAAAATCATTTAAGCCAAGAAGAATATTTAAATTCAATTAAAAAAATTAAAAACAAAAGTATAATAAATAGTTCTGAATATGCATTTTATAAATCAGCAAATACTGATGTAGTGGGATTAATTGTAGAAAAGGTAAGTGGAAGAGCTTTAAGAGACTGGGTATTATCGGCAGTTGAAGCAGCTGGCTTTGAAGAAGGTTTATATATTGCCTCTGATAGATATGGGATGCCATGGATGTCTGGTGGTGGTTGTTTGATTGCCAGAGATTTTTTAAGAATGGGTTTGCTTTTTGCAAGAAAAGGTATGGGGGTTGGAAATAGAAAAGTTGGATCACCCTCTTTTTTAGACAAAACTATTAAAAATTTAGGGCCTAAATACATGGAATTATCAAAAAATAAATATTTGTATTACTCAAATTCAACAATGGTATCAGGTAACATGATTGGACACTCTGGATATGGAGGTCAATTTTTGGCAACAAATTTTAAAACTGGCAAAGTCGCAGCATTTTTTTCAGTATTGGAAACAAAATCTGCAACAAAAGAGAGTTATAAAGTTGATATGATTAATATGTTGATAAACTTAGTTAACAATTAATATTAAAATTAAGAATACCTAGAAATTAATTTTTTTAGATGATTGTCCGTGACACCACAACACCCTCCGATAATTTGAATTTGGTCATCAATTAGTTTTCCACATTCATCAGCAAATTCATCCTCTGTGTAGGTCACTATTGCCTTATGTGTTTTTGTGTCAAACTTATGTATCTCTGGATAAAACATAATTGAACCCTGCCAATTATTTTTAATCACCTTCAATCCATCAAAGGCATCAACAAGCCAAGTATGCATAATACCATAAACATCTCCGCCGATATTTGTTAGAGATTTCATAATATCATCTAAAAGAACAATCTTATCATCAGGAATAAATTTTGGTTGCTCTTTGTATATACTTTCATCATAAATAAGTGATTTTTCTTTTTCAGCTCTAAAATTTCTTCCAATAACCTTATTATCAAACTTGCTTATACAGCAACTAAGTCCAACCCAAACAGGTAAACCAGTTTCTAATGCAGAGTTAAGTAAGATTTTAGAGTGATCTATATCTAATATCATTTCTAGAATTAAAAGATCAACTCCCTCTTCTTTTAAGATTTTAGCAGCCTCTTTATAATTTCTCTCTTCCTCTCTAAATGTAGGTATGTGCTTTGGATCTGGAACAAATTCATTTTCCTTCAATGAGAAAAAATTCGACATACTCCCTGCTATTCCAACTATATTTTCTTTTCCCTTATTCTTAATTGCCTTTTTGGCTATTTCGACAGATCTAACAATAAACTCCTTTGTTTCATTACCTCTATTAATACTATTCATATTGTGTCTTGTAGTGCTAAAGGTATTTGCTGTAATAAGATCACAGCCTGCATCCATAAAATTTTCATGAACTTGTCTTACAATTTCTGGTGCTGAGATTGTTGCTAATGCAGAAAAAGCTGGGGTCATTTCACCTCCTAAGTTTGCAATCTCAGAACCATTTCCGCCATCTAAGAATATTTTTGAATTTGATTTAAACTTTTCTTTAAACAGCATCTATTTTTCTTCTTTTGGTGCTAGAACAACAGCTAATACTCCTCCTACAACAATCATTGTACTTCCAACAACTTCTCTCCAACCAAATGTTTCGTCAGTCAGAATGCCAGCTGATATAACTCCAACTACTATTTCGCTTAAATACAATATTGCACAAAGGCCTGCACCTAAAACAGATGGAGACCACATTATAACTACTCCGGTAGGAATAAAATAAAATACTGAAATAAGAACTAAAAAAGTAAACATTGATGCAAAGGCTTCAATCGGTGGCATAGGCCCTAAGTAATCTTTTAAAATAAAGCCAGCAAAAATATTAAATATTGTCCCATAAACGAAGAAGGAAAAGATTACAGGAAAGACACCGTCTGTTTTGGAAATTTCTAAACGTACCAACCCAGCCCCAAATAGCACACCACCTACCAATGCCAACCAATCTCCTGCATTTTGTGGTAACGGTATAATGTTAGATTGACTAAAAACTACCCACAAACCCCCTAGTGCTAAGCTTAAAGTTAAAACTCTTTCTAAACCTGGTCTTTTTTTTAAAAAATATATTTCAAAAATAGTCGTCCAGACAGGTATCATGTAAAACATGATCAATGCTCGCACAACATCTGTAAGCAAGAAACTTAATGCGTAACATATAAAACCACTGCCCGTTAAAAAACCAACAAAAGGAATTTCTAAACCAGATGTACGACCTTTATACTTTCTCCACAAAGAGATGGGTGTAAGTAATAAAATTCCGATCATCATTTGAGAAATTGTTCCCCAACCTCCAGTGAGTCCCCCATCTTCTAAAATTCTTTGAGGTAGCCAATAAACTCCCCATGACCCAGCAGCTATTGCTAACGCAAAAGCTATTTTAAAATGATGTTTGTGTCTGACCATTAGTTTAATTTTGGTTTAATTTTAGAAAAATTAAAAATTTCTTCATATCTTTTTGCAAAAGATATCACTTTTAAATCTTCTTTTTCTTTTGCTATAATTTGAATACCTATTGGAAATCCATCTTTATTAAAACCAATAGGTAAAGAAATTGATGGCAAGTAAAAAAGACTAGCAAATATATGTATTTCAATCCATCTATGATAAGTGTCCATTAATTTTTCATTTATTTTTTCTGGATGTCTTAAATTTTTGTCAAAAGGAAATGATTGTTGAGATGGTAAAGCTAAAAAATCAAAATCACCAAACAAACTATTTACATCATTTGATAATTCAATTCTTAAGTTAAGAGCAGATTTTACATCTTCATCTGTAAGTTTGATACCTTTATTGTATTCCCATATCGCTTGAGGAGTCATTTCATTAACATCTTTTATATTCATTGTAATAATATCCTCATAAATACTTTTTGCTCTCAACGTTCCCCAGCAATTCCATAATTTATGAGCATCTATTTTTGGTTTTAAGTTTTCAATTATAACTTTATACTTTTCAAGATTGTTAAGTTGTTTGTTGCATATTTCAATTATCTCAGGATCATATTGATAATTACCATTCATATCAGATAACCATCCAATTTTTATTTTTGAAAATTCCTGGTCACTTAAATTAACCTCACTAAAAGAATTATCTAAACTGAAAGAAATTGGATCTTCTTTATGTTCTCCAACTATGACATCTAAAAAAATAGACATATCTTCAGGTGTTCTGGCTAGACATCCTGGTGTTGAAATAACTGGAAGATTTTTCTTTTTTTCATTTGTTCGATAATCGGGAAGTAATCCTGGTGTTGGTCTAAAACCATAAACATTTGCGTAAGCAGCAGGTGTTCTACAAGAACCCATCATATCTGTACCATCAGCAAATGGCAGTAAATTTGCTGCAACTGCAACACCAGCTCCACCACTCGATCCACCTGATGATTGACTATTTCCATATATGTTTGGTGTTATTCCAAATAATCTATTAGCTGTATGAGCGCCCACTCCTAATTCAGCAGTATTTGTCTTTCCAATTATTAATCCACCAGCATCTATCTGACGATCAACAATTATAGAATTTTTTTTTGGAAAATAATCTTTATATCCAGGAAAACCATAAGTGGTTGGAAAACCAACTACATCTAGCAAATCTTTAGAGGCAAGAGGTAAGCCAAATAACGGCTTATTCTGTTCAAAATTTTTGTCCTTAATCTCAGCTTCTTTAATTATTTCCTCTTCATCCTTAATTGAAACAATAGCATTCAAAGATGGATTAAATTTTTTTATTCTTTCAAAATATAAGCCAACTATTTCTTTTACTGAAACATCCTTTTTCTTAATTAAAGAAATAATTTCTTTAACTGATTTATTTTCAAGCATAGGAATTTACTATTACCTAGCTTTTTTAATGGATGCTAGAGTAATTTCCTTTATTTCTTCTAAAGTTGCTTTTCTAGGATTTTGTCCATAGGCTTGATCTTTCATTGATTTTTCAGCAATTCTATCAACACAATCCTCGGGGACTCCAATTTCGCTCAAACTTTTTGGAATTTTAATTCTATCAAGAATGTTTTCAATGTTTGATATAAATGCATCTACAGAATGATCTTTAAATTGCATAGCCTCTGACATTCTTTTAACTTTTTCTTCCATACCTGGTAAATTATATTTTAAAACTACAGGTAATATTATTGCATTCGTTAGTCCGTGATGAGTATTGTATTCGGCTCCAACCATATGAGCAATAGCATGTACTAATCCTAAACCTTTTAAAAAAGAAATTCCCGCTAAACAAGATCCAACATGCATTCCACCTCTTGCAACTATATTGCTAGGATCTTCTACAGCTGTGATTAAAGATTTTGATATCAAAGATAAACCCTCTAAAGCAGCACCATCACACATTGGATTGAAACCAGGAACACAATAACCCTCTATACCATGGATTAAAGCATCTGCACCAGTCCATGCCGTTAAATTTGCTGGCAATCCAATAGTTAGTTCTGGATCTAACAATGCTAAGGAAGGTCTAACATCTGGATGCCACATACAAAATTTCATGCCTTCTTTTAAATAAGTAACCATAGCTGAAATTTCTGTTTCAGCTCCAGTTCCAGCAGTTGTTGGAATAGTTATAATTTTTGGGAACGGGTTATCCTTACTAATGTTAGGCGGAGTTAATTCAAACTCAAAATCTCTTAATGGAACGTCATTGTTTGCTGTGAGGCAAATTAATTTTCCTCCATCCATGGCACTGCCTCCACCGATTGCAATTATAGCATCATGGTTTCCATCTTTAAATTTACTAACACCATTTGAAACTTCATCTTCTCTTGGATTTGGAGATATATCAAAAAATAAATCTGATTTTACATCAGAACTTTTTAAATAATTTTGTAAATTAATTATAAATGGTAATTTTGTGCTACCTTTATCTGTAACAATTAAAGGGTTTTTAATATTTAAATTATTACAGATACCACCTATTTCTTTCAATCTACCTGGACCGTATGCAATATTAGTCGGAAACGTCCAATCTTGATTGGATAGAATATCGGTTTCGTTAAGTTTAAAACTTTGCATTTCTTTTATAAAGTATACAATTTTAAAAAATTATAAATGAATATTTCTTCAGAAAAAACAGATTTAAAAAAAACATATTTAGCAATATTTACCATGCTCTTAGCAATACTATGTGTGGATATGTATATGGTTGTAATAAAGTTTTTGGGTAATGAATATACTGTAATTCAGTTAGCAGTATTCAGAAATATTGCGGGGGTAATCCCTTTATTTATACTTATTTTATTTACTAAAGAGTACATTTCAGTTTTTAGGAACCTAAACAATAAATTCATTATCTTAAGCTTTTTTAGAGGTTTGGCTTTCTTATCAATGAATATATTTATATTTATTTCTGTTATTAACTTAGAATTTGCTACTGCTATGGTTCTTACATTTTCTTCACCATTTTTCATTGTAATTTTATCGATAATTTTTTTAAAGGATAAGGTTGGTATTTATAGATGGTCTGCAATTTTTATAGGTTTTTTTGGAGTTGTTTTAATTGTTCAGCCAGGAAGTGACATATTTAGTTTTTACTCAATATTTCCAATTCTAACTGCGATAGCTTGGGCATTAAGTGTGATAATTTTAAAATTTATACCTGATGGTCACTCAACAGCAAAAATTCAATTATATACTTTAATATTTAATGTAATTGGTGGTGTTGTACTGTTTTTATTGACCACTGGACATGCAGAAATAAAAAATACTCAAGATTTTTTTCTTATGACATTGACTGGTATTCTTGGAGGTACTGCAGCAATACTTTTTATCTATTCTTACAGATTAATCTCTGCAAGTAAGATGGCTTCGTTTGAATATTTTGGCATTCCTTCATCATTTGTTTTGGGCTGGTTATTTTTTAATGAAGCTCCTTGGGAACAATTATTTCCAGGAGTTTTCGTAATTGTGTTTGCTGGAATGATTATAATTTGGAGAGATAAAGTAAAACAAAAAAAAACTAAGGTGAGTAGAGAAATTAACTAGCAGATTTCATTGATTTCATAACTATTGCTCTATCAATTTCACCAATAAGCTCACCTGTCTCACTATTAACCACTGGAAATTTCTGATCTGTATCTACAAGCTTATCAATTAAAGTTTCTATTTTTGAATTGTGAGGAATATTATTTGATCCGTTTTCAAACATTTTTTTTGTATCGTCACAACATTCTTCCCTCATTACTTTGCTTGCACTAAGGACTTTGTATTTTGGCACATCTTCGCAAAAATCTTTTACATATTGATCTTTGGGGTTAGCAACTATTTCCTCTGGTGTCCCTACTTGAGAAACTTCTCCATCTTTCATAATTGCAATATGATCACCCATTTTAATTGCCTCTAAGAAATCATGAGTAATAAATACCATAGTCTTCTGTAACTTTTCTTGAATCTTTAAAAGTTCATCCTGCATTTCTCTTCTAATTAATGGATCTAATGCTGAAAAGGGTTCATCAAAAATTAAAATTTCTGGATCTACAGCTAATGCACGAGCTAAACCCACCCTTTGTTGCATTCCTCCTGATAGTTCTCTTGGATAATTATTGTGCCAACCTTCTAAACCAACCATTTTTAAAACTTCCATTGATTTTTCTACTCTATCATTTTTTTTATTTCCTCTAATCTCTAAACCATATCCAATATTCTCCACAACTGTTCTATGTGGAAATAAACCAAAATGTTGAAAAACCATGCTCATTTTATTTCTTCTTAAATCTAATAATTCTTTTCCGCTCATTTTCGTTACGTCAACATCATCCATTTTTACTGTTCCAGACGTTGGTTCAATTAATCTTGAAATACATCTAACTAAGGTTGATTTTCCGCTTCCCGATAAACCCATTACAACAAATGTCTCACCTTTCTCAATTGAAAAGCTAACATCTTTTACTGCAACCACATGTCCGGTTTTTTCTTGAACTTCTTTTATTGATAAACTTTTATCTAAATCTTTAATTATTCTTTGTTCGTCAGAACCAAATAATTTCCAAACATTTGAACACGTTATTTTTGGTTGATTATTCATATTTTGTTATTTTAATAACACAAAAATAGACAATATTTTTCTTTAAAAGTAAAATTATTTATTTTAAATTTTAGATAATATGTCTTCTGAAGTAGCAAGTATCCAAGGAAAGCCAAATTCATCAAAAAATATTATTACATATTCTGTAATCTTAATAACATTTTTAGTTGCACTGTGGTTATCTTTTCAAAGCGATGGTCCTTCAAAAATGCCAAAGGTCGTCACTGATCAATTTACATTTACAGCATGGGTTAATGAAGGTGAAGATTATTTAAAGAAAAATTATAGATGGATTACCAAAATAATAGCCAGTTATATTAAAAATGTATATTACTTTGTTGAAGATTTCCTTATCGACTCACCTTGGCTATTAATTGCAGCATTAATATTTTTGCCTTGCTTAATTGCAGGTGGTTTAAGATTAGGATTGTACTCTTTATTTGTCATTTATTTTTGGGGTGCAACAGGAATGTGGGAACCATCTCTGCAAACGGTAGCATTGATGGGTTTATCGGTTTTACTATGTGTCGTAGTTGGAGTGACTCTAGGTGTGCTTTGTTCACAAAGTGACAGGTTTGAAAATTTTATGAAGCCTATTTTAGATACAATGCAAGTAATGCCTGCGTTTGTTTATCTTTTTCCAGCTCTTTTCTTTTTTGGAATTGGAGGAGCGCCAGCAATATTAGCCACTATGATTTACTCAATGCCTCCAATAATAAGATTAACAAATACTGGTATAAGACAAGTTTCAGCAGAAACAATTGAGTCTGCTACCTCATTTGGATCAAGTAAGTTACAACTACTATTTAAAATTAAAATTCCACTCTCGCTACCAAGTATAATGATGGGAATTAATCAGGTGATAATGATGGCTTTAGCACTTGTAGTTTTGGCATGTTTCATTGGAGCTGAAGGAATTGGTGGTCAAGTATGGCAAGCAATTAGAAGACTTGATGTTGGGTGGGCAATGGAAGGAGGACTTTGTATTCTTTTCATGGCAATAATGTTTGATAGATTTAGTATGTCATTTAGCAAAACAAAACAAATACTTCCATCGAATGTTCAAAAATTTTATTTACTCCCACAATCTTGGGAAAAATTTGCAATAGTAAGAATTATAGAAAAGCCTTTAGAATTTTTAGCTGGTTTAATTAATTTTGTTTGTACAAATTTAACAAAATTTATTGCGTATGTATTTGAATTTTGTGTTTCTTTAGCAAATAAAGAAACAGCAAGAGATATTGGTGAAATAATTTCTAGAAGATATTATATAATACCCTCTTTTTTACTTGTTCTGACTATTTCATTCGTTGACTCTTATATGGTAAGTATAGGATCATTTCCTGAAGAGTGGAGATTGTCAATTAGGCAGCCGATTTCTAGTAGTGTAGAATCTTTAACTGTTAATCCTAGTTTTATTGCA
Organism: uncultured Pelagibacteraceae bacterium; assembly: GCA_902555275.1. Lineage (GTDB taxonomy): Bacteria > Pseudomonadota > Alphaproteobacteria > Pelagibacterales > Pelagibacteraceae > Pelagibacter. The sequence goes on from CACDRY010000008.1 coordinate 46,547, forward strand.
TTTACAAAAGCTCTTAGGGGATTTGTATATCTTAAACTCTTAAGACCACTTGATATATTCTTAACTCATGTGCCATGGTGGTATACATTAGGGGTATTTGCAGCAATTGGATATTTTACTGTCGGTATTAGATTTGCAATTATTACAGCAATGTTATTACTTTTCATTGGTGCTTGTGGAATATGGCCACAATCAATGATAACACTATCATCTGTTTTAGTGTCTGTAGCTTTATGCTTTATAATTGGAGTTCCTCTTGGAATAATTGCCTCTTATAATGAGAGATTTAGAAATGTTCAAAACGTGGTTTTGGATGCCATGCAGACTTTACCTTACTTCTGTTATTTAATTCCTGTTTTAATGTTTTTTGGAGGAGGAATAGTATCTGCAGTACTTGCAACAGTTATATACTCTATACCACCCATCATTCGACTAACATCTTTAGGTTTAACTCAAGTATCTGGGACTTACTCAGAGGTTTCACGTTCATTTGGTGGTACTTTATTACAAACTCTAAATAAAATTAAATTTCCATTAGCTATTCCAAGTTTAGTTATTGGATTTAATCAAACAGTAATTATGGCTTTCGCAATGCAGATTGTTACACCTTTAATTGGTGGAAAAGGATTAGGTTTGGAAGTATTTAATGGATTAGCAAGATCTGATACCGGTAGAGGGTTGGCAGCAGGTATAGGAATTGTATTATTAGCAATAATTATAGACAGAATTTCACTTGCTTGGACTAAAAAACAGAGAGAAGCTCTAGGTTTATAAGTCAAGTAAAAGCATCATTATTCACAGTTTACAAACTAGTAATTTTTGTTTTAGAATAAGACTTTAATTAATTAAAAGAGAGGAAATAAATGAGGTTATCAAAAACAATATCAGCTCTATTCTTATCTTTCGTAATTTTACTTGCTAGTCTTACTCAGGCAAATGCAAAAAGATTACATGCTGCTATTGCTGACTGGACAGGTGGAATAATCACTTGTGAAGTTGCAGTAGCAATTCTTGAAAGAGAAATGGGCTATAAAATTAAACAAACAGTTTTCCCTTCTGGTACTGGATTATGGGAAGCAATTGCAGCTGGAGAACTTGATTTCGCTTGCGAGAGTTGGCCAAGTTATGCAGAGGCAGACGATGTAATGTTTAATGAAGATTTAATTTATGACGGCAAAGTAGTAAAATCTTATAAAGGAGATGGAACAGTTGATCTTTTAGGAACTACTGGAATCATCGGTATGTCAGATTACTGGATACCTAGATATGCTGCAGAAGAAATGGGCATTAAAACTTGGAGAGACCTAAACAAACATAAAGCTAAATTTGCAACTATTGAAACAGGCGGCAAAGGAAGATTAATTGGATGTCCTGTAGCTGGTTGGAACTGTCATGACCAAAAAAGACTTGATCTTTTAGGAATTGATTTCCAAGCTGATGAGCTAGGTACTGAAGCGGCTGCAATTGCAGAAGCAAAAGCTGCTTACATGAGAAAAGAGCCGTTCTTGTTATACTTATGGTCACCACACTGGTTCTTTGGTGAGTTTGACATGGTAGGAGTTCAACTTCCTGAATACAAAACTTGTGCAGGAGACACATTTACTGAAGCAAACAACTGGAAAACTTGCGGTACAGATGGATGGCCAGCAACTGGTTGGGATAAAGATTATACTATGAATTATGGAAATCCTGACACATTTGCTAAACCAGAACATGCTAAAGCAAAAGCTTTTTTTGAAAGAATGAAATTAGAAAACTTAGACCAAGCTAAGATGCTTGTAGAAGTTGACATCAAAAAAAGAGACGTTAAAGAAGTTGTAAATGAGTGGTTAGACAACAATCCAGATAAATGGAAAAGTTGGTTACCTAACTAATAATTAAACTTCAAAAAAATAATTAAGGGCTTTGTGGAAACAGAGCCCTTTTTTTTTACATGCATATAATACATAGAGGAATTGTAAATAAGAGTTACAAAGAAAACTGCTTAGAGTCTTTTCGAGCATCATTTAAAAAAAGATTTGGGATTGAAACAGATATTCATTCAACCAAAGATAAAAAATTTGTATGCTTTCATGATTTTACTTTAAAGAGAATTTTTAAAATAAGCAAAAGTATCAAAAATATTAATTATGAAGATCTAAAAAAAATTAAAAATAAAAACTTTCAAATACCACCATTAAAAGAGGTTCTAAAAATTTCGAAAAAAAAATTTCCTATCTTTATTGAAATAAAGCCATTATTTAATAAAGAACTTTTATCTAATTTGATTAAAGAAACTAGAAGTTTTAAAAAATGTACTTTTATCTCTTTTAAGCATGAAAATATCTATAATCTTCTTAAACTTAACTCAAAACTATCAGTAGGTTTATCTTTTTCCAACAAATCTAGCATAAAATCTATTTTAAAAAGTAGCCTAAACAAAAAAATAAAATATCTAATATTAGATAAAAAGTTTTTAAATAGTCGAAGAATACAAATAATTAATAAAGAGAAATATTATTACACGATTAAAAACAAAAAGGAATTTTTGAAATATGAAAAAGATAACAATCTTATATTTGAAAACTTATGATTTATATTTTTTAAGATATTCCAATCTTCCAAGTATTTCATCTCTATCTAAATAATATCCTTGAAGATGACGATGACCTGAATTTGGGTCAAAAGCAGTTCTGCCGTGTAAAACACGCCTATTATTAAAAGAAAATATGTCTCCAGGTCCTAATCTAAATTTAATCTGAAACTTATCATCGTGTAGAAGATTTCCAAATCTATGGTGGGCTTTATAAACTTTATCCATTTTATCTGGATGACAATCTAAAGCATCCATCGTTGCAACACTAAATCTAATATCATGAAAATCTTTATCTTTTGTTAAACTAATTGCGGGTGCATGATAGCTTCTGTGAGATTCTTGAGTATAATCTTTATCTCTAAATTTAAGAGGCACAGAAACCAGTGTCTCAAATATATCTTTTTCATTTTGTCTAAGATAATCGGCTACAGCAAACCCATCGATTGCTGAAGAGTCTCCACCATTTGCATCATTTACTAAACAATGCAAAAACTGATAACCAGGTGGTAATTCAAACCAAGGTAAATCCATATGATTTCTTAAAGCATGCGCCGTGTATGCAGAATTATTTGGTTTTGGAATATTTATTACCTCAAAAGGGGTTTTAAAAAATGTTTCTCTGACATGGCTTATTCGATGAAGAATTTTAAAGCCTGATTTTTTTTCTGTTGGTGAGTTTTTAACTATGGCAATACCTTTATGATGTAATAGTTCAAGCCATTTTATTAAACCTTCATCAGAGTCAATTACTTCATCATGTTCAATGCATATACTTTCAAAATTATTTTTTAAGTTATTATCCCAAAGTTGATAAGGAGATATATATTTTTGTTTATTTTTGATTGTATAGCAATTTTCTCTTAACCATTTTGGGTCATAATAACTTATGTGTTCTCCCTCACTCCACTCAATTTCTAATTTACCATCATCATTAAGAGAGTATTTTTTAGGATTTATATCTTTAGAAACTTCTAAAATATTAAACATTCTATGTCGTGAATCTTTGTCATGCGCGGTTGGACAATTATCTCTTAGCCACATATAATTGAATTTACTCTCCTCCCCATCATTCCAAATAATTTGAAGGTAAGTGCTATTTTTTGAGATTTTAGAAATTGAATTCATGATAAATAATTATATAAAATGGTAAAAATTTCAATTCAATTAATGGTTGAAAGCTTTTTATTTATTTAATTGTAGATTTGCTTTGATGCATTAAAAGAATTAGACTTTTAAAAAATGTCAAAAATTGAAATCAATAATGTATATAAAATTTTTGGACCTAAACCATCCAGCGTTCTTAAAATGGTTCAAGAGGGTGCTACAAAAGAGGATGTTTTAGAGCAAACTGGGCACACAGTTGGATTAGATAATGTGTCATTAAAAATTGAGGAAGGAGAAACCTTTGTGTGCATGGGTTTATCTGGATCTGGTAAATCTACGCTAATAAGACATTTAAATAGATTGATAGATCCTACTTCTGGCGAAATTTTAGTTGAAGGCAAGGATGTTACCACTCTCAATAAAGAGCAACTAATTGAATTTAGAAGGCAAAAAATGAGTATGGTATTTCAAAGGTTTGGCTTGTTCCCGCATAAGACAGTTTTACAAAACGTTGGTTACGGACTTGAAATGCAAGGCGTGGAAATTGAAAAAAGAAATGCTACTGCAATGGAGAAAATTGAGTCTGTAGGTTTGTCTGGATTTGAAAATCAATATCCAGCTCAACTATCTGGGGGAATGCAGCAACGAGTAGGACTTGCAAGAGCTTTAGCCACTGATACTGACATTATGCTTATGGACGAAGCTTTTTCAGCATTAGATCCATTGATAAGAAGTGACATGCAAAAACAATTGATAGATCTACAAGCAGAATTAAAAAAAACCATAGTGTTTATTACTCATGATCTTGATGAGTCACTTCGATTAGGGGATCATATTGGAATTTTAAATGCTGGAAAACTTGTGCAAGTAGGAACGCCAGTAGAAATTATAATGAACCCGGCAGATGAATATGTTGAGGCATTTGTAAAAGATGTAAACAGAACAAAAGTTATAAAAGCAAAAATTATAATGAAACCTATTAATCAATCAGATGGTATAGATAAATCAAACCTGATTAAGGTTGAAGAAGATCAATTTATCGAGGAATTTCTACCTCAAGTTGTTTGTAGTAATTCCAATTGCGAAGTTGTCGATAAACAAGGAAACGCTAAAGGTTATATCTCAAATAAAGAATTACAAGAATCGCTGAGAAGCTCATAATTTATATTGTGCAGTTATGGAAAAAAACTTAAGCAAAATTGTTGATTTAGAAAAATATCCTATTCACGACTTACAATCTCACAAAATAAAAAAAATAATTGAAAAATGTAAAGCAGAATTAGAAAATGATAGTTGTTCAGTAATTCCAAACTTTATTTTACCAAATTCTTTAGCAGTTATGAGAAAAGAATTAGAGCAACAGCTAGATGAAGTTTATATGTCTAAAGAAAGTATCAATGCATATCTTTATGCAAAAGATGACCCCTCTCTTCCTAAGGATCATCCAAAAAGAATTTTTATGAACAGATACAATGGATATCTAAACTCTGATTGTTTTGCAAAAAATTCCGAAATGAAATTTCTTTACGAAACTGAAGAGCTACTTAAATTCGTGTCCGCTTGTCTAGGAATTTCTCCAATTTATAGATGGGCTGATCCCTTAGCTTGTCATGCTTATAATGTA
>CACDRY010000009.1 GCA_902555275.1 uncultured Pelagibacteraceae bacterium
AAAAAATGTTGCTAAACCAAAAAAAACTAAAATTAGAACAGATACAAATTTGGAAAATAAAGAATTTATTAATGAAAAACCCAAAATAAAAACAAAGGAAGAAAAAAAAATTGTTAATAAAGAAAAAAAAGACAAAAATGTAATTAAAAAACAAGTAGATAAACAAATTGATGAAAATCTTGATGATCTAGATTTTGATGTATAACTTTTTAAGTATATTATAATTTTGTACAATAAAAATTTGACTTTAAAATTTTCTTATCAGCATTATTAATTAGATATCTCGGACTGTCGGTACCATTCATGTTGAATTCATGCAAAAACCTCCCATCATTTGCTATAACAAAATAATTTAATGGATATTTTTTATCTTTTGGTGTCATGGTTGAAAAAATAATATATTCATCTTTATCGACCAATACATAAAGTTTTTGTCTTTTGATTTCCATATAATCAGTTTCTTTTTTTATATTAGCACTTAAAAGTAACCATTTTTTTTCATTTTCTAATAATGCTGTGAAATAAAAATTTTCGTTTTTTTTTTTACATTCAATAACCAATCTATCTTCCTCAGGTTTATTAAAACTATTTGAAGTTCTAAAAACTCTTCCGGACCACCAAAAAGTTCTAAAAATATTTATTCCAGCATTCTCTTCTAAAAATTCATTTATATCTATGTCACTTTTATCAATAACTTCGGAAAGTCGTTTACCATTCTTAACCCCATGTAATTCTAAAAGTTTATTATGACCTGAATTCTTTAACTCGCTTACATAATTAAGATTAAAATCATTAATTTGATCGCCAAATTTTTTGCTAGTTTCACTACTTGTCATAACATTATCTGATTTATCAATACCTTTTAAATCTTCCATCTTTTTTCCCGCATCAGGTATTTCATCCGCACCTTTTTTCAAGAACTTAAACATTTGTTCAAAACTCTCTAATATTGGTTTAATTGGTATTGCTTGTGAATTAGTTATTACAAAAAAAGAGAATAAAAATATTCCTAGACATAGACCAATTTTCTGTGGTTTAATCATAAATGTTAATTGAGGTTAAATGAATTTTTTATCTATTGCAAGTTACGTGGTACTAATTCTAGTTCTAATTCTATCAATAATTTTATTTTATAAGCTTTATTTAAAAATTAAAAGTTCTGACAAAAGTAATTTTAACCTTATTGAATTTCCAAAAGAAACTAGTTCTAAAATTGAAAATTTTATAAACGAATCTAAAAAAAATAATGAAGAATTAATAAAATATTTAAATAGTCAATATAAAGACGCAAAATCAATTATAAAAGACGTAGACGAAAAAATTGCTCCATTTGAAAAAGTTGCTAGAGAAAAAAATGATGAACTTAAGGAATACAAAAGAGGCTATGAGTATTCGAGAAATAAGTCGATACTAGATGGTATAATTGATACGATTGTTTTCATTGAGAACGCTGAAAAAAAAATTCAATTAAATGATGATATTACAAAATCGTATTTCCAAAGCACAAAAGATAAACTTTTGATAGTTTTAAATAATTCAGGAATAGAGATATTTACACCTAAACTAAATATTAATAGTATCGACCATCATGGTTGTGAAGTTGATGCAATCACTGAGCCAACTAAGGACAAAGAAAAAAATAATTTAGTTCATTCAATAATTTCTAATGGTTATATGACTAAACTTAAAAATGATGAAATATTCTATCTTAAAAAAGCATTAGTAAAAATTTATGAATTTAATAATGATATAAATAAAGGAGCTAATTAAGTATGAGTAAAATTGTAGGAATTGATCTTGGCACTACTTTTTCAGCAATCGCAATCTTAGATGATTTGGGGAACCCAGAAGTATTATCTGATCCAATCAATAACAATAGAATTACTAGATCTGCTGTATATGTTGGAAGAGAAAAAGCAATAGTGGGTGATAAAGCTATTGATGCTGCTGTTACAAATAAAAAAAATACTATTCTTGAAGTTAAAAGTGAGATGGAAAACGATGTTGTTTGGTCAACATCTAAAGGACAATGGATTGATAGAGATGGCAAAAAAGATGTTAAGGGCTATACTCCATCTCAAATATCATCTCTTATCCTCTCAAAATTAAAAGACTACACATCTGGTGTTAAAAAAGCAGTTGTTACGGTTCCAGCAATGTTTGCAGAAGCCGCAAGAGTTGCAACAATTGATGCAGCTAAATTAGCAAAACTAGATGTCGAGTTAATTAATGAGCCAACAGCAGCAGTTCTTCATTATGCGAATCTTCCAGGAGTATCAATTAGTGGTAGAGTGTTGATATTTGATCTAGGAGGAGGTACTTTTGATATAACCATAGCAGCTGTAAAAGATAAAAAAATTGATGTTATAACATCTGTAGGCGATAAACACTTAGGTGGAAGAAGATTTGACGAAGAAATTATCAAAATTTTAGATAAAAAATATAAGAAAGCAAAAGGTAAAGGGCTAGATGATTTAAATGATGAAAAATTATTTCTTATAGCTGAGAGAATTAAGAAAATCCTTAGCAATAAAGAAACAGTATCAGAAATTATAGAAGGTCCTAAAGGTCCACAAAAAATAGATATTACTAGAAAAGAATTTGAAAATTCTATTGATACATATGTTGAAAAAATAAAGATGTTAATGGAAGAAGCTTTAGAACGGGCTGATTGTAAACCAAGCAACATTCAACAAACACTTTTAGTGGGTGGGAGTACAAGAATGCCTTTTGTAAGTGAAATTATCAAAAAAATTATGAAAAAAGCACCAGTAAAGGGAGTAAATGTTGATGAGGCTGTTGCTTGTGGTGCAGCTATTTATGCAGGTATACAAAACAAAGATGAATTAAATCCTTCTCAAAAAAAAGCAATTGCAAAAGTAGATTTACAAGACATATGCAATTTTTATATGGGAACCTTAATGGCTACAATTGACCAAGAAAAAGATCAATGGGGAGTAGTTAATGATGTTGTAATACCAAGAGATACAAAACTTCCATGTTCAATTACAAAGAATTATGCAGTTTTACATGATGACCAAGAAACAATTGATTGCTCTGTTACACAAAGTGAGGGTGAGGAGAGCAATATAGATTTTGTGGTAGTTATAGCTAAAGAACCACTAAAATTGTCAAAAAACGCTAAACAAGGTGACCCTGTAGAAGTTACATATTCATATGACACAAATGGAAAAATGCATTGTGTATTTCAAGAAATGAAATCGAAAAAAAAACATGAAATGACTTTAAAACCAGATGGATCTAAAGAATTTAAAAAACTAAAAGATGAACTTGATTTTGATATAGAATAATATGCTTGAAGTAGTAATAGTATGGGTTGTTTTAGCAATAGGTTGGGCCTTAATAAAAGGTGTTTTTGGAGCAATGTTTGGTGGTGGAGGTTCAAGCTCTAATCTTGAAGAAGTAGTTAAATCAAACCCGTTTTCAATAAAAATTACAAAAGGTATTCCTAAAGATACTGACTTAAAAATTAATTGTTTTAATATTGAAATGTGTGGAATGGTTAATCATCCTACTCAAGATGAAATAAAAGTTTTTCTTACAGTACAGGACATAACTGATGAAGAACCAGGACTCCCTGTTTTATCAGCACAAGCAGTTTTCTGTGAACCTAATAGTAGAGTTTTAGGTTTTCATCAGATTGTTAAAACAAGTTATGATGGATATTATCCAGACTGGGTGAAGTTTTGCTCTTTACCACTTGATTTTATTATACCACCTCACAAAGGATCAAGAAAACTTAAATTTATACTTTTAGCTTGTGATTACGACACAGAATTGGAAAGAGGCGTGGTTTCAGATACTTCAAAAGTAAAACATTTTGCTTCTAAAGAAGTTAATTTTAGTTTTAAGGAACCAGGTTATATGGATGAAGTAAAAAACAAAGATAAAGTTGAAGAATTATCAATTAAACTAGGGATGTGTATGGCTGCAGCTGATGGTCATTTAGATCAAAAGGAGTTAAATGTTGTTAAAGATTGGGCAAGGAATGTAACAAATTTACTTGATGATGATATTAAAAAAGAGAGAAATAAATTTTTTTCTAAATTGATTAAGGAGTCATACATTGCAGCAAAAAAAAGAGATATCTCATTATCTAAATTAGTTGATGAGTTTAATAATATTGCCTCAAAATCTCAAAAATATACAGCTATGCAGCTAATGTTAGATATAGCAAGTGCTGATGGGCGACTTAGCAAGACAGAAGATCAGTTAATAAATAAAATTGCAAAAACAACTGGAGTAAATCTAAATACATTTAAAGAAATGAAAGATAAAGTTATTGCAAATGTTGACGAATTAGAAATTTCTGAAAAACCATCTGAAGAGAGCTTTGGGCTTACTGATGATATGGAAGATACTGAAAAATGTAAACTATTAAGAAAACAATATACAAAATGGAATGCTCAAACTAATCACAGGGAAGTTAAGAAGAAAAAAAGAGCTAAACAAATGGTAAAGATTATAGCGGATATGCGTAAGCAGTATAATTGTTAATGGACCATTTCGATAAATACAAATTTAAAAGTGATAATCCTAATGAATTTGGAATAGATTTAAAAAAATTTAAAAAAAATGAAATTTTAGATGAAAGTCATTTATCTAATTTACTATCTCATTCAATAAGAATTTCTGAGGATATTTTACCATCTGTTTCTCAATCAATTGATGCAGTTATAGAAAAGTTGGAAATTAAAAATGAATTTGATTTCTTTGTTACGTCAGACAATTATCAAGCCAACGCTTCTTGCAGTCTTATGTCTCCATTCTCAAAACCATTTATTATTTTAACTTCTAAATTAATTGAGCTATTAAGTGAAAAAGAGCTTGAATTTGTCATAGGTCATGAAGTGGCACATTATATTTACCAACACTCATTGTATCCAAATCATCAAAATGAGGAAAATAGGAACTTGAGGCTAAATATATTGAATTTAAGTAGGGCAGCAGAAATTAGTGCTGATAGGATAGGTATTTTGGCATGTGGAGATTTGGAGGCTGCTCTAAGAGCTAATATTAAATTAACATCTGGTCTAAGTGATAAATATTTAAATTTTAAATTTTCAGCTTACTTAGATCAGCTAAGAGAAATTGAAACAATTGGTAAGAGTAATAACCAATTGTGGAGCACTCATCCTAGTTTTTTAATTAGGATGCAAGCATTAATATGGTTTTCAATGACCAATGAGTTTAACGAATTCTTTAAAACTAAAAAGAAAGGTACATATAACATCGCAGAAATTGATGAAAAAATTGAAAATTCTAAACAAAAAATGATAGGCAACGAAATTGAAACCTCAAATCAAGAAATAATAAATAGAGCTTTTATGTGGGGTTCTTTGAACCTTTATTTAAGTGACAAGAAATTTACTAAATACGAACAAGAAGAATTTAAGAAAGCATTTGGTGATGATGCAAAAAAAGCAATATCACTAATAAAAATTACAGATAAAAATATGCTACAAAAAAAAGTCGACTCTTCATTTTTAGAGGCATCAAAAATGCTTAAAACCAATAAGAATAAATTAATCGATAAATTAAAAAGAGTTGCTGAGGAAATAAGTGGTGACGTTAGAAAAAAAAAGAATGTTTTAAATGATTTAATTAAATTATTAAAATAAATTAATTAAATTAATAACTATTTAATATAAATTTTTTATTAATCTCATACTCAACTATAGGTTGGATATATTAGTATTATTATGAGTACTATTAATAAAAATTGTGATAACAAATAGTTATGTCTAAGTTACTAAGTATTCTGATATTTATTCTGTTACCATTTAATGCATTTTCAATTGATTTAAAAATTCCTAAGACAGATGAAGAATGGCAAAAAGCTTCAGAGTCACTCAACTGGATTGATGGACCTCAAAAAATGAATTTTGTGCAAGCCAATTCTAAAATTGATATTAATTCTAATTATGCAATTCTAGAAAATGAGGACGCTAATCAATTTATGTATTGGTCTAATGGAGTTCAATTTAGTTATGTTAAAATTTATGCTTTTAACTTAAATGATAATTCACAAATATATTTTTTTTATGATGACGCTGGGTATGTGAAAACCGATGATTGGACCAAGGTAGATCCCGATGCTTTTATCAATGAAATACGAGAAAACTATAAAGCCTCAAATGATGAGAGGCAGAAAAATAATTTATCATATGTAGTTGATGTCAATTGGAAGAAAAAACCTTATTTAGATGGAATCAATAATTCAGTATATTATGCACTTAATGTTTCATGGTCAGACAACAGCTCAACCCAGGAAGGTACAGCTTTAATTTTAGGTAGAGAAGGATACACAACTGGAAAATATATAGCTGGTGACAATGGTTATAACGAACAAACACTATTAAATTTATCAAAAATTCACAAATTTAATGCAACTAAAGAATATAAAGATTGGAAATCTGGAGACAAAGTAGCAGCTGTTGGAATTGGCGCATTATTAGCAAGCACCCTTGGAATAAAAGCTTTAAAGCCTGGAATAGTAGCGGGAGTCTTATTATTTCTTAAAAAATTTTGGTTTATTGTTTTTTTACCCTTTATTTGGCTTGGTAAATTATTTACAGGTTCAAAGAAAAAAAGAACTAAATAATAATGTTTGGCTCGGGTCAAATATTTTTAAATTTATCCTTTTATGCAATACTACCTGTGGCTTTAATATTTTGGTATGTTTATAAAAGAGATAAGTTTCCAGAGCCACCGAGAGTAGTAATAATTACTTTTTTGCTTGGTATTGGAATTACTTTCCCATTAGGCATTCTAATTTTTGCAGTTGAAGGTTTTGCTGGAACTTTAAATTTAGGAATTGAAAGTAGTAATTTCTTTATGTCATTTATTAGAGCTTCTTTTTTGGAAGAAACAATGAAATTTCTAGTGATCATATATTACTGTTTGCATTTAGATAATTTTGATGAACCTATGGATGCCTTGGTTTATGGAGTTGCAGCCTCACTTGGTTTCGCAGTAATTGAAAATTGGGAATATGTTATAGGTGCTACAAAAGATGGAGTTGAATTTGCAAAAGATGTAGCGATTTTAAGGTCATTTACTGCTGTGCCATTACATGCCCTTGCAGGTGTATATATGGGCTTCTTTCTTATGGACGCGATTTTTAAAAAAGAAAATCAAAAATTTTATCTTTTTTTAGCTATATTTTTCCCCGTATGTCTACATGGATTATATGATTTAATTCTTTTCTCTGAAAACATATCTGACTACTATATATATATTCTTGTTTTAGTCTTTTTAATAAGAGCAGTCTTCATTTTTAGGAAAGAGAGAATCTTACAAAAAGAAGGTAATTTGAAAAAAGCTAAATATATCCCAATTCATAGTGATATATTTTTTGTAATATTTACAACGTTTTTAATTCTTTTTTCTGTAAATTACTTTATTGAAAAAATACTTTATTGATTTCTGTAATAAACTAAAACATAGTCAATAGATTATCATGAAGTATATTTTATTAGGTGCCGCTATCGCTTTTGCAATGTATTTAGGTGATAAATACATTCTTTAAGATACGTCAATTTTATACATAAATAATTTAATTAATTTTGATAAGAAGAATTAATGAGTGCTGAAGTAATAAGTTTTAATTGGAAATGTAAACATACTTGGAGAAGAAGTGCCAAAAATACAGCTTGGTGCCTGTTAGGTTGTGCTATTGGGGATTTTGGAACAATTTTATTTTTTCAATTAACTAAAATTCCATTCCCTGTATTGAGTATTATGATTTTGGCAATAATTAATGGTTTAATTACAAGTGTGATCTTAGAGACATTTATTTTAATGAAACAAAATTTTACTTTTCAAAAAGCTTTGAAGACTGCAATGGGCATGAGCTTTATTTCTATGATTAGTATGGAAGTCGCTATGAATATCACAGATTATGTATTAACAGGCGGTGCAATGCTTACTTGGTGGGTAGTGCCAATAATGTTAGCGGTTGGATTTGTTACTCCTTGGCCTTATAACTATTGGAGGCTTAAAAAGCATAATCAGGCCTGTCATTAAATCAAATTAATTAACCAAAGGACTAAAATGAAAATTTTAAAAGAATTAGAAGATGCAAAATTAGTGATTGTTGATTTAGAAGTAAGGTTAGGTGAAGAGGTAAGAAGTGCGCCAACCTTATGTGCAAAATATAAAGGTAAAATAATACCTCTTAATACTGCACATGATGGAAGACCGATATTAATGAAAGAAGAAAATTCTATAGAAAACTAAATTATGATTGAGCAGATTAGTATTTATTTAACAGCAATGATTTTAGGAATCATGTTATTCTTTTCTTTTGTCATTGCACCAGTAGTATTTACTACTTTAGATGAGGATAATGCTAGAAAGTTTATAAGAAGAATATTTCCTTTTTATTATAATGTAAATTTAGGAATTAGTTTAATTGTTCTAATAACTTTTTTATTCTTAAGTAAATTAGGAATAGATTTTTACCTAATTTTAGTAATCACACTTTTATTTGCTACCTCAAATTACTTATTAATGCCTTTGATTAATAAATTTAGAGATGAAAAGCAGGATAAAAAATTTAAATATTCGCACTTTTTATCTGTCTTGATTAATTTTATTCAAATGTTATTTTTAGTAGTTTTGCTAATATAAATATTATCATAAACACTCATGAAAATAACTCATCCTCTCGTGCTGAAATTGGTAGACACAAAGGATTTAAAATACTTTTTTAGAAAAAGTTAACTTATTTATCTTTCACGGAAATTAATTCTGGATACTTATCAAATAAAATTTCAGCAGGTCGCTCTCCAGACCTTAATGGATCAATCAGCATTACTTGGCTAGGCATAATATTAGTTAAATTACAATCTGTACCAAAAAGTTCAAAATAATTAAGTATATCTGAATACCATCTCACTTCAGCTTCCTTTGGTGAAGTAACTTCAAATGCAACCCTATTTTTACCAAAGTGTTCGAGCACTCCAGTTAGTACATCTGACTTACTGTCATGAAGTTCAATTTCTTCATGATCAATAAGCATTGAAAATGCTCCATATTCAAAAAAAGGTTCAGCGCTTTCAACAATTTGTTTTAATGTTGCAGGAGTATTTTTTTTTGTTTTATTCCATCCACTTTCTGGATGATGTTCATAAATTATATTCATGCCATTTTTAATCGCATGATTGCACCAAGCTTTAATTTGATTTTCAGGGATGTCTCCAAATGTATTCATGAATTCCATTGCAGAAAATCCTAAATCTGCCGCAACATCAATTGCTTCATTTACTTTTCCCTTTTTAAAAGCTTTTATAAAATAACCATGATCTAAGTAAGGCTCTATCGAGTGTTTTTTATAAAGATCATTTTTACGTTCTAACCATTCCTTTGGATGTCCCAGAACTTGCATTGTTGCAATTTTAACATGGTCAATCCTGTTACCCGCAACCTCTAGAAAGTCTTCTAATTCACGAAGTCCCATTCTTTCGTGGTACCAAGGGCCTTCATCAAAACCCACATCTTTCAACCATAGTTGTGATTTAGTTCTGGGCTTGGGTTCTATAGCATTTAAATCAAATACTTTTGATATCGAATTTTTTGTTTTAGACATGTTTTTTGCTTTTATATTAGTCAAATAGATAAATTTCTAACTAAATACGTCATATTTAAAGTTCTTGAGGATGAAAAAAAATATAATTAGTTGAAAGACCCATAATGAACACGTTATACTATCTCTAACAATATTCTCAAGGGGGGAAATTATGCGTAAAATTCTAATATTAATATTAATGTCGTTATTTTCGTTTGTATCCATTGGAAATGCAGATGTGAATTTCGCAGGCAAAACAGTTACATGGGTTGTGCCATTTAAAGAAGGTGGTGGTACAAGTAGATTTGCAAGATTTATTCAACCTTTCTTAAAAAAATATTTACCTGGAAATCCTGATGTCCAAATCATGCACATACCAGGAGGTGGAGCTATTAAAGGCTCAAATTATTTTGAAAAAAATGCAAAAGCAGATGGAACTTTTATTTTTGGATGCTCAACTTCAGTTATAGTTAATGTTGCGACTGGAAATCCACTTGTTAAATATAATCTAAGTGAATACCGACCAGTAGTCTTGCTACCGCAAAATACTCATTGGTTTACACGTTCAGATTTAGCTGAGCCACACGATCTATCTAAAATTAAAGAAAGAAAGTTGGTTCTTTATGCATTGAAAACTCCTGCATCTGCAGATTTATTTCACATATGGATTTATGAGAAACTTGGTATAAAAGGAGCTAAACCTATACCTGGTCTTTCATCTTCAGGAGGTTATCAAGCATTCCTAAGAGGCGAAATTCATCTAAGTTCACATGGTGCAGCGAATTATGTAAAAAAAGTTAAGCCTGAAATAGAAAAAGGAAAAGTTGTAGATTTAATGACATTAGGAATTATTGGGGCTGATGGTTCAGTTTCTAGAAATCCTTTGGCACCAAATGCACCTACATTTCCTGAAATGTATGAGAAGGTAAATGGTAAAAAACTTGAGGGTGATGACTTAGAAGCATACTATGCAATAGGCGCTGCATGGTCTCAAGCATCTAAAGCAATGATGCTTCCAGCAGGTGCATCCGATGAAATAGTAAAAGCATACAGAGATGCAGCTATTAAAATGACAAATGACCCAGAGTTTAAGGCTAAAGCTGTAAAAGCTCTTGGACCATTTCCATTAATCATAGGAGAAGAAGCAGGTGAAATTATTAAAAAGGCTGCAGTATTTTCAGATACTACTAAAAAGCAATTAAATGCAGCTCTAAAGAAACATAAATTCACATATAGAGTTCAATAGAACAAATAAAAAAAGTGCTGCTAGCTAATAGCTAGCAGCTTTTTTTATGGAACAATTATTAGCTGCACTTTTTCAACTTTTTGAACCTACTCATTTAGCATTTCTATTTGCAGGTACTTTACTTGGTTTAATTGTTGGTATCCTTCCAGGTATGGGTGGAACGTCAGGTTTAGCTCTGGTTTTACCTTTTGTTTTTACAATGGAGCCTTCACATGCTCTTGCAATGATGATTGGAGTTTTAGCTCCTACGACAACTTCTGATACTTTTCCTGCTGTGCTTATGGGAGTACCTGGTACTGCAGGATCTCAAGCAACAGTAATGGATGGTTTTCCACTTTCCAAAAAAGGCATGGCTGCAAGAGCGTTAAGTGCTGCCTTTAGTGCTTCGTTGCTTGGAGGTATCTTTGGGGCTTTAATATTATCTATATCCATTTATTACGCCATTCCAATAATAATGGCATTTGGATTTGGAGAACAGTTCCTTTTAGTAGTTCTTGCTTTATTAATGGTGGGAGCTCTTACAGGTGACAATTTATTTAAAGGTATTGCTTCTTGTTTTTTAGGTTTAATTATTGGATCAATAGGAACAGCCCCAATTACAGGAGATCCAAGATACACATTTAATACATTGTATCTTTTAGAAGGTGTTCCTCTTGTTGTTGTTGGACTAGGATTGTTTGCAATTCCAGAAATAGTTGGCCTACTTGATGCTAAAGGCTCAATTGCAAAATCACTGAATACAAAAAAAGGGTGGTTCACAGGTTTAAAAGATGTAGTAAAAAATTGGTTTTTAGTTTTAAGATGTTCTACTCTCGGTTGTCTAGTTGGAGCTTTACCCGGTTTAGGAGGAACAGTCGTTGACTGGATTGCATATAGTCACTTAAAACAAACGACAAAAGATACTTCTCAATTTGGTAAAGGTGATATCCGAGGGGTTATAGCACCTGAGTCTGCAAATAATGCAAAAGAGGGTGGAGCATTAATTCCAACATTGATTTTTGGAATACCTGGTTCTGGTAATAAGGTTTTATTACTTGGAGGTTTTGTTCTAATTGGAATTGAACCTGGTTTAGATATGGTAACGACAAACTTAGATCTTACCTATCTAATGATTTGGTCATTAGCTATTGCAAATATTTTAGGTGCTGGGATTTGTATGGGCTTTTCATCTCAAATTTCGAAATTCACTTTAGTTCCATATTACATACTTGCACCTGTAATGGTTAGTTTAATATTTTTTGCAACATTTAACATTAATAGGGACTGGTATGATTTTATTGGACTATTATCATTTGGTATAATTGGTATTACCTTTAAAAACTTTGGTTGGTCTAGACCGGCACTTCTAATTGGTTTCTTTTTATCAAGCAAAGTTGAACTGCTAAGCTATCAAACTCAAGCAGTATATGGTTTAAGTTTTTTATCCCGTCCAGTTTCAATAATTCTTATAATTTTGTGTCTTGCTACTATCGTTCTTTTGACAAAACAAAAGTTTGATAGTAATTATAGATCTGATCTTATTCAAGGTAAGCTTACTCAAATTTATTATATAGTCATATTACTCTGTCTACCTCTATCTATGATTTGGTTTACTAGTAGTTTAGATTATCGTGCTAACTTGTTTCCAATAAGTCTAAGTATAATAGCTTTATCACTCTTAGTTTTTATACTTATTGTAAAAATTGCTGACTTAAAAAATTTATCATTTTTAAATAATACATTTATGAAATTTGCTCGATCAAATATTTTTGAAATAAGTGGGAACTTTAATAATCAACTTTTTTATTATTTAAGTTTTATTGGTTTTTTATTAATGAATTTTATATTTGGTTTTCCAATTGCAGCAGCACTTTTTATTAATATGTTTATATTATTTCACAATAGGAAAGCTTATGTGTCATCAATTTGTATTTCTGCTGTATTGATGGTAATACTCTGGTCGTTGTCATCCCTGCTAACTTTACAGTTTCCAAATGGTTTGATAGGATTATTTATCGATTTACCCTGGTGGCTTGGTGGGCAATTGAATTAAATAAATATAATTTATAATGACTGAAATAACATTTCCAAAATTACCTTTCATAAAAAGAAAGGAGAAACCTCGTGAGACAGGCATAAATTATGTTAGGGCACCTGTGATGGTAGGAAATTGTATAGATGATTACTTAGAAGCATATGCAAACCTTGTTGATATCTTTAAGATTTCTGGAAAACAAGGTGCAATGATGAGTAAAAAATCTCTTTTGAGATTTATCGAAACCTGCAAAAAACATAGTGTTCAAGTTGCATTAGGAAATCCAATTATGGACGTTGCAATGTCTGGTGGTAAAGAAGTGGTAGATGATTATCTGGATACAGTTGTTAATCTAGGTATTGATATAATTGAAATTTCAAGAATAGCTCGTTCTTTAGATGATGATGAGATGTGTAGACTGATCGAAAATGCAACAGGCAAAGGGATAAAAGTTATTAATGAGGTTGGTGTCGCGTTTGCACATTCCAAGGTTATTGAGGAAGAAATTTTTGTAGAACGAATTAAAATGCAATCTAAAAGATTTATTGAGGCTGGTTCATGGAAAATATTACTAGAATCAGAAGGTTTAACAGAAAATCTTGATAAGAAAGATTATAGATGGAATGTAATTGATAAAATTATTAGTCCACTTCATTTGAATCAATTTATGGTTGAGGCTGATGACCAGGATGTATTATCAAAATATATAGAGTTCTATGGACCAGGTATAAATATGATGGTTGATTATACAAGAGTGCTTAAAATGGAAGATGCCCGCTTAGGCTTTGGACCATCTCAATCACTTTGGGGTAAAGTAGTTAAATATTAAAAATTCTTTACAGTATTTAAAATTAAATATAACGCATATTATCTTCGTTAACTGCTTTTTCTAATCTTATTAAAAAATCTGGTATTGCACTTTTAACTCTGCTCCATGTAGGTATAAAAGGTGTATCCATTGGATTTTGATAGAAAGCATCTCCAGCTTTCATAATATTTGCAGCAAATAACTCAACTGCCTTTTCTTCTGTATGAGAGTCGAATTTTAAACCATTCATTTGTGCATCATTTCTATATGCATCTATTAAGTCTAAAGCTGCTCTATAATATGTTGCCTTTAAAGATCTAAATTGTTCTTTACTGAATGAATGACCTTGAGTTGCTAATTTTTTTATAAATGTTTTGATTATATCAATAGACATTCTTGATAGACCTTGTTTTTCGTCATTTATAGATAAATTTTGATGTTTATGATCATATGTATCTGCTAAATCTACCTGACATATATTTTGTGGAGAAAAGTTTCTTTGCATTTCTGATAAAATTCCAATTTCTATTCCCCAATCTGATGAAATTCTTAATTCTGGTAAAATATTTCTACGAAATGAAAATTCTCCTGCTAAAGGATATTTAAAAGATTTCATAAAGTTTAAATAATCACTATTTCCAATCGTTTTTTCTAATGCATTTAAAAGTGGGAAAACTAGTAATCTTGCAACTCTTCCATTCATTTTATTATCTGCAACTCTTGGATAAAAACCTTTACAAAATTCAAAATTAAATAATGGATTTACAACAGGATAGAATAGTTTTGCTAACATTCTACGATCATAAGTTTTAATATCACAATCATGTAATGCCACAGACCTTGCGCTGTCTCTTGCAATAGACATTCCTATACAATACCAAACATTTCTACCTTTCCCATATTCATTAGGAGCAAGGTCTAATTTTTTTAACTCTTTGTCTAATTTTTTAAGATTAGGACCGTCATTCCAGAGAATTGTGAAAGGTGTTTCCAATTTTTCAAAAAATGTCCAAGCTTTTCTTGCTTGAGCCTCAGTAGCTCTATCTAATCCTATAATTATATGGTTAAGGTAATTTGTTTTACTTATTTCACTTACAATTTTAGGTAGCGCATCACCTTTTAGCTCAGAATAAAGACAAGGCAAAATTAGTTCCATCTTTCTTTCTTTGGAAAAATTTAAAAGATCTTTCTCTAGTTCTTTTGTTGACTTGGTGCCAAAGTCATGAAGTGTTGATATAGTCCCATCTTGATAGAAATCACTCATGGCGGCAACCTATCCTAAGATTCAATTTTTTGTATAGCCGTTTTGATCACATCAGCCCATCCTAAAGGAGATGGCTCAGAAGATTTGATTAAATTATCAATATTTATAAACGAACTATCGAAGTTATCATTTTTAACCAAACATGGATAATCAGTCTGTTTTATCATTTCTATATCATTTTCATTATCACCAACACCAATTGTTATGATTTCATCATCCAATTGTTTTCTTATTAATTGAAGAGCTTTGGACATGGCTATTGATTTATTAACATTATCACAAACATTCATTAATCTTCCACCAGTCTGAATAGTTAATCCAGAATTTTTTAAAATTTTTGTAAATTCATTTTTTTCAGTTTCAGTTCCATTAAATTTAATTGGTAATGAATGGTCTCTCTTAATTGCTAGCTTAATTTTATCTAATGGAAGCCCCAAGATTTTTTGCTGCACTTCTATTTCTAATTCTAAAATGTGAGTAGTTTTATTTTTAAAATCTAGGTTGATATTTTCTTCATATACATTTCGTATTTCATTTATTGTTCTGCTTATTATTATTTTGTTAGGTAAATTATGGTGAATTTTATTTAATCCATGAATAGATGATCCATTCTCTGTAATAAAACTTAAATCTAAATTATTCTGTTCATTAAAATCTAATAATTCAGCTTCTGTTTTACTGGAGTTTGGAATTATTATTATACCGTTTCTAACCAGTTCTTTAAAATAATCTTTAATAACATCAAATTTAAAAGTTTCTTTATCTAATAGAGAACCATCTAAATCTGTAAAAATTAAAATTTTTTTTTTGGGCATAATAAAATAGTAAATTTAATTATTTAAAGTTAACTTGAACTTGTTCAATTATAAATATTAGCATAAACACTCATGAAATTCATTAATGTCCTCGTGGTGAAATTGGTAGACACAAAGGACTTAAAAAACATAGGGTAGGGATATTTTGTAGTTTCATACAGTCTCAGACAGTCTTAAATCTAATTAAATCCTACAATTTAATAAAACCATTGATTACTATTGTTGGAAAATATGAATAATAAATTCACTCAAACTAGACGTAGACTAGACGTTAAAGAGATAGAATATTATTATTAATATATATGAAAAAATTTTTATTTTTATTATTTTTTCTCTTTTTAAATTATTCATATGCAGATCCAGTAGTATGGAAAGAATTAGCTGGAGGTAAAAGTAGTGGTAATTCGCGTTTAATTAATTTACCTGAAAGTGTTCTTGATGGAAAACAATTGAGAATGAACCATTGGGATGCTTGCTGGCAGAAAGGTAAAGGACCTGATCACTGTTTGAAAATCACAGATGAGATTTCAAGAGAAGATAATATCTCTATTAAATTTGAAAGTCATCCAGGTGATTGTGGGATATACAAAAAATCTAATGATAGCAAAAACAACTTTAACAATTGCTATGAGGGAGCACGACGAGTTTTTATAGGAACTAAGTATCGAGATTGGGGAAGTAAATGGCTTTCATTTTCTGTATTAATCCCTAAAAATTATATTCATTCAAATACACCACTTATATTCAATCAAATACATAGAAAAAGCAAAGGTGCACATTATAGAATGGGTATCTCACCTGAAGGAATTGTAAACATAGAGTTAAGAAGTTTTCTTCACGACAATAAGTGCGTTAAAATTAGTAAAAAACTACTAGGAAAAAATATTTGTAGAAAAATAAGTGAAAAATATCACGATCCACCTTTTTTTGATTTAAAACATTTTTCTAATCACTTGGGAAAGTGGATAGATGTAATAGTGCATACACCTAATAAGAAAAGTTTACTCATGTGGGTTAACGGAAAAAAAATTATTAATATGGAAAATAAAATGCCAGGAAACTCATCATTCTCATCAACAAATTTTGGTATTTATCAGCCAAGAGCAAATCAAATAAAAGCTAAAGGAAAAAAAGTGGGAACTAAATGGAATTATGAGGAAGCTTCAACAGTTCAAATTTTGTATATAGATGAAATAAGATTTGCAGATCAATGCAATCAATTAAACTTAATAAATTTAGGTTATAATTGTAACAAACTTTAATATGAATTGATTTTAAACAATGTTAGAAAAAAATCAGGTATTAAATAGGATATTATAGGATAACTAGACGTAAACTAGACGTTAGATAGATAGAATATTATAATCAATAGACCTATGAAAAAATTTTTTATATTTTTATTATTTTCAATTTTTACTTTTACAAATTCAATATTAGCTGAACAAATTTATTCTGATGAAGCTAAGGAGATGATGGATGATCATGTTAGATCCAGTGAGCTTCTTAAGGTTCCACTACCTAAAGTGAATAGAATTATAAAAGACTATGACAGATATAAGTTTTATCGAACAAATATACAGGCCAATAATTGGTCTCACACTAATTATCTTTGGAAAGATGAGATTGATGGAAAAGTTTTATCAAAAAAACTATGCACAAAAGTAATAAGTGAATTTCAAGTGCCAAGCACTCCTACTATTCAAGAAAAAATTTTTAAAAAATGTCAGAGATCTTTAATGAGTTATGCCACAATAGATTTTGAGGGAGGAATCGATTTACATGGAGAAATAATATTAAAAATTGCAACTGCCAAAAAAGATAATTGGGTTTACAAAAATTCAGGGAAGGATAATTTTAATCCAAGAGACTATCAGTTATGGGGTGTTCTTTCTCCACTTGTAACATTTTATGCAGTTAATTATGATCAATTTAATTTTACAGAAGATCAGCATAAGACTATCCAAAATTATTTTAAAGATAAAGCAATGATCGAACGACTTGATAGAGATAGCAATCGTAGTAGGACAAAACTTTGTCCAATAGAAAATCCTATGAAGCTTAATAAAAAAAGACATAAAGTTAATAATTGTGGAACTGTAAGATTGAGATTTGCTTCAGCTGAATTAGCGTTGGCTATAGTTATGCAAGATAAAGAACTTTGGTCAAAAGGATTATGGGATTTAGACTATGTATTAAGCATGGTAGGTAAAGAAGGATACTTTATTCCAACTGCAGCAAAAGGTTGTAAAGCACTTGGATATTCATTCGCTACAAGCCAATTATTTTCTACTAATGTGGAGTTATTGAATTTAGCAAAATTTAATCTTCTTGATTATAAAACAAGACATGGAAAAACTTTAGGAGAAGCTTACGAGCAACTTTTTAAAATATATGATGATATCACTTTAGTGAAACATATAGCTAAAAAAGGAATAGGAGCATTTTCTTGTGGTACAAAACCATTTAAAACACATATGGAACACGTTATTTATGAACGTGGTGGTCTTGAAAAATACCAGCATGATTTAAAAATAGGGAGGATCCCGGACAAACAATCTTATATCAATTGGTCAATAAGATTTGTGACAGAGAAACATCCTGAGTGGCTTGAGGATAAATTTTCACCTCATGAAGTTAAAGTTCATCCATTCCATGGTGCATATTATCATATTCAACCAATAGAGATATTTAATGCAAATATAATGTTAGAAGGGGACAATTTTTGGACAAAAAAACTATCTGAAAAACCAAAAGATTATGAAAAAAAATTTAGATATTCTGAATTTAAAATTTTTAACAATATGTTAGGTGGTACATTTAAGCTTAAATCAAATAATGTAAAATTTGCATCCAAAACAAATCCTATTAAGCCAAAAAAACAAAATGATCACCAATTATATAAAGCTTTTATTAAAGGAAATTTGATTACCGAGGATAATAAAATTATTAAATTTAATGAAGCTTTGGTTTACCAGGATAAATTAGATGAGATGAGGAGTCAGATTTTATCTGTTTATATCGGAGAGAAACCTAATGATGATGCTATCATGCCTTTATTTAGACACCGTGAAAATATTCAAAAAAAATGTAGCACATTATTTATGGAATTAAATTTTATTAACGGTGGTTGGATGAATTTTGTAAGTGAGACTAAAAATGTTAATTTTGCGAAAAATCAGCAATGTATTCATAATTACTTTTCAGAAACAAATGATAAAGAATCTTTGGAATTGTTTGAAGCTATTTTGGCTGGAACAAATTCTATTTTGAAATATTTAAAAGATAATGAAAAATTAAGAACTTTAGAAAATAATGAAAAAAAAATTGCTAAAGCTAAAATATCTGAGCCAATTTCTGAACCATTAGAAAACAATTTTACAATTTTTAACTATGAAAATGGAACATTCAAGCTTAAGTCAAATAATGTAAATTTCATATCAAATACAAGTCCTATTAAACCAAAAAGACAAAAAGAAGATCAATTATATAAGTCAATAATTAAAGGAAATTTAATAAACGAGGTTAATAAGAAAGTTAAACTTGAAGAGGCTTTGGTTTATAAGAGGAGACTCGATAGTGATGACCAAATTTTAGTAATTAATATTGGAGAAGAACCGGGAGAAGATGCTATTACACCTTTTTTTAGGCATCGAGATAATATTCAAAAAAAATGTGGAACCAGATTTTTAAATCAATGGGGCTGGATGAGCTTCATAAGTGTGACTAAAAACGAAAAAATTGCAAAAAACCAACAGTGTCACTATGATTATTTTAAAGAAATAGATGACATGGAAGCTCTTGAATTATTTGAGAGTGTTTTAGGTGGAACAAATTCTATTTTAAAATATTTAAAAGAGAACGTTAAATAATAATTAGCTAAAATTTAAATAGGATTTTATAGGACAACTAGACGTAGACTAGACGATAGGGAGATAAAATAAAAAAATTTTACTTATTACTCTTGTTCAATTATAAATATTAGCATAAATACTCATGAAATTCATTAATGCCCTCGTGGTGAAATTGGTAGACACAAAGGACTTAAAATCCTTGCCATTTATGGAGTGCCAGTTCGAGTCTGGCCGAGGGCACCACTAAATGTTAAAACCACATATTCTTTTTGATAATACAAAAACATCAAAAAAAATTAAAAATTTTCTAGATCATAAAATTAAAAATATATCATTAAATAAATGTAATTTAATAATTGTAATAGGTGGAGATGGCTTCATGCTTTCTGCACTTAAAAAATACAATAAATATCAAAAACCTTTCTATGGAATTAATGCAGGTAGTTATGGTTTTTTGATGAATAAATTCTCTTCAAAAAATACGGTAAAAAATTTATCTAAGGCAAAGTCTGTCATAATTTCTCCATTAGAAATGGTTGTTAAAAATAAATTTAATAAAAATAAAAAATCTATTGCAATAAACGAGGTATCTATATTAAGACAAAGTAGACAAACAGCCTCGTTGGAAATTTCTAGTGGATCTCAGAAAATAATAAAAAAATTAGTTTCAGATGGAATATTAGTTTCAACACCTGCTGGAAGTACTGCTTATAATATGTCAGTTTATGGACCAATTTTAAATTTAGACTCTAAAAAATTATCCATCAGACCTATTAGTGCTTTTAGACCAAGAAGATGGAAAGGAAGAGTAGTTAGTGATAAATCAAAAATTGTAATCAAAAATCTAAATATACAAAAAAGACCTATCAGTGCAGTAGCTGACAATTATGAAGTTAGAAATGCAAAAACTATTTCTATAAACATTAATAAAAAAATTAAGTTTAATCTCCTTTATGACTCAAATAAAAGTCTTCAAAAAAAAATTAAAATAGAACAAATTAGAAAAGAAACTAATTAATGGTTAATAAAAACTTTGGGTTTGGAACTCAAATTAGGAAATCCCCATATTTTGATTCTACTGTTAAATGGGGCGCAACAGGTTTTTCAGTTTATAATCATATGTATATTCCTCGTGATTTTGGAGATCCTGAGCAAAACTTTTGGAATTTAATTGAAACCGCAATACTCTGTGATGTAGCTGTTGAAAGACAAGTTGAAATTACAGGGCCAGACGCATTTAAATTTATTCAACTATTAACTCCAAGAGATTTATCAAAATTATCAGTTGGGCAGTGTAAATATGTTTTAATTACAAATGCAGAGGGTGGGATATTGAATGATCCAGTTCTATTAAGATTAGGAAAAAATCATTTTTGGTTATCTTTAGGTGACAGTGATATTTTATTATGGGCTCAAGGTGTAGCTGTTAACTCAGGATTAAATGTGAAAATAACAGAACCAGATGTTTCGCCATTGCAATTACAAGGACCAAAGTCTGCCTATATAATGATAAAATTATTTGGGGAGAGTATAAAAGATTTAAGGTATTATTGGTTTAGAGAAATAGATTTAGACGGAATACCATTAGTGGTTTCTAGAACTGGTTGGTCTAGTGAGTTTGGTTATGAGTTATTTTTGAGAGATGGTTCAAAAGGAAATGAGCTATATGAAAAAATCATGGCTGCTGGAAAAGAATTCGGACTTAAGCCAGGTCACACTTCATCTATTAGAAGAATAGAAGGGGGCATGCTTTCATATCATGCGGATGCTGATATTCACACAAATCCATTTGAATTAGGTTTGGGTCGTCTTGTTAATCTAGACAGTGACATAGATTTTATAGGAAAGGATGCGCTTAAAAAAATTAAAACAGATGGCGTGAAAAGACTTCAAGTTGGTTTAGAAATTGAATGTGAAAAGTTAAGTGGACCAAATACAAGATTCTGGCCTTTAAAAAATAAAAATAGGATTATAGGAAAAGTAACTTCAGCTGTTTATTCTCCACGTTTAAAAAAGAATATTGCTCTAGCTATAGTTGATATTAATTATTCAAAAATTGGTGAAGAAATTGAAGTGTCTATTGAGGATAAAAATTTTAAATGCAAAATTATAGAAAAACCTTTTTTTGATCCAAAAAAAAAAATAACTTCAAAATCTTTATAGATTGTCATAATTTATTTAAAAACTCTTTTAAAAAAATGGTTAAAAAGAAAAATAGAATAGGGATAGATTATGGTGGGACAAAAATTGAAGGTATTCTTCTAAATGTGAATGGTCTAGAAATTAAAAGGAAAAGATATTCATATAAAAAAAATTATATTTCTGGCATAGAAACTGTTAAAAAATTAGTTGATGAATTTGATAAAATTAGTGGACATTATTGTTCTGTTGGAATTGGAATACCTGGATTTTCATCAAAAGATACTGAGCTTGTTACAAATGCCAACTCATTGTGGTTAAACAATAAACCTTTCAAAAAAGATCTAGAAATAGCCTTAAATAGAAAAGTAAAATTAATGAATGATGCAAATTGTTTTACTCTATCAGAGGCAGTTGACGGTGCTGGCAAAGAATTTAAATCAATCTTTGGTATAATTATAGGTACTGGTTTTGGAGGAGGTCTTTCATATAAAAAAGAAATAATAGAAGGTGCAAACCAAATCGCTGGAGATTGGGGGCATCAACCCTTACCTTACCCAACTGATGAGGAAATTAAAACTAAGATAAAATGTCCTTCTTCGAACTGTGGAAGACCTTTGTGTGCAGAGCAATTTATGTCGGGTATCGGTTTCTCTAAAATTTTTAATGCTAAACATAATACAAACTTTGACGCCGAAGAAATTGTCAGCCTAGACAATAAATATGACAAAAGGGCAGAAGAAGAACTCAATCTCTATGAAGATAGGATGGCTAGGCTAATGGCTGTTATGATTGGAATTTTTGATCCAGATGCAATTATTTTAGGTGGTGGTATGTCTAATATTGATAGGTTATATAAAAATATACCTCCACTTATTTCAAAATATACATTTTCAAATAAAGTAAATACAAAAGTTATAAAAAATTTTCACGGTGATTCGAGTGGTGTGAGGGGTGCTGCTTGGCTTTGGAATGATGTATAATAATTTAGTGATGGTGCCCCCGCACGGATTCGAACCGCGGACCTATTGATTACAAATCAGCTTGTCTAAAATCAATAAGTCATGGACCATTAAATAACCCTTGGTCTATCTCATTAATAATTAAGGTTAACAAACTTTTGACTCCTGGACAATCAAATAAATAAAAATAACTACAACCTCACTACAAGACAAAATAATTAAGTTAAATAAATCAACAATAACAACAAACGTTAATTTAATTATTAACTTACTTTTAAAAATAAAAAGTGAGTCTTTATGCGGATTTTTAACACTACTTTTTTGGGCGTTAACGGAGTTTTGACTCCGTCAAAACGCATATATCCGACCGCTGACGCGGTCGGGACCTCGTTGTAGTGTTGGAGTCGAGAGGGGTCCCAAACGAGTCTGTACGTGGCTTATTTTGACTCTAACGACCCTTTCTAAATAGGTTTACGGAGTAGCTTCTACTCTCTCGTAGTTACAAGCATTGATACATCTAGGGGTCCCGAAATCAAACTGAAAAACTGAAAGAAAATATTTTACAAAAAATTATTTAAAAATTATCATGCAATTTAGAAAGGCAAAAATTTTTTTCAAAATTTATATCAAATGGGATATTGGGCAACAGCAACAGGGAAAGAGAACGCTAAAGAATTTTACGAGGACAATAGGGTCGTGGACCGTTGTAAGTTTTGCGGTCAACACAAAGAAATCAAAACCACTATGACAATCGTATTCTCAGAATTTGAAACATCACACGGACCAATCTGTAAGACATGCTATTCGGCTAATGCTGTCCAGGTCCAGGCTAAATAGATCACGCAACAAGGACCAGGCAACCTGGCTCAGTTACCCATGCTAATATTTGCTAAGGTAGGCCACCCGAAAATCTTCTAAAACCCGCACCATGTAACAATAATAGGAAATAACTCTAGTATACATTAGCATACTATCTATGGGTTACATTGGGTTATATACAAGCTACGTTTTTTTAAGGCAGAGACCCCGTTAGTATGGGCTACCAACAGGGCCCCGTAAAAGGTTCTATTACCGTTTAGACAAGGTGGTATAGAATAATATTACAATTCAGGTCTTACTAGGTTTGTGTTTAGTGTGCAATATGTACAATTCATTATTTGGATTTTCTTTTCCAAGTTCATCTAAAATATTTCGATATGAAGTTAACACCGTGTTGATATCATCTTCCATATTGGCGCAAGATTTATACAAACAAGCATAGTTATATAACAGCTTATTAATACTCCATTCAGGCGGCTCTTTTCCTTGCTTCTCACATGCCAATAGATAATCACTATAACTACATTCCCCACTAGGCGTTGGAAATTTAATAATTCCGTTACGTAAAAATTTCGAATAAAATTTATCAACAGGGATTGCAATTCTAGTAGTAGAATTTTTTCTTTTTGTCATATCCACGGTTCGTTGGTTTGTAGTCCCATTGTTGCATTTCTTTTTGACTTAACATTCCACCATAGCAACGATTAAAAGGGCTCTTTAATCCCGCATCTGTTGGAGTATTCATAATAGCTTTTGAGTTCTGTTGTTTTAATTCCTGATCAATTCTTTCAATAGCTTTTGGAATTTTATCCTGAATTTCTTTTGGCACTTTGTATTGTATCGCGGCCAGGCGTTTCATTTCGTTGTGCTCACGGAACGCGGAGTTTGGATAGTTAGCCTTATCGTGATTGCCTCGATTATATTTTCGTTTAGGTGTGTACATTGGACCATGTACAGTTTCTTTAAAAGCACGCACTCCTTGAGGGTCACGGAAATAATATTGTCCGTTACGTGTAATATATTCATTAACGAGTTTACCTCTACGCATATTTTGAATAACTGAACCTTTTGATTTTCCTATTCTTTTTGCGTATTCACCTCGCGTCAAATAAAATTCTTTATCAATTTTTTCTGCCATAAACGTAACAATGTTACTTTTACGGTGTACATACTATTTTGCACGGTAGGGCTAATTTAATTTCTTTTGTGGTGCAATAATTTTGATACGTGGTGCACGGCCCATTGAACCTTTTACCTCGATCAATTTAGCTTCTTTTAATTTTTTTATTGCTCTCCACTTTGTAGATTGAGACAACCCGAACCACTTATAAGAATTTTTATTATCAACTTTAACCCAGGCTTCTTTGGTTAGTCCTTGTAAAGTTTTGATGTATTGAAATAATCTTATCGCGCCTAATCCATGCTTCGAGAATTCTGCAAACTGATGAATACTTATTGGCCCCATTGTGAAGTAGACTCCGTCGTAATCATAATTATTTTTTTTAGGGGTCATATTACTTATTAAAGAATTTAAAGATATTAATAATACTATACATAGGTACTACTGTTGTGGGGTAGGTTGGAGTCCTGATTGGGCCAGGTGTTTGTATTTCTCTATTTCATCAAAAATTAAATTATAAATCTTTTTATGTTTCTCAGGTAACTCAAAATCAGGGTCAATGATCTTATCAATACCAACTCTTATTTTACCACCAACAACAAATTCAGCAGCTTCTTCCATGATCTTTTGTGCTCGCTTAACTTCCTGTTTATGATTGCCTTTTGGAATACTGATTAATACTGCATCATGTACAGGCGCATTAATTACGAACCCCGCTTCATGTAACTTGATAATAGCTTGTCTTAAAACATCAGAACCGTTTCCTTGTGATGGAAAATTTAACAACGTATTTCGAATAGATTTTGGCTTACCGTTTTTGTCTATTTTAAAAGTTCCATTTGAGTATCTTTGCCAACCAAGGTTTGTTGTTATCTTTTGAGTTATAGCAACCTTTCTTAATACCTTTTTTATCCAGGCGTCGTATGTTGAAAATAATCTAAAAAATCGTCTTAATAAGTGTCCCGCATAAAGTAACGAGCATTTTAATTCACCCGCCACGTAACCTGGACCCGCACCATAACCTTGAGCAAAAAATAAAACTTTAACTGTTTCTCTACTCTCAGGGTGAGATGTTTTTGTTGCATGCTCAGGAATAATATTTAACCACTTCGCACTTTGGATATAACCGTCCCCCGTGTTGTAGGCTTCAATAAGTTTCTTGTCACCAGATACAAACGCCTGGATTGCTAATTCCTGTTGTTCGTAATCAAGATAATACATTACATGACCCCAACCAGGTTTGATCAATGCTCTTTGCCACTTAGCACCGCCAAATATATTTGCATTAGTTGGTGGAGTACAACGACCCGTTTCAGTACCAAACATGTTCCAGGAACATCTTAACTTCCCATCATGGCACGGATTAAATACAGATAACTTTGTTACTGCTTTTAGTTTCCTAATATCTTTATAAATTTGAAAGTCTATAAGATCAGGAAATTTAGAAATTATTTTATCAATATATTTTTTGTCAGTTCTTAATTTATTAGTTTTAAAAGTTCTTTCCCATTTACCAAACAATTTGTTACGCTTAACTAACTCAACAAACTTATCGTATTTTTCAGTTCCATCTTCATCAAATACATTGATTGTTTCATCTAGTTTCTTGATTATTTTTTGTTCTACCGCTGGCCAATATTTTCTAAAATCATTTACTTTTTTATAGTCTATATCTATTCCCGCTTTTTCGATCTTGGCTACATGTAATTGACTAGCACCCCTGAATAATATTTGAGATAATTCTGTTTCGTAATCTTCTCTAGTTTCTAATTTATTTTTTTTCTCAATATCCTTTACTTGTTCAATGAATATTTTTTGGGTTAATTCAACATCATCTAAACAATATTTTAATATTCGTTTTCTTTGTTCAGGTGTGTAAGTTTTATTGTTAATTACAATTCCTCTTTCAATATCCTTTTGTTCCTTTGACATGATCTCAGGGATTCCATAATGATTTGCGGTTGTTAATAAATCCAGGGCACCTTTACCTGATCTAAACGTTTTATATAATCTAACGTTCTCTACGTAAGTGTCCCAACAATTTCTTGGAATTCCTTGTAACAAGTGTAACCAACTATGGCCCTCGGCTACTGCATTGAAAGGCACCATTAACGTTCGATCAAAATCGAAAGGTCTTTCATTAAATCTTTTATCAGCGGTCCAATAATCAAACCTATCTCCTGTAAAGATATCTTTATAAACAAAACAAACTACACGATCTTGGATTGTCTTTGTATGGTCCGCCCATACAAACTCACTATCAACTGCCAGGACACGATCAAAATTATCTCTTATGAAATTCAAGAAGCTCATTTTACCCTTACATATTTTTTAATTTTCTTCCCCTTTGATCTTAAATTTGCGTCACCTTGAATAAACGGATTAAATTTTAAAGTACCAAGTTGTTTTTGACTCTCTTGTACACGAGGGTTCTTTAGCGTGTTCAGGTAAGGCGTAAAGATTGTTTTACGTTTAGTCTCAATAAATACTTGAATACATCTTTCAAGATATTCAGAAAATGCACGGTACCAAAAAGCCCATTGTTTCATGTTATCTTCACGTTCGTAAGATTTTTTCAAACAATCCGAAAGGATATCGTTTTCTTTTTTGTTAGCTTTGATTATTTTTTCTTGGATTTCTATAATCGTTTCCAGGTCCTTAATCTTTGTAGTCATATTCAAAACCTAACGATTTATAGTATTTACGATCGTCCTTATCCTGGGGAACAATACTAAATTTTAATTCAAAACATTTACCCTCAAACACCATTGTAACATCAGCATCACTAGGTAATTGTCTCGTCCAATATGTTAAATCTGCAATCTTACGTGTAAGATCAGACATGTTAGTAACACCATCAAACAGTTTAACTAGAGAATAACTTTTACGCATTTAATTTTTTTCCTTTGAATAGTTTTACTGCGTCGTGGTCTATGTCCTGGATAATATTATCCCCAAACGCCATGTTAATTAATTGTGATTGTGTAAACTCAGAAAATTTGTGATCTTCAAACGCTTCTTGTGTTTCAGGTTGCTCACAAACATAACCCGTTTTTAAATTTTCAAAAAACACCATACGCCAACCAAGGCACATGGCCTCAATACACCTGATTGATGTTGTGTGGACCACTAAGGCACTTTTACCTTTACCTGGTTGTTTACATATCCATATCTGCTCATTACCGCCACTATCCATAAATGGAACGAGGATAGCGGGAGTTCTAACTGACCTGAATGTTGATAATAACTTCTTATGAGTTAAGTCATCTTTACCATGCAAGATATATGGAGTCTCTTTATTTGGGTCGTTAACATCTTTTATATGAGCAATTTCTACTACTATAAAATCTTTTAGTTTAGACCCTGGTTTACATCTAACGTAAACACCCGCTGTTGGTTTGTTAATTGTTACACCTTTAGACTCAATAAACCCATCTGTCTTTGAGTTATCCTGTAACGTTTTCTTTGTTGTGTTGCTATCGAATATAATTTCAGACATTGTAATATCATTCCTTCCTTTTTTAATAGCCTACAAAGTGTTTCTTCCTTTCCGTTCCAAATAGTCATGGACCTTAGACACTTCGTATAAGATTATTCCGCCTCTATTTGATTTTGGGTCTCTACCCACAACGGTATAGGGCAGGCCGAATTTTCCCTGTCGTTGTTTTGAAAGTGTTGATGTTTTAATACCGAACACTTGTTCAATTTCTTTTGGTCTAAAATATTTTTTTTCAATCATGTTGGTTTAAATAAATCTGTTATTCCGCCTACACCAAAATTCTTTGCGTATTGTTCTTGTTCAAGTGCCAGGCGTCTATCTGCACGTTCTTTAATAATTTGTTCTAATGGTTTTTGTGGAATGGTTACTTTAGGTTCAGGTTTAACTTCTACTTTAGGTTCTATCTTTGGTACATCAACAATAGGTTTAGGTTTCTTTTTTCCTTTGTACATGCCTATCATTTTTAATTCACGATCAGACAAATAATCAGGCCCCATGGATTTATAAGTTTTTCTTATAGTTTCTCTTAACTCTTTCATCTCAGCGGGATTACCTTTTGATGTTTCCAGAATAGAGTCCCAACTATTCATCTTCTGTTTTTGTGAACGATCAGACGGATATGTTGACGGGTCGTTGTTATCAAATTTTTTTGGTGGTTGTTTATAGTTCTCAGTATCAATTATATTTGGGTTATCGTAGTGTCCAGGCTTAGGTCCACCGTCAAACTCATAA
Source organism: uncultured Pelagibacteraceae bacterium (assembly GCA_902555275.1). Taxonomy (GTDB): domain Bacteria; phylum Pseudomonadota; class Alphaproteobacteria; order Pelagibacterales; family Pelagibacteraceae; genus Pelagibacter. Next base: position 28,862 of record CACDRY010000009.1, read on the forward strand.
TGTAATCTAGCTAACCTTTCATAAAATCCTTCTTGTCTTATTTTGGGTTTACTTCCGTTAGCAAACTTTTTAATGGTATTGGTTTTTGGTGGTACTGCGTTAGGCTTACGAACAGGAACATCATTTTTTTTAAAAGAATTTATAAAGTTTCCTGAAACAGGGTCATGTATTAATGGCTCTTTTTTATTGATATCAAATACAGGAATTAAATCTTTTTGTTTGCCCATAACTTAATCTTAATTTTGCCTGTCCTTTATCATTTCCAAAACTTCTGCCAGGGTTTCGTCGCCCGATAATAGGATTTTATATTTTTGTTCGATTGCTGTTGTGAATGGTTTATCTTTAGCTTTACCGTTTGATTTAACGGACCCGCCACTATTAAAAAATCTAATACGATTATCTAACTCATCAACATTAACGGAGTCTAAAAAGTTTTTATAACTACCCGTATAACCTTTTTTTCTAGCTCTTTCGAATGCGTCTCTTATCTGTCTAGCTTCAATGGTTAACATCATTTCAGCTTCTTCTTCGGGAGTTTCAGACGCTAACTTTATACTCTTAGTTTTTTTCTTAACTAAATCTTCGTCTAGTATTCCTTTAAATCCTTTTCGCTTTAAATATTCTGTTGGACTTTCATTCTCTTGGACGTCAACACCATCAAGGTAATCGTCCAATAACATCTCATACGTTTCTCTATCTGCTAGTCTTTCTTTAAGACTCTTGCTCTCATAGATTGGTTTATCGATATTAGAATTTTTTTTCATTTAAAAGTCTATACATGTCGACAATTAAATAATCAAAAAACAGGGTACGCGGTAAACGTTATTTTATTTGATATTTTTTTTTGTGTTTTTTAATGTTGTCTTTGAAATTTCTAGCTCTTTTTTCTTGAGAAATATTTGTTTTACGACCCATCAATTTTGCGATCATAACATAGTCTCTAGTGTTAACGTAATTCCAAATAATAGTGCTATCAGATTTATTTTTATTTTTTGGTAATTCCTTTAACATGTTCAGGGTATCGTAACAGATCATAGGCCAGGACCTAACTCTAACCAGGTGTGATGTTTCTTGTTTAGCGTAAATCTTTAATGTAGCCAACGCCTTATGTTCAGGCACATTGTACTTATTTAAAAACGCAACTGTCTTTGAATATTTTTTCTTTTTAACTTTACCCATAATCCTTGCCTATAACCCTTATACATGAAGCAAGGACTACGGACAATTACTTAACTTCCTTAATCAAATCAGTTTGTTCTTCTTGCTCAAACTCAATAGAGTCTATTCCCTCAACAACCTGGTCCTCTAAAATTTTTGAGTATTTATTAAACACCTGAACCGTAACGCCCAGGGCATCTGCACCGCCTTTAACATCATTTTTCTTAATGTAATAATTAGAAGCAAATGTATGACGTGTAGAATATAATTTTAGATCGCGTTCTATTCCACCAAGTAATAAAAGTTTCTTCCATGTCTTACGTACATCTACCAGGTAAGGTGTTTTTCCTTTTTTCTTTTTACCTATTTTTTTACCGAAATCTTTAGACGGAAAAATATAAGCGTTTCTTATATCGTTAGGGTCATAAAAGAATTTAGAATTAGGATTATTGAATTTATCACGCTGAATAGTTTGTAATATTTCAACTGCTTTTGCACCTATTCTAAATTGAACCTTTTTATTTTTTTTAGATGTTTTTGTTTTTTGATAAATAAAACTAGGTTTGTAACCCGCTTTGTAATTATCCCATTTTAAGGACGCAACCTCGCTTATAGTTCTTCGACCCGTTGCAAGCATTATACAGATCATGGCACAAGCAACTAGCGACAACTTATATTTGTTATAATGGGACATTAAAAAACGTCCTGTTATTTTGTCCTTTCGAAACGCAACAGCAAAGACTCTTTTGAGTTCAATAGGACTTAAAAAGTCTAAATATTCTTTTTCTGCATTTAGTTTTTTAGCTTCCAATCTAAATGGATTATCTTTTGTTTTAACAAACGTATTCCAAAACATTCTCAAATATTGGACCAATCTGTTAGCAACATAAGGCGCTCTTTTACTGATAGCTTTGTGTAAATCTTCAACGTCTTTTGGTCTAATTTTATAAAGTTTTATGTATTGCAAATCCTTAACAGTAGTTAATCTTTGAACAATATCCCCGTCGTTAGTTTTCCTGAATATCCAAACTTTTGCCATGGCACGAAAACCCTTAACCGTGGCCTTGGAATAGTAGGGACTACTCTCGTTAAATTCCTCATCATAAAATTTTAATAATCCATCACCCAGGTTTAGTTTCTCATTTTCTGTTACATCTTTTTCTTTCGGGTCTTTACCTAGAAATAAATCATTATCTATTTTCTTTGCTCTAAGTTCAGCTTCACGGATAGTTATTTTAGGATAGTTACCAACCCGAAATCTTTCAGGGTGTTTTTTACCTTTAACACGATATTGAAAATACCAAGTTCTGCCGCCGCCAGGATTAATCCATAACTCCAGGCCAGGATAATCAGCGGGATATATTTTTCTTTTGTCTAATGGATTGAGCGATTTAATAGTCGCTTCTGTTAACTTACGTTTCATAATATTATTTTCCTTGTCTGTTTTCCTTTTAGTTTAGAATGATCAGAATAGAAAACTTTGAGTACAAACGCGGAACGCTATAAACGTAAAAAAGATAACTCACTACAAACTCACTACAAAAAGTTCTACTTTCATACTCTGTACGTTTTCCGTTCCAGACTCGTTCTGTCTTTCTATTAATGAGAATTGTTAAGGATTAGTTAGTTTTTGATGGTGCCCCCGCACGGACTCGAACCGCGGACCTATTGATTACAAATCAATTGCTCTACCAGCTGAGCTACAAGGGCATGTAGGGTTTTGTAACTGCATTTAATATATTATCAAGAAATTATTTCTGTTGATTTATATGATGAAAAACTATTGCTGCACTATTTGATATATTTAAACTTTCAATATTTTTATTAATATTAATTCTGACACTAAAGTCTGTATATTTTTCAGTATGACGATTAAGACCATGTCCCTCTGAACCAAATAGTAAAATATTATTTCCATTCCATTTAACCTCTGTAAAATTTTTATTAGAATTCGATGCAAATCCATAAACCCAAAAATTTTTCTCTCTTAAGTATTTTAAAGTTGTATTTATATTTGAAACTTGAAAAATATTTAAGTGTTCAACACAACCACTTGCAGATTTATATAGTAATTTACTTTCACTTGGAAAATGTCTTTCTTTCACAATCAGTCCGTCTATATTAAATGATGCAGCGCTTCTAATTAAAGAACCTATATTCCTTGGATCTGTAACCTCATCCAAACAAACAAATGTTAAGTTATTTTTATCTCTGATAAACTCTTTTAGTTCTGGATTCTGCAAATGTTCTATTTCTGCGACATATCCCTGATGTGAAATATCCTCACTTCTACAGTATTTATCTAATTCTTTTTTTGTTTTGAAAAAAACTTTAAGATCTTTCAATAAATTTTTATGTGGGTTTTGTTTGTGAATATTTTTTTTACTATCTTCTGTTAAGAAAACTTTAATTACTCTTCTTTTTGGGTTCTTTAATGCTTCAATAACAGCATGTCGTCCAGCTATAAAAAAGGATGATTTTTGAGTCATATTTTATGAATTTATAGGGTTTTTATACTATTTTTTCTGAAATTCACGTATTGCATTTGTACAATAAAAATATATAAAACGCATGTTGTTTAAAGCTTTATTGAACAAGGGGACGCTTCCCCTGCTATTAGGGAGGGGTACCAAAGCGGTCAAATGGGGCGGGCTGTAAACCCGTTGACTTCGGTCTTCGAAGGTTCGAATCCTTCCCCCTCCACCATTCAATAAATATTTAAATAATTTAGGAGTATACTTGGGTGATGCGGGTGTAGTTCAATGGTAGAACGCTAGCCTTCCAAGCTGGATGTAAGGGTTCGATTCCCTTTACCCGCTCCAAAATTAAAAAAAGGAAAAAATGAGGTAAAAAAGTAATGTCAAAAGAAAAATTTGTAAGAAATAAACCGCACTGTAATATTGGAACAATTGGCCATGTGGACCATGGTAAAACAACATTAACAGCTGCGATAACAAAAGTTTTAGCAGAATCCGGTGGAGCACAATTTACTGCTTACGACCAAATTGATAAAGCTCCAGAGGAGAAAGAGAGAGGTATAACAATTTCAACAGCGCACGTAGAATATGAAACTGCAAACAGACATTACGCTCATGTGGATTGTCCAGGTCACGCAGATTATGTGAAAAATATGATTACAGGTGCAGCACAAATGGACGGCGCAATTTTAGTTGTTAATGCAGCAGATGGTCCAATGCCACAAACAAGAGAACACATTCTTCTTGCTCGTCAAGTTGGAGTTCCTGCGATTGTTGTGTATTTAAATAAAGTAGATCAGGTTGATGATAAAGAAATGATAGACTTGGTTGAGGAAGAAATAAAAGATTTGTTAACATCTTATAAGTTTCCTGGAGACAAAACTCCAATCGTTAAGGGTTCTGCTTTAGCTGCAGTAGAAGGAAAAGATGACGAAATTGGAAAAAATTCCATAATGGAATTGATGAAAGCAGTTGACGAATTTATTCCACAACCAGACAGACCTAAAGACAAAGATTTTCTAATGCCGGTTGAAGATGTGTTTTCAATTTCTGGAAGAGGAACTGTTGTAACAGGAAGAGTAGAGTCAGGAGTTATTAAAACTGGTGAGGAAATAGAAATAGTTGGTATTAGAGAAACTAAAAAATCAGTTTGCACAGGTGTAGAAATGTTCAGAAAACTTTTGGACTCAGGTGAGGCAGGAGACAATATTGGTGCTTTATTAAGAGGTGTTGAGAGAACTGATGTTGAAAGGGGTCAAGTTTTATGTAAGCCTGGATCTATTAAGCCACATACTAAATTTGAGGCCCAAGCCTATGTTCTCAAAAAAGAAGAAGGTGGCAGACATACTCCATTCTTTACTAAATATAGACCTCAATTTTACTTTAGAACAACAGATGTAACAGGCGAAGTTGAATTACCATCAGGCACTGAGATGGTAATGCCAGGCGATGACGCTAAATTTACAGTAAAACTAATCACACCTATTGCTATGGATGAAAAACTTAATTTCGCAATTAGAGAAGGTGGTAGAACAGTAGGAGCTGGAGTAGTAACTAAGATTATAGAGTAAACTCAATAGGAGTGTAGCTCAATTGGTAGAGCGCCGGTCTCCAAAACCGGAGGTTGGGGGTTCGATTCCCTTCGCTCCTGCCAATCTAGTTTATAAATATGAAAAACCCTTTAAAATTTATTCAGGATGTAAAACAAGAAGCTTTTAAAGTCACTTGGCCAACAGCTAAAGAAACAGTGCAAGGGGCACTAATGGTTTTTGCGATGGCAGTTTTGGCATCTTTATTTTTTTTACTGTTAGACCAAATTCTAAAGTTTTTCTTAGAAATTATTCTTAAGGTAAGTATATAATGAAAAATTGGTATATTGTTCAGTCTCATTCTAGTTTTGAAAATAAAGTAGCTCAATTAATAAAAGATGAGGCAGAAAAAGCGCAAATATCTGAAAAGATTGAGGAAATAATAGTTCCTACACACGATATTACTGAAGTTAAAAGAGGTAAGCGTGTTCAAAGAAAAAAAAAATATTTTCCAGGATATATATTAATTAAAAGCGAGATGGACAATAATATTTATCACATGATAAAAAATTTAAAAAAAGTTAGTGGTTTTTTAGGATCAAAAGGAACACCAATACCTGTATCAGATAAAGAGATTGAGAAAATTTTAGGTCAAATAAAAGATGGAGTTGCTCAACCAAAATCGGGTATTGAATATAATGTTGGAGAAAAGGTTCAAGTTATAGATGGACCTTTCGCTTCTTTTAGTGGTCTAGTAGAGGATATTGATGAAGATAAGTTAAGATTAAAAGTTTCAGTTTCTATTTTTGGAAGACCTACACCAGTAGATTTAGAATACAATCAAGTAGAAAAGGTTAGTTAATGGCAAAAAAAGAAATAAGCGGATATGTAAAATTACAAATAATGGGTGGTCAAGCAAATCCCGCACCCCCTGTTGGTCCTGCCCTTGGACAAAGAGGAATAAACATAATGGAGTTTTGTAAAGCATTTAATGACAAGACGAAATCATTTGCTGGCAAACCTGTACCAGTAATAATAACTGTTTATAAAGATAAAAAATTTGATTTTGTTATCAAATCACCACCAGCATCACACTTCATTAAAGAAGCAATGAAATTGAAAAGCGGATCAAAGGAGCCAGGCCGAAATATTCTAGGAACTATATCTAAACAACAGCTCAAGGAAATTGCTGAAAAAAAGATGGACGATTTAAATGCACACGATCTAGACGAGGCAGCAAAAATAATAGCTGGATCAGCAAGATCTATGGGAATAGAGGTTAAAGAGTAATGAAATCAAAAAGATATAAAAAATTGCCTAATGATACCAAAAATTTACCATCCGAAAAATTTGAAAAAATTTTGAGTATAGTAAAATCTAATTGTAATACTAAATTTGATGAGTGTGTAGACTTAAGCTTCAGAATAAATAATAAACAAAAAAAAAATGAAATTAATTTGAGAACAATTGTAAATTTACCGGGAGGGACAGGTAAATCTATTAAAGTAGCAGTAGTTTGTGAAGAGAATAAAGTAGATGATGCAAATAAAGCTAATGCTGATTTAGTTGGAGGTGATGATTTAATTGAAAAAATTAAAAACGGTGATTTTGATTTTGAAAAACTTATATGTACTCCGTCAATGATGATCAAATTATCAAAATTAGGAAAAGTTTTAGGTCCAAAGGGATTAATGCCAAATCCAAAGTTGGGAACAGTGACAAATGATATTACTAAAGCTGTTAAAGAAGCAAAAGCTGGCCAAGTTGAAATTAGAAATGACAAAGATGGAAATATTGGTTTGAGTATTGGAAAAAAATCTTTTGAAGATGACAAACTTATTAAAAACTATAATGCAGTAATTGATGTTTTGGAAAAAGAAAAATCAAATTTAACAATTAAAGGCGATTTAGTAAGCCAGGCTTTCATTACATCTACAATGGGAGTATCTTACAAAATTAAATTGGATAAGAGTATTTAATTATGATGAATAAGAGTCAAAAGAAACAATATATCGAAAATATGACAAGTCAATTTGAAAAAACAGAGGCTGTGATAGTAACACATTATCAAGGCTTGACTGTTTCTCAATTAGACGATCTAAGAAAAAAAATGCGTGAGAATGGTGTTAGATTTAAAATTACCAATAATAGAATAACAAAATTAGCTCTTGAAAAAACTAGATGCAAAGAATTATCAGACTTATTTCAAGGACCTACAGCTGTTGCGATGTCGGAAGACGCAATATCGTCAGCAAAAATTTTAACTAATTTTTCTAAAGAAAATAAAAATTTAAAAATCTTAGGTGGAATCATGGGAGAAGACATTTTAGATGTAGTTGGGGTTGAAAATATAGCAACTTTACCATCATTGGAAGAGGCTAGAGCCAAAATAGTGGGTATTTTGCGATCTCCAGCTCAAAAAATTGCAAGTATTTTACTTGCGCCGGCGTCAAAAATCGCTATTTTAGCGCTCGAAAAATCAAAAAAATAACCAGGGATAAAAATATTATTATGGCTGACTTAAATAAAATTATAGAAGATTTATCAAGCTTAACTGTTGTTGAAGCAGCTGAGCTATCAAAACAATTAGAAGAAAAATGGGGAGTAACAGCTGCAGCTGCAGTTGCTGCTGCACCTGCTTCAGCTACTGCTGGTTCACCTGCTGAAGAGAAGGATGAGTTTACTGTAATGTTAACGGCTGCTGGAGATAAAAAAATTAATGTGATCAAAGAAGTTAGAGCAGTAACGGAATTAGGTTTAAAAGAAGCAAAAGATTTAGTTGAAGGAGCACCTAAAGAAGTCAAATCAGGTGTTAATAAAAAAGAAGCGGAAGAAATAAAAAGTAAATTAGAAGCTGCCGGCGCAAAAGTAGAACTTAAGTAAATATAAACAAGAGAAAAAATAAGTTGCTGAAAATATAATTCAGCAATTAAATATATATGCAATTATCATTTACAGAGAAAAAAAATATAAGAAAAAGTTTTGGTAAATTAAAAGAAAGTTTATCTATACCAAATTTAATAGAAGTACAAAAAAATTCCTACAAAGAATTAACCGAATTTAAAGTTAATGTTGAACAACATTTAATAAAAGGATTTCATAGAGTTTTCAAGAGTATTTTTCCAATAGAAGATTTAAATGATAAAGCAACACTTGAATACATATCTTATAGGCTTGAAAAACCAAAATTCGATGTTGATGAATGTATCACTAGAGGACTTACATATTCGGCTGCTCTTAAATGTACTCTTAGATTAGTAGTTTATGAAATAGACCAAGAAACCAATACTAAAGATATATTATCTGCAAAAGAGCAAGAAGTGTATATGGGTGAAGTTCCCATGATGACTAACAGTGGTACCTTTATTACTAATGGTGTTCAAAGAGTTGTAGTTAATCAAATGCACAGAAGCCCAGGCGTTTTTTTTGATCATGATAGAGGCAAATCTCATGCAAGCGGTAAATTATTATTTAATTGTAGAGTGATACCTAATCGAGGTTCTTGGTTAGATTTTGAGTTTGATGTAAAAGATTTCTTATATTTTAGAATAGATAGAAAAAAAAAAATATTTGTTAGTACTCTTTTACAAGCATTAGGGTACACTAAATCTGACATAGTTAATGAGTTTTATGACAAAGTGTTATTTGTATATGATAAAAATCAGAAAAAATGGAAAACAAAGTTTGAACCCGAAAATTATAAAGCTAAAAATACTTCAGAAGAAATTATTGATGCTAAAAATAACAAAACATTAGTTGAGAAAGGTGCCCAGATCAATTTTTTAACCGCAAAAAAACTTCAGAATGAAGGATTAAAAGACATTTTAGTTACAAATGAGGCATTGTATGGAAAATTTTTGCATGAAGATATTAGAATTGGTGAAGAGACATTCAAAATAGGAACAGAACTAAACGAGACAATAATACAGAAGATTATAGATGAAAATATTAATTCAATAAATATATCAAGGACTAATTCTATATCAAAAGGACCATATTTATTAAACACAATTCTTAATGATAAGAATGAGAACAAAAATGATGCAATTACAGAAATTTATAAAATTCTAAGACCAGGCGAACCTCCTACTATCGAAATTGCAACTCAAATATTCAATAATTTATTTTTTAGTTCTGATAGATATGACCTATCAGATGTCGGAAGAGTTAAAATGAATTCAAGATTGGATTTAAATTGTTCAGACAAAATTACAATTTTGAGAAATGATGACATTTTAGCAATTGTCAAAAAGATGTTAGATTTGAGAGACGGTAAAGATGAGGTCGATGATATAGATCATTTAGGTAATAGAAGAGTAAGATCTGTAGGAGAGCTTGTTGAGAATCAAGCAAGAATAGGTGTCTATAGAATGGAGAGAGCAATTAAAGAAAAGATGACGACCTTAGACGTTGAATCGGCTATGCCACAAGATTTAATCAATGCAAAACCATTAACAATTTCACTAAAAGATTTTTTTGCAACATCTCAACTATCTCAATTTATGGATCAAACAAATCCATTGTCTGAAATAACTCATAAAAGAAGAGTATCAGCATTAGGTCCTGGAGGATTAACAAGGGAAAGAGCAGGTTTTGAAGTGAGAGATGTTCATCCTACTCATTACGGTCGTATTTGCCCTATCGAAACTCCAGAAGGACCAAATATTGGATTGATAAATAGTCTTTCGACGTACTCAAAAATTAATAAATATGGTTTTATTGAAAGTCCATATAAAAAAGTTGAAAATGGAATTGTTCAAGACAAAATTGAATATCTGTCAGCTATGGAAGAAACAAAATTTACAATAGCTCAGGCTAATTCAGTACTTGATAAGAACGGAAAATTTACTGAAGAATTAATTTCAAGTAGAGCAAATTTAGATTTTATTTTATCTAAACCTGAAAATATAGATTACATTGATGTTTCTCCAAAACAACTAGTTTCTGTTGCTGCATCATTAATACCATTTTTAGAAAATGATGACGCTAACAGAGCTTTAATGGGTTCTAATATGATGAGACAAGCGGTACCACTTCTTAAACCAGAGGCACCTCTTGTTGGTACAGGAATTGAAAGCGATGTTGCTTTAGACTCAGGCGTTACTATAGTTGCAAAAAGGGATGGAACTGTTGATAAAATTGATGGAAAGAGAATTGTAATTAAAGCATCAAATGAAAAAGACTATTCTAAGTCTGGAGTAGATATTTATAATCTTCAAAAATTTAAAAGATCAAACCAAAATACATGCATAAACCAGAAGCCATTAGTTAGGGTTGGTGACCAAGTAAAATCTGGTGATATAATCGCAGATGGTCCATCAACTAAAACAGGAGAACTTGCTTTAGGGAAAAATGTTACAGTCGCTTTTATGCCTTGGCAGGGATACAATTTTGAAGACTCTATACTAATTTCAGAAAGATGTGTAACAGACGACGTTTTTACATCAATACATATTGAAGAGTATGAAGTTATGGCAAGGGATACTAAACTTGGTGAGGAAGATATAACTAGGGATATCCCAAATATAAATGAGGAATCTCTTAAAAACTTAGATGAGTCTGGAATTGTTTATATAGGGGCAGAGGTAAAGCCAGGTGATATTTTAGTAGGAAAAGTTACTCCAAAAGGAGATTCAGCATCAGGACCTGAGGAGAAACTTTTAAGATCAATATTTGGTGAAAAAGCCATAGATGTTACAGATACATCTTTAAAAATGCCGAGTGGGAGTGGAGGAATAGTCGTCGACGTGAGGGTTTTTAATAGACATGGTATTGAGAAAGACGAGAGGTCCATCACAATCGAGAGAGCAGAAATTGAGAGTGTGCAACAAGACAAGATAGTTGAGGAAGATATTTTAGAGAGAAGCATTAAACAAAGAGCAACATCAATTTTAGCAAATTCCAAATTAACAAAAAAAATAAAAACTTATGAAGTTGGGACAGGACTTAACGAGCAAATTATTTTTGACTTACTAGTTTCAGATTTATTTAAAATTAATGTAGAAGATGTTAAAAAAAATGAAACGTTACTTCAATTGAGATCTCAATATGAGAATGCTAAAAATGATATTCAAGAGAGATTTGAAGATAAAGTTCTTAAAATAAGACAAGGAGATGACCTTTTGCCAAGTGTTATGAAAATGGTAAAAGTATTTGTTGCTATTAAGAGAAGATTAAGACCAGGTGATAAAATGTCAGGAAGACACGGTAATAAGGGCGTAGTAAGCAAAATAGTTCCAGTTGAGGATATGCCATATAGGGAGAATGGAAAGCCAGTTGATATAGTATTAAATCCCCTGGGAGTGCCAAGTAGAATGAATGTAGGTCAAATACTTGAAACTCATCTAGGTTGGTCATGTAAAGAGCTAGGAGAACAATTAACAGATTTAATAAATAAAAATCAAAAAAAAATTGAAAAAGAAGAAAAAATTTCAAAATTTTTAAAATCAGTCTATGGACAACAATTTTTTGAAGAGAATATAGAAAAACTTTCAACAACAGAATTTAAAGATTTGTGCCAAAATATCCAAAATGGAGTTCCAATTTCAACGCCAGTTTTTGATGGAGCAAAGGAAAAAGATGTTACGAATATGCTAGATTTAGCTCAACTACCAAATTCAGGACAGACAGATTTATGGGATGGTAGAACTGGAGAAAAATTTGATCGACCTGTAACAGTTGGAATTATTTACATGCTTAAATTACATCATCTAGTTGAAGATAAAATACATGCAAGATCAACAGGGCCCTATAGTTTAGTTACACAGCAACCACTAGGTGGAAAGGCACAGTTAGGCGGACAAAGGTTTGGGGAAATGGAAGTATGGGCTTTGGAAGCGTACGGAGCATCTTATACACTTCAAGAAATACTGACTGTTAAATCGGATGATGTTGCCGGGAGAGTCAAAGTTTATGAGACAATAGTAAAAGGTGAGGAAAATTTTGAATCTGGTATACCAGAATCATTTAATGTATTGGTAAAAGAAATAAAATCACTAGCCCTTAATGTGGAGTTAAATTAATTAATATGAGTAAAGAATTATCGGACCTTTTCAAATCTTCAGAAATATCTGAAGCTCAGAACTTCAATAGTATAAAGATAACTTTAGCAAGTCCTGAGAAAATAAAGTCTTGGACGTTTGGTGAAATAAAAAAACCTGAAACAATCAATTACAGAACGTTTAGACCTGAAAAAGATGGCCTCTTTTGCGCAAGAATATTTGGACCAATAAAAGATTATGAGTGTCTATGTGGAAAATATAAGAGAATGAAATTTAGAGGAATAATATGTGAAAAATGTGGAGTAGAGGTAACAAAATCAAACGTGAGAAGAGAAAGAATGGGTCATATAAATTTAGCAACCCCAGTTGCCCATATTTGGTTTTTGAAATCTTTACCAAGCAGAATTTCATTGGTAATTGATATGAAACTAAAAGAAGTAGAAAGAGTTTTATATTTTGAAAGTTTTATAGTTATTGAGCCAGGTTTAACTGGTTTAAAGAAAAATCAATTATTAGGAGAGGAAGAATTAATAAAATATCAAGATGATTATGGTGAGGAGGCATTTACTGCAGGTATAGGTGCTGAAGCTATACTAGAAATTCTTAAATCAATAAATCTAGAAGAGGAAAGAGATCTCTTAATTAAAAATATTAAAGAGACAAAGTCAAAAGTTAATGAGGAAAGATCAATTAAAAGATTAAAATTAATTGAGTCATTTATAGAAACAGGAAACAAGCCTGAATGGATGATATTAACAACTGTACCAGTTATACCACCTGAATTAAGACCCCTTGTCCCTTTAGATGGTGGTCGATTTGCTACATCGGATTTGAATGATTTGTACAGACGAGTAGCAAATAGAAAACAAAGACGTTCACTTTACGGAACTAAAAAAGGTAAATAAAAATGTCAAGGAAAAGAAAAGCTCCAAAAAAATTACCAGTAATCGATCCAAAATATAAATCAACAATAATTCCAAAACTAATAAACTCTATTATGTATGATGGAAAAAAGACAGTTGCTGAAAAAATAATTTACGATGCAATCGACAAAATTAAAAGTAAGTCAAAAGATGAACCCTTAACAGTATTTAATGATGCAATTAACAATATCAAACCTACTGTTGAAGTAAGATCAAGAAGAGTAGGAGGAGCCACATACCAAGTTCCTGTTGAAGTTAAATCTAAAAGATCCCAAGCTTTAGCCTTAAGATGGTTGGTCGACGCTTCAAGAAAAAGAAAAGATAAAAAAATGTCTGATAAAATTTTTAATGAAATATATGATGCTTATCAAAATAGAGGATCAGCTATAAAAAAAAAAGAAGATACACACAAGATGGCAGAGTCAAATAAAGCTTTCGCCCACTTTAGATGGTAAATTAATATGTCGAGAACTCATACATTAGACAAATATAGAAATATTGGAATTATGGCTCATATAGATGCTGGTAAAACTACAACTACTGAAAGAATTCTTTACTATACTGGGAAAAGTCATAAAATTGGTGAAGTTCACGATGGTGCTGCAACTATGGACTGGATGGAGCAAGAACAGGAAAGAGGTATAACAATCACTTCAGCAGCAACAACTTGTTTTTGGAACGACCACAGAATAAATATAATAGATACACCAGGTCATGTAGATTTTACAATCGAAGTTGAGAGATCTCTAAAGGTCCTCGATGGAGCTGTTGCTGTCTTTGACGGAGTTGCAGGAGTAGAACCCCAATCTGAGACAGTCTGGAGACAAGCAGATAAATATAAGGTTCCTAGAATATGCTTTGTAAATAAATTGGATAGAACAGGTGCAGATTTTTTTAGATGCGTTGGAATGATTAAAGATAGATTAGGTGCCAAACCTTTAGTGATGCAAGTACCAATTGGAATAGAAGCTTCATTAAAAGGAGTTGTGGATTTAATAAAAATGAAAGCAGTGGTATGGAAAAACGAAGATTTAGGTGCTGCTTGGGAATTATTAGATATACCCGATGATCTTAAAGATATTTCAAATAAATATCGTCAAG
>CACDRY010000010.1 GCA_902555275.1 uncultured Pelagibacteraceae bacterium
CTATCAAATTTTGCTGACTCCATTTGTGAGGATAATGATCTTGACCATATTAAGTTGTAAAGTTTGTATTGATCTGTGCTTAAATATTTTTTAATATCTTCAGGGACTCTACCAATTTCTGTTGGTCTGATAGCTTCATGAGCTTCTTGTGCGTTTTTTGCCTTTTTGCCTGAATAATTTAATGGCGAGGGTGGTAAGTATGTTTCACCATAATTTTGAGTAATGAAATTTCTAAAAGAAGCCACAGCATCCTTTGATATATTAGTCCCATCTGTACGCATATAAGTAATTAAACCAACAGTTTCACCATCAATATCTATACCTTGATACAGTCTTTGGGCAATTTGCATTGTTCTAGATGCTCCAAAACCCAATTTGCTTGACGATGTTTGTTGTAAAGTAGAGGTAGTAAAAGGACCAGAAGGGTTTCTTGTATAAATTTTAGATATAATATCTGTAATATTATATTTTTTATTTTTAACTAAATCTAAAGCATTATTAATATTTTCTTTATTTTTAAATGAGAATTTTTCAATTTTTTTACCATCTAGTTGAGTAATAGATGTTTTTATTTCCAAATTTTCTTTCGTTAAGAAATATAAGTTTAGTGTCCAATATTCTTCTGGTTTAAAAACTTCTATTTCGTGTTCCCTCTCTGTTAGCAATCTAAGAGCAACAGATTGAACTCTTCCTGCTGATTTAGATCCTGGTAATTTTGTCCATAAAATTGGCGATATGTTAAAACCTACTAAATAATCAAGCGCTCTTCTTGCCATATAAGCGTTAACAAGTTCATTTTCTATATTTCTTGGATTGTCTATACCATTTGTTACAGCTTTTTTAGTTATTTCATTAAAAACCACACGTTCTACCTTTTTATCTTTAAGAAGTTTTTTTTCATTTAAAAACTCTTTGACATGCCAAGCAATTGCTTCACCTTCTCGATCTGGGTCAGTAGCTAAAATAATCTTTTCAGAATTTTTAGCTGTATCGGTAATTTCTTTTAAATATTTTTTTGAGAAACTATCTACTTCCCAAATCATTTTAAAAGAATTTTCTGGATCGACAGAACCATTTTTTGAAGGAAGATCTCTAATATGACCATAACTTGCTAAAACAGTGTAATTTGAACCTAAATATTTATTTATAGTTTTAGCTTTTGCAGGACTTTCAACAATTACAAGATTCATAATTAGTCAAACTACTTATAACTATTAATCTGTCAAATTAATAAATTTTACTCTTGCTTTCTTCTTTGTTTATTAATCTTTTTATATTTTGCCTATGTGTATAAAAAATTAAAACAAACATAATAATGAAAAAAATTATGTTACCTTTATTAATGATTAATAAGTATAAAGGTATTGAAATAGAAGCAAATAAAGATGATAGAGACGAATATTTTGATATTAAAAATGTTAAAATCCAAATAGTTCCAAAAACTAATGCATAATAAATATTTATTGAAATCAAAATTCCAACAAATGTTGCTACACCTTTGCCACCTTTAAATTTTAGCCAAACAGGGAATAAATGTCCTAAAAATGCACAAAGTGCAGATATATAAACTAAATCAGGATAATTGAATTTTATATATATAACAGGCACAACAGCTTTTGCTATATCTAAAACAAGTGTTAAATAACCCAATGACTTATTGCCAGTTCTTAAAACATTTGTGGCACCTATATTTCCTGATCCTACATTTCTAATATCCTTTTTAAGTAAAATTCTTGTCAATAGATATCCAAAAGGTATAGAGCCAAATAGATAAGATACCAAAGCTGTTATAATATAATCCATTATTCAGATTTAAATAATTCTTCACCATTAACAAATGTACTTATTACTTTACCTTGAAGTTTTTTGTCTTCAATAGGCGTATTTTTTGACTTTGATATCAGTTTATCTTTTCTAACAACCCAAGGTTTATTTAAATCTACAATACAAAAATCAGCATCATTTCCTGTCGATAAGTTACCTTTATTTATTTTAAGTATTTCTGCAGGTTTTGATGTTAAAGCTTTTATTATAGTTTCCAAATCAACCGATCCATTATGATATAATTCTAAGCTCAAGGGCAATAAAGTTTCAATTCCAGATGCGCCAGTTTCCGCTTGAGCAAAAGTTAATCTTTTATTTTCTTCATCTTCTGGTTTATGATCAGAAACAATAACATCAATTGTTTCATCATTTAATCCCTGAACTAGAGCGTTTCTATCAGTTTCTGTTCTCAAAGGAGGTGATAATTTTAAAAAAGTTTTGAAATCACCAATGTCGTTTTCATTTAATGATAAATTGTTTATAGAAACACCACAGCTGAAATTTACTTTATTTTTTCTTTCTCTGATTATATCTACTGAGTTTGCAGATGAAATCTGAGAAATATGATACCTACAACTATTATATTCTAACAATGTTAAGTCTCTTTCTATAATTAACAATTCAGCACTTATTGGAATTCCTTGGAGACCGAGTTTTGTTGCTATAATGCCATCATTAATCATTCCATTTTTTGACAATTCTGCATCTTCAGCATGTTGTATTATTAGTGATTTTAAATCTGATGCTGAATTCATAATCCTATTCATAATTCTAGGATTTTGAATTGTTTTTACTCCATCTGTAAAACCAATTATTCCTTTACTCTGTAATAAACCAAATTCAGTCATATTTTCTCCTTCTGCTTTTAGTGTTAATGCAGCCGTTGGATAAATATTAATTTTTGACTTATCTCTTCCTCTTCTTTTAAGAAAATCAACTATTGAAACATTATCAATTACTGGGTTTGTATTAGGCATTGTAACAACTGATGTTACGCCACCTGATAAAGCAGCTTCACTGAGGGTTCTAAAATTCTCCTTATACTCATATCCTGGTTCACCAACAAAAACTCGCATATCTACAATCCCTGGAAATATGTATTTTCCATTTAAATCTATTACTTTTTCTCTAGATGGAATGTTATTGGTATTTACTTTTTTTCCGACAGCTTCAATTTTTCCATTTTCTCCAATTATTATTCCTCCAATTTCTTTCAAAGAGTTATGAGGATCAATTATATTTGCGTTTATAAAGTATTTTTTTTTCATTTATTCACAAAAAATCTTTAAGCAGGCCATTCTTACGGCCACACCTAATTCAACTTGTTCTTTTATTACACTTTTATTTATATCGTCTGCTAAGTTTGTATCAATTTCAATTCCTCTATTCATTGGTCCTGGATGCATTATTAAAGCATCCTCTTTAGCATATTGAATTTTATCAGGTGTTAGGCCGTAATACTCATAGTATTCTCTGTTGGATGATAGAAATGAGCTAGTCATTCTTTCATTTTGTAATCTTAACATCATTACTATGTCGCAATCTTTAACGCCTTTTTTCATATCAGAAAAAATATTTACACCAAATTTTTCAATTTCATTCGGCATCAAATTGCTAGGGGCCACGATATTTACTTCTGCACCCAACATGTTTAGAAGGTAAATATTTGATCTTGCTACTCTTGAATGTAGTATATCCCCACATATTGCAATTTTAAGACCTTCTATTTTCTTTCTTCTATTTATAATTGTTAAAGCATCCAATAATGCCTGAGTTGGATGTTCTCTTCTACCATCACCTGCGTTTAGTACTGCACAATTAACTTTTTGAGATAGAAGATTACAAGCCCCTGAGTCTTGGTGTCTTATTACAATAATGTCTGGGTGCATTGCGTTTAAGGTCATAGCAGTATCTATTAACGTTTCACCTTTTTTGATTGCTGAATTTGTAATATTCATTGACATTACATCTGCACCCAATCTTTTTCCTGCTAATTCGAAAGAGCTCTGTGTTCTAGTTGATGGCTCAAAAAATAAGTTTATTTGAGTTTTTCCTTTTAAAATATCAATTTTTTTGTTTTTGCTTTTATTTAATTCTATGAATTTAGAAGCTTCATTCAAGATAGTGGTAACATCGCTAACAGATAAATCCTGGATACCTAACAAATGTTTTTGAGATATTTTAATAGCTTTTTTTGATTTAGCTGCCATTAAAATTAACTCTATAACTATATAGTATTAACTATGCAACCATTAATTTTGAATAAAATCTAAAGCGCCTTGTAAAATAAAAGCAGCTGCAAACTTATCAATATCTTTCTCTCTTTTACTGACATTTATATCTAATTCGCTTGATAAATTGAAAGCACCAACAGTAGATAATCTTTCATCCCACAAAGACACAGGAATATCAATTTGATTTGAAATATTGATTGCTATATCTTTTGCTGATTGTGAAGATTTTCCGTAGGTGCCATCCATATTTATTGGATTACCTATAATAATTCCTTTGATGTCATATTCTGCAATGATACTTTCAAGATCATCAATCAATTTACCTTGTTTAGATTTACCTAAGGTCTGAAGGGGAGTGGCAATCTTTTGATTATAATCACTTATTGCTATTCCAATCCTTTTTGTGCCTAAATCTATACCCAATAATCTTGAACCACTTGATAATTTGTTTTTGAATTCATTAATTGTGATCATATTGTATATTTTCAACTTAAGTGGTACTTTGCGACATTATTTTTTACCATATGACGATAGATCTTAAAACTGTAAAACACATATCAAAATTAGCAAGAATCTCACTTGAAGAGAAAAAAGCTGAAAAGTTGGCAGATGATATGAATTCAATATTTGAATTTATTGAAAAATTAAATGAGCTTAAAACTGAGAATGTTGAACCATTAACCTCTATTGCTGAAACAACTTTAAGATTCAGAGAAGATAAAATAACTAGCGATAATATAAGAGAAAAGATTCTTAAAAATTCCCCTGAAAAAAATGATGATTTTTTTGTTGTTCCGAAAGTAGTTGAGTAATGACAGAAATAACATCTTTAAGCCTTTTTGAATTAATTAAAAATATTAAAGAAAAGAAAATATCATCAAATGAAGTTGCAAAATCTTTTATTGATAGATCTGAAAAGTCAAAAAAACTAAATGTATATGTAACTGAAAATTTTGAAAATTGTCTTAAACTTTCAAAAGAGTTTGATAACAAACCAAATTTTGATTTAAAACTTCCGGGCATTCCAATTGCTGTAAAAGATCTATTTTGTACAAATGAAGTAAGAACAACAGCTGGAAGCAATATCTTAAATAATTTTGTCCCCAGCTATGAATCTACTGTAACACAAAATATATGGAATGAAGGTGGTATTTTGCTTGGCAAACTTAATTGTGATGAATTTGCAATGGGCTCATCAAATGAAACAAGTTTTTTTGGTAATGTTCAAAACCCAATTGCAAAAGATTTAGTTCCAGGTGGATCATCTGGTGGTTCTTCATCCGCTATAGCAGCAAATTTAACACCTGTAACAATAGGCACTGATACTGGTGGATCTATTAGGCAGCCTGCCTCTTTTACCGGAACCGTAGGCTTAAAACCTACCTATGGAAGTTGTTCTCGATATGGCATTGTTGCTTTCGCATCGTCTCTAGACCAAGCAGGTCCTATGAGTAAAGATGTCAAAGATAGCTCCATTCTTTTAGAAGTGATCTCATCATTTGATAATAAAGATTCAACCTCAATTGATTTTAAAAGAAATAATTATTCATCAGATTTAACTAGAAATATCAAAGGTATAAAAATTGGAATCCCAAAAGAATACAGAGTTGATGGGATGCCAGGTGAAATTGAGAGTCTTTGGAAAAAAGGTATTGAATATGCAAAAGATTGTGGAGCCGAAATAATTGACATTTCATTACCTCACACAAGTTATGCATTGCCCACTTATTACATTGTAGCACCAGCAGAAGCTTCATCTAATTTAGCAAGATATGATGGTGTTAAATATGGTTTAAGATCTTCCGGGGAAAGTTTGATTGATATGTATGAAAAAACTAGATCAGAAGGTTTTGGTGAAGAAGTTAAGAGACGGATAATGATAGGCACCTATGTTTTATCTTCTGGATATTATGATGCTTACTATCTTAAAGCTCAAAAGGTTAGACAATTAATTAAACAAGATTTTGATCAAGCTTATAATAAAGTCGATGCTATTTTGACACCTTCAACACCTAGTTCTGCATTTAAAATTGGAGAAAAATCTAATGATCCAGTTTCAATGTATTTAAATGATATATTTACTGTCCCAGTAAATCTTGCAGGTTTACCAGGAATTTCAATACCAGCAGGTACAGATAAAAATAATTATCCATTAGGTTTACAAATAATAGGTAAACCGTTTGATGAACAAACAGTTTTAAATATTGCTTATTCAATGGAGGAAAAAATCAATTATAAAAATAATATAACTGATTGGTGGATGGAATAATGTCTAAAAATAATTCAGAATATTTAATTGAGCGAAATGATAATGTTTATGAAGTTGTTATAGGACTTGAAGTTCATGCTCAAGTAACATCAAATTCAAAACTTTTTTCATCTTCTTCTACGAAATTTGGTGCTGAACCTAACACTCAAGTAAGTTTAGTTGATGCAGCATTTCCAGGAATGCTTCCAGTAATTAATGAATATTGTATTAAACAAGCTATAAAAACTGGTATTGGTTTAAAAGCTAAGATCAATAATAAGTCAGTTTTTGATAGAAAGAATTATTTTTATGCTGATTTACCTCAGGGATATCAAATTTCACAATATAAATATCCAATTGTGGGTGAGGGAAATGTTATTTTGGATATGCCTGAAGGTCAAAAACAAGTTGGAATAGAAAGATTACATTTAGAGCAGGATGCGGGAAAAAGTATTCATGATGTTGATCCGAGTAACACACTAGTTGATCTAAATAGATCGGGTGTAGCTTTAATGGAGATTGTTAGTAAGCCTGATTTAAGATCACCAGATGAAGTCAATGCTTATATAAAAAAACTTAGATCTATTATGAGATATTTAGGAACTTGTGATGGTAACATGCAAGAGGGATCATTGAGAGCTGATGTTAATGTGTCCGTAAGAATAAAAGGCTCAACAGATTTAGGAACAAGATGTGAAATAAAAAATGTTAATTCTATAAAGTTCATGCAAATGGCAATTATTTATGAAGCAAATAGACAAGTTGATTTAATAGAAGAAGGTGAAGAAATTAATCAAGAAACAAGACTATTTGATACAAAAAAAAATGAAACAAGGTCAATGAGATCAAAAGAAGATGCTCATGATTATAGATACTTTCCAGATCCTGATTTACTTCCATTAGAAGTTACGGATGAATTTATTGATCATCTTAAATCTGAAATCCCTGAATTACCAGATGACAAAAAGAAAAGGTTTATTGATGAGTTTAAAGTTTCACCTTATGAAGCAACAATATTAGTCTCTGATATTGATACAGCAAAATATTTTGAAGAAGTTGTTGCTAAAATGGGCAAAAACCGCGACATGAAACTTGCCGTAAATTGGATTACAGGTGAATTATTTGCTGTTTTAAATAATAAAAATATTGAAATTAATCAAAGTCCAATAAGTGCAAAAAATTTAGCGAAATTGATTAATTTAATTAAAAATGGAACGATCTCAGGTAAAATTGCTAAAACAATATTTGAATTAATGTTGGATGGCGACTTAGATCCTCAAATAATTGTTGAGGAAAAGGGGTTAAAGCAACAAAGCGATCCAAAAGCACTAGAGGCATTAATTGATAAAATTATCAACGAAAACAGAGAAAAAGCCATTGAATATAAACAAGGAAAAGAAAAGTTATTTGGTTTCTTTGTGGGGCAAGCAATGAAAGCTTCTGGTGGAAAGGCTAACCCTCAATTAATTAACGAAATATTAAAGAAGAAACTTTAATTTTAACGAACATATATTCATTATATAATTAAAATAGATGGGTAATAACATTGAAATTTCTGAAAAAATTGAAAAATATATTAATAATTTTAGTTTTAAACTAAGCCCAGTTCAAAAAGAAATCATAGATTATAATAATACACTTGGAAATGAAAAGAGAATGCAAGTAGCAATATCTCAATGTCATTTTCTCCATTTAATTATAAAAATATCTAATATAAAAAATGTGCTTGAAATTGGAACTTTTACTG
Source organism: uncultured Pelagibacteraceae bacterium (assembly GCA_902555275.1). Classification (GTDB taxonomy): domain Bacteria; phylum Pseudomonadota; class Alphaproteobacteria; order Pelagibacterales; family Pelagibacteraceae; genus Pelagibacter. The sequence goes on from CACDRY010000010.1 coordinate 8,054, forward strand.
GTTTAAGTGCACTTTCTATTGCTCTTGCCCTTCCTGATGATGGAAAACTTACAACACTTGATAAAGACAAAGAGACAAGCAAGATTGCAGTAAGTTTTTTTAAGAAAGCTAAACAAGATAAAAAAATTCAAATGATTGTAAAACCTGCACTAGATAGTTTAGATGAATTAAAAAATCAAAAATATGATATGGTTTTTATTGATGCTGATAAACTCAACTATAAAGAATATTATGAAAAATCATTTAAGATAATAAATAAGGGTGGTTTAATCATCATTGATAATGTTTTATGGCATGGTGAAGTCGTAGATGAAGATAAAATGGATAAATTTACATTAAATATAAGAGAATTAAATGAATATATTTCAAATGATGAAAAGGTAGAACAAATAATCATCCCATTGGGAGATGGAATGACTGTTTGTAGAGTTTTATAATGTTTAATATTTTTGGTTTTTATAAATTTAAAAAAATTAGTAATCTAAAAAAATTAAAAAAAAAGTTAGAGAATAATCTAAAAGGTTATGGTATTAGTGGAACAATAATTATTTCATCAGAGGGTGTAAATGGAACAATTTCAGCCAAAAATAATAACCTTTTAAAATTTAATAAACTTTTAAAAAAAATATTATCTATTAAAAAATATAATTCAGAAAATAATTCTAATAGTAAATTTAATCCATTTCATAAACCAAAAGTTAAAATTAAAAAGGAAGTTGTTCCAATGGGTTTTAAAGTTAGAAACTACAAATTTCCTAAGAACAACCTTAATCCAAGAGAATGGAATAAAATAATTAAAAAAAATGATACGGTTTTGATAGATGCACGGAAATCTTTTGAGTACGATGTGGGAACTTTTAAAAAATCTTTAAATCCAAATGTAGAAAACTTTCGTCAATTTCCTAAATATTTAAATCAATTTAAAAAAAGTGAAAAAATAGCAATGTTTTGCACTGGTGGTATCAGATGTGAAAAAGCAAATATTTATTTGAAAAAAAAAGGTTTTAAAAATGTATATGTTTTAAAAGGTGGAATTATTAATTATCTTAATAATATTGACAAAAAAAATAGTCAATGGAGTGGTGAATGTTTTGTTTTTGACAATAGAGTTTCAATAAAACATGGTTTAAAGCAGGGCAGTTATTCAGTTTGTAGTGGATGCAGAAAACCTCTTTCTGTTAAAGAAAAAAAATCTGCTAAATATTTGGAAGGTATCCATTGTCCAAAATGTCACGATCACTTAACAGATGATCAAAAATCAAGATTTGCAATGAGACAAAAACAAATAATACTTGCAAAAAAAAATAGCAAGAGACATATCTTTAAAAAAGAATATTAATTTAAATATAACTTTATGGATTTGCTAAAAGAAAATATACCTTTACTTGTTAGAAAACTTGCAATACCAGCAAGTGTAGGTACACTTTTTCAAACTTTATACAATATTGTTGATACTTTTTATTCAGGATTAATCTCACCGGAAGCACTTTCGGCTCTCAGTAAATCATTTCCAATCTATTTTATAATTGTAGCAACATCTATTGGAGTAACAGTTGGGGGAACCTCATTAATAGGTAATAGTATTGGAGAAAAAAATGAAAAAAATATCTCTTATTATTTTACCCACATTATTATCTATGGACTGATCATATCAGTTTTTATTACAGGCATAGGTTTATATTTTGCTGAAAGAGTTTTTAACATAATGGGTTCGACTGAAGAAATTACAAATTTAGGGCTACAATATACAAATATTATGTTTTATGGATCATTTCTTTTTTTCCTTGTTGTATCACTTAACTCTTTATTACATGCAGAAGGAGATACTAAAACATACAGAAATGTTTTGGTTTTAAGTTTTCTTCTAAATATAATTTTAAATCCAGTACTAATATTTGGTTTTCTATTCATTCCTGCTTTTGGTATGATGGGGATAGGTCTATCAACAATTATAGCCCAATTTATAGCATTCACAATTATTCTATATAAAGTTTTACAAAATCCAAGAGTAAAAAAAATTACCAAGGAATTTTTTATAATTAAATTAACATTTTTAAAAAATATATTTTTTCAATCAATGCCAATATCAATTGCTATATGTGGATATGCAGTTGCTGCTACTTTTATATTTACTTATGTTGGTCAAACTAGTGAATTGGCAGTAGCTGGTTATGGTGCTGCTACGAGAATAGAGCAAGTTGTTTTACTTCCTATATTAGGGATTAATACGGCAATTATCTCAATAATAGCTCAAAATTATGGCGCTAATCACTTCGAGAGAGTGAAAGAGACTTATTTTGTATCTGTTAAATATGGTCTTTTATTAATGATTTTTTCTGGAATATTAGTTTATTTCACAGCAGATATAATACCAAGGCTTTTCTCTAATGATGAAACTGTTTTAGAATATGGACGTAGATACTTAAAAATTGCAGCATTTATTTTACCCGCATATCCAATTTTCTTTTTATCAAATGGTTTTTTTATGGGATTAAAAAAATCTAATTATGCAATGATAAATAATATGTTACGAAATGTTCTTGTTCCAATATGTGTTTTTTATTTAGCCAAATATCTATCTGCAGATTTTGATAGTTTCTTTTGGTTGTGGTTTATTTTTCAATGGACGCTTTCGATACTATTATTTAGTTATGTAAGTTATTATATAAAAAAAAAATTAGATAAACCTAGCGCTATCCTTAATCCACAACCATAAATCTTCTGAGAATGATCTTCTCACAAAAAGATTTATTTCATTTATTTCAGTATGATGAATAATTACATCTGTATGATTTAGCAATGTTTGTGTTACAGAGTTTTTAGTATTTTTAAAATTATTAAAGTTAAAAGGAGAACCTGATGAAAGTAAATCAAAAGTCTTTTTGCCCTTTATATTAATACATATCCATTGATTAGAAACATCAACTATTGAGCCAAAATTTAATCTAGAAATTTCGTTAAAAAGATTATTGTAAACATTGTTATTCTCTTCATTAAAATATACTAACCATTCATCTGGACTTAGCCAAAGAGCATTAAATTGCTGATTTGATGAACTAGTATTTGGTTCAATTGGTAAGATAATTGATAAAATCTTTCCAACTTTTGTAAAAAATTCCTTTTTTTTTCCTCTAATATTTATTTTTTTAATTGGTTCAGATAACGTTAAATCAAGATCATCTAACGATTTTTTTTCAAAGTCAGGATATTCTGGATTAAGCATTGATCCTCTTGTTTTCTTTATCTAAAAAAATAAAATCTGAAACTGTTACATTGATATTTTTGTTTTCCATAGGAACAAAAAGTTTTTGACCTTTCATCTTTTTTCCACCTTTTACAACTGCTAGTGCGATCGATTTATTTAAATTAGGGCTAAAGTAACTCGATGTTACATGTCCAATCATTTCGACAGGTTTCTTATCTAATTCAGAAACTATCTGAGCACCTTCTTCTAATATTTCATTGGGGTCATCTGTAAGTAATCCAACAAGCTGTTTTCTATCCTCTCTTATTGTATCACTTCTATAAAGTGATCTTTTACCTATAAAGTCATATTTTTTTTTACTTACTATCCAATCCATCTGAAGATCAATTGGAGTCATAGTTCCATCTGTGTCTTGACCAACAATAATAAATCCCTTTTCGGCCCTTAATAAATGCATTGTTTCTGTTCCATAAGGAGTAATTTTGTATTCTTCTCCTGCCTTGATACAGTTTTCCCACAATGATTTACCATATTTTGACTCTATATTAATTTCATAACTAAGCTCTCCTGTGAAACTTATTCTCATTATTCTACATTCAATTTTGTCAATTATTGCGTCTTGGTAAGACATGTGAGGAAAGGCTTCATCACTAAAATCTTTATTAGGAAATAATTTTTTCAATATTTTTTTTGAATTTGGACCACAAATACTCGCTGTAGAATAGTGATCAGTAACAGACGTTAAGTAAACATCTAATTCTGGCCATTCTGTTTGTAAATAATCTTCAAGCTTAGAAAGCACATTTGCTGCACCACCAGTAGTTGTTGTCATTAAATAATGATTTTCACCCAATCTTGTGGTTACACCATCATCATAAACCATGCCATCTTCATTTAACATTAAACCATATCGGCATTTCCCAATTCCTAATTTTGACCATGCATTTGTATAAACTCTATTTAAAAATTCAGAAGCATCAGATCCCTGAATATCTATTTTTCCTAATGTAGAAGCATCTAAAATTCCAGCACTATCTCTTGCAGTTTTACTTTCTCTTTGAACTGCTTCATGAAGATTTTCATTATTAATAGGGTAGTACCATGGTCTTTTCCATTGCCCAACGTTTTCAAACTTTGCATTATTTTGAACGTGCCATTCATGAATTGAGGTTTTTCTCACAACATCAAAAAATTTTCCAACACTTCTTCCTACAATTGCTCCAAAAGTTAATGGTGTAAATGGTGGTCTAAAAGTAGTTGTACCTAAAGTACCCATTTTTACTCCAGCTGTGTCAGCAATAATTCCCAGAGCATGCATATTCGATAATTTACCTTGATCTGTTGCCATTCCAGTTGTTGTATATCTCTTTACATGTTCTATTGATTTAAAACCTTCTCTAAGTGCTAACTTTATATCTTTCGCTGTCGAATCATTTTGAAAATCTATAAAAGATTTAGTTTTACCCTCTGATATAGTATTTGGTAACAGCCATATGTTTTTCTTCTCTAAGTCTTTTGAACATAAAACTGAAATTTTATCAAAACCACTTTCATTAATGTTTAAAAATTTTTTAACTTTATTATTTGTATTTTTAACTATTTCTTCTAATTCAAAATCACCGTTACATGATCCAACATTTATATGATTTTCACTTTTTTCACTCGGAACAAATACTTGATCTATTTCTCTAAAATCTAATTTTCCTCCTGATTGTGTATGCATATGCACCATTGGTGTCCAACCTCCACTTATTGATAAACAATCACACTGAATTTTATGTTTATTTCCAGTAACATTTGATCCATCTTCCGATAAATTCATAATTTCTATTGATTTTATCTTTTTGTAGCCAAAAGTATTTACCACTGTAGAGTTCCAATATATTCTAATTCCTAGGTCTTCAGCATTTTTAACAATATTTGATGAAGATTTTTTTCTAATATCAATAATCTTTACGGATATTCCTTTTTCAAATAATGATACTGCAGTTTCGTAAGCACTATCATTATTAGTAAAAATAATATTATTTAATCCAGTGGAGACACCATAAAAATCTAAATATTTTTTAACAGAGTTAGCAAGTATAATTCCTGGTCTATCATTGTTGTTGAATATAAGAGGTCTTTCTATTGCACCTGCGGCAACAATTACTTTATCTGCTCTTATTTTCCATAATCTCTGTCTTATATCGCCATTTTTTTTATCCAATGGTAAATGATCTGATATATTTTCTTTGGCCAAAAGGTAGTTATAACTATGAAAAGCTGCCAAACTTGTTCTAGTTTTTATTATTAAATTATCTAATTTTTCTAATTCTGATATTTCATTCATTAACCATTCATTTGATTTTTTATTATCTATTATAAAATTTTTATTATTTTGATAGATTGTGGATCCACCAAGTATATTTTTATCCTCAATTAAGATTGTCTTTAAATTATTTTTTGCTGCTATTTTAGCTGATATAATACCTGAAATCCCACCTCCAATAACTAGTACATCACAATGCTCATGTTTATGGTCATATATGTCTGGATCTGGTTGTGAAGGTGATTTGCCAAGGCCTGCAGACAATCTTATTAATGGTTCATAAATTTTTTTCCAAAAACTTTTAGGCCACATAAAAGTCTTATAATAAAAACCTGCCGGTATAAATGGTGATATTAAATTATTAATACCACCTATGTCAAAGTTAAGACTTGGCCAACAATTTTGACTAGACGCTCTCAGCCCTTCGTAAAGTTCTATTTCTGTAGCTCTTACATTTGGTTCTGTTAAATTTGTATCAGCATTTATTTGGCATATTGCGTTTGGCTCTTCAGACCCACATGACATTATACCTCTTGGACGATGATACTTAAAACTTCTGCCAACTAAATGAATGCCATTTGAAAGAAGTGCTGAGGCTAGGGTATCACCTTCAAAACCATGATATTTTTTACCGTCAAAAGTAAATGAAATAGTTTTTGTTTGATCAACAAATCTTGTCTTATTAATTCTATATTTGGTCATTTAAATTACAGGAGGTTTTTCACCCATTTTATAAACTGCATGTATTTTGTCATTTGATGTATCCCTAACCATATTAAACCATTTTCTACATCCATGAGCATGGTTCCATCTTTCAAATTGAACACCTTTAATATTCTTTCTCATAAATAAATATTCTGCCCATTCATCATCACTTAGTTCAGTAGGTTGTTTTGGTCTTACAATGTGTGCTTCGCCACCACATGAAAACTCACTTTGGTCTCTTACTCCACAATATGGGCAATTTATTATAAACATTAGTGTGCCACAGCAGCTGCACCATGTTCATCAACGAGATCTCCACTTACAAATCTATTTAGATTAAATGCTGCATTTAATTTATGTGGCTCATCATTAGCAATTGTGTGAGCAAATAAATCACCAGATCCAGGTGTTGCTTTAAAACCTCCTGTGCCCCAACCACAGTTAAAATAGAGTCCTTTAATATTCGTTTTACTAATTATTGGACTTGCATCAGGACATATATCAACAATTCCACCCCATTGTCTCAACATTTTCATTCGGCTAAAAATAGGGTACAGCTCCAATATTGCTTTTAATGTTCCTTCAACAACATCGTGACTACCTCTTTGAGTATAAGAAACGTAAGCGTCCGTACCAGCGCCAATTACAAGTTCACCTTTGTCAGACTGACTAACATATGCATGTACAGCGTTGGACATTACTACTGTATCAATTATTGGTTTGACTGGTTCTGATACTAATGCCTGTAAAGGTTTGCTTTCAAGTGGTAATTTTAATCCTGCCATATTAGCAATTACACTTGAGTGACCTGCTGCTACAACACCAATTTTTTTTGTTTTAATAAATCCTTTTGATGTTTCAACACCTTCAACTTGATCTCCATTTCTTTTTATTCCTTTAACCTCGCAATTTTGAATTATATCTACCCCCATTGCATCTGCACCTCTTGCATAACCCCATGCAACAGCATCATGTCTTGCAGTACCAGCTCTTCTTTGTAAAGTTCCACCAAGGACTGGATATCTTATGTCTGGAGAAGTATTTATAATTGGACAAAATTCTTTAACTTGTTTTGTATCTAACCAAACAGCATCAATTCCATTTAACCTATTTGCATGAGTTCTTCTTTTTAAATCTCTAACGTCTTGAAGGTTATGTGCTAAATTCATAACCCCACGTTGACTAAACATTATATTGTAATTTAATTCTTGAGATAAATTTTCCCAAATTTTTAAGGCATGGTCATATAATCCAGCACTAGCATCCCATAAATAATTTGATCTTATGATTGTTGTATTTCTTCCAGTATTACCTCCACCAATCCAACCCTTTTCTAAAACTGCAATATTTTTCATGTTATGTTTTTTTGCAAGATAGTAAGCAGTTGCTAATCCATGACCACCACCTCCAACAATTACTGCTTCATATTCTTTTTTTGGTTCAGGATTACCCCAAGCTTGTTTCCAGTTTTCATGCTGTGAAAAAGCATTTTTTATCAGTGAAAAAATAGAGTATTTGTTTTTCATATTTGCAAGAAATTACTTGATTAATATTGAATATTCAATGATTTCAAGTTACACATATATCAACGGAAGAGTGGGTGAGTTGGCTTAAACCAGCAGTTTGCTAAATTGCCGAAGGAGCAATCCTTCCAAGGGTTCGAATCCCTTCTCTTCCGCCATTTAATACAAAGTCTGATTTTTAAAAAAATCTTTTAGATAAATTGGCTTTTGTGACAAAATGTACCTATAAACATTATAATTTTCTAAAACTCTTTGTACATAATTTCTAGTTTCTTTAAATTTAATCAGCTCAATCCAATCAACATAGTCAATTTGTTTTTTTTGAGGATCCTTATTAATTTTTTTCCAATACTTTACCCTCTTAGGTCCAGCATTGTATGCGGCGGTGGCAAAAGGGTAAGACCCTTTATACTGATTTATTAAACCAGCAATATAATGTGATCCTAAATTGATATTATATTCAGGGTCAGTTGTTAATTTAGACTTCGAGTATCCCAACTTGGCTTGCTTAGATACAGTCTTAGCCGTATAAGGCATAAGTTGCATTAATCCTTGAGCACCAACTCTACTTCTAGCAGAGGTATCAAACTCGCTTTCTTGTCTGATAATAGACAATATCAATGCTGGATCAGGAATTTTTCTACCTCCAACAAATTTTGGCACACTCATTATTGGATAGTTAAATTGGTTGTGAAATCTTTTTTGATATGATGCAATTTTAGAAACTTGTATAGCAAAGTCAAAACGTGATATGTCTGATGCTAATTTAGCAGCTAAAACCTCGCTGCCTTTTTCTACATTGTCATTTGCTAGAAATCTTAATATGTGTTTTGTATATTTATCTTTATTTAAATAATCAAGCAAATCGACTATTGCAACTAGCTTTTTCGAGTAAAATTTTTGTTCGTAAAGGTCTTCTACAAACATTAATTTATCTAGTTCAAATTTCTCTTGAGGTTTTACTTTCATGTGTGAAAGCTGTCCATAATATGTTGTTAAATATTTAGCACCTTGAAAGAACCATTTATTTGAGTTTTCTATATCACCAGTTTTTTCATAAGTTTTACCTAACCAATAAGCACCTCTAGATAAGCTAATTGGATAACTAACATTATTATAGAAATTTAAAAAATGATTTTCTGCCTTTTGTGCATTTTTTAAAAAGCTAAGTGCTATCCATCCACTCATCCATTCGGCTTCTGCATAGTCTGCACCTTCCTCCATTGCGTGATTTGAAACAATTCTATATGCTGTTTCATATTTTTTTTTATAAATTAAAGATCTGCCAATTATTGACCGTTCTTTCCACCACTTCTCAGGTCTTATTAAATATTCTTCAGTATTTTTTATTTTATTAAGAATTTCTAGCGAACTATCTACTCTTCCTTTTTTTCTTCTCCACTTTAATCGATCATAGTTTAAACCAGCATCATTCTTAAAGTTTTTTGGTACTTTTTTAATTGCTTCATCAACCCCATATCCTCTACTTATTAATATTTGTCTTGCTGCATAAAGTAATTGATACTCACTGGGCAGATATCTTATAATCCTTTTAAGATCCCAATGTTTGCCCTCCCAAGCATAATAATCTGCTCTATTTATATAATCAGATGTGTCAAGAATATTTTTAAATTTTTTTCTGAAATATTTTAAATTATTTGAATTAAGATCTGCATTTATAAACCCCTCCTTAATTAATTTAATTCCTTCGCCAGACTTTCCAGTCTTAATAAAACTCTCTCCTAACATCATTTTACCATATCCACTTAACGGCTCATTAATTTGAAACCAATTAATTATTTCTTTAGGAGAATGGTTTTGTAAATTTATCTTGTGTTCAGCAAGATATTTAATTCTATCAAATCTTGGATAATTTTTAACTCTTTCGATAAAACTTTTATATTCAGAAAAAGTTGCTTTATTACCTGAAGTAAGTAGATGTCTCCATTCAATGAAATCATATATTGATTGAGCTCTAGCCTTTTTTGCAGTATTTTTTGCATCTTTCCAATTAGATTTTTCCATAAATCTAATTGCCTGCTTTGCTAACTCAAAATCTCTTTCACTATAATATCTTGTTTTTTTAACAGTTCTTAATGTTTGTTTTTTTATAATAAGTGGTTTTTTAGGAGGTAACAAAATCCCAAAGATTTCTTTAGGTAAATCTTTATCATCTTTTAAACTTTGTTTTTCATTAAATGTTCCAGGTTTAAGAGGTGGAATTACCACCTGACTTTTAAACGCAGGTTTTTTCTTAGGTATTATTATTTCATTTGAATATGATGATTGAAAAAAGCTTAAAAAAAATATAACTGTTAATAATAATATAGATTTTCTAAAAATCATTTTTAATAACTTATGATATAAATATTTATGTTTAAAGGTTCAAATGTAGCTTTAGTAACACCATTTAAAGGCGATAGTCTTGATGAGGAAACTTATATTAAAATTATTAATTTTCATTTAGAAAATGGAACAAATGGACTTGTTCCAGCTGGCACAACCGGAGAATCACCAACTCTTTCACATAAAGAACATGAAAAAGTTATAGAGTTATGCATACAAGAAGCTAAAGGAAAAATTCCTGTAATTGCAGGTACCGGATCAAATTCTACTACTGAAGCCATATCACTCACAGAGCACGCAGAAAAGGCTGGAGCAGATGGCGCCTTGATTGTTACACCATATTATAACAAACCCACTCAGGAGGGCTTATATCAGCATTACAAGGCTATAAATGACAAATGTGGCATACCAATCATAATTTATAATATTCCTGGCAGATCAGTTATTGATATGACAGTGGATACTATGGCAAGGTTATTTGAGCTGAAGAACATAGTTGGAGTTAAAGATGCAACTGGTGATTTGAATAGAGTAGATGAGACTTTCAAAAAAATTGGAAATGAATTTATCCAGCTTACTGGAGAGGACGGTCTTGCTTATGAATATAATAAAAGAGGGGGCGTAGGATGTATTTCTGTTACCGCCAACATAGCTCCTAAAATGTGTTCTGATATGCAAAAATTTTCAAAATCAGAGGATATAGATGAACAAGAAAAAGCAGAGGAGATAGATAAAATTCTTCAACCTGTTCACAAATCCTTGTTTATTGAGAGCAATCCATCTCCAGTCAAATATGCTGCTAAATTGATCGGTCTATGTGATGATAATGTGAGATTACCTTTAGTAACAGTTTTAGAACAAACAAAAACCGAGGTAAAAAAAGCACTTTTATCTGCCAAATTAATTAATGAATAAAAAAACCATTTCTGGTTTAAAAATTATTACAATTAATAGAAAAGCATCTTTTAATTATTTTTTTAAAGAAGTATTTGAAGCAGGCATTGTTTTAAAAGGATCTGAAATAAAATCAGTAAGATTAGGTAAAATTAATATATCTGAGTCATATGCTGTAGATAAAGATGGTGAAATTTTTTTGATAAATTCTCATATACCTATTTACAAACAAGCTAGTTATTCAAATCATAATCCTTACTCTGAAAGAAAGCTTTTATTGAATAAAAGAGAAATTAATAAAATTATTGGTAGAATTCATGAAGATGGTTTAACTATTGTGCCAACAAAAATGTATTTTAAAAAAGGAAAAGCAAAATTAGAAATTGCAGTAGCCAAAGGTAAAAAGCAATTTGATAAAAGACTGGCAAAGAAAACAAGAGATTGGAACCGTGAAAAAGCAAGATATATTCGAAAATCAAGTTAATTTTGCATATCTGGCATTAGGTTCCAATCTTGGAGACAAGAAAAATAATCTAAATAAAAGTATAGGTTTAATTCAAAAAGAGGGAATTTTTATAAAGAAAAGATCAAAATTTTATATCACAAAATCTTGGCCAAATGAAAATTTTCCAAATTTTATTAATGCTATTATATTGATTGAGACAAAATTAAATATAACTAAATTATTTTTAATAATTAAAAAAATTGAAAAAAAATTGGGAAGAATAAAATCAAAAAGAAATCATCCAAGAATATGTGATATTGATATAATTGATTATAATGGTGAAATAATCCATAGAAAACTTGGAAATCATAAACTCAATACTCCGCATAAAAGAATGCATAATAGAAATTTTGTTCTGTTTCCTTTATATGAATTAGATAAAGATTGGGTTCACCCTAAACTTAATGAAAATATAGTCATTTTGATGTCAAATTTAACCTCAGATCAGTTATTGGGTATTAAAATTGCACAATAAAATGATATAAACAATAATGCTTAAATCTGAAGAATTAATCAATAAGGTAAAAAATTATAACAAGTTTCTTAATCCAGAAACTTTGTCAAAAGCCTATGATTTTGCTCTAAAGGCACATGAAAAGCAAAAAAGAGATGAAGGCTCTCCGTATATCATTCATCCAATTGCAGTAGCAAATATTTTAACTGAGTTAAAGCTAGACAGTGCAACTATAGCGACTGGCTTGCTTCACGACACAATAGAAGATACTCATGCAACTTATAATACAATTGAAGCAGAATTTGGAAAAGAAGTTGCTGATTTAGTTGACGGTGTTACAAAAATCTCAGAGTTCGAAAATCAGGCTATATCGAACTCTAAAGCAGAAAATTTTAGAAAATTAATACTAGCGACATCAAAAGATATCCGAGTTTTACTGGTGAAACTCGCTGATAGACTACACAATATGCGAACAATCAAAGTTGTTGAAAAAGAAAAGCAAATTAGAAAAGCAAAAGAAACTATGGAAATTTATGCGCCACTTGCAGATAGGATGGGTATGCACCGTATAAGAGATGAATTAGAAGACCTTTCATTTGAGGTTCTAAATGAAGATGCAAGAAAATTGATAAAAGATAGATTAGATAAAATTAAAGAAAATAATCTTATTAATTTTAATAATATTTCTGATGAGTTTTTTGAAATACTTAAAACCAAAAATATAGAACCAAAAATAGTTGGAAGAGAGAAAACCCCTTTCTCAATCTGGAGAAAAATCCAAAAAAAAAGAACTTCTCTTGAACAAATAACAGATATAATTGGTTTTAGAATTATTTTAGATAATATTGATGATTGTTATAAAGCTTTAGGAATTTTCCATAGTAAATGGAATTGTATACCAGGTAAATTTAAAGATTATATTTCATCACCTAAAATCAATAAGTATCAATCATTACATACAGCTATTATAGGACCAAATAAAAGACCAATTGAAATTCAATTAAGAACAAAGCAAATGCATGATTTTGCAGAAAGAGGTATTGCTTCTCACTGGAAATATAAATCATCAGAAAAATTTAATTCATTAACTTGGAAGGAATATGATTGGTTAGCAGATTTAGTTGAAATTATTGATAAAAATGAGAATCCAGATGATTCTTACGAGTATACAAAACTTCAAATGTTTCAAGAAAATGCCTTTTGTTTCACTCCAAAGGGATCAATTATAAAACTTCCTAAAAATGCTACACCTATAGATTTTGCATATGCAGTCCATACCCAAATAGGAGATGCTGCTGTTGGTTGCGAAATAAATGGAAATGAAAGCGCTTTGCAAGCAATACTAAGAAACGGGGATGTAGTTAAGATTATCACCTCTAAAAAAGCCTCACCTTCATTACATTGGTTAACGAGCACTAAAACAGGGAAAGCTCGTGCTGCAATTAGACGTTATTGGCAGTACCGTGAAAACAGCAAACCGATTAAGGAAAAAAGATATAATACTACACTTTGGATTTCTCTGCCTGACGAACCTGGAAAAATGGGTGATGTAACAACAATGATTGGTGAGAACTTTGTTAATATTTCAAGTGTAGAAATGGTAGAAAAACTCAATGGAAGGATTAATTTTAAATTTAATTTAATCATACATGACCTTAAGAACTTTACAAAATTGATAAGTGAACTAAAACAAAAAGAATATAAATTTAAAATTATTAGACACAAAAATAAAAAATATGCTTTCTTTAAAAAACTCTTTAGCAGTTTTAAGAAAAACTAACGCTTTGTTAGATGGACATTTTGTACTGTCATCTGGACTACATTCACCTTCTTATGTACAATGTGCAAAATTACTAAGCTTTCCAGATAAATCTGAGAAATTTGCTAAATCTTTAGCAAGTAAAATAAAAAAAACATATAAAAGCATTGATTTAATACTCTCACCAGCAATTGGTGGAATTGTAATTGGTTATGAAATCGGGAGAGTTTTAAAAAAAGAAACAATATTTTGTGAGCGTGTTAATGGAAAATTTAAGTTAAGAAGAGGTTTCCATATAAAAAAAAAATCAAAAGTTTTAATTATTGAAGATGTCATAACTACAGGAAAATCAAGTTTAGAGTGTGCCAAATTAATAAAAAAATCTGGAGCAATTTTATTAGGATTTGCATGTTTAATTGACAGATCTGATAAGCAAACTTTAAAAATAAAAAGACAAAAAATTATTTCACAAGTAAAATTAAAAATTCCAACTTTTAAAATAAAAAATATTCCTGAAAGACTAAAAAAAATTCCAATTACCAAACCTGGAAGTAGATTTTTAAAATGAAAAAGAGGCTTGGAGTTAATATAGACCATGTTGCAACTTTGAGAAATGCTAGAGGTGAAAAACATCCTGATCCCTATACAGTAGCTCTAGATGTTTTAAAGGCTGGTGCAGATTCTATTACTGTACATTTAAGAGAGGACAGAAGACACATTAAAGATACAGATTTAAAAATTTTAACATCTAATAAATTAATCCCTATTAATTTAGAAATAGCCTCAGACCCAAAAATGGTTAAAATAGCACTTAAAAATAAACCTTCCTTCATTTGTCTTGTGCCTGAAAAAAGAAATGAAATTACCACTGAAGGTGGATTAAATTTAAAAAAAAATAAAAATAAAATCAAAAAAATATTAGAAATTTTTAATAAAAATAATATTAGAACTAGCTTATTTATAAATCCATCACTAGAAGATATAAAATTATCAAAAACACTAGGAAGTAAATGTATAGAGATACATACAGGTAAGATTTCTAATCAAATAAAACAGAAAAAGAATTACTACAAAGAGCTAGATAAAATTAAAAAATGTGCCGAATATGCAAAAAATATAGGTTTAGAGGTTCATGCTGGGCACGGTATGGACTACAAGACAACAAAAATACTAAATAAGGTAAAACAAATTGAAGAATTTAATATAGGCCATTTTATAATTGGAGAGTCTGTTTTGTATAGCATTTCAAAAGTAGTCAAACAATTTATTAAAATATTAAGATAATGAATATAATAGGAAATGGTGTTGATATTATAAAAAACAGTAGAATAAATAATTCATTAAAAATTAAAGGTTTTTTAAATAGAATTTTTACAGAAAAAGAAATTCAACAAGGAAAAAAAATAAAAAATAAAATTAATTTTTACGCAAAAAGATTTGCTGCAAAAGAGGCATTTGTTAAAGCAATAGGGACCGGTTTTAGATCAAAAATAAATTTTATAGATATTGAAATTAAGAATTACAAGAATGGAAAGCCATATATATCACTATCAAAAAAATTAAACAATTTTTTACAAAAAAAATTTAAAATACGAAAATATAAAGTCTTTTTATCACTTTCTGATGAGAAAGATTATTCAATAGCGTTTGTTGTTATAGATAAAAAAATATGAAAAAAATTATAATTGAAAACCTTAAAACTATAATTTATGCACTTATCATTGCAGTTTTAATTAGATCAATTTTGTTGCAACCTTTTTATATTCCTTCATCATCAATGGAACCAAATTTATTAGTTGGAGATAGACTTTTTGTAACTAAGTTTACATATGGTTATAGCAAGCATTCCTTTCCATTTAGTCCACCTATTTTTGAAAATCGTATTTTCACTGATAATCCTAAAAGAGGCGATGTAGCTGTGTTTAAAACGCCAGCAGATAATAGAACCGATTATATAAAGCGTGTTATTGGTCTGCCTGGTGATACAATTCAGTTCGTTAATGGTGATCTCTACCTAAATGGAAATCAGATATTAAAAACAATCAAATTAAAAAATATCACTAATTATTGTGGCAAATCAAAAATAAAAGTTGATACATTTGAGGAAAAACTTCCAAACGGTAAAGTTTATTTGGCATCATACAGAACAGATATTACTTTTGCTAATTCAGATAAATACATTGTTCCTAAAGACCATTTATTTTTCTTAGGAGATAATAGGGATTGCTCAAAAGATAGTAGATTTTTATCTGAGGTTGGATATGTCCATAAAAATAATCTTGTGGGTAAAGCTCAAATATTGTTTTTTTCATCAGATCCATTTGTAGGAAGTATTGTTAAATTTTGGAATTGGAATGAAATATTAAGGTTAAATAGATTTTTCAAATTTATTGATTAAGTATGAGCATTCTTAAAAACCTTCAAAAAAAGATTAAAATAAATTTCAAAAATGAAAAAATTCTTTTGCAAGCTATGACTCATAAAAGCTATGATCCAAATAATAATTATGAAAATCTAGAATTTTTAGGTGATAGAGTATTAGGACTCGTTGTTTCAAAAAAATTGTATGAACTTTATCCAAATGAAAAAGTAGGGTCTTTAGATAAAAAATTAGCCTCTTTAGTTAATAAAAATAAATGTCTAGAAATTGGAAATTCATTAAACCTTAAAGAGTTTGTAATTACAGGAAATTCTAAGACGAGCAAAAATATAATTGAAAATAAAATTATCTCTGATTGTTGTGAGGCTTTAATTGGAGCAGTTTATTTAGATAAAGGATTTGAAATTTCTAAAAGTTTTATTCTTAAATTATGGAAAAATTTAATAAATGAAGCAGAAACTACCTTTGTTGATGCTAAAACACAACTTCAAGAATATTCTTTAAAAAATTTTAAAATTTTACCTACTTATAAATTAATCTCCAATACAGGTCCAAGACATAAACCAAATTTTAAAGTTGGGGTTAAACTTAAAAATAGTAAATATGTTTACGCAATTGGATCTTCAAAGAAAAAAGCAGAGCAAACAGCAGCTTCAGAACTTCTTAAAAAAATTTATCAATAATGAATTGGCAAGATAAAGGATATTTGTTGTCTTTAAACAAATACAATGAAAATTCATCAATAGCTGAATTTTACACTGAAAATAATGGAAAAATAGTTGGTATGATTTTTGGGTCCACATCAAAAAAGATTAAGAGTTATTTATTATTAGGTAATAAATTTCACATAAATTCAAAACAAAGAGAGGATGGTAGACTTGGATATCTAAAGGTTGAAATAGATGAAATTAAAACACCAGTTTATTTAGAAAATAAAAAAAAATTATTTTGTATTATATATTGTATGAATCTAGTTAAAATTATTACAGCCGAAAATGAGAATAACGTTGAAATATATAATCTTTTAGAAAAATTATTCAAAATAATTGAACTTGATAATTGGCTTGTTGAATTTTTGTATTTAGAGCTAAATATATTAAAGTCTATTGGATACGATATTAACTTTAAAGATTACGTGATTGATAAAAATATTAATGGTCAAACTAGATATATTGTAGATTCAAGTCAAAAAATCATACCCAATTTTCTAATAGATAAAAATGTCAGTCCTAAAAATTTAAAAGATATATATAGTGGCTTTTCGATTGTTGGAGATTTTTTGGATAAAACAATTATCAAACCTAATAACAAGAACTATCCCACCTCGAGGAATGATTTTGTTAATCTGTTGAAATAATTAAAGATCAATTTGATCGGCAAAATAAGTTACAATGCAGTTTGCTCCTGCTCTTTTAAATGCAATAAGAGACTCTTTTATTGAGGTTTTATCTATTAATTTTCGATTAATCCCATTCATTATTAAACTGTATTCGCCTGAAACTTGATATGCAAATACTGGTATTTTGAAATTATCTTTTACTTTTTTTATTATATCAAGATAGGGCATACCAGGTTTAACCATGACCATATCAGCACCTTCTTTTATATCTAATGAAACTTCTCTTAAAGATTCATCTGAATTTCTAAAATCCATTTGGTATGTTTTTTTATCACCTTTTAGCAATTTTTTTGATCCAACAGCGTCTCTAAATGGTCCATAAAAGCTTGATGAAAATTTAACTGCATATGATAATATTTGAACGTCATTTAAATTATTTTTATCTAATGCTGATCGAATTTTACCAATTCTGCCATCCATCATATCTGAGGGTGCAATAACATCACATCCCATTTTGGCTTGCAACACTGCTTGTTTGGTAAGAATTTCTACTGTTTTATCATTTAGAATATTATTTTTCTTTAATAATCCATCATGGCCATGCGAAGTGTAAGGATCTAGGGCCACATCACTCATAATACCAATTTTATTTTTAAATTTCTTTTTAATAAAGTTTATCCCTCTACAAACTAAATTGTCTGGATTTAATGCTTCAGAACCTTTTTCGTCTTTTTTAGTTGGACTTGTATATGGAAATAAAGCAACCATAGGTATTCCTTTTTTAATTGCTTTACCTACAACTATATTCAGTTTGTCTACACTATACCTAAATACATTTGGCATAGATTTTATTGACTCTTTTTTATTTTTACCTTCAATTAAGAAAATTGGCAGGATCAAATCACTATAAGATAAAGAACTTTCTTGGACTAGTTTTCTAGACCAGGCATATTTTCTTGATCTTCTAAGCCTTAAATTTGGATATTTACCAGTAATCATATTGTATTTTATTATGCGACAAAATCTATTATACAAATATATATATAAATGAGTAGAAAACAATCTTCATGATAGATAATAAAGATAAAATCGTAAACCTAAACCTACATAATCAAACTGATAGAATTTTAGACTTTAGTGATTTTCAAAAACAGACTATAAAATTTGATATTGATAAGCTTCAAGATGCTTATAAACAAATCATACAAATTAAAAAATTTGATGATGGAGGCGGTGTAACTAATTTTGGTGCAATTTCATTAACACAAATACCAGGTGACCCAGACTCAATAAAAGGTAGTAAAGCTAGAGGTGTTTATTGGACTAAACCAGATAAATCTGGGAAAGAAGTCTCAAGGGATGTGGATATAGATGAGTCTAAATATAGTGAATTCATAAGAGATTATGAGAATACTTATTTCAAAGAAGTTTATGATGTTCTTTCTTCTAAATATAAATTAGGCAGAGTAAGAATTTTATTAAAAGAACCAAGATCAACATTGAGCTGGCATAGAGATCCAGAACCTAGATTGCATATACCAATTATAACTAATCCAGGATGCTTGATGGTCATTGATAATGTCGCCAAACATATGCCTGCTGATGGATCAGTTTGGGTTACTAACAATACAAAATATCATAATGCGTTTAATGGTGGTGAAGAAAATAGAATACACCTAGTTGCGTGTGTTTTAGATTATAAATTTAATTAATTTGAAAAAAATCTATATTGCATCTGATCACGCTGGATTTAAGTTAAAAGAAAGTATAAAAAAAAAATTTTCTTCAAAATTTAAATTTTTAGATTTAGGTCCAGAGCATTCAAAAACATCAGTAAACTATCCAGATTATGCTCATAAATTATCAAAAAAGATGAAAAAAGCGAATATTGGCATTCTAGTATGTGGTTCGGGTATGGGTATGGCAATGACTGCTAATAAGCATAAAAATATAAGAGCGGCATTATGTTATTCGGTAAAAAATGCTAAATTATCTAGATTGCATAATGATGCAAATGTTATTACATTAGGAGAAAGGTTGATTAGTAGAAATTTAGCCTTTAAATGTATAAATGCATTCTTAAATACTAAGTTTGAAGGTGGGAGACACATAAAAAGAGTTAAAAAAATATAAAAATTATGTCAAGTGAAACAAAATATTTGAATAGTGAGTACAAAGACTTTTTTGAAAAAAGTTTATTAGAAAGTGATCCTGAAATTTATAAAGCTATTAATGACGAGTTGGTTAGACAACAAAATCATATCGAGTTAATTGCATCTGAAAATATTGTATCTCAAGCAGTTCTAGAAGCTCAAGGTTCAGTCTTAACAAATAAATATGCTGAGGGTTATCCTGGTAAAAGATATTATAATGGTTGTGAACATGTGGATGTTGCGGAACAATTAGCTATAAATAGACTTAAAGAATTATTTAATTGTAAATTTGCCAACGCTCAACCTCACTCAGGTGCACAGGCAAACGGTGCTGTGTTTTTAGCTTTGTTAAAACCTGGAGATACTTTTATGGGAATGAGTCTGAATTCAGGAGGACATATTACTCATGGTTTAAAAATTTCTATGTCAGGAAAATGGTTTAATGCAATTGGATATGAAGTTGATAAAGAATCTGAACTTATTGATTATGATAATGTTGAAAAACTTGCGCTAGAGCACAAACCTAAACTTATAATTGCTGGTGGTAGTGCTTATTCAAGAGTAATTGATTTTAAAAGATTTAGAGAAATAGCTGATAAAGTTGGAGCATACTTAATGGTTGATATGGCTCATTTTTCTGGTTTGGTTGCTGGTAAAGGATACCCAAATCCATGTGACTATGCACATGTAGTTACATCAACTACTCACAAAGTATTTAGAAGTGCAAGAGGAGGAATTATATTAACCAATTATGAGGATCTATCTAAAAAATTTAATACCGCAGTTTTCCCTGGATACCAAGGAGGACCATTAATGCACATCATAGCTGCCAAAGCAGTTGGATTTAAAGAAGCATTAAAACCAGAATTTAAAGATTATATAAAAACAGTTTTAGCGAATGCAAAAATTTTAGCTGAAACTTTAAAAAATAATGGTTTTAAAATTTATTCAGGTGGAACTGATACACATCTGATGTTAGTTGACTTAAGACCTTTTAATGTAAAAGGGAATGTTGCTGCTGAAAGCCTTTCTAGAGCTAATATAACATGTAATAAAAATGGAATTCCATTTGACAGTGAAAGCCCAATGATAACTTCTGGAATAAGACTTGGATCACAGGCGGCTACAACAAGAGGTTTTGGATTAAAAGAATTTCAAATAGTAGGTGATTTAATAACAAAAACTATAAAAGGATTGGCAGAAAATCCAGAAGACAACTCTAAAACAGAGGATGAAGTAAGAAAAGAAGTTGTTAGCCTATGCTCAAATTTTCCTATATATAAGCACTTAGGTTAACTTAAGCTTATGATATGCCCATGCAGTAAAAAAGGTGACACTTCAGTAGTTGATTCAAGACCGACAGAAGATGGAACTGCAATTAGAAGAAGAAGACTCTGTAGCTGCGGTGAAAGATTTACAACATTTGAAAGAGTCCAATTTAGAGAACTTACAGTGGTTAAAAAAAACGGAAGAAAATCATCTTTTGATAGAGAAAAACTTTCTAAATCAATTTATGTCGCCTTAAAGAAAAGACCTATTGATACTGAGACAGCAGAAAAATTTATCTCTAAAATTAGTAGATCATTAGAAGAATTAGGTCAGAGCGAAATTTCATCTAATACGATTGGCACAATGGTTATGGAGGGTTTAAAAGAGCTTGATCCTGTAGCATATGTCCGATTTGCATCAGTCTATAGAAACTTCAGAGAAGAAAAAGACTTTGTTCAATTTGTGGATAGAATTGATGTCTTTAAAAAAAGATAATTATAAATCATCAGATAAAAAAATTATGAACTTTGCTATAAACTTAGCAGAGAATAATAAGTATTTAACTGGAACAAATCCATCAGTTGGTTGTGTAGTTGTAAAAAATAATAAAATTTTATCTTTTGCAACTACAAACTATGGCGGTAGACCACATGCTGAAAGTATTGCCTTAAATAAAAATAAATATAATAAAGGAACATCGCTTTACTCTACTCTTGAACCATGTTCTCATCACGGAGTAACACCTCCTTGTACTAATGCAATAATTAAACATAAAGTTAAGAGAGTTTACTATTCAATTGAGGATAAAGATTCACGAACCTTTAATAAAACTAAAAAAATTTTAAAGTCAAAAAAAATAGTTGTAATATCAGGACTACAAAAACAAAACGTTAAGAAACTTTATAAAGAATATAATTATATAAGATCCAATAACACCCCATATATAATTGGCAAAATTGCAAGTTCATCAAATTTAAATATTTTAAAAAGCAATTATCCAATAACAAATAAACATTCAAGAAATGTTTCACATATTTTAAGATTTCAAAATCATGCAATATTAACTTCTCACAAAACAATTAATACTGACAACCCTAAACTTACTTGTAGATTAAACGGATTAGAGAAATTTTCACCTACAGTAGTTGTAATTGATAAGAATTTGAAAATAAAAATTAATTCTTATGTAATTAAAAATGTAGCAAAAAGTAAATTAATTATATTTCACTGTTCTGAAAATATTTCAAAAATTAAATTATTAAAAAATAGAGGTGTTAAGTTGATTTATCAAAATAAAAATAATGGCCAGAATTTCAATCTTAGAAAAATTACTCAAAAACTTTATAGATTAGGTCTACATAGGTTATTAGTGGAGTCAGGCAAAAATTTAATGACTAATTTTCTTATTGAAAATTTATTAAATGAATTCTATTTCTTTAAAAGCGACAAAATAATCTCTAATAGAGATAAAATTGATATATCTTCATTAGTAAAAATGATTAATAAAAACTATAAAAATAAAAAAAAAATAAACACATACTTAGATAAAGATATACTTACTCACTATTATTAAAATGTTTAATGGAATTATATTTAATAAAGGCACAATTAGCAGAATCAAAAAAAGAGCAAAGGGAGTTAATCTATTTATAAAATCTTCACTGAAAGTTTCGAATAAAAATCTTGGTATTTCAATTTCTTGTGACGGAGTATGTCTTACATTAATTTCTTATAAAAATAAGACTTTAGAATTTTATCTATCAAATGAAACGTTGGCTAAATCAAAATTTAGAAATATTAAAATTGGAGATGAAATTAATTTAGAAAAACCATTAAAATTTGGTGATAATATTTCAGGTCATATCTGCCAAGGTCATGTTGATACAGTTTGTTATGTAAAGAGTATTAAGAAAGTTGATAAATCTAGTATTTTTGAATTTAAAATAACAAAATTACTTAAGAAGCAATTAGTAGAAAAAGCCTCTATACTTATAAATGGAGTATCACTAACAATATCAAAAATAAAAAAAAATTCGTTCGAAATATGGATTATACCTCACACATTAAAATTAACTAATTTAATCAAACTGAGAAAGAATGATTTAGTAAATGTTGAAATAGATATTATGTCAAAATACGTAAAAAAATTTATTAATGAAAAAAAGTAATTTTAGCTCAATAGAGAGTATAATTAAGATAGTTAAAAAAAATGGAATGTATATTCTTGTTGATGATGAGAGCAAACATGAAGAGATGGAAAACGAAGGTGATTTAGTAATTTCTACATCAGCTGTTAATCCCAAACATATTAATTTCATGGCGAAACATGCAAGAGGATTAATTTGCTTGGCAATGGATAATGCACAGTCAAAAAAAATTGGGTTAACTTTAGCATCACCAATAAATCAATCCAGAAGCAAAACCGCCTTTACTTATTCTATAGAAGCTAAAAAAGGAGTTACAACAGGTATATCAGCATATGATCGTGCTAGAACTATTAAAACTGCATCAAGTAAAAATGCCAAAAAAAGTGACATTGTATCTCCAGGACATGTCTTTCCAGTTATAGCAAGAGATGGAGGTGTACTTGTTAGAGCAGGGCATACTGAAGCTTCAGTTGATATATCAAAACTTGCTAAAAAAAATAATTCAGCTGTTATTTGCGAAATTATGGCAGATGATGGAAAAATGGCAAGAGGAAAAACTTTATTTAATTTTGCTAAAAGGCATAAGCTTAAAATAGGTAAAATCGAAGATTTAATTGCTTATAGGTTAAAGAGAGAGCAACTTGTTAAATTAAAAAAAACCTCTTCAATAATTGTACAAAAACAAAAATTTAAAATAAAAGTATTTGAAAACATACTTGATGGATCAGAAAACTTTGCATTGATAAAAGGGAACTTAAAAAAAGGAGTTATCCCTAGATTAAGAGTAATATCATCTAACGTAGTTCAAAATTATTTAATTAACCAAAAACTACCAAATTCATTTGATAAAACAATCTCATATTTCAAAAAATATAATAATTGTGTTCTTGTATTTATAAGAGATCCTAATTTAAAATCAGTAACTCAAACACTTAAACAGTATAAAAGTAAAACTTTTTATAAAAAAGGTCATGACAAATTGATTAGAAACTATGGTATAGGGGCTCAAATTATTAAATCTTTAAATATTAAAAATATGATACTTGTTACCAGATCTAAAAAAAAAGTGATAGGTTTAGAAGGTTACGGTATAAAAATTAAAAAGCAGGAAATTATAAAGTGAAAAAAAAGATTCTAATTGTTGTTGCAAATTATTATGGAAATATTGCTAGATCTTTATTAAACGGTGCAAAAAAAAAAATTAAAAATAAGTGTATTATAAAGGTTATTAATGTACCTGGTGCATTTGAGATACCTGTAACAATATCAAAAAATTTAAATAAGTTTAATGGATTCATTGCTTTAGGATGTGTGATTAAAGGTCAAACTCCTCATTTTGATTTTATATCAAAAGCAACTACTGACGCATTGATGACATTATCAATTACATCTAAGAAACCTGTAGGAAATGGCGTAATTACCTGCTTAAATAAAAAGCAAGCTATTGAACGTGGTAGAAAGGGTGCAGAGGCTGCAGAAGCGGTTTTATCTGTTCTTTCTCAATAAATTATGTCAGTTCAATTCTCACCACAAAGAAATCCTAGAGTAATAATTATACAAAAGCTTTATGGGAAACTTTTTAATAATGAGGAAAATATATCTTTTCCTAAACATAGGTTTAAAAAGTTTATAAAAGATATAGTGAATGGAACTATTGAAAGAGAAGAGTTAATCAATGCCGAAATTAATAATCATTTGGAGCAAGATTTAAAAATTAAAAATATGGATAAAGTTTTCCAAATTATTATTAAAAGTGCAATTTTTGAATTCTTATATAAACCCAACACTTCAATAAAAATTATTATTAATGAATATTTGAAAGCATCAAATTTTTTTATTAATGACTCAGAAACCAAATACTTAAATGCGTTATTAGATAAAATTTCAAAAAAAATTAGAATTAGCAATGAATGAATTTGCTTTAATTCAAAAATATCTTAAAAAATTAACCTATAATAACCCATCGGCATTAGACTTAAATGATGATGTTTTTTTTGATAAAAAAAGTAACGTTGTTGTTTCCATTGATACTTATGTAGAGGGTGTTCATTTCCTTAATTTTAGAAATCCTGACCTTGTAATTAAAAAAATAGTAAGATCATCCATATCAGATTTGTATTGTAAGGGTGTAAAACCAAAATTTATATTTATAGGCGCCAGTGGAAATAATAATTCCTTTTCAAAAAAGAACCTTAATCTAATATCTAAAAGTCTGAAAGAAGAGCAAAAAAAATATGGTATTAAATTATCTGGAGGTGATACTACGAAATCAAAAAAATTAATTTTCACAATTATGACGCTAGGTTATTCAAAGAGAATAGTTGAAAGAAATAAGTGTAAGAGTGGCGACGATATATATATAACAGGGCATGTCGGTGATAGCTATTTGGGATTACAAACTTTAAAAAGAAAAGTTTTATTTAATAAAAAAAAACGTAAATATTTTATTAAGAAATACTATTTACCTGACTTGCCTATCAAGATCAGTTCAAATCTTATAAAATTTGCAAATTCTTCAATTGATATCTCAGACGGTTTATTTGGAGATTTGAGCAAGTTAATCAATACAAATGAATTATTTTACAAAGTTGATCTAAATAAAGTTCCAATTTCAATTAATTTAAGAAAATATCTTAGAAAATCTAAAAAAAAGAAAATCAATTACATTTCAAAGGGTGACGATTATCAAATATTATTTACATCGCCAAAATCAAAAAGAAATTATATTCAAAAATTTTTTAAAAAGATGAATCAAAAAGTAACACTAATTGGCTATTTAACTAAAGATGCGGAAAATAATGAAATTATTGATGCTAAAAAGCTAATAAAACATCCATATAATGAGGGATATTCCCATAATTTTTAAAAAAGTTAAATATTGCGTTTTATATCATTTTTTGTATTACATATTTTTCATAACTTTAATTAACAAAGGAATTAATGAACACATCAACTGAAACAATAATGTATTATATTATAGCGGCTGGAATTTTATCCATCGTTTATGGTTTTATAACAGGTAGAAATATCTTAAATTCAAGCTCAGGTAACGTTAAAATGTTAGAAATTGCTTCAGCAATTCAGGAAGGTGCTCGAGCTTATTTGAACAGACAGTATAAAACTATTACAATTGTTGGTTTAGTTGTTTTAGTTGTAATCACAATTTTATTTAGTCCCTTGGTTGGTTTGGGCTATTTTATCGGAGCAGCATTGTCTGGTATAGCAGGATACGTAGGTATGCTTGTTTCTGTTCAAGCTAATGTGAGAACAGCAGAGGCATCAAGGAAAAGTTTAGCGAGTGGTTTGTCCATAGCATTTAGGTCAGGTGCTGTAACTGGAATGCTAGTTGCAGGACTAGCTTTACTATCAATCGCTGTATATTATTATTTTTTAGTAAAAACTGGTGTTGAAGAAAGAGAAATAGTTAATGCTTTAGTAGCATTAGGATTTGGTGCATCATTAATTTCTATTTTTGCAAGACTTGGAGGTGGTATTTTTACTAAAGGTGCAGATGTAGGCGCAGATTTAGTTGGAAAAGTAGAAGCTGGTATTCCAGAGGATGACCCTAGAAATCCTGCGGTTATTGCAGATAACGTTGGTGACAATGTTGGAGATTGTGCTGGTATGGCTGCTGATCTGTTTGAAACTTATGCGGTAACTATAGTTGCAACAATGGTTCTTTCATCAATCTTTTTTGTTAATGATTTAAATATGATGATATATCCTTTAGCAATAGGTGGTGCTTGCATTTTAACTTCAATTCTCGGGACTTTTTTTGTTACTCTTGGTAGTGATAAAAATATTATGAAAGCCATGTATAAAGGTTTTGTGATAACAGCTTTAAGTTCACTAATTATATTATTTCCAATAACTAAGTATGTTATTGGTTTCACAACTGAGTATGTGGCTAATGGAAAATCTTTTAATGGATTAAGTTTATATTTTTGTGGGATAATTGGACTAATTATTACTGGGCTAATAATATGGATTACAGAATATTACACAGGCACTGACTATAGACCTGTTAAAAGTGTTGCGAAATCATCTACAACAGGACATGGTACAAACGTTATTCAAGGTTTAGCGGTCTCTATGGAAGCAACTGCCATACCCGCATTAATTATTGTGGGTGGAATTTTATTGACCAATCATATTGCTGGTCTTTATGGTATAGCTATTGCTGTAACTACTATGCTTGCGTTAGCAGGTATGGTTGTTGCCTTAGATGCTTATGGACCTGTTACAGATAATGCTGGAGGTATTGCAGAAATGTCAAATCTTCCCAAAAATGTTCGTAAAACTACTGATGCTTTAGATGCGGTTGGAAATACAACAAAAGCTGTTACAAAAGGTTACGCAATTGGATCTGCTGGTCTTGGAGCATTAGTTCTTTTTGCTGCATATACAGAGGATATTAAACATTTCTCAAAAGTTGCTGGATCAAATTTAGAAGGTATATCTGTCACTTTTGACTTATCTAATCCTTATGTTGTAGTTGGTCTACTTATTGGTGGTATGTTACCCTATCTGTTTGGATCAATGGGAATGCAAGCCGTTGGTAGAGCAGGAGGAGCGGTTGTGATTGAGGTAAGAAGACAATTTAAAAAAATACCAGGGATAATGAAAAGAAAAGCAAAACCTGACTATGGTAAGCTTGTTGATCTTTTAACAAAAGCTGCGATTAAAGAAATGGTAATTCCATCACTACTCCCAATTCTATCACCGATAGTTTTATATATTGTAATTTATTTAATAGGTGGTCAAGTTGCTGCATTATCTTCATTAGGAGCCATGTTGTTGGGTGTGATAATTACAGGTCTTTTTGTTGCAGTATCCATGACAGCTGGAGGTGGTGCATGGGATAATGCTAAGAAATACATAGAAGATGGTAAATTTGGGGGAAAAGGATCTGAAGCACATAAAGCAGCGGTAACAGGCGATACAGTTGGCGATCCTTATAAAGACACAGCAGGACCCGCTGTAAACCCTATGATCAAAATAACTAATATTGTTGCACTATTATTGCTTGCCGTTATAGCTGGATAAGAGATTTAATTATTCAAAATTCAGTTTGTTTATAGATAATGTATTTTTATGTCTATCTGATTTGCACAAAAACAAAAAATGGCAAACTAATAAGTTACGTAGGTTATACAAATAACATACAAAATAGACTATCACTTCATAACAGTTCAAAAGGTGCTAGGTTTACACGCGGAAGATGTTGGAAACTTTTATATAAAAAAAAATTCTCGTTAAAAAGTAATGCTTTAAAATATGAATATGTTTTAAAAAAAGATAGAAATATGAGAGAGTTAATTAAAAAAAAATACTGATTAATGAGTAAATTAAAAATATTACATATTACTGATTTGCATTTTCGTCATAATGGAAGATTATTTTATTCTACAGGTAAAAAAATTAATAATGGTCTAATTCTTAATGGTCATAATGTTTTGAATATATCTGATAGAGATATAACTAATCAAAAAAGAAACATATTAGATATTGGATCTAAAAAGTATTTAAATGATCGTATTATTCAAAATATAGAAAATTTTAAACCCGATATGATATTGTTAGGTCATGTTGATAGACTTGACTATGAAACTTTTACGAATATTAAAGAAAAATATAGTTCAATACGCTATGCTCAATGGTTCTTAGATCCTTTAAATAAAGACGGTCCTGACTATATAAAAAATAAGAACAGATTTTTTTTAAAATACCAATTTTGTGATATGAATTTCGTTACAACATCTGTGGATGCAATTGATTTTGCAGATGATTTTAAAACATCTTTCATACCTAACCCTATAGACCCATCTATTGATAAGTATAAAAATTTTAATAACAAAAATAAAAGTAAGAAAGATATGTTTATAGCAATAAGTCACGGTCAACATAGAGGCATTTTAAAAAGAGATTTTATTGACGATAGAATAAAATTTATAAATAAATTAACTAAAAAAATTAGCTACAATCTTTTTGGATATAAAAATAATCCTATATGGGGACAAGATTATTTTGATGAATTATGTAAATGTTCTATGGCCCTTAATATAAGTAGAGGCAAACCAATTAAATACTATTCGAGTGATAGAATTTCATCTTTACTTGGAAATGGTTTACTAACATTTATTGATGAAAAATATTTATATCAAGATTTTTTTGATAAAGATGAAATTGTTACATTTAAAAATGTTTTAGATCTGAATAGAAAAATTATTTACTATAAAAATAATCCTAGATTGCTAAAAAAAATTGCAATGAATGGACATAAAAAAGCTCACAAAATATTTAATAATAAATTAATAAGCAATTATATAGTTAATAAAACAATGAATAATAAAATCAGTTATTTATATAAGTGGATGCATGATTAAATTTTTAATTTTTCGAACAGACAGAATAGGAGATTATATTTTTTCAAGAATTTTAATAGAAGCTATAAAATCTAAATATCCTAATAATAGAATTGATTGTGTTTGCTCTTTATATAATTCCAAATATATAAAATATTACAAAGATATTAAAAAAATTTATATTCTCGATAAGTATAACTTGAGTCTGCTAATTAGAAATATCATAAAAATTAACAAAGAAAAATATGACTATTTGATAGTTCTTGACGGAAAAAGAAGATCTATTTTTTTTTCATTACTACTCAAAGTCAAAAAAAAATACGCTATTTTAAAGGATTTTCGACCACTAAATTTATTAAAAGTTTTTTATAGTGATTTTTTTATCAATTCTGAAGTAAATTCTCAATTTGATAATTTTGTAAGTGTTGTTAACTACTTAAACATTAAAATTCCTAAGAAAATTAATTACTATAATAGTTATAATTTTAAAAAAATTTATTTTAAAAAACTTAAATCTAAATTTACATTATTACATTTAGATGAAAAATGGTTTGAAGGCTATTATTATAGTGATTTTAAATATATGAATTTAAGTTATAAAAACTTTGAACAATTTATTAATTTAATACACAAAAAATTTAAAAAAAATATAGTTATTACCACGGGAGGTGTAAAAGTAGATCAACTTTCATTAATTAAACAAAAATTTTTTGATAAATATGATAAAAATACCTATTTATCAAAAAAAAATAAACATCATCTAATGTTAATTGACAATACTGAATTTAGAGATCTGGAAAGAATTGTCTCTCTTTGTAGTGAAATTATATGTTGTGAGGGTGCTAT
Organism: uncultured Pelagibacteraceae bacterium; assembly: GCA_902555275.1. Lineage (GTDB taxonomy): Bacteria > Pseudomonadota > Alphaproteobacteria > Pelagibacterales > Pelagibacteraceae > Pelagibacter. The sequence continues at coordinate 38,255 of CACDRY010000010.1, forward strand.
AAGTCATGTTTCTCATGCTTTAGAAAAAAATACAATAGCTTTGATAAATAATATTAAAACAGCTAAATTCTGGACTCAACATATGAGCAAATTGAAAATTATAAAAAGGGCAAATATATCTAGGATCTCTAGAGACATTGAAAATATTAAATTTTAATTTTATTTAAAGCGTTATTCTTAAATAAATTTGCTTCCCTTATATATCTTCTAACCATTTGTGTTGTTTTATGACCTGTCATATTCATTATACTTCTCTCATCAGCTCCTGCATCAGCAGCAACTGTTGCAAAACCAGATCTTAAACTATGACCAGCAAAATTTTTATTTTCGACTCCTGCTAATTTTAAATATTCTTTGATTAATAAAACTACAGATTGATCAGTTAGTCTTTTATCTGTTAATGATAAACCTTTAGAAAATCTTCTAAAAATAGGTCCAGACTTAATTTTTGAAATTTCTAGCCATTTGTGTAAATTTACAACAGGACAATAAACTTCATTAGTGAAGTAGGGCAGTCCTTTTGACATTCCTTCACCAAATTGATCGGTTTTTGATTTTTTAATAGTTATTTTGAGACCCTCAGGAACAAATTCTAAATCCTCATAATCAATTGATGTGAGCTCAGATCTTCTAAAACCACCTGCAAATCCAATTAAAATTATTGTCTTGTCTCTTATTTTTTTTATTTCTCCTGATTGTAATTCATTTATTACATTAATAACTAGTTTTAAATGATTGATTAATAAAGGTTTTTTTCCTTTCTGAATACTTCCTATTACTCTTCTTATTCCCATTAAATTTTCAATTATAATAGGATGTTTTGTATCTAGATAATGCCCTTTAAGCTTATGTATCATGCTTATTGATACTAATCTTCTTCTCAAAGTGCTTATTTTAGAGTTTTTAGAGAGATAAGTAAGGTATAAAGAAACTATTTTTGGTTCTGAGGGTAATGAATTTAATCCATGTTTTAGACAAAAAGCACTGAAATCTTTGAAGTCTGATTTGTAAGCTCTTAAAGTATTATTTGATTTAGAATTTTTGAGGTTAGATAAAGTTGCATCATGAAGCGATTTTAGATCTGTAGTTAATTCACTCATACGATTACTATTGATAACAATTAATTATCACTAGTAATAATATAACTCATTTTACATGTCAAGCATTTAATGTAAAAGATTCTCAATGCCTAAATATGTAATTATTGGTCTTATTGTTGTTATTGGAACGTTCCTAATTATGAATTACTGGCCAAAACTAAAAGAACAAACAAGAAATCGAATATTAATGGTTATTTTTGGGATATTTTTCTTAAGCATATTTGTTCTGTTATTTCTATTAATGTTTTGAGGTAAATTGATCGATATTTTAAGCATTCTTGTTGCTGGTATATTTTCTTGCATAATTTTAGATATTCTAGGTTATTTACTAAAATTATTAGGTATTCCTGAGCCGTCCTGGGGAATTGTTGGTAGGTGGACATATTATATGTTTAAAAACGGATCATTTTACAATCCAAATATAGCCCAAATGCCAACTATTAAATATGAGGTCTTTTTTGGATGGATTTTTCACTACTACGTATCAATTAGTTGGGCTGTAATATATTATTTTTTCTTTATACAAATAGGCTTAAAAATGACCTATTTTTCAGGCTTTATTTTTGGAGCTCTTACAACTTTAGCACCATTACTAATATTTTTGCCTTTTACTGGACAAGGTATATTTGCATTAAATACAGATTTACCCTTTAAAACCTCTGTTATGTTCTTGATACGTCACTCAATTTATGGAATTGCGATGTATGAGGGTTTTAGATGGTTTATTTAAAGCTTTAGATTAAGTTATCCCCACTATTCTGCCCTGTTAAAAACCCTCAAAATTCAACAATAAAGTGATACATACAACCTACTCTATATGATATTGTCTAAAATGAATTAAGAGGCAACTCTTAACTGACCAGCTGGGGAAAAACCGAGAGGTTCAAGCCCAGAGGGCAGAAAGCTCTACAGAGTAGCGCTAAAATAGTAGAGTGGAAGGCATGGCGGTAGCGCATAAAACGACGTGCCAAAAACTACTGTTCTTTGTGCCTGAAAAGGTACAAGGAAACAGGGTTTTTTCTTATTATGATCCTTAAAGGCACTAAGTTTCAATTAAAAGTTTGGAAATATCTTAAAAAAATACCAAAAGGTCAGATACGGACTTATTCTGATGTAGCAAAGGCTATAAATAAACCAAAATCAGTAAGAGCTGTGGCAAATGCAATAGGAAAGAACCCACATGCACCAAAAATACCTTGTCACAGAGTAATCAGGTCGGATGGTTCATTGGGAGGCTATTCAGGCAAAGGTGGGATAAATACTAAGAGAAAATTACTCAAATCAGAGGGTATTTTGCTCTAGAAATGTTGAAAAACAACGGTTTTTGCTTATAATACAATATTTAGTAATATTTTTTTAATATCACCTATAAGTTGCACCATAAAACAGAAAATGTTTAAAATAGAGGGTATTTTGGGCTTTTAAATGCTATATTCTATTTTTGCAGAGCTAATTAAAATTAATCATTTTTCTATTAAAAATTCTGATTTTATTATTTAAAATAATCGCAATTAAATATCTTTGAATATTATAAATTAATAAAATTAGCACATTTACTTACATTTTTAAGCATCTGAATTATTAAATTTAAAGTATTATTATTTTAGTAAATAAGTAAGAT
>CACDRY010000011.1 GCA_902555275.1 uncultured Pelagibacteraceae bacterium
ACAATAATTACATCTGTAACTACATTGTTAGCTCTTTTTTCAATATACTTATTTGGTGGTGAAATACTAAAAGGCTTTTCTTTAGCAATGATATTAGGAGTTGTTTTTGGAACTTACTCATCAATATATATCGCAAATCCTATTTTAGTTGCACTGAATGTCAGTCAAAGAACAATAGTTAAAGAAGAAAAAGATTAATATAGGTTTTGGGCTATTACCATCGTTAAAAGCATTGGCAAAGATAGAAGTGTGTTCGTTCTTGAAAATAACATGGCAGTTTTTGCAGATTTAGCTTTAACATCAGCTTCAACCTCAACAATTCCTAAAGCTTTTTTCTGATTTGGCCATATTACAAACCATACATTAAATGCCATTATAATTCCTAACCACATACCAATTCCTATGGCAGTTGCTTTACCACCGCCTGATCCAATTCCTAAAGTCATAGCTTGATGAACATAACCATTTAAATAAGCTAAGATCAGTCCTGATATGACTGTAACTAAAGCCGCCCATCTAAACCAAAAAAGAGCTGCTGGAGCTATAACTTTTCCAATCGCTGGTTTTTGTTCATCAGGTATTTTAGCCATATTTGGTATTTGAACAAAATTAAAATACCAGAGTAGACCAATCCACATAATTGCAACAATGACATGTATATATCTAAATAACCAACTCCAAAAAACTACGTCGATATCAAAACCACCATTTCCAAAGTATAAACCTAAAAATAGCAAAATGGATAATGCTAAAGAGATATGAACTGTTTTAGATAATGATTGAAGAATCGAAGACATATTACTTATAATTTATAACATTTTTAATCAAAATTTAAGCAGTTTTTTTGAACTTATTGTCCAACATTGGTTTTAAAAATTTACCTGTATAACTATCTTTAACATTAACTATTTCCTCAGGTTTACCTTCAGCTATGATATTTCCTCCCTTTACACCACCATCTGGACCCATATCGACTATATAATCAGCAGTTTTTATAACATCTAAATTATGTTCTATTACAACTACAGTATTTCCAGTTGCAACAAACGTATGCAAAATTTCCAATAATTTTTTAATATCGTGTTGATGCAGCCCTGTTGTCGGTTCATCTAATATGTATATTGTTCTTCCAGTTGATCTTTTAGATAATTCTTTTGCTAACTTTATCCTTTGAGCTTCACCACCTGATAACGTTGTAGCTTGTTGACCAATTTTTATATACCCTAAACCAACTTTCTTAAGTGTAAGTAATTTTGTTTTTATATTAGAAATATTTTCAAAATATTCACAACCTTCATCCACTGTCATATTCAGAACATCTGCAATACTCTTATCTTTAAATTTAATTTCTAGTGTTTCCCTATTGTATCTAGTTCCTTTGCATTCGTCACAAGTTATGTAAACATCTGGTAAAAAATGCATTTCATATGTTATTACTCCATCTCCTTCACAAGCTTCGCATCTACCACCTTTGACATTGAATGAAAATCTTCCTGGTTTGTAACCTCTGCTTTTTGACTCTGGTAAATTTGTAAACCAATCTCTAATCGGCCCAAATGCTCCAGTATATGTTGCAGGATTAGATCTAGGAGTTCTACCAATAGGGGATTGATCTATATCGATAATTTTATCAACTAATTCAATACCTTTAAAACCTCTAAAAGGTTTTGGAATTTTTCTCGATTTATTATTATTTAAGGTTAGATTTAAAGCATTATAAAGTGTTTGAAGTATTAATGTTGATTTTCCACTTCCAGAAACACCTGTAACACATGTAAAACTTCCAAGTGGAATTTTAAGATTTACGTTGTTTAAATTATTTCCACTTGCGCCATTAATTTCTAAAAATCTCCCATTTTTAGCTAATCTTCTAGTTCTTGGTATTGGTATAAAGCTTTTGTTTGATAAGTATCTTCCTGTAATGCTATCGCTATTATTTAATATATCATTGTACGATCCTTGAGCTACTACCTCGCCACCTTTGTTTCCAGCTTCTGGACCAAGATCGATAATATGATCTGCATTTTCCATTGTTTCAGTATCATGTTCTACAACTATGACTGTATTTCCTAAGTCTCTAAGTCTTTTTAATGCATTTATTAATTTAACATTATCTTTTTGATGTAAACCAATAGATGGTTCATCAAGTACATATAATACTCCAGTCAATCCTGAACCTATCTGCGAAGCAAGTCTTATTCTTTGTGCTTCACCACCTGACAAAGTTCCAGACTCCCTTGATAAAGTTAAATAGTCAAGACCAACATTAAGTAGAAAATTTAATCTTTCGTTAATTTCTTTTAAAATGTGTTGGGCAATTTTAAGTTGACGTTTATCTAATTTTGTCTCGAGTGATTTAAACCATTCTTTTGCATCAAATATAGATTTTTCTGTTACTTCACTTATATTAAGTTCATTAATTTTAACACAAAGAGCTTCATCTTTTAATCTGTGTCCGTTACATCTCTCACATTTTGTATCAGATTGGTACTGAGATATTTCTTCTCTTTTCCAATCACTGTCTGTTTCTAAAAATCTTCTTTCTAAATTATTTACCACTCCTTCGAATGTTTTTTTATGCGAATATTTTTCGTATCCATCATCATAAGAAAATTTGATTTCTTCATCATCAGACCCAAATAAAATTACATCTTTAATTTTTTTTGAAAGCCTTGACCATCTATCATTCAATGAAAAACCATAATGTTTTGCAATAGAAGCTAAAGTTTGTGCATAATATAATGATGATGATTTAGACCATGGCTCAATGGCGCCGTCTGCTATTGTTTTCTTTTCATCAGGCACAACTAATTTTGGATCAACATTTAATTTAACACCAATACCTTCACATTCTTCGCATGCACCGTAAGGACTATTAAAAGAAAAAAGTCTTGGTTCTATTTCTTCAATTGTAAATCCACTTTCTGGACAAGCAAATTTTGTAGAAAAGATTAAATTTTCAGTTTTTCTAAATTTTTTTGGAAGTGTTTCATCTTCATATTCTACAAACATTAATCCATTTGCTAAATTAACTGCTGTTTCAACACTTTCAGCTAATCTATTTCCTAATGATGAATTTAAAACAACTCTATCAACTAGAACTGCTATATCATGTTTTAATTTTTTATTTAATTCTGGAACATCATCAATATCATAAAGTTTATTATCAACTTTAATTTTTCTAAATCCTCTTTTTTTGTAGCCAAGAATATCTTTCCTATATTCTCCTTTTCTTCCTCTTACAACTGGTGCATATAAAAAAATTGTTGATTTTTTTGGCAATGTTTTAATTTTATCTACAATTTGACTTATGGTTTGTGAAGTGATTGGCAGACCAGTAAATGGAGAGTAGGGAATACCAGCTCTTGCATAAAGTACCCTCATATAATCATAAATTTCTGTAACAGTTGCCACAGTAGATCTTGGATTTTTGGATGTATTTTTTTGTTCAATTGAGATTGCTGGACTTAATCCTTCAATTAAATCTACATTAGGCTTTTTCATCTTATCTAAGAATTGTCTTGCGTAAGCAGACAAACTTTCAACATAACGTCTCTGTCCTTCAGCATATACAGTATCAAAAGCTAAAGATGATTTTCCAGATCCTGATAGGCCAGTGATGACAACAAATTTTTCTTTTGGAATTTCTAGTGTTATATTCTTTAAATTGTGCTCTTTTGCACCCTTAATAACTATCTTTTTAAGCATAATTCTTGTTGCTTTAGATTAATAAAATTAATATTCAAGTTAATAAGTGATATAATAAACATTCTTAAATATTAAAATATTATGGCTGGAAGTTTAAATAAAGTATTATTAATTGGTCGTTTGGGCGCAGACCCTGAAGTCAAGCAAATGGTAAACGGAAAAAGTGTTGCAAGACTTAGTCTTGCTACTAGCCAATCCTGGAAAGATAAAAATACTGGAGAAAAAAAAGAAAAAACTGAATGGCATAGAGTAGTGGTTTTTAATGAAGGTTTAGTAAATGTCGTACAACAATATTTAAAAAAAGGCGCACAAGTGTACGTTGAGGGACAGCTTTCAACAAGAAAATGGAAAGATGAACAAAGTGGTCAAGATAAATACTCAACCGAAATTTTAATACAAGGTTACAATTCATCTTTAACAATGCTTGGTGGAGGTAATCAAAATAATATTGCATCGCAAGATAACAAACAAAATTTTGATGATGTATCTGCGCCAGATCAAAGTGGCTTAGACGACGATATTCCATTTTAATTAATATGGAAAAAAACGAAATTCCAAAAATAAATAATAATATTAAACCAATCTCAATGTATGATGAGATGAGCTCATCATATCTGTCTTACGCTATGAGTGTTATAGTAAGTAGGGCATTACCTGATATTAGAGATGGATTAAAACCTGTTCACAGAAGAATTATATATGCAATGCACAAAGGTGGCTTTGATTGGTCAAAACAATTTAGAAAATCTGCAAGAATTGTTGGAGATGTAATAGGTAAATACCATCCTCATGGTGATCAAGCAGTTTATGACGCTCTTGTTAGAATGGTACAAGAATTTTCAATGAGTTTACCCCTAGTGGATGGTCAGGGTAATTTTGGTTCTATTGATGGGGATCCTCCTGCAGCAATGAGATACACAGAAACCAAACTTGCAAAAATTTCTCAGTTTCTAATTGATGATATAGAAAAAAATACAGTATCCTTTAAAAGTAATTATGATGAAACAGAGCAAGAACCTATTGTATTGCCTGCTCAATATCCAAATCTTTTAGTTAATGGTGCCGGTGGAATTGCAGTTGGAATGGCAACAAGTATACCACCTCATAATTTAGGGGAAGTTGTAGATGGAACTTTGGCCTTAATTAAAAACAAAGATATTAAAATTAATGAGTTAATGAAACATATTCCTGGACCAGATTTTCCAACGGGTGGATTAATAATTGGAAAAGATATAATTAAGCAAGGATACAAAACTGGAAGAGGATCTTTTAAAATACGTGGAGAAATTTCAATAGAAAATTTAAAAAATGGTAAAGATAGACTGGTAGTTTTATCTATACCTTATCAAATTAATAAATCTAATTTGAATGAAAGAATTGCAGAATTAGTAAGAGATAAAAAAATTGAAGGTATAAGTGATATAAGAGATGAGTCGAATAGTGAGGGTATAAGAGTATCAATTGATCTAAGGAGAAATGTTGAACCTGAAACCGTCAAAAGACAATTATATAAATATACCTCAATAGAATCATCTTTTGGTTTTAACTCTTTGGCAATTGTTGATCAAAAACCAAAGACTTGTAATTTAAAAGATTTTTTAGAAAACTTTCTAAAGTTTAGAGAAGATGTAGTTATAAAAAGAACTAAATTTGATTTAAAAAAAGCAGAAGATAGGGTTCATATTTTGCTTGGATTATCAGTGAGTGTTGAGAATATTGATAGAGTTATTAAAATAATCAGATCATCTAAAAACCCTGAGGAAGCAAAAAATTCACTCTTAAAAACAACTTGGAAAATAAACCAAGCATCAAAACTTATTAAATTAGTTGATAGCAAAAATTATAAAGCAAAATATGTATTATCTAATGATCAAGTAACTTCTATATTGGAGCTTAGACTTCAAAAGTTAACTGCCATAGGAATTAATGAAATAGAGATAGAAATCAAAAAATTAGCAACTGAGATTTCCAAATATAAAAAAATTATAAATTCAAAAAATGAATTGTTAAGCGTAATAAGCAATGATTTGCAGATGATAAAAGATAGATTTTCAGTTCCTAGAAGGACAAAAATTATAGATGCTGTCTTAAATTATGATATTGAAGAAACAATTCAAAAAGAGTCAGTAATAATAACAATTACACTTCAAGGATATATTAAAAGAGGAGCCCTAAGTAGCGTTAAACAACAAAAAAGAGGTGGAAAAGGAAAAACAGGAATTAAAACAAGAGAAGAAGACTCGGTTGTTCAAACATTGTCTGTAGATACACATACATCCTTATTATTTTTTTCTACAGAGGGTTTAGCCTATAAAGTAAAAGCTTGGAAAATTCCTGAGGGTTCAGCCTCATCTAAAGGTAAATCTCTATTTAATATATTACCTCTGAAAAATCATCAGTCTATAAGTTCTATTATGCCTTTTCCTGATGAGGATGTTGATAAAAAAGACATGCACATAATATTTGCAACTAGTAAAGGAAAAATAAGAAAGAATAATTTAGAAGATTTTTCATCTATTAATGCTTCTGGTAAAATTGCAATGAAACTAGATTCAGATGATAAAATTGTAGGGGTAAAAATATGTACCGATGATCAAGATATAATGTTAAACACAAAATTTGGTAAAAGTATAAGATTTGAATCGAAAAAACTTAGAGTTTTTAAGGGAAGATCTTCCAAAGGTATAAAAGGTATTAATCTTACAGAAAAAGATACAATTGTTTCATTATCAATAATTGATAAAGATGATATTAAAAAAGGTAAAAGCAAAACAAAAGATGAAAAATCAGAGATTAGAGCTAAAGAAAAATTTATTTTATCAATTACAGAAAACGGCTATGGCAAAAGAACATCCCATTACGACTTTAGAGTTACAAATCGAGGAGGCAAGGGGATAATTGGTATAGTTAATTCACCAAGAAATGGCAATGTCTCGTCATCTTTCCCTGTGTTTGAAGGAGATCAAATATTAATTTCTACCAATAAAGGTAGAGTTATAAGAACTGCAGTGAAAGAAATAAGAATTGCTGGAAGAAATACTCAAGGAGTAAGAATTATTAAATTAACTGGTGATGAAAAGGTTGTCTCCTCAATTAAATTAGATGATAATTTGGTTTAATGAAAAATATAGCTATATACCCAGGAACATTTGATCCAATAACAAACGGCCACATAGATGTCATTAAAAAAGCTCTAAAATTGGCAGATAAAATAATTGTTGGTATATCTGATGGAAATGAGAAAAATTTTTTATTTCCAATAGATGAAAGATTAAAAATTGTGTCAAAGGCTTTATATGGAGACTTGAAACTTCCAAAAAATAAAATTCAGGTTATTAAATTTAATTCTCTAACAACAGAATTGTGTAAAAAATATAAATCAAACCTAATTCTCAGAGGTTTAAGAGCTGTTTCAGATTTCGAATATGAGTTTCAATTAGCGGGAATGAATAGAAAATTAAATAGTAACGTAGAAACAATTTTTCTTATGTCTGACGTTGAAAATCAGATTATTTCATCCCGATTTGTTAAAGAAATAGCTCTACACAAAGGTGATTTAAGAAAATTTACAACCAAAAGTACCATCAAATCACTGAAAGAAGTTTATGCTTAAAAAAATTAGTATTTTATTTTTATCAATATTTTTATTAACAACAGCTTTAAATGCAAAGGAGAATACAATGATACTAAAATTAAAAGATGGAGATTTAAAAATTGAATTATTTCCAGACGTGGCGCCAAACCATGTTAAAAGAATAACCGAACTAGCCAATAGTGGAAAGTATGATGGAGTTGTTTTTCACAGAGTAATCGATGGTTTTATGGCTCAAACAGGAGATGTACAATTTGGCAATTCATCTTCTGAAAGTTTTAATTTAAGTAGAGCTGGTATGGGTGGCTCTGACTTGCCTAACCTTAAAGAAGAGTTTAATGATTTGCCACACGAAAGAGGAACATTATCAATGGCAAGATCTTCAGACCCGAATAGTGCCAACAGTCAGTTCTTTATATGTTTTGGACCTACACCACATCTTGATAGACAATATACTGTGTTTGGAAAAGTTATAGAAGGTATGGAATTTGTTGATATGATAACAAAAGGAGACGGACCAAATGGCTCTGTTTCTAATCCAGATAAAATAATTAGTTTTAAGTCTGAGTAAAATAAATGGATGGAAGAAATAAATAAGAATTTTTCTTTTAGCGTTAAACATCAAAAAAAAAATTATCGTGTTGGATTAATTCAAACACATCGTGGAGTAATTAATACTCCTGCCTTTATGCCGGTTGGTACACAAGCCACCGTTAAAGGTGTTTTTATTGATGATATCATTGAAACAGGAAGTGAGATAATTCTCTCAAATACATACCACTTAATGATAAGACCTGGTACTGAAAGGATTGAGGCTGTTGGTGGACTTCATGAATTTATGAATTGTAAACTTCCTATTTTAACTGACTCTGGTGGTTATCAAGTGATGTCATTATCTAAATTTAATAAAATTGATAGAGATAAAGGAGCAATTTTTCAATCACATATAGATGGAAAAACTTTTATTTTAAGTCCCGAAGAAAGTATTAAAATTCAAAAAAAACTTAACTCAGATATTGTTATGGTGATGGACGAATGTCCGAAAAATACCAGTGATTATAATAAAATTAAAATATCAATGGAATTATCTATGGAATGGGCAAAAAGGTCTAAAGCAGAATTTGGAAAAAATCCTCATAAAGCTTTGTTTGGTATTGTTCAAGGAGGTTTATTTAATGATTTAAGAAATAAGTCACTTAATAAATTGATTGAAATAGGATTTGATGGTTACGCAATAGGTGGTTTAGCTGTTGGAGAAACTCAAAGAGAAATGTTTGAAGTGTTAGATGGTATCAAAGATAATTTACCAATTGATAGACCACGATATTTAATGGGGGTAGGAACTCCATCTGATATTCTAGGCGCAGTTAAGAGGGGAATTGATATGTTTGATTGTGTCCTTCCAACAAGATCGGGAAGAACCGGACTAGCTTTTACTTGGAATGGCAGAATTCAAATAAGAAATTCTGAAAATAAATTGGATAATACACCTCTAGATAGTAGCGTTACTAAATTTGATTTGAACAAATACTCTAAAAATTATTTGAATCATCTTCACAATACTAATGAAATGTTGGCTTCTATGATCTTAACATTAAATAACATAAACTTTTATCAAGAACTTATGTACGAAATTCGAAAAAATATCAAAATGGGAACATTTGAGGAATTTCATGACAAGTATATTAATATTTTGTAAATTTTAACCATTGCCAAATATCAAAAAATCAATATAAGAATTTTCGTGTTGGGCCCTTAGCTCAGTTGGTAGAGCAATTCCCTTTTAAGGAATGGGTCGATGGTTCGAGTCCATCAGGGCTCACCAACAAATCATGCAATTGGTGGGTATTTTAAAATAATCTCATTCATCCAATTATTAATTTGGTCAATCCTTCTGTCATTTGATGGATGTGTGCTCATAAACTCAGGGGGTTCTTTGCCTTTGTTAGCATTTTTCATCCTTTCCCAAATTTTAGTAGTTTCTCTTATATCGTAACCAGATAAAGAAGAGAAAATTAACCCTAAATAATCAGCTTCACTCTCTTGTTTTCTGGTAAAAGGGTTCATTATTCCGATTTGAGATAATAAGCCAACTGTATTCATACCTGTTGTTCTATTAACTTGAGATAACTTTCCCCCAGTTGCAATATCTATTATTCCAGTTGTTGTATTTAATAATACCGTTCTACTTGCTCTTTCAACTGAATGTTTTGCAACTGCGTGAGCAATTTCATGGCCCATTACAGCTGCTAAACCATTATCATTTTTAGTAATATCTAACATGCCTGTGTAAACAGCAATCTTTCCTCCAGGCATGCACCATGCATTTTTAACTTTTTTATTATCAATTAAAATATACTCCCAAGAAAAATTTGCAGTTGGATCATCCATATTGTTCTTGTAAAAATACTCAGATATCGATGTCTCTATTTTTGATCCTATTTCAATAATTTTATCTAAACTCTCTTTATCATCACTTAATTTAACTTTTTGTTTTACTTTTTCATACAATTGAGCAGCTTGAGCATTTAATTTTGATTCTGGTATTAATTTTAATTGTCTTCTATCTGTAATTGGAGCGGTGGTACATGAGTGTAAACCAACAGAAAGACAGCCACAACCCATCAAATATATAAAATTTCTTCTATTCACTTTTATTAATATTTATATTACATGTAATCTATAATCAATTAAAGTTATGTCAAAACTAAGAAGAAAAAGAATCTCATTTATAGCAAGACTTAGAAACTATTTTATAACTGGAATTGTTGTTTTAGTCCCTATTGGAATTACATTATATCTCACAACATTTTTTATATCAATTTCATCAAAATTAATTCCACAAGGGATAAATCCAAATAGCTATTTGCCTTTTGCAATACCAGGTTTAGAAATCTTGCTTTCTGTAATTTTTATTACTCTTGTAGGAGGTTTGTCTCTCTCTTTTATTGGTAAAAAATTTTTACAACTGTTTAATGATTTATTAAAAAAAATTCCAATTTTAAGAACCATATATTCTGCTATTGGACAAATGACAGAAACATTTGCTCCTAAAAGGGGATCAAAAAAAAGTGTAGTTTTAATTCAGTATCCAAGAAAAGGTACATGGGCAGTTGGTTTTGCTACAAAAGAAAATAAAGGTGAAATTTCCAAAAAAACTAACACAGAATTAGTAAACGTTTTTGTTCCTACAACTCCAAATCCAACTAGTGGTTTTCTGTTAATGTTTCCAAAAAGTGAAATTGTATATCTAGATATGACATTTGAAGAGGCATCAAAATTCATTGTGTCAGCCGGGACATCAGATACTAAAACTAAATAGTCTCATTAATTACAGCAACCTTGTCGTAAAGTTTGATAAGTTTGTTAAAGTTCTTTATTTTCACCTTATTTTTTTCAATTTTTTTAATTTCTCTTTCTGCAATATCAAAAAGATCCTCATGTTGAATAGGATCTGCTAGGTTGTATTTTTTTAAACCGCTTTGCTTAAATCCTAATATATCACCATATCCTCTAATTTTTAAGTCTTCCTCAGCAATTTTAAAACCATCATTGGTATTTTTGAGAATTGTAATTCTCTTACGAGCATTTTCACTTAGTCCTGCTTTAAACATAAGTATACACGATGACTCTTTGTTACCTCTTCCAACTCGTCCTCTCAATTGATGTAGCTGAGATAAACCATATTTATTTGAATTTTCAATGACGATTACATTAGCATTTGGAAAATCGATACCAACCTCTATTACTGTGGTTGAAACTAGTATATCTATCTTTCTATCTTTAAACTTATTTAATACTTTATCTTTTTCTTCCTTACTCATTGCTCCATGCACAATGTCAACTCTGTCTTTAAAAATTCTATTTAAATACTTATATTTTTCTATAGCTGATTGATGGTCAATGTTCTTTGATTCTTTGATAAGTGGACAAACCCAGAATATTTGATTTTTTTTAAAAATTTCACTTTTAATAAAATTAATAACATCATTAATTTTAGTCTCATTTTTACTATATGTTTTAATTGGTTTTCTATTTTTTGGCTTAGATTTTATTAAGGAAATATCCATATCTCCATAAATAGTCATCATCATAGTTCTTGGAATGGGAGTTGCTGACATGACTAGCACATCGCAATCTTTGCCTCCTTTGTCTGATAGTTTCTTTCTTTGATTAACACCAAATTTATGTTGTTCATCAATAATAATTAACCCTAAATTAAAGTAATTAATTTTTTCTTGAAAAAGGGAATGTGTTCCAATTAACATATCAATTTTATTATTTGAGAGATCATTTAAAATATTTTTTCTTTTTTTATATTCAGTTTTACCAGTTAATATTTCAGGATTACAAAATGTTTTAAAATTTTCTAATATAAAATTATAATGTTGAATAGCCAATATTTCAGTTGGAGCCATTATTGCAACTTGATAGCCTGCTTTTATAGCGTTTAATGCAGCGATTACGGCCACTATTGTTTTTCCAGATCCCACATCTCCCTGTAATAATCTAAACATTTTTTGTTTTGACTCCATATCTTTATTTATATTTTTTAATGAAGTTATTTGATCTGTTGTAAGATTAAATTTTAAATTACTAATTAATTTATTTTGATACTTATAGTCTAAAATTTTATTTTTTTTTTTTATTTTTTTAATTTTATTTCTGATATCAGAAGAAAGTAAAAAATTTGCAAATATCTCATCAAAAACAAGTCTTTTAAAATATTTAGTATCTCTTATTTTTGTAATTTCCTCCTTATGAATTTTGATAATACATTCTTTCCACGATACATTATCAAATAAATTTGATACTTCCTTTGGTAGCCATTCTTTTAATTCAGGTAAATTTTGGATAACACTATTTATTACTTGATTATATTTGTTTAATGTTAACCCTTCAGAAAGACTATATTTATTTTCTTCATTTATGTCTTTTAGATTATTAGATTTTTTTGTTGTTGGATTTACAAATTGAAATTTATTTCTAAAGTTGTTTGCCTTTCCATGTATAATTATTTCTTCATTTAAGGGCAATAATTTTTTTATATATCCCTCGTAACTATTAAAAAAAATACAATCTAATTTAACTCCATTTTTTTCACATATTACTTTATTGGGTAAATTTCTAATTCGTGGAAAATTATATTTAATTGGGATTACTTTAATATTGTAATTTTTTCCTACTTGTAAATCTTCAATCTCTGTATCTTCAGCAGTTTCAATTCTTGATATAGGTAAATGCCATAATAGGTCAAAAATTGTAAAAATTTTTTTTTTGTTGAATGAACTTAAAGTTTTTTTACCAACACCTTTAATTTTATTGATAGGTGATAATAAATATTCAAAATTACTCATTAAATATATATATATATGTTTATAAACAATGATTTCAAACAAACAAAATTTAATTAATAAGATTATTTATAGATCACAATATCGAGGTACAAAAGAAATGGATATATTTGTCAGTGGTTTTGTTAAATCAATTATTGATTCCTTATCCTTTGATGATCTAGTGGATCTAGATAAATTAATAAATATGAATGATGAAGATATAATTAAAATTTCTAAGAAGGAAATGATATTTAAAAATAGTAAAATATTAAATCTGTTAATTAATTTTAAATGAATGGCGGAGAGACTGGGATTCGAACCCAGGAAAGAGTTGCCCCTTTGTCGGTTTTCAAGACCGATGCTTTCAACCGCTCAGCCATCTCTCCGTGTGCAAGGTTTTATTATTATTAATATATATTTCAACAATAAAATGACTTAAGTATTAAGATAAAATATTCAGATATTAATAATGATCAAAAAAAATTTTAATAAGGGAGTTCTGCTTGCATCCTTTGGTTCTTTTTGGTGGGGTTTTTTTGGTGTTATTTACTTCAAATATATTTCATTTGCAGGACATGTAGAAGTATTAATTCATAGAAGTGTTTGGACAGCTTTTGTCTTAATTGTTACTACTTTTTTATTTTCTAAATGGAGTATTTTAAAAAAAATTCTTAATGATAAGAAGAAATTATTTATTCTATTTATTTCTGGTTTTTTAATTTTCATAAATTGGGGCGTATGGATTTATGCTGTTAGTGTAGATAAAATTATTGATGCAAGCTTTGGCTATTTTATTATGCCAATCATAAGCGTTTTTTTAGGTAATTTTTTTTTTAAAGAACCTATTACAAAAAAAGGTAAAATTTCAATCTTTTTAGTAATTATTTCTGTCAGTTATTTATTGATAATAGATTTCAATTCAATTCCATGGGTAGGTTTAATTGTAGCCTTAAGTTGGAGTTTTTATAATCTTTTTAGAAAAAAAATTAACGTAGAAACTGATATTGGGCTACTTATAGAGAGTTTGTACATACTTCCTTTTGTATCAGTCGCATTTTATTTTATAACCATAAATAATTATAACGATTTTAGTTTATCAAATCCCTCTTTAATACCATTATTAATGTTGGCAGGACCAATGACGGTGATTCCTCTTTTTTTGTATGTAAGAGGTGTAGAATTAGCAGGATTAGGACCTGCTGGAATGATTTTTTATATTACTCCTACTTTGCAATTTATACTTGGTTTTTTCATTTATAATGAGCAATTTAATATAAATCAGCTAGTTAGTTTTATTTTTATATGGATTGCTGTATTTATATATTTGAAAGATGTTTATGAAAAAAATTAAAATTTTTGTTTTTTTTCTTTTTGTTATCATAAATTTCAATGCTCACGCAAATGACTCTGAATTCGAAGAGTGGAAAGCAAAATTTAAATTAATTGCTTTAGAAAGAGGTGTGAGTCTGAATACAATTGAAAATACTGTTGGTAAATCTTCTTTTTTAAAAAATGTTATTAAATATGACAGATACCAACCAGAATTTTATGAAGATACTAAAACATATGTTACTAAAAGAACTAATATTAAAAAAGTTAACTCAGGAGTCAAAATCTACAACATAAACAAAAAAGTAATTGATAAAATTACCCATGAATTTTCAGTAGATCGAGACTTACTCTTGTCACTGATGGGAATTGAAACGAATTTTGGTAATTATTTGGGAAAAATGGATATAGTTTCATCTTTAGCAACTTTAAGTTATGATAAAAGACGAAGTGAATTTTTTACCTCAGAACTTTTAACTCTTCTTATCTTGTTCGATAATGGGATTATAAATCCAAAAAATTATTTAGGATCATGGGCAGGCGCATTTGGTAATTTCCAATTTATGCCATCTACTATTAAAAATTATGCAATCGATTATAATAAAGATGAAACTATAAATTTAAAGAGTATCGAAGACTCATTTGCATCTGCAGCAAATTACTTAAATAAAATAGGATGGGATAACAGTTCTCCATGTTTTTTCAAAGTTGAGCTTATTAATGAAACGCCCCATAAATATCTAAATACATCTGCAAAACAAATTAAGCATAAAAATAAAATTTCCTATTTAAAAAAATACATTAAAAATAGTGAAATGCTTAATGATCTTGATAATCTAAAAGCAGCACTAGTAACCCCGGATTATGATATTATTCCTGATGCAAATAAATTAACCCCAGCTTATGTAGTTTTTGATAATTATGAATTAATTTTAAAATGGAATAGATCTTTAAGATTTGCATTAGCTGTATGCACATTAAAAAATAAGTTTAAGAATGCAATTTAAATATATTTTATACTTTATATTTATAGCTTTATTTGCTTGTGAGCATCACTCACAAAAAATAATTATTAATAATAAACCTGATGATAAAAAAATATTTGTTCAGAAAGAAAAAATTAAAGAAACTCTAGAATTAAATAAGAAAGAAAATTTAAATAATATTGTTTATTCTAACAAAGGTTTTGCTTTAATATATAAAGAAAATAATTCCTTGGATTATAAGTTAGATAATGCATCAATAAATATATTAAGTCCCAACCTTCCTAATGGAACACCAGTTAGAATAACAAATATAATAAATGGTAAATCGTTAATAACTGTTGTTCAAAATAAAACTATTTTACCTATTTTTTACAATTCAGTAATTACTAATAGAATTGTCAGTGAACTTTCAATAAATCCAAATGAACCTTACATATTTATTGAAACAATCAATTCTAATAATTTGTATGTAGCAAATGATGTTAAAACTTTTGATGAAGAAAAAGAGGTTGCCAACAAAGCCCCAGTGGAAGATATAATGATTCAAAATATAAGTATTAAGACAGAAAAAAAAGAGTCTAATACTGAGAATTTTGTAACTAATTTTAATTATATCATTAAATTCGCAGATTTTTATTTTGAAGACTCGGCTATTATGTTAAAAAATAGGTTATTTGAAGAATATAATATTGATAATATCTTAATCAAAAAGTTGTCACAAAATAATTTTAGAGTTTATAAAGGACCTTATAAAGATTTTGAAAAATTAAAGAAAGGATTTCATAACATTGAAAATCTTGAATTTGATAGTATTGAAATAATTAAATTATGAGAATAAAAAATTTGTCATTAATTTTAATAATTTTATCATTGTTGATAAAGCCAGTTTTTGCTAACTTTGATGTCAATGCAAGAACTGCTATTGTTCAAGATTATTTGTCAGGCAAAATATTGTTTGAAAAAGATGCTGATAGGCAAATATTTCCAGCTTCTATGACAAAAATTATGACTTCAATCATAGTTTTTGATTTACTGAAAAGTGGTGAATTGTCTTTAGATGATAAATTTTTAGTCTCTGAAAATGCATGGAGATTATCTCAAGCAGGTTATTCATCAATGTTTATAATGGTTGGAGATGAAATAAGTGTTGAAAATTTATTGAGAGGTATCATTGTTTCGTCAGGTAATGATGCTTGTATCGCTCTTGCTGAAGGTATTGCTGGAACAGAGGAAGAGTTTGCAATTATGATGACTGAAAAAGCCAGAGAAATTGGTATGGAAAATACTAACTTTTCTAATTCATCAGGAATAAATGCTCCTGACAATTTATCAACCGTTAGAGATATATTAATCATGTCAAATTATTTAATAAAAAATTATCCTAACTATTATGAATATTATAAAGAAACTGAATTTACATGGGATAGAACTGGAGGCGATCCAATTAAACAAGGTAATCGTAATCCTCTACTTTATAAAAATATTGGAGTTGATGGAATTAAAACAGGATATCTTGCGTATGAAAAATATTCACTAGCCTCAACAATAAAAAGAAATGAAAGAAGAATAATTGCTGTTGGGAGTGGTTTTGCATCAAAAAATTCAAGATCGAAAGAATCCCTTAAACTGCTGACATATGGACTAACTAATTTTGACACAATTAATATCGCTAAAAAAGATGAAATATTTGATGAATTAGAAGTTTGGCAAGGTACTCAAAAAACAGTTAAATCCTATATTAGTGAAGACGTTTATCAAACAATTCCAAAAGCAAAGAAAAAATATTTAAAAGTTTCTGTTGATTATCAAGGCCCGCTAAAAGCTCCGATATTTAAAAATGACATAATAGGTAAAGTTAAAATTTCTTACAAAGATGAACAAATAGGAGAATATGAACTATTAGCGTTAGAAGATGTAAAAAGACAAAATATCTTTTCTAGATTTATTTCTTCAATAAATTTCCTTATCTGGGGTGATGTCTAAAAATCCTCTAATTGTTTTTGAAGGTGTAGAGACATCTGGAAAATCCACTAATTTAAAAAAAGCTATTAAATATTTCAAAAAAAAAAAGATCAAATATATTACTTTTCGAGAGCCTGGCGGCACTAAATTTTCTGAAAAATTAAGATCATTAATGTTAAATAAAAAATCGAAATTAAACATTAAAACTGATTTATTTTTACTTATGGCTTCTAGATCAGAAAATATTGACAAAATTTTAAAAAAAAATTTTAAAAATAAAGTTATATTGATAGATAGATTTATAGACTCGACTTTAGCTTATCAACATTATGGTATGGGTTTAGACAAAAATTTAATTTTTAAAATGAATAATTTTCTACTAGGCAATCTAAAACCAAACTTTACTTTTTTAAGCGTTGTTAATAAAAAGAATATGCTAAAGAGGCTTAAGTCGAGGAAAAATAACAATAAATATGATAATTTTAAATATAATTTTTATAATAAAGTTCAAAAAGGTTTTTTAAAAATAGCGAATAAAAATAAGTCTAAATATTTAATATTAGATAGCAACAAAGACAATTTAAAAATTATTGAAAATAAATTAATTAATAAAATAAAAAAAATTTTAAAATAAATGAGTGAAACAAGCAAATTAATTGGTCATAAAACTCTGTTTAATAATTTAATTTATTTAGATCAAATACAAAAATTCCCAAATAAAATTTTAATAAATGGTCCTAAAGGTATAGGTAAAAAAATTTTAATTAATCATTTTTTGTATTATTTTTATTCAAAAAATAATGATGAAATTTATGATTTAAAAAAAAATGAATATAAATTAAATAATAATTTATCTAAGCTAATATCTACCAACTCACATCCTAATATTTTTAAAATAAAAAAAAAAAAAGATAAAAAAATAATTGATATTGATCAAATTAGAGAGATGATCCAATTTACTAATCAAACTTCTTTTAATAATGCTAGGAAATTTATAATAATTGAGGATATAAACTTACTAGGTACTAATTCTGCTAACGCTTTACTAAAATCTATTGAGGAACCTTATGATAAAACATTTTATATTTTAGTAAACAATTCTGAATTTAAAATTTTAGAAACAATTAAATCAAGATGTTTAGATTTTAAAACTAATTTGGTAAATTCGGAGGTAATGAAGATCGTAAATTGTTATTTTGATAGTAATATTTATAGCGATATTAACTTAGACTTTATAAACAATTACAATTCGCCATCATTTCTAATATCCTTAGTAAATTTTCTAAAAACTAATGATTTATCTACAAAAGAGTGTAAAATTGAAGATTTATTGGCTTATATAAATAAAAATAAATTATATACATCTGATGAATTTGTTAAAGAGTACATGAATTTATTTATTGAACTTTTTTTCTATAAAAATATAAATAATTCTAAGAAAATTTCATTCAAAATAAAAAAGTATTTTTATATAAAACTCTCTTTTGTTAAAAAATATAACTTAGATTTTGAGTCATTTTTTCTAGAATTTAATCATAAATTATTAAGTGAATAAAAATTACTACATTACGACACCAATCTATTATCCATCTGCAAAGCCACACATGGGCCACGCTTATTCAAGTATTATTGCTGATTTTTTTGCAAGATTAAAAAGAATACAGGGTTTTAATGTTTATTTTTTAACTGGTACAGATGAACATGGACAAAAAATTCAACGCGCAGCAGAAGAAAAAAAAATGGATCCTTTATTATTTTGTGATGAGATAAGTAAAACTTTTAGAGATTTATCAGACACATTAAATTTATCAAATAATGATTTTATAAGAACTACAGAGCCAAGACATACTAAATCTGTTGAAAATCTTTGGAGTATTTTAGAAAAAAAAGATGAAATTTACTTATCAAAGTACTCAGGTTGGTATTCTGTCTCAGATGAAGCGTTTTACGCAGAAAGTGAAATTGAAGATACAAATGGTACAAAGAGAGCAATTGCCTCAGGATCTAAAGTAGAGTGGTTAGAAGAAGAGTCTTATTTTTTTAGATTATCAAATTGGCAAGATAAATTGATAGAGTTTTATAATAAAAATCCAGATTTTATACTACCTGAAACAAGAAAAAATGAAGTTGTTAGTTTTGTTAAATCAGGATTAAAAGATTTGTCTGTCAGTAGAAAATCTTTTAATTGGGGAATAAAAGTTCCTTCAAATAAAGATCATGTTATATATGTTTGGTTGGATGCTTTAACAAACTATCTAAGTGCTTTAAATTATCCAAACGAAAGTGATGATTTGTACAAATCTTTTTGGCCTGCAGATCTTCATCTTATTGGAAAAGATATACTAAGATTTCATGCCATTTATTGGCCAGCTTTCCTATTAGCTGCTGATATTAAACCACCAAAAAGAGTATTTGGTCATGGATGGATACTCTCAGGTGATGAAAAAATGTCAAAATCTAAAGGCAATATTTTAGACCCACTTGAAATTATTGATATTTATGGTCTAGATCCTCTAAGATATTATTTAATTAAAGAAGTTTCTTTCGGCAATGATGGAAATATTTCACAAGAAAAATTAGAGTCATGTATAAATAGTGATTTAGCTAACAATTATGGAAATCTTTGCCAAAGGGTTCTAGCTTTTTGCGATAAAAATTCTAACTTTGAAATACCTGACAATGATGTCTTTACAGATGATGATAAATCGATCTTAGATGAATATTCCAAACATTATAACAATTTAATAAA
Source organism: uncultured Pelagibacteraceae bacterium (assembly GCA_902555275.1). Lineage (GTDB taxonomy): Bacteria > Pseudomonadota > Alphaproteobacteria > Pelagibacterales > Pelagibacteraceae > Pelagibacter. The sequence continues at coordinate 19,663 of CACDRY010000011.1, forward strand.
ATATTCTGATAATCAGGATGTAAATTTATATATAAATTTTATTGTTGAACAGTTATTTGCAGCAAATAAGTATTTTAATGATCAAGAACCTTGGAAAAAAAAGAATGATAAATTAAGGATGAATACTATTATTTATGTTGCTTTGGAGCTAATAAGAAAAGTAACCATACTATTATATCCTATAATACCACGTTCAGCTCTCAAAGTTTTAGAAATATTTGGTATAAAGGAAGATAGTATTAATTTTAAGACAATTAAGGATAATAATTATTTAAAGAAAGGTCTTAAATTAAATAAATTAGATATATTGTTCAAAAAGATAGAAAAAAATGATTGATTCACACTGTCACTTAGATCACGAACCCTTAGTTAAGAATATTGAAGACGTCTTATCAAGATGTAAAAAGGAGGGTATTAGTAAAGTACTTACTATATCCACATCATCATCAGGTTTTCCAAAAATTTTAGAAATTGTAAACAAGTATGTAATGATATTCGGAACTTTTGGTATTCATCCGCATGAAACAAATACTGATCAATTGTCAAAAGATGAAATAATAAAAAAAATTAATTCAAATGATAAAATTATTGGAGTAGGGGAGTCAGGATTAGATTTTTATTACAATAATAGTGATAAAGATAAACAAATTAAAAGTTTTAAAAATCATATCGATGCTGCATTAGAATTAAATATACCTTTAATTGTACATTCAAGAAACGCAGAAAATGAGACATATGAAATATTAAAGAATTCTGACAATAATTTAAAAATACTGATGCATTGCTTTACGGGGTCCCTATCTTTTGCCTTGAAATTAATGGAGCTTAACTCTTTTTTTTCAGCTAGTGGTATTATTACATTTAAAAATAGCACTGACCTTCAAAATACTTTTAAGGAATTACCATTAGAAAGATTGCTAATTGAAACAGACAGTCCCTTTTTAGCACCTGAACCAATGAGAGGTAAGAAAAATGAACCATCTTTTGTACGCTACACATTAAAAAAATTATCAGAATTGAAAAACGTTGGAGTAGGAGACTTGGATAAAATAACTACTGATAATTTTAATAGATTATTTTTTAATAAATGAGCATAAAATTTACCATTTTGGGCTGTGGTAGCTCTCTAGGTATACCACGAATTGATGGTTTCTATGGAAATTGTGATCCTAAGAATAAAAAAAATATAAGATCAAGATGTTCAGCTTTAATAAGTTCAAAAAACCTTAATATTCTAATCGATACATCTCCAGATTTAAAATCTCAATTACTAAAAAATAAAATTAAAAATATTGATACAGTTTTTTATACCCATTCTCACGCCGACCAAACGCATGGAATTAATGAGTTAAGGGTTTTTTCTTTAAAAAATAAAAAAAAAATATCAATTTATGCAGATGGAATTACAAAGAAAAATCTTATAAATACGTTTGGTTATTGTTTTAATGATTACAAAAATTATCCATCTATTCTTGATGCAAAAACATTAAAAAATAAACATATACTTAAAGATTATAAGAAAAAAATTGTAATAAAATCTTTAAAAGTTCATCATGGTTCAATAAAAAGTATTTGCTATATTATAAATAATAAATGTGCTTATGCACCAGATGTAAATAAGATAGATAATAAAGATTTAAAATATCTTAAAAACTTAAAATATTTTATTGTAGATTGTTTAAGGTATAAATTTCATCCAACACACTTTAATTTAGATGATGTTTTAAAATTGATAAATAAAATCAAACCAAAGAATACAATTCTAACAAATTTAAGTAATCATATTGACTATAAAGAAGTAAAAAAATTTTTACCTAAAAATGTAATTCCTGCATATGATGGATTAACAGTATTAATCTAATAAACTCTCAATTTTTTTTGTAATTTTACTTGATGTTGGGTTTGTTAAAGATGCATAAGTATCTTCAATTTTACCCTCTTTGTTTATTAAAATTTTATAAAAATTCCATTTTGGTACAGCAGATTTTCCGTAGTTTTCTCTAGCCCATTTATATATTTCATGTGCATTATCACCTTTAACTTCAGTGATTTCTGTAAGTGGAAAATTAATATTAAAATTAACTTCACAAAATTCTTTAACATCATCATTATTTTTTTTTTCTTGATTAAAAGAATTTGATGGTATTCCAAGCACAACTAGTCCTTTGTCTTGATATTTATCCCATAATTCTTGCATGTCATTATATTGTTTAGTAAATCCGCAATAACTAGCAGTATTTACAATCAATACTGGCTTTCCTCTAAAATCATTTAAATCAATTAAATCGCCAGTAATACTGTTTATTTTAAAGTCAAAAAAGATTTTTTCATACTGAGCAAGTGATGAGTTTTTAAAAAAAAACATAATTATAGTTAATCCAAATATTAATAGATTTTTCATTATCTTAATTATTTATTTGGAGTAAGTAATATTAAAAAGTAACCAAATAAAGTGGATAATAATGACCCAGTTAGAACTCCGATTTTAACGCCATCCATATACTGTAAATTTTCTACAAAGGCCAAATTCCCTACAAATAAACTCATTGTAAAACCAATACCAGTCAACACACCAACACCATAAAAATTATACCAACTCGTATTACTTGGCATTTGAGCAATTTTTAATTTAATTGATATATATGAAAAAACAAATACGCCCAATTGTTTTCCAACAAACAATCCAAGTACTATTCCTAAAGGAACTTTATCTAGCAAAGATGAAAAGGATAAACCTTCTAATGACACACCTGCATTTGCAAAGGCAAATATAGGCATTATTCCAAATGCAACATAAGGACTTATTGCATGCTCTACCTTAATTAAAAGTGAAAAATCTTTATCTTTTTTTCTATGTGGGATTGTCATTGCAAGTAGTACACCGGCAATAGTTGCATGAATTCCTGAGTTATGAGTAAAATCCCATAAGAAAATTCCGACTATCAGATAAGGTAGAAATTTTTTTATATTAAATTTATTTATAATTAATAGAATAACAAATGCTAACAACATCAAAGATAAATATTTAATACTTAAATCACCAGAATAGAATAGCGCTATAATAACGATTGCACCTAAATCATCTATAATTGCTAAAGCAGTTAGAAAAACTTTTAGTGAGAGAGGTACTCTCTTACCCAATAACGATAATACACCTAAAGAAAAAGCTATATCTGTAGCTGAAGGTATTGCCCAACCTCTCAACGTTTCTCCATCTCCTAAGTTTATAAATACATATATTAATGCAGGCACTAACATTCCACCAACTGCTGCTATTATAGGAAGCAGAGCTTGTTTAATATTAGATAACTCTCCTTGTAAAAATTCTCTTTTAATTTCAAGCGTTACAAAAAAGAAAAAAATTGCCATTAATGCATCATTTATCCAATGTAAAACAGAAAGTTTAAGACCGAAATTATTAATACCAATAAACAAATATCTTTCTAGTGTTGAAAAATATAAAATAGATAATTCAGAATTACTTATAACTAATGCAATTATAGCTGCAAAAAGAAGTACTATTCCACTTGCTGCCTCAAGTTTAAAAAATGCTGTAAATCCTTTTGTAATTTTTCGAATCATATTTAGTTAATAAGATCTTTTAAAAAAAGTTTGAAATCTAAAAGTGTTTCGTAAAAGCTATCAAGAAAAGGAGTTATAATAGGAAATACACTAATTAAATAAGACTTAAATGTATCTAATAACAATATAAGACCTAATAAAGAAAAAATAACTACAATAAAATAAACTAACACCATCTTTATTTTTTCTTGTTTTTCATCATTTTCTTTTTTTTCTTTTATATTATATTCTTCAACCTTATCATCTGCGTTATCTTCAGATAACAATTCTTCATTTATAGCTTTGAAATTCTCATCATTTATTGCTTCATCAGAATGAACTTTCTTTTTAACATCGTTTTCATTAATTATAGCATCTAGCTCTTCATCATTCTTAGTTTCAATAAAAGGTGTATAATGCCAAATTTTGCTACAACTCCCACATTTTAACAATCTACCTTCTTTAGGTATTAGACTGCTATCTATATTAAATTTTTTTTTGCCACACTCGCAATTAATGATCATGAGTCTCTTATATAGTATAAATGTTTAAAATTCCTTTTAAAATGTGTTTTTATACTTTGAATTTTTTTTTATCTACTGTATTAGTACAGCAATCGGGGCGTAGCGCAGCCTGGTAGCGCATCTGGTTTGGGACCAGAGGGTCGCAGGTTCAAATCCTGCCGCCCCGACCATTATTTATGAAAAAAGCTAAAATCTATAAACCTTCGAAAACCGCGATGCAATCTGGTATAAAGAAATTTGATAAGTGGATAATAGAATTTATAACTGAAGATCCAGGTATAAATCCACTTATGGGTTGGGAGAGTTCCTCTGACACATATTCAGAACTAAATTTAGAATTCAAATCTAAAGACTTAGCAATTGAGTATGCTAAAAAAAATAATATTGATTTTGAGATTGTGGAGAATCAGAAAAGAAAAATAACTAAAAAGTCTTACGCTGATAATTTTATAAAATAATGTTTAGGTTTTTTACAAAAAAAGAATGGTATTTATGGTCTTGGATAGGATCATTTATAATTTTATCGTCTCTATGGATACAAGTTAAAATAGATGTAAAAATTAATGAGTGGTTTGGGGAATTTTATGACATGATCCAAAAAGCACTCGGGTCACCAAATGCAATAACAATAGAAGAATATTGGGAAAGTCTATTTTCTTTCATTACACTTGCGGCAATGTATGTTGGGGTGGCTGTTATTGTAAGTTACTTTACATCTCACTATCTCTTTAGATGGAGAACAGCTATGGTAGAATATTACCACAGTGTTTATGAAAAAGCACGAAAGATAGAAGGAGCTTCTCAGCGTGTTCAGGAAGATACAATTAAATTTTCTAGAATCATGGAGTCACTAGGAACAAGTTTAATAGAAGCAATAATGATATTAGTTGAATTTATGCCAATTTTATTTGGTTTAAGTATTGGAATACCAATTTTCTTTTTTGGAGATTGGGAATATGGCTTGATAGTAGGAGCACTTATTTGGTCTATTGGTGGTACAATCTTTTTGATTATTCTAGGGTTAATACTAAGATTAGTTGGCGTTGAATATGATCTTCAAAAAAAAGAAGCTGCTTATAGAAAAATCTTAGTTATAGCCGAAGATGATGGAACTGTAAGACCGAAGTCAATAGAAGAATTGTTTGATGATGTAAGAAGTATACATTTTTTAAGTTATATTAGATATCTTTATTTCAATATTGGTAGAATAGCTTACTTGCAAGCAAATGTTTTATCTGCTTATGTTTTTTTGGCACCTGCTATAGTTGCAGGAGCTGTTACACTTGGCGTGATGCAACAAATTATTAGAGCTTTTGGACGTGTTGAAGGTTCAATGCAGTATATTTTAAAAGCTTGGCCCACAATTATAGAACTCGCAAGTGTTTATAAGAGACTAAGAGAATTTGAATATAAGTTAGAAGTCGAAAATAGAGAGAGTAAAAGTGAATTTGAAACATAATTAATGAAATTATCACGGGAATTATTAAATAATCTTATAGACATAACTTCAAACTCTGCAATTGCTTGTTATCCCTATATTGGGAAAAAAGAAAAAATATTAGCGGATAAAGCTGCGACTGATGTAATGAGAAATCATCTAAATAAATTAAATATAAGAGGGAGAGTAGTTATAGGTGAAGGTGAACTTGATGAAGCTCCAATGTTATACATAGGTGAAAAACTAGGAAAAGGAAATGGTCCAGAGATTGATATCGCAGTTGACCCTGTTGAAGGAACAAATTTTGTTGCTAATAATCTACCTGGCTCTATGTCAGTTTTAACAGTAGCTGAAAAAGGCAATTTGTTAAATGCACCTGAAACTTATATGAATAAAATTGCTTCTGGTAATCATATTCCGAAAGGTGCATTGGATATCGATTTTACAGTTGAAAAAAATATTAATATTTATTCCGAAATAACAAATAAAAAGAATTCAGAAATTACGGTTTGCATTCTAGATAGACCCAGACATAATAAAATTATATCTGAATTAAAAAGATTAAATGTTAATATAAAATTTATAACAGATGGTGATGTATCTGGTGCGTTACTTGTATCAAATAAAAAATTTAATGTGGACATTTTTATGGGAATTGGTGGAGGACCTGAAGGTGTGATAGTTGCAGCAGCTTTAGACTCCTTAAATTGTAATTTCCAAGGCAGATTTTTATTCAAAACAGAGGTTGACAAAAAAAGAGCAAAAAAAATGGGCATAAAAGAGTTGAATAAAAAATATGAAATTGATGAAATAGTGAAAGGTGAAAGTATTTTCTGTGCAACAGGGATTACCGATGGAGATTTAATGAATGGTGTAATGAAAAGAAATGATAATTATATAACTGAGACAATTATTACTTATAAAAAATCTGGTTTAGAACTTATAAAAAAAGAATTTACGATTACTTGATTAATTGAAAAAATTACAATAAAAGATCCATCACTGGTCCCTTCGTCTATCGGTTAGGACACATGGTTTTCATCCATGAAAGAGGGGTTCGATTCCCCTAGGGACCGCCATTCATTTTTTTCTTCGTGTAGGCGCATTTATTTTTTCTCTCAAGGTAGTCAACACATTGTATATCATATTATCTTGGCTAAATTTTTTCTCAGTCATTTTTTCAGCTATTTTTAAATCATTCATATTTGAAAGATCCAGTAATTTCTTCTTTGATACCATACCCATGTTGTCAAATTCTAAAATAATAATATTATTGCTTGAGATTTTTTTTTTACCCAACTTAAACAGTGATTGATTTGTCTTTCTTCTTTCAATGTAAAACCAAGTATCACCGAATTTACTAATCGACGATGGAGGACCGATTGAATTTCTTATGTCGTTTTTGTTTGTTTTATTTAATAATATTTTATCATATTTTTTCTCTATAAATCTAAAACCATGCGTATTTGAAACTTTATTTATTGAACAATTAAGTGTAAAAAAAAATATAAAGATGAATGATATATATTTCATATGAATAAGGAATATTTAAATATTTACAATAATTTAATAAAATTAACTAGAAATAAAAATCTTTATTATAGTCTGAAAAATGACGATACTTTTTCTGATAGATTGATCATTCTTTTGTTTCATTTTGGTTTTTTTCTAAAGATTTATAAAAAAGAATTATCTAAATTAGAGGCTCAAGATTTATTTGATTATTTTGTAAAACAAATTGAACTGTCAATTAGAGAAATTGGATATGGTGATGTCTCTGTAAATAAAAAAATGAAAGATTATGTTAACCTATTCTTTTCTATTATAGAAAACGTAGAAAAATGGCCTAGTTTAAATATTAACAAAAAAAAAGATGTCATTAGTAATTTGATGAATATTAAAGAAGATAGTGATTTAATTGTTGATTATTTTGATAAATTTAATGTTTTTTTGTCAAAAAACTCTTTAAAAATCTTTACAAAAGATATATTAGAACTTAAATTTTAATTATGGCTGTACCAAAACGTAAAACTACAAAATCTAGAGCAGGAAAAAGACGTTCACACCAGAGAATTTCCTCAAAGAATATAATTGAAGATAAAAATTCAGGTGAGTATAGATTATCTCATCATTTAGATTTAAAAACTGGATTTTATAAAGGAAGACAAGTTTTAGATCCTAAAGAATAATTTTATGAACAACCCAATAATAATAGCTATTGATGCTATGGGTGGTGATAATTCTCCTAATAAAGTAATAGAAGGTATATCACTACATTCGAAAACTTCAAAAAACGTGCAATATAAAATTTTTGGAAACGAAAAATTAATATTACCACTAGTTAATAAATATAAAATTTCCAATAAAAATTATAAATTAATTCACACTGATAAAATAGTTGAAGGTGAAGATACAGCTTTAACAGCTGCAAAAAGAGGTAAAGATACAAGTTTATGGCTTGCTATTGAGTCACTTAAGCATGGTGAGGCTGATGCAATTGTTTCGGCAGGTAATACAGGTGCACTTTTTTTAATTTCTAAACTTAACTTAAAAATGATTGAAAAGATTGATAAGCCAGCCTTATCAGCACTTTGGCCAAGTAAGAAGGGAATGAATGTAGTTTTAGATTTAGGAGCCAACATAGAATGCAGTTCAAAAAATTTAATTGATTTTTCAATTATGGGATCAGCTTTACTAAAAGCCTTATTTAACGATATCAATGCTAATGTAGCATTGCTAAATATAGGTTCTGAAGAGTTAAAAGGTAATACAATGATTAAAGATACCTACCAATTATTAATTGAAAAAAAATATTCTTTATTTGACTTTAAAGGTTATATAGAGGGAAATCATATAATGGATGGTGATGTGAATGTAATAGTTGCTGATGGTTTTACTGGCAATATAGCGTTAAAAACTGCAGAAGGTACATCAAATTTTATAATAAGTGAGCTTAAAAAAGCATTATCATTTTCTTTAATTGGAAAATTTTCATCATTGTTAAATTATAATAATCTTAAGAAATTTAAAAATAAGCTAGACCCAAGACTTTATAATGGTGCAATACTTTTAGGTTTGGATAAACCAGTTATTAAAAGTCATGGTTCGACAGATTCTATTGGTTTTGCTAATTCACTTAAGGTTTGCGAAAAAATAATAAGAGGCGATTTAATAAATAAAATAAAGGAAAATATCAATTAGATGCGAATAAATCTAACAAAAAAGGAAATCATAAATTCAATTTATATGCAAATTGGATTTTCTAAAAAAATCAGTGAAACTTTGTTGGATGATATATTTCAAATTATTTTAAAAAATATTATTGAACACAAAAAAGTAAAAATTGCAAAATTTGGCACTTTTACGTTAAGAAATAAAAAACAACGCATTGGTCGCAACCCCAAAACAAAAGAAACTAAAATCATTACTGAAAGAAATGTAATTTTATTTAAACCTTCAAAGGAATTTAAAGCATACATTAATAAAGATGACTAAGTCAAAAGAAAATAGTCAATATAAATCTATTGGTGAAGTTGCAGAAATTCTGAAGCTTTTTAATAAAAAAAAAGGAACTTTATCGACTCATACAATTCGTTTTTGGGAAAAAGAATTCAAACAAATAAAACCAAAAATTTTTTCGGGCAATCGTAGGTATTATGATGAAAATTCCATAAATCTTCTTAAAAAAATCAAATTTCTATTAAAAGACAGAGGAATGACTTTAATTGGCGTTAAAAAAGTTCTAAATTCTAATAATTCAGACATTGACGAATTATACAATACCTCTATAAAGCAAAAAAATATTATTAAATCAAAAATTAAAAATATAAAAAAAATAATTATAGATATAAAAGAAGATAATGGCTAAAAAAACACATGTAAAAGTTAGACTAGTTCCTGAGGCTAAACCAGATAGTCCTTTTTTTTATTATGTTAAAAAACCAGCAGGAGGTGAAAAAGCTAAGGTAAAATTAAAAGCTAAGAAATACAATCCTTCAACAAGAAAACATGAGGTTTTCATAGAAAAAAAATTACCACCACACAGTAAATAATTTATTTTTTTTTATTAAAATTTCTACGTTCAAAATCAATATACGCATAAATCATATTTTTCCATATTTTATTTGTAATTTTAGGATCGATATTATTTTTAATTGATTTATGTTTAATATTTTTTAGGATTAATTTAATCCTTTCTTGATCAACAATTTGATTTTTTCTTTCTTTAAGCGCCAAAACTCTCTTAACCAAGCTAGTTCTTTTCTTAATAATTTTTATTAATATATTGTCTAATTTATCAAGTTCTTTTCTTATTTTACTGAGTTTTTGTTTTTTTAATGGCGACATTTATATATTTGGATAATTCAAAAATTATTATATTTATCCCCTTATGTATACTGAAAATCTAAAGGTTAATAATCAAATATCAATATGGCTCATAAGCATGTTTTGGATGATTTCAGCGATGATTGTAGTTGGAGGTTTAACGAGATTAACTGATTCTGGTTTATCAATTACTCAATGGCAATTATTCTCTGGTTTCTTTCCACCACTTAATAATTCTCAATGGATTTTGTATTTTGATTTATACAAAGAGATACCTGAATTTAAATTACAAAATTATGATATGAGCATGCAAGAATTTAAAGTTATTTTCTGGTGGGAATGGGCTCATAGATTTATGGGAAGGATAATAGGTTTAGCTTTTCTAATACCACTAATGTATTTCACATTTAAAATTAAATTTAAAAAATTATTGAACCTTTATTTCATTTTTACTTTGATATGCTTTCAAGGGTTTATAGGATGGTATATGGTAAGTAGTGGTTTAATTGATAGAGTAGATGTTAGTCACTTTAGATTATCAATACATTTATTAGTAGCTTTTCTTATTTTATCTTTAATTTTTTGGAATTATTTAAAAATAAAAGTTAAAAACAAATTTCAGAATACTATAAATATAATATTCCCGTGTATTTTTCTCTTCTTAGTTTTTTTACAAATTTCTATTGGTGCATTTGTCTCAGGAATGGATGCAGGAAAAATTTATAATTCCTGGCCGTTAATGGGTAACTCAATTTTCCCAAATGATAATAGTATTATTAATTTATTTAAATTATCTGCTTTCAGCGATCCTTCTTTGGTACAATTTATACATAGAAAATTAGCTTATATAATAGGATTATTTTATCTGTATCTATTATTTTATATTTATAGGAATAAAAAAACTGATTTATACAAATCAGTCAACATTTTGGGATTTTTTATCATTTTACAGATTGTTTTAGGAATATTTACTTTATTATATGGTGCACAGATATTAATTGCATCTATGCACCAAATAAGTTCTATTTTTTTAGTCTCTTCTTGTATCTATTTTTTGTTTATAAATACAAAATCTAACTTACAGCTTTCAAGCTAGGCTTTCCAGAAGCCCCTAAAGCTTGATCTAGATCAGCTATAATATCGTCAGGGTGTTCAATACCAATAGACAATCTTACATATCCAGGTGTTACACCTGCTGCTAAAAGTTCCTCTTCAGTTAATTGACTGTGAGTTGTAGTTGCAGGATGTATAGCTAGACTTCTAGCATCTCCAATGTTCGCAACATGGTAAAACATTTTTAATGATTCTATAAATTTTTTACCTGCTTCAACACCACCTTTAACCTCGATACCTACAAGTGCACCATTACCACCTTTCATATATTTTTTAGATCTTTCACCAATTTCTCCTTTATGAAGAGTGGGGTAGATAACTCTCTCTACATTCTTATGTTTTTGTAAAAATGCTACTGCTTTCTCCGCATTAGAACAATGTTGTTGCATCCTTAATGGAACTGTTTCTAAACCTTGAATAATTCCCCAGGCATTATCGGGCGCTAAAGGAGCTCCTAAATCCCTTAACAGACATACTCTAGCTCTTACCGCAAATGATACATTTGCTCCTGTTAATTGTGGTACGACTTCACCCCATTTTGCTCCACCATAACTTGCATCTGGTTCGTTAAATAATGGTTGTCTTTTTGGATCTTTTGTCCAGTCAAAATTACCACCATCCACAAGAGCTCCACCAATAACTGTACCGTGTCCTCCAATGAATTTAGTAAGTGAGTGAACAACCACTGCTGCACCATGTTCTAGAGGTTTGCAAATAATAGGTGCCGCTGTGTTATCCATAATTAATGGAATATTATGCTTTCTGCCAATATCTGAAACTTCCTTAATTGGAAATACTCTTAGGTATGGATTTGGCAAAGTTTCTGCGTAAAAACATCTTGTTTTATCATCAATTAATTTTTCAAAATTACTTGGATCTGATGGATCTGCATATCTACATTCAATACCCAATTTTTTAAGTGTGTGAGTGAACAGGTTAACTGTTCCGCCATATAAATCAGTCGAACTAATAAAGTTATCACCTGATTGACACACATTCATTATAGCAAATGTTGACGCTGCTTGTCCCGAACCAACGGTTACAGCTGCAAGACCACCTTCAAGTGCTGCAACTCTTTTTTCAAGTACGTCATTTGTTGGATTCATGATTCTTGTGTATATGTTTCCAAATTCTTTTAGTGCAAATAAATTTGCAGCATGGTCTGTATCATTAAACTGATACGATGTTGTTCTATATAGTGGAACTGCAACAGCTGTTGTTGCTGGATCACTTCTGTAATCTCCACCATGTAATGCAATTGTTTCTGGATTTTTATTTTTACTCATATTTCCCCTTCTGTTTAAAAATGTATTAAACTAAAATGAAAAAATACAATCAAGCTTAAATTTAACTTGATAATGGGGGATAATTTGTGGTTATAAATTTTTTAAGCACAGTTAATACTCTATCAGCTTCCTCTAATAACATCATGTGACCACAGTTATCAATTATGTCAACCTGACTACCATCTATTAATGATGCTAACTTTTTCCCCTCTTTAACCGGACACATTTTATCATCAGTTGCTAAAATCGATAGAGTAGGGCATTTAATTTTTTTTGCTGCCTCAAAACCATTTTTGTAATTATCACAGGCTCTGAAATCCACACCTAAAGTATTCTGTATTGTTCTAGACTTTGCAAGCATTGTTCCCGTATTGATATGGTAAAGACCAGGTACAGGATGGCCACCAAAATGACCAGCTGGACCATGAGCCCAATCCATCATTAAATCTACTGCTTTTGGATCATTATTTTCAGCTAATGAAAGTAACTCTGGGTTCATCGGTATAGCACCAGCTCCACCCATCAGGCTTAAAGTTTTAATTTTATCTGGGTATCTCGATGTACATTCTACTGTTACTAAACAACCTTGTGAATGTCCAACTAAAGAAGCTTCTTTATGTCCCACAGCATCTATTACATCATTTACCCAATCAGCCATCTCTTCAATTGATTTAAGACTTTCACCATTTGATAAACCATGTCCTGGTAGATCAACTGCTAAGGCGTTATAACCATGAAATGCAAAGTACCTTGTCTGAAGTACCCATGTCATATGGGTTAGACCACTACCATGAACAAATATTATCAATGGTTTTTTTTTATCAAACGGTCTACCACCAGTAGAGGCAAAAACCTCGTTATTATTTACTTTAAATTTCATTGATTTGATACAAGTCTTGGCTTTCTAGCTGCTCTGAAACCAATCTCGAAATCATTTTTTATATCATCAATGTCTTCAATACCTACTGATAATCTAATCATGTCGTGGGACAACCCAGCAAACTTCAAAGTTGCCTCATCCATTTGTGAATGGGTTCCTGATGCAGGATGAATAACTAAAGTTCTTGTATCGCCTACATTTGCCAAATGTGATGCTAATTTTACGTTATTAATAAATGCTACTCCAGCATCTTTTCCACCTTTAATGCCAAATGCAATCATTGAACCTCTTCCATTCGGCAAAAGTTTTTTTGCTAATTCGTGATCTGGATGATCTGGGACACTTGGATGTGATACCCAAGCAACACTTTCATGGTTTGATAAATATTTAACCATTTCTTCAGCATTAGAACAATGTTTTTTCATTCTTACTGACAAAGTTTCTATGCCTTGTAAAACATTCCATGCATTTTGAGGACTTAAACAAGGACCAAAATCTCTCATGCCTTCAGCTCTAGCTTTCATTGTAAAAGCTGTTGGGCCAAACTCCTCAGCAAATGATAGTCCATGATATCCTTCATAAGGTTTTGTCATTGTTGGAAATTTATCATTTTGCATCCAATCGAATTTTCCACCTTCAACTAGTATTCCAGCCATTGAAGATCCATGTCCAGCCATCCATTTCGTTAGTGAATGAATTACTATATCAGCTCCATGCTCAAACGGTTTACATAAATAAGGAGTTTGATAAGTTGCATCAACCATCAATGGAATTCCAGCATCATGCGCAATTTTTGCAATTTCTGGCATGTTCATTATTTCATTACCTGGATTTCCAACAAGTTCTCCAAAAATACCTTTTGTATTTTTTTGAATTGCTTTTTTAAATCCTTCAGTATCTCTTGGTTTAACAAATGTACATTTAATTCCAAATTTAGGTAAGGTTAATCTAAATAAGTTTACAGTACCTCCATATAGTTGTGATGATACAACTAGATGGTCACCTGCCTCACATAATGTCATTACTGTCAAAAATATTGCACTCATTCCTGAAGATGTAGCTAATGCTGCCGTACCACCTTCAAGTGAAGCAACTCTCTCCTCTAATACACCAACGGTTGGGTTTGAAATTCTACTATAAATATGTCCACCTCTTTCTAAATTAAAAAGAGCAGCTGCATGATCGACATCATCAAAAAGATATGATGTGGTTTGATAAATTGGCACTTGTCTTGAACCAGCATTTTTGTGAGGTTGATATCCAGCATGCAAACTAAGAGTATCAAATTTATACGTATTTGGTTTTAATTCTTTTTTTTTATCACTCATTAGGCTCCTTTAATTTATAATTTTGTGAGTTCGTTTTTATCACGTCATTATTACTAATAAATGGTCATAATTCAATCAACCATTCAGTCCAACCAAAATATAATAATTTGACAATATATGTAATTATAAGTATTAATCCCGCATCCATGACAAAATTTGTTAAAAAAGATGAGATAAATAGCGAGTGGTTTGAAATCGATGCCACAGGAGCCGTTGTAGGTAGACTAGCAACAGTTGTATCGAAAATTATCAGAGGGAAGGGCAAAACAACATATACTCCTCACATGGACCATGGAGATTTTGTTGTTATTAAAAACGTAGATCAAATAAAATTTACAGGCAACAAATTTCAAAATAAAAAATATTACAGACACACTGGATATCCAGGTGGTATTAAAGAAATAACACCTGAAAAATTGAGTGAAAAAAAACCTGGTGAAGTATTAAAGTTAGCTGTTAAAAGAATGTTGCCCTCTGGTGCATTGGGTAAAAAACAATTAACAAAACTTAAAATTTATTCTGGAGAGGACCATCCCCATACTGCGCAAAATCCAAAAATAATTGAAATAGGCAAACTTAATCAAAAAAATATTGTAAGAAATTAAAATGGAAACTTCCCAAATATCTACACAAAAAATAAAATCAGACTTTAAAGATAGTAAATACGCAACTGGAAGAAGAAAAAAATCTGTAGCTAAAGTATGGTTAAAAAAAGGTTCAGGAAAATTTTATGTAAATGGTAAATCTTTAAACGATTACTTTCCAAGAGCTAATCACGTAATGCAAATTTTAAGACCATTTGAAATAATAAATCAATCTACTGATTACGATGTTAGATCTAAAGTTGTAGGTGGAGGACAAACTGGTCAAGCTGGTGCTTTAGTACACGGTATTTCAAGAGCTTTACTAAAATTTGATGAAACTTTAAAATCAACCTTACGTAAAGAAAAACTCACAACAAGAGATTCAAGATCTGTTGAGAGAAAAAAACCTGGTAGAGCAAAAGCTAGAAAAAGCTACCAATTCTCTAAAAGATAATTTCTTTTTAATTTTCAACTGTTATATTAATTTATGCTTAAGAAAAATGTTCTTATTTGTGGAGCAACTGGATATATAGGATTACAATTAACAAAGCTACTTTGTAAACATAAACATATAAATATAAAATATTTATGTGGTAGTTCATCAGTTGGAAAAAAAATTGATTTTTATGATAAGGATTTAAAGAAGTTTAAACTACCAAAGATTTCCAAGTTTAACAAAAAATACCTATCAGATGTAGATATTATATTTACAGCACTTCCAAATGGTGAGGCCCAATTTATATCAAAATATCTAAACAAATATAATCTCCTTATAGATCTTGCTGCAGATTTTAGACTCAATACTAAAAATGAATATGAAAAATGGTATAAAATTAAACATAGCGCTTCAAATTTAATTAATGATAGTATTTATTCTATTCCTGAAATAAGTGGAAAATTAATAAGAAAATTTAAAATTATATCTTGTCCTGGATGTTATCCAACTACGGTATTAATTCCACTAATTCCATTGATAAAAAAAAACCTAATTAACAACAAAACAATTATCATAGACTCTAAATCTGGTTATTCAGGAGCTGGAAGAGGCGTGCATAAAAAATATAAAAATAAAAATCTTTACGAGTCCCTTAGTGCTTATGGATTAGCAAATCACAGACATAATTCTGAAATTCAACAAGAATTAGATTTAAAAACTGGAAAAAAAAATAAATTTCATTTTACTCCACATCTAACACCAATGTTTAGAGGAATTTTAAGTACCATTTATGTTGATGCAAAAAAGGGTGTTTCATTAAGAAAAATTCAAGGAGTCTTAGTCAATCATTATAAAGCGCATAAGTTTGTGAAGATTTCTAAAGCAAATACATTTTTAAGCACTAACGATGTGATAAATACTAATAATTGTTTAATTTCAGTGTGTAATAGTAAATATAAAGATAAAATAATAATATTGTCTGCAATAGATAATTTGATTAAAGGTGGTGGAGGACAAGCAGTACAAAATATGAATTATTATTTTAATTATAATGAAAGCGATGGCTTAAATGTTTAAAAATATATTAATAGTCTCATTTTTAATTATTTTATCGCATTGTTCATTAAATCATCCTGTTTCAATGTGGAATGCTGATGATGAAAATACAAATTCAGATATCACAAAACTCAATTTTGAAAATGAAACTTCTTTTGATGAGTTTAAAAGTAAAGTGATCAAATACGGAGAAATAAGTAATTTTCCTAAATTAGATTAATTAAAATGAGTAAAAATATAAATATTGCTGTAATCGGTCTTGGTCAAATAGGGTCATATGTTTACAATGAGTTAAATATTAAAAAAAAAGATATTGAAATCAAGACTGGTAAGAAAATAAAAGTTGTTGGTATATCAGCTAAAAATAAAAACAAAAAAAGAAAATTTAAAATAAACAAAAAAATATTTTACTCAAATCCTTTAGATATTTTAAAAATAAAAAATCTTCATATAATAATCGAAGCAATCGGATTATCAGATGGAATATCAAAAAAAGTTATTGAAACCGCTTTAAAAAATAAAATTCATGTTATTACACCAAATAAAGCACTCATATCTAAACACGGAGATAAGCTTGGTGAATTAGCTGAAAAAAATAAAGTAAATTTAGAATTCGAAGCATCAGTAGCTGGAGGGATACCAATAATTAGAACTATAAAAGAAGGTCTTGCAACTAATAAAATAACAAAAGTTTATGGAATTCTCAATGGAACATGTAATTATATTTTGTCCGATATGGAAAAAACTAAAGATAGTTTTGTTAGTGTTTTAAAAAAAGCTCAGATACTTGGCTATGCTGAACCTGGAAATCCTAAATTAGATTTAAATGGATATGACGCTTTGGCAAAAATAAAAATACTTTCTTCATTAGCATTTAATAAAAAAATTTCAAAATCAAACTGTTTGATGGAAGGTATTGAAAATATTGAGTTTAAAGATATTGAAATAGCCAATCAGTTAAACTTAAGAATTAAATTACTTGGTATTACAGAGATTATTAAAAATCGTATTTTTGAGAGAGTTCACCCGTGCATGGTTAACAAAGACTCTTATATCGGAAATGTTAGTGGCGTGATGAACGCTGTAATTTTAAGTGGATCACCAATAGGAGAAAGTGTCTTACAAGGTGAAGGAGCGGGGCCTGGACCAACATCATCCGCGATAATGTCAGACCTGTTGTCTATTTTAAGAGGAAATATTAAATCTCCTTTTGGAATTACTAGAACAAAAAGACAAAAACCAAAAATTTTTAATAAAGATATTTCATCTAATTCGCTGTATGTAAGACTAGAAGTTAAAGATAAACCAGGAGTTTTATCATCTATTACAAAAATTTTTGCAAAACATAAAATATCAATTCAAAGAATTATCCAGATACCAGATATTAAAAAAAGAACTGCATCAATTGTAATTATTACTCATGATGCAAATGAATTAAGTTCTCAAAAATGTATAAAATCTTTTAAATTAAATCGAAACATAATTAAAAATCCAGTATTAATAAGATTATTTTAATGGAACTTTATATCAAACTTTTTGAAGTTCTATTTCCAGTTTTTTTTATTGTGGGTATTGGTTACTTTCTTGGTAAAAAAAATCCAAACTTTGATACATCTTTTATTACAACTTACTCAGCTAATTTCGGTACTCCTTCTATAGTAATATTTTCTATATCAGCTAGTGGTGTAACTTTTGCAATGTTCTCTGAGTATTTTTTATATGCTCTTATTCTTTTGACTTCTTTTTTGATCGTTGGATTAATTTTCCTATTATTAATGAAAAAAGATTATCTAAGAGAATTACCAACATTTTTTCTACCTAATACTGGTAATATGGGTATCCCAATATGTTTGTTTGCATATGGAAAACTTGGTATGGGAATAGCCGCAGCTATATCATCATTAGTTGTTTTACTGCATTTCACTCTGAATATCTTTCTGGCTAAAAGAGAATTTGATTTAAATGTAATAGTTAAAAGCCCATCATTTTATGCAATAATTGCAACAATCCTATTTCTATATTACGAAATACCTTTACCAATATTTGTTTTGAATACTGTTATGCTTTTAGCTTACGGAATGATTGTAATGATTTTAATGTCTTTAGGTGTTTCTCTAACACAAATGAAAGTCTTTTCATTTAAGGACGCTTTAATTACATCTACTGGTAGAGTTATTATTGGTCCTTTAATTGGCTTTGCTCTAATATCTTTTTTTAATTTATCTGGCTTTGCAGCAGGAGTTTTATTAATACAATCATCAATGCCTAGTGCCATTCTTTGCTACTTAGTTGCTTCCATGTATTCGCCAAAGGAAATTGTAGATAATATTTCTAGTACAATTGTTGTTTCAACTTTGATGTCTTTAATAACAGTCCCAATAACCGTATTCTTTGCTTTAAAATACTTTAATTAAGAGCTATGCTTCTTTCATGAAGGCTGTAATACTCAATGCATCCGCTTGGATGATTGTTCCTTTTATGGATGCTTTTGCTAAATATTTAAGCTCCTCTATGGACGTTTTGCAAATTACTTGGGCTAGATATTTTTTTACTGTTGTTTTTGCTCTTTTTATAATGCTTATTTTTGACAGAAAATCTTTAGTTTGGAGTAAAAAACCTTTACTCCAGTTGATAAGAGGGTTGATTTTTGTCTTTTCCACTTATTTATTTTTTTATGCAATTTCTGAAATTTCATTACCAAAAGCACTCACATTAGCATTTGTTGCTCCTATATGTGTAACTGCAATGTCACCTTTTTTTCTAAATGAAAAGGTGGGTTTAAGAAGGTGGACTGCTGTATCTATGGGTTTTATAGGTACCTTAATTGTAATCAGACCAGGGTTTATAGAGATTAATTTAGCTACTTTAGCTGCCTTAGGTAATGGTATTTGCTATGGTTTTTACTTAATTATTACTCGAAAATTAAGTTCATCAGATAACTCACTTTTGACTTTGTTATTTGCTGGAACAGTAGGGGCTATAGTAATGTCTTTCTTTATGCCAGGTGTCTGGATACAACCATCTAATAGTCAGTGGATTATGATGGCTTTAATTGGCTTTATAGCAGCAATTGCACATCTTTTTATAATCCTATCATTAAAATTAGCAGATGCCTCTAAACTTGCTCCTCTTGGATATACTGAAATTATTACTAATATTTTGCTTAGTTATTATATATTCAATGAATTGCCAGATAATTGGACATATTTGGGGCTTTTTATAATTGTTATTTGTGGTTTATATATATCTAG
>CACDRY010000012.1 GCA_902555275.1 uncultured Pelagibacteraceae bacterium
AGCAAATAAGAATATTAAAAAAATAAGAGACAAAAATAAAATACCAATTTTAGTTGGTGGCACTGGTCTTTATTTCAAAGCCCTGACTGATGGATTGGTTAAAATTCCAAAAATACCAATTTCTATTCGTAATAAAATAAGACGAATGCAAAATAATTTAGGTCAAAAAAAATTTTATTATAAACTCTTAAAAATCGATCCATCAGTAAAAAATAGGATTGACCCAACTGACGCTCAAAGATCAATCAGAGCTTATGAAGTTATTTCGATTTCAAAGAAATCAATTTTTGAATGGTATAAGAAAACAAAACCATTTTTTAAAAAAGGATCAATTTATAAAGATTTATATTGATTATCCTAAAGATGAATTAATTAATAAAATCTACAAGAGAGTAGACCAAATGATGAAAGATGGAGCTATTCAAGAAGTTAAGGATTTTTTAAAGCTCAATTTGAAGAGCGATAGCAACATCTTCAAAGTTATAGGAATAAGAGAGATTAAAGATTTTATTGATAAAAAAACTTCTATGCATGATTTAAAACAAAATATTGTTATAAAAACCAGACAATACGCTAAAAGACAGCGAACTTGGTCTAGAGGTCATATGAGAGATTGGCAAAAATTTGATACTAAGGCCCTTTCAAAATTTATAAAAAAATTATAAAAATCCTCACAATAACTTGACCAATGAGTACAACTTCAGCTAGATTGGCTGAATGTCAAAATTATATTCAGGAGCTGAGATTGTATTCAAATGTTTGGAAGATCAAAATGTTAGCCACATATTTGGTTATCCTGGAGGAGCAGTCCTTCCAATATATGATGAATTAAAAAATTTTAATTCTATAAAACATATTTTAGTAAGACATGAACAGGGCGCAGGGCACGCAGCTGAAGGCTATGCAAGATCAACTGGAAAACCAGGTGTACTGTTAGTAACTTCAGGTCCTGGAGCTACCAATGCTGTTACTGCCTTAACAGACGCTTACATGGACTCTATTCCTTTAGTATGCATCACAGGACAAGTTCCAACGCATTTAATTGGTACAGATGCATTTCAAGAATGTGACACAACGGGAATTACTAGACCTTGTACCAAACATAACTGGTTAGTAAAAGATGTTGATGACTTAGCTGAAATAATGCATAAAGCTTTTGAAGTTGCAACAACAGGTAGACCAGGGCCTGTTTTAGTTGATATACCTAAAGATATTCAATTTCAAAAATCTAAATACAAAAATTATAAAAATAATAAAAAATTAAATGGTAAATCTCATAACAACTATTCACAAAAAAATATTGATGAATTAATCAATTTAATTAGCAAAGCAAAAAAACCAATTTTTTACACTGGAGGTGGAGTAATAAATTCAGGAACAAAAGCAAGTGAACTTTTAAGAGAACTTGTGTATGCAACAGGTTTTCCAATAACTTCAACTTTGCAAGGTCTGGGTTGCTTCCCTGCTGACGATAATCAATTTTTAGGAATGTTAGGCATGCATGGTACTTATGAAGCAAACAATGCTATGTATAGTTGTGACTTAATGATAAACGTTGGTGCAAGATTTGACGATAGAATTACTGGGAAAATTGACGAATTCTCTCCCAAATCTAAAAAGGTTCATATTGATATAGATCCATCATCTATAAATAAAAATGTAAAAGTAGATCTAGCAATTGTTGGAGATATTAAATCAGTTTTAACGACAACACTAAAAACTTTTAAAAAATCAAAAAAAAATTTTTCTAAGTCAAATAAATCTCAAATATCTAATTGGTGGGAACAAATTCAGAAATGGAGATCTAAAAGATCATTAGATTATATTGGAAGTGAAGAGACAATAAAACCACAGTATGCAATTGAAAGATTATACGAGCTAACTAAAGATAAAGACGCGTATATCACAACTGAAGTAGGCCAACATCAAATGTGGGCCGCTCAACACTATAAATTCAATAAACCAAATAGATGGATGACTTCAGGAGGTCTTGGTACAATGGGGTATGGATTACCAGCAGCTGTTGGAGTTCAGATTGCACATCCTAAAAAATTAGTTATTGATATTGCAGGAGAAGCCTCTGTTTTAATGACTATGCAAGAAATGTCTACAGCTGTGCAATACAATTTACCCATAAAAATATTTATTTTAAATAATGAATACATGGGAATGGTAAGACAATGGCAAGAATTACTTCATGATAAAAATTATTCTGAGAGTTACACTGCTGCATTGCCAGATTTTGTTAAAATGGCTGAAGCTTATGGTTGTGTCGGTATAAGAGCAAAAACACCTGAAGAATTAGATGATAAGATCATTGAAATGTTAAACACAGATCGACCAGTAATATTTGATTGCCTTGTAGATAAACAAGAAAACTGTTTTCCAATGATACCTTCTGGAAAACCTCATAATCAAATGTTGCTTGGTCCTAAAGATCAAAAAGAAAAAAAGATTACTGGAAAGGGTAGAACACTGGTTTAATGGCTAACTCAAAATCAGCATATAGTCTTGCAGGAAAAAAACAGAAGCCTGATACTCATATTATAGTTGTATGGGTAGATAATGAGGCTGGAGTTTTAGCTCGTGTGGTTGGCTTATTTTCTGGTAGAGGCTACAATATCGAGTCCCTTGCAGTAGCTGAGGTCGATCAGAAACAAAATATTTCAAGAATAACAATTGTAACTACGGGTACACCACAAGTAGTAGATCAGATTAAACTTCAATTAAAAAAATTAGTTCCAGTTCATAAAGTAGCAGATTTTAAGAGAGAAGATAAAAATGTTATTTTTAAAGAAATGGCATTGTTTAAGTTTGTTGCAAACAATGGAAAATTAAATAAAGCTTTTGAAGCTTGTAAAAATTTTAATCCAGTAATATTAGATAAAACAAATAAATCAAATGTTATACAAATTACAGCCTTAAGAAGAGAAATAGACAGAATGTCAAAAAATTTAAAAAAATTTGGTTTGGTAAGTGTTTCAAGAACAGGTGCAGTTGCTATGACTAGAGGGTCAGAAATATTTAAATAAATAAAAATTAAAGGAGAGAAATTATGAAAATGTTTTACGAAAAAGATACTAATGTAAATTTAATTAAAGATAAGAAAGTAGCAATTTTTGGTTACGGAAGCCAAGGCCATGCACATGCACTTAATTTAAGAGATAGTGGTGTTAAAGAAGTTGTGGTAGCTTTAAGAGAAGGTTCATCAAGTATTGAAAAAGCTGAGTCTAAAGGTTTAAAAGTAATGAATTTATCAGATGCTGCAGAATGGGCAGACGTTGTTATGATCTTAACACCAGACGAATTACAAGCATCAATATATAAAAATCATATTGAGCAACGTGTTAAAGAAGGAACATCAATTGCGTTTGCTCATGGTTTAAATGTTCACTATGATCTTATTAAAGCTAGAAAAGATTTAGACGTATTTATGGTTGCACCAAAAGGACCTGGACATTTGGTAAGAAGTGAATATGAAAAAGGCGGTGGTGTGCCATGTTTATTTGCTGTTCACCAAGATGGTTCTGGTAAAGCAAGAGATTTAGCAATGTCATATGCGTCAGCTGTTGGTGGTGGTAGATCTGGAATAATTGAAACTACATTTAAAGATGAAGTAGAAACTGATCTATTTGGAGAACAAACAGTATTATGTGGCGGTCTTGTTGAATTAATTAAAAATGGATACGAAACTTTAGTTGAAGCTGGATATGAACCAGAAATGGCTTATTTTGAAACTGTTCATGAAGTGAAACTGATTGTGGATTTAATATATGAAGGTGGAATTGCTAATATGAATTATTCAATTTCAAATACAGCAGAGTATGGCGAGTATCAGTCAGGTCCAAGAATAATTAAAAAAGACGAAACTAAGCGAAGAATGAAAGAGGTTTTAGCAGAAATTCAATCTGGTAAATTTACAAAAGAATGGATGGCAGAATGCAAAAATGGTCAAAAAAACTTTCTTGCAACTAGAGCTAAATTAGCAGAACACTCTGTTGAAAAAGTAGGTGCTGAACTTCGGGCTATGATGCCTTGGATTTCAAAAAAGAAACTTGTTGATAGCGATAAGAAGTAGATAAATTATTGTTTTATTTGGCCTAAAATAGGCATTTTATTTTGCAATCTGAGCGTGAGCATGTATGATGATGATGCTTAAATTAATTAAATGACTGATAATAACAGAGTATACATTTTTGATACTACAATGCGTGATGGAGAGCAGTCTCCTGGCGCGTCAATGAGTTTGGAAGAAAAAATCCAAATAGCTAGAGTATTTGATGAACTTGGAATAGATATTATTGAAGCTGGATTTCCAATTGCATCTCCAGGAGATTTCGAAGCTGTAACTGAAGTCAGTAAAATATTAAAAAAATCAATACCTGCAGGTTTAGCAAGACATTCAAAAAAAGATATTGATAGATGCTATGAGGCTCTTAAACATGCTCCAAGATTTAGAATTCATACTTTTATTTCCACAAGTCCTTTACATATGAAGCATAAGCTTAATAAATCACCAGAAGAAGTTTATGAAGCGATAAAACAAAATGTAACTTATGCAAGAAACTTTACCGATGATGTGGAATGGTCTTGTGAAGATGGTACCAGAACAGATATGGATTATATGTGTAAGACAGTAGAACTAGCAATTAAATGTGGTGCTAGAACCATTAATATTCCTGATACTGTTGGCTATACTATACCATCTGAATTTACAAAAATTATTGAAACTCTGTTAAATAAAGTTCCAAACATAGATAAAGCAATTCTTTCAACTCATTGCCATAACGATTTAGGTTTGGCAGTTGCCAATTCTTTGGCAGGTGTTCAGGCAGGAGCTAGACAAATTGAATGTACTATAAATGGTCTTGGAGAAAGGGCTGGAAATGCAGCTCTTGAAGAAGTTGTGATGGCCATGAAAACAAGACCTGATTTAATGCCATACGAAACTGGAATTGAAACTACTCTTCTAAGCAAAGCATCCAAGATAGTATCAAATGCCACAGGTTTTCCTGTACAATATAATAAAGCTATTGTTGGAAAAAATGCTTTTGCTCATGAAGCAGGCATCCATCAAGATGGAATGTTAAAAAATAGGCAAACTTATGAGATTATGACACCAGAGAGCGTAGGTGTTAAACAAACATCTCTTGTAATGGGCAAACATTCAGGAAGACACGCATTTAAAGATAAGTTAACCAGCTTAGGATACCCGGATCTCACTGATGATGTTGTCGATAATGCATTTGCGAAATTTAAAATCTTAGCAGATAAAAAGAAACATGTTTATGATGAAGATATAATTGCTTTAATAGACGATAGTTTAATAACAGATAACAAAGTAAGTGCTATCAATTTGAAATCTTTGAAGGTATTTGCTGGTACAGGAGAACCTCAAAGAGCAGAAATGACACTAGATGTTTTTGGTGAAGTTAAAAAAGCATCAGAAACAGGCGATGGACCAGTTGATGCAATTTTTAAATGTATAAAAAAAACTTTACCCGCATGAGGTAAATTTACAACTTTACCAAGTCCATGCTGTTACAGAAGGAACTGATGCTCAAGCCACAGTAAGTGTTAAAATTGAAGAAAATGGAAAAACAACTGTTGGACAAGCAGCAGATACTGACACTTTAGTTGCATCTGCAAATGCTTACATAAATTCACTTAATAAAATGATTATTAAAAGAGATAAAACAGCACCAGGGACAAATATAGAAAATCAAAATTTTGAAAATCAAAAGATGAAAGGTATATAAAAATGGCAATGTTCAGTAACTTAAAGAAATTATGGAGTCAAGATATGGCAATAGATCTTGGCACAGCAAACACACTTGTGGTGTTAAAGGGCAAAGGTGTTGTTCTCAACGAACCATCAGTAGTTGCAGTTGTCGACAATAAAGGAAAAAAATCGGTTTTAGCTGTTGGAGATGAAGCAAAGACTATGCTTGGAAGAACACCGGGAAATATTCAAGCAATCAGACCTTTGAGAGATGGTGTTATTGCAGACTTCGTTGTTACTGAGGAGATGATTAAACATTTTATTAAAAAAGTTCACAAAAAAACATTAGCTAATCCAAGAATTTTAATTTGCGTACCAACTGGCTCAACACCAGTTGAGAGAAAAGCAATTCAAGATAGTGCACTTGCAGCAGGAGCTCGTAAAGTAAACTTAATAGAAGAGCCAATAGCTGCAGCAGTTGGAGCTGGATTACCTATATCAGAGGCAACAGGATCAATGGTTGTTGATATTGGTGGGGGTACAACTGAAATTGCAGTTTTATCTTTAGGTGGTGTTGTATATTCAGAATCATTAAGAGTAGCAGGGGATGCAATGGATAATGCTTTGAAGGAGTATATGAGAGAAGAGTACAATTTAATGATTGGTGATAGCACTGCAGAAAAAATTAAAAAAGATATTGGTACAGCTATCCCAACAAATAATAATACATATGCAGTTAAAGGTAGAGATTTGAGATCAGGAACCCCTAAAGAAGTAAATATTTCAGAAGAAGATACTGCCGAGGCTCTAAACCCAATTTTAAAAGATATAGTATCTGCAATAAAAAAAGCTTTAGAGAATACTCCACCAGAGTTATCTGCAGATTTAGTTGATATGGGGTTAACTTTGACTGGCGGTGGTTCTCTTTTGAATAATATAGATAAAAGATTTTCAAAAGAAACAGGTCTTCCAGTAAATGTTGCTGATGATCCTTTATCTTGTGTTGCAATTGGAACTGGTAAAGCTTTAGACCAAGAGGAAACTTTTTCAACAGTCTTATCTGAGTATTAATCAAAATGTCTAGAGAAATGGGCAGAGATGATTTGGTTATATCTGCTCGTTCAATTTTTTTAAATAAAGGTAATAGACGAAAATTTTCACTTTTAACTTTAATAATTGTATCCATAATTATTTTATCATTAGAATATTTTAAAACAGGACCTATTAATCAATTTAGGTCAGTAACCAAAGATGCTGTTTTTAAAACTTCATATTTTATTTCATTACCATTTTTATCGTTAAAAAATGCTTATTACGGTGTAAGCAATCTTTTAAAAGTACACGAAGAAAATAAACAACTTAAGATTATTGATTTAAATATTGAAGAATTAAAATTTGAAAATCAATTTTTAAAAGAAGAAAATATAAGACTTAATGCACTGATTGAGGAAAAAACCCTATTTTCAGATAATTATCATTTAACTAACATTTTACTAGATCAAAAGAGCCCATTTTTAAGATCAATTGTGATTAATAAAGGTTTCAAACATGATATTAAAATAGGGTCAGCTGTAAGAAATGGATCATATTTTATTGGAAAAGTAGTTGGAGTTAATTACTTAACCTCCAGAGTTTTATTAATAAGCGATCTGAACAGTAAGATACCAGTAATAATTGAACCCAATGGGATCAGCGCGATAGTTTCAGGTAATGGAAGTAAATTTATTGGTGATATTGAGTATTTGCCTGAAAAAAATCAAATTGAAGAGGGTCATATTGTTTATACTTCAGGAGCTGATGGAATAATTTCCTCTGGAATACCCATAGGCAAAATAACTATTATAAATTCTGAAAAATTCGTGAAATTTTTTGCAGATTTTGATCAAATTAAATATGTTAAGGTTTATTTTAAAAAGTGAGTTTATTTGCTAACAGAATTTATTCTAGGACAATTACGAGTTTACCCACTTTAATTTTATTTTTAGTCGTAATTTTAGGTTTAAATATCAGTATTATTTATGAAAATTATGATTTTATCATAAACTTTAGCTATATAATTGTATTCTTCTGGAGTTTAAAAAAACCAGAGCATCTAGGTTATGGATTAATTTTTTTAGCAGGTATTATAAATGATATAGTCCAAAGTTTACCAATTGGAATATCTTCCCTAGATTATTTATTATTATCTGCAATTGGAGCATTTATAAGAAATAGATCGATCATATACAATTTATTTTATGATTGGATATCATTTTTCATAGCAATTTTAATTGTTGGATCAGTAAATTACATTGTATTAGTAACAATATTTAAAATTCCAATTGTCTATGAAAGTTTAATATTGGGTTTATTCGTTACATTTTTAATTTACCCTCTATTTTTCAAAATATTTGTTTGGATAGATAATTTAGTTAGAGTTAATCAGAATGATAAAAAAAATAGGTAATTTAAATAAAAATAAAATTATAAGTAGAAGACTTTTTGTTTTAGTTGCTGCAAAGATAGGGTTAATTGGGGTTGTTACTTCAAGATTATACAATCTTCAAATTTCTGAAAAGCAAAAATATGAAGTTTTATCTGACAAAAATAGAATTAGAGAATGGAAAACTCCACCTCAAAGGGGAATAATAACTGATTATTTTAATAATGTTATTGCAGATAATCAAAGAGTTTATCAAGTTCATTTATCTCTTGAAGAAGTTTCCAATTTTAATAATTCAATCTTTAAACTTAAAAATATTATAAGTCTTAATGAGGATGAAATTAAAAAAATATATGAGAAGAAAGAAATATCTAAGCCGTGGGATACTTTAGTAATTTCTGAAAATTTATCATGGAAGGAATTTTCTAAATTAAATTTGTACTTGCATGAATTGGATGGTGCTAAGCCAGTTTTGTCTACTTCAAGATATTACCCTTATTCCAATGATTTAGTACATGTCGTTGGTTATGTTGGTGATGCAACAAATCAAGATATTCAGAATAAAAAAAAAATAGAAGAAAACTTTGTGCCAGGTTTAAAAGTTGGAAAAATTGGAATTGAAAATTCAAAAGATGCTGACCTGATAGGAAATCATGGAACTAAAAGATATGAAGTAAATGCATCAGGAAAAAAAATAAGTGAAATTAGTTATAACAAAGAAACTCAAGGTGAAAATTTAAGAACGACTATAGACTTAGAAATTCAGCAATTGGCTCAAGATTTATTAAAAAACAAAGCAGGCTCAATATGTGTGATGGATATATTCACAGGTGAAGTAATTACCATGGCATCTTCCCCAACCTTCGATCCAAATAAATTTACACATGGAATAAGCACTAAAGATTGGAATGAAATAAAAAATAATAAGTTAAGACCTTTACTAAATAAATCATTAGCTGGATTATATTCCCCTGGATCTACTATAAAACCCTTGGTTGCACTTGCTGCATTAGAATATGGGATAATAGACACAAAGTTTAAAGTAAATTGTAAAGGCCATGATCATCCATATGAATTGTATGGAGAAAGATATCATTGTTGGAAAAAAAATGGTCATGGATGGATGAGTATGAGAAATGCCATTAAACAGTCATGTGATATTTATTTTTATGAAGTTGCAAGGCTTTTAGGCGTAGATAAGCTCTCATTAATTGCAAAAAGATATGGCCTAGGTTCAAAAGTCTTAGAAGGTTTTTTTTCAGAAGAAAAAAAAGGAATTGTCCCCTCAACTAAATGGAAAAAACAAGTTTTAGAGCAGTCTTGGTATATTGGCGAAACTGTAATTACTGGAATAGGACAGGGTTACATTCAGACTACCCCACTTCAATTATGTTTAATGACAGCGCAGTTGGCTAATGGAGGCTTCAAAATTAAACCAAATTTAATTTATGATAAAGAAATAGATTTAGATGTAATTAAATCCAAAATTGAAAGCGAAAAAAATAAATCTGTAACTCAAAATATTTTGAAAGATCACGAATTTAAATACTATGAAAGACTTTACAGAAATCCAAATAATTTAAATTTAGTTCTGGATGCAATGTATGGGTCAACCAATGAACAGTTTGGAACCTCCTTTAGATCTAGACACAAAGAAGATAAATACAAGTTTGCTGGAAAAACTGGAACTTCTCAAGTTAAAAGAATTACTGATCAAGATAGAGAGCTTGATTTAGACCTTGAGGAGATAGAGTATAAAAATAGAGATCATGCTTTATTTATTGCATTTGCGCCTTATGATAAACCAAGATATTCCCTTAGTGTTTTGATAGAGCATGGAGGCTCTGGTAGTAAAGCAGCCGCTCCAATAGCAAATAAATTAATAAAAAAAATTTTAGATAGGCATGAATTAAGGGAAAAAATTAGAAAAGATTTAAAAAATATTGCATGATACTTCCAACTTCACTAAATTCTACTAGTTATTCATTTATTGATAAACTGAAAGCTGTTGATTATTTTTTATTAATAATTGTTGCCATAATAGGCTCTATGAGTATTTTTTCAATTTATTCTACAGAAAATGGGAACTTTTCATTTTATACTAAAAATCATCTAACTAGATTTCTAGTATTTTTTTCTATGTTTTTAGTTCTGTCATTTGTAAGAGTTTCATTTTGGTATCGGCAGGCTAATATTTTTTATATTCTAGGAATTTTACTTCTTTTAATTGTAATTTTTTTTGGAATTTCAGCATCAGGATCTAAACGATGGATAAATCTTTTCATAATGAACCTTCAGCCTTCAGAACTAATGAAAATTGCAATAATAGTTTGTTTTGCAAGATATTATCATCGTATTCATAGCTCAGATATTCAAAGTTACAAATATTTATTACAACCAATTATACTTTTGTTGATACCTTGCTATTTAGTTATAATTCAACCTGATTTAGGAACAGCAATTTTAATTGCAGGAAGCGGCTTAGCAATTATTTGGTTAGCAGGACTTAATTTAAAATATTTTATATATTCAGGATTAATATTGTTAGTCTCATTACCTTTTGTAATTTCAATTTTAAAACCATATCAAAAATTAAGAATATTGACTTTTTTTAATCCAGATAGAGACCCATTAGGTGCTGGTTATCAAATAATACAATCTAAAATAGCAATTGGTTCAGGAGGTTTGTTAGGCAAAGGTTTCTTGCAAGGCACACAAAGTTATCTTGAATTCTTACCTGAAAAACATACTGACTTTATTTTTACTCTTTTCTCTGAAGAGTTTGGATTTGTGGGTTCAATGGTATTGATTTTATTATACGCTTTATTGATTTACAGAATAATAAGGATTGGTTTTTCTAGTAGATCATTTTTTGCAAAACTATACTGTTTTGGTTTTGCATCTGCTTTATTCTTGTATATTTTTGTAAATATAGCCATGGTAGTTGGGTTGTTGCCAATAGTTGGAGCACCACTTCCTATAATGTCATATGGAGGATCATCTATGTTATCAATAATGCTTGGTTTAGGTATCGTAATGAGCTGCAAAATTTATAGTCGAGATCCGATCGGCAATTAAGATATTGTAAACAGTTATCCACCGCGATCAAATAACATCTATTATAATTTATCCCACCAACTATATTTTTTTTGTGTCAGAAAAAATATTAAAAATTGGTATAATAGGAGCAGGAATTCAAGGAGTCTGTAACGCTCTTTTTCTTCAAAAAAAAGGCTATCAAGTAATTTTGTTTGATAGAGATGAACCTGGAAATGCAGCCTCTTATGGTAATGCGGGTCATTTTTCTCCTTATGCATCAGTCCCTTTAAACAGACCAGATATTGTTAGTGACGTTCCATCAATGCTTATAA
The DNA here is from genome assembly GCA_902555275.1 of uncultured Pelagibacteraceae bacterium. Taxonomy (GTDB): domain Bacteria; phylum Pseudomonadota; class Alphaproteobacteria; order Pelagibacterales; family Pelagibacteraceae; genus Pelagibacter. The sequence continues at coordinate 11,516 of CACDRY010000012.1, forward strand.
GCTCAAGAGGACCTTTGGCACTTAAATGGAATTATGTTCCAAAAATGATCCCTTGGTTTTCAAAATTTTTAATGAATTGTACTAATAATAAAATGATGCATACCGCAAAAAATATGCATCAAATTTTAGATCAATCCCTATTGGCTTATGATGAACTATTTGAAGAGATAGATCTAGAAGGTTTAGTTGAAAATAATGGAATTTTATATGTCTGGAATGAAAAAAATTTAAAAAGTAGAGAATTAGAAATAAAAATCAGAGACGATCTAGGTGTTAAACAACAAGTGGTTAATAAAAAAGAAATACACGATTTAGAACCAAATCTGAAACCATTTTATCATGGAGGTGTTTTCTATGATTACGCAAGACATGCAAGAAATCCAAAAAAAATATTAATAAAGCTATTTGAAAATTTTATTAAAAAAGGTGGGAAGTTTTTAAAACTAAACATCCAAGATTTGAATTTTGATGAGGAAAAACCTGTTTTAAGATCTGAAACCCAGAGATTTGTTTTTGATAAATTAGTTATTGCATGTGGTGCGTTTTCAAAAAAACTTACTGATAAACTACATGAAAATATTCCACTGGATACTGAAAGAGGGTATCATGTTCATTTTAAAGATTTTGATCATTTAATTTCTAGACCAGTGGTTTATTCTAATAGAGGGTTTGGAATGTCACCAATGGACCAAGGGTTAAGAGTAGTTGGCACTGTGGAGTTTGGTGGTCTTGAAAATTCTTTATCAAAATCTAGGATCAAAAACTTAATTTTAAATGCAAAGGATATGCTTGATGGCTTACCTGAGCATAAAGATGAGTGGCTTGGATTTAGACCGACACTACCAGATTTTTTACCAATTATAGGACCATCGAAAAATTATAAAAATGTATTTTACTCTTTTGGTCATCACCATTTAGGATGGACTTTAGGTGCAATTTCTGGGAAAATAGTGGCTGGTATGATTGCAAATGAAAATACTAATATGAATTTAAAACCTTACAGTTCAGTTAGATTTGCCTAATAAGGTTTAATAGTGTGGAAATTAAACTTGAGGACAAATATAAATTAAGAAAAGGTACCAGATTTTTAACTGGTGCTCAAGCCCTTGTTCGAGTCCCAATTGTTCAATCAAGAAGAGATAGACGAAAAAACTTAAATACAGCTTGTTATATTTCTGGTTATAGAGGTTCTCCTCTAGGCGGCTATGACCAACAGATTTTAAAAAACAAAAAATATTTAAATGAGAATAATATTTTTTTTCAACCAGGAATAAATGAAGAACTTGCAGCAACTTCTTTATGGGGTACACAGCAAGTTAATTTAAGAAAACAAGATAAATATGATGGTGTTTTTGGCATATGGTATGGCAAAGGGCCAGGCGTAGATAGAGCTGGAGATGCTTTAAAACATGTTAATTTAGCTGGTACTTCAAAATTTGGTGGTGTAATTGCTTTAATGGGAGATGATCATATATGTGAATCCTCAACAACTTCTCATCAAAGTGAATTTGCAATGATTGATGCGATGATACCTTTTTTTAACCCAAGTGGTGTTCAAGAAATACTAGATTATGGAATTATAGGAATCGAATTATCAAGAAAAAGTGGGTGTTGGGTAGGTATAAAGTGTGTTCATGATAACGTTAGCTCAGGTGCAACTGTTGACTTAGACGAAAATAGGTTAAATCTTTTAGATATTTCAAGTGAAACATATCCATCGGAAGGATTAAACATTAGATTAAAAGACACTGCACAAGAAAAAGAATATAGGCTACACCACCATAAAATAAAATATGTAAAAGAATTTTGTAAAATAAATAATTTGAATAAAATTATTTTCGATTCAGAAAAGGCAAAAATTGGAATAATTAGTACTGGAAAGTCTTTTTTAGATACAAAATTAGGGCTAGAAAAAATTGGAATAAATGAAGATATTGCCAATCAAGTAGGAATTAAATTTCTTAAAATTGCTATGCCTTGGCCATTAGAGGAAACAGTAATTGAAAAATTTTCTGAAAATTTGGAAAAAATCATTGTTGTTGAAGAAAAAAGATCAATCATTGAAACACAAGTTAAAGAAATATTATTTAATAAAAATTTAAACATAAAAGTAGTTGGAAAAAATGACGAAAATAATAATGATTTATTTGTTTCTTCTGGAGCTTTAGATCCAGGTGAAATTGGTTTAAAGATCTTTGAAATAATTAATTACCTTAAACTACCAGATGAAGTAAATAATCTTTCAAAAAAATTAAAGTCTTTGAAAGAAAAAACCAATTCAAATATTTCTTTAAAAAGAGTACCACATTTCTGTTCTGGGTGCCCTCATAATACTTCAACTAGAATACCTGAAGGTAGTAGAGCAATTACAGGTATTAGTTGCGCTTATCTTGTAGAACATATGGAGAGAGATAATGAAGGCTTTTCACAAATGGGGTCAGAAGGTGCAACTTGGGTTGGTGAGTCTGTATTTAGTAATACAGACCATGTTTTTCAAAATATGGGAGATGGGACTTACATCCATTCAGGAATTCTATCTATAAGACATGCAGTTGCAGCAAAAACTAAAATGACATTTAAGATTTTGTATAATGATGCCGTTGCTTTGACAGGAGGTCAAGCATTAGACGGATTACCAACAGTTGCACAAATGTCTAAACAGCTTGAAGCAGAAGGTGTTGAAGAAATTGCAATAATCACAGATGAAATTGAAAAATATAGTGATAGTGGAGGTTTTGCGAAAAATTCAAAAGTTTATGACAGAAAAAATATTATAGATGTTCAAATTGAATTAAGCAAAATTAATGGAACAACTGTTATTATTTATGATCAAACCTGCGCGGCTGAGAAAAGAAGGAGAAGAAAAAAAGGCATCTTAGAAGAGCCTAAGAAAAAAATTTTTATCAATAAAGACCTATGCGAAGGTTGTGGAGATTGTGGAATACAATCTAATTGTGTTTCTATTGCACCTGTTGAAACTGAATACGGAAGAAAAAGACAAATTGACCAATCTTCTTGTAACAAAGATTACACATGTGTTGATGGATTTTGTCCAAGCTTTGTAAGTCTTGAGGGCGATATAAGACTTAAGAAAAATTATGACGATAATTTAATTAATAAAATAAATTCAAAGATAGATGATCCAATATTGCCTCAAATTAATAAATCTTTTGGGATAATGATTGCTGGAATTGGTGGTACAGGAGTTGTTACAATTGGAGCTGTGTTAGCAACAGCTGCTCAAATAGATGGAAAAGGATCAGGGGTTTTAGATATGACTGGGTTAGCTCAAAAAGGTGGAGCTGTTAAAAGTTTCTTAAGAATTTTTGAAAAACCAGAGGATGTAGGGGCAATAAGATTATCTTATGGTGATACAAACTTACTTCTGGGGTTTGATTTACTTGTATCAAATGATTTAGAAATAATAAAAACCTTAGATAAAAAAATTTCAAAATTAATAGTTAATACGGATGAAGTTATGCCTGGAGATTTTACGAGGGACAAAAATTTCTACTTACCTTTTGATGAAATGAGAGATAATTTAATTAATATAGCAGGTCAAGAAAATATAAAATTTATATCTTCAAATAAAATTACATCTAAGATTTTAGGAAATTCAATTTTATCAAATATGTTTAATGTTGGAGTAGCATATCAATCAGGTTTAATTCCAATTTCAGCTTCATCAATTGAAAAAGCAATTGAGTTAAATGGTGCAAGTGTAAAAGATAATATTGATGCATTCAGATTTGGAAGACATTATGAAAATTTAAAACATGAGGTTTTAGATATAATTAAAGATGAGCCAGAAGTACTAGAGGGTTTTGAAGAAAAATATAAGAATAGATTTAAGTTTTTGGAAGATTATCAAGATATAAAATATGCTGAAAAATTTGAAGAACTTGTTAGTTACGCAAGAAAGATAGATAAAAATATAGGAAATGGAAGTCAATTCTCAACAGCAGTCTTAAAAAATTATTTCAAATTAATGGCATACAAAGATGAGTATGAGGTATCAAGATTAATGACAAATAAAAAATTCTTAGATGATGTAAATAAAAACTTTGAAGGTGACTTTAATTACAACTTTTATTTAGCTCCACCAATCTTCAGTAAAAAAAGCAAAGTAGATGGTAAATTACTAAAAATAAAATTTGGTGGATGGTTATTTAATGTATTCAAATTACTTTCAAAATTTAAATTTTTAAGAGGTACAAAACTTGATCCATTTGGCTATTTAAATGAAAGAAAAATGGAGAGAGAATTAATAAGAGATTATAAGCAAACAATTACTGGCATAGGAACAAAAATAAATAAATCAAACTATGAAACGGCAGTTAAAATAGCATCAATACCTGATCAAATCAGAGGTTTTGGACATGTTAAGGAAAAGAATATAAAAGAAGCAATAAACTATAGGACAGATTTACTAAATTCTTTTCATGAAAACACTTAGCCCTTTATATTTAGCCTCTCTTTATCTGGTTTTAGCTTGTTTATTTTGGGCAGGCAACTTTATAGTAGGAAAAGCTGCAAGCATTATTGATATTCCTCCGATATCATTAAATTTTTATAGATGGTTTTTGGCTTGGTTAGTTTTGCTTCCATTCACTTATAAAGAATTATTAAATAACCAAAAAATTATATTAGATAATATTTTTTTATTTTCATTATTGGGAATTCTGGCTGTGACTGTTTTTAATTCAGCTCTTTTTTACTCACTGAGACATACCCAAGTTATTACTGGAGTGCTTATGATTTCAACAGTACCAGTTATGATTATATTATTTTCATTCTTACTTAAAATTGAGAAAACAAATTCATTTCAAATAATAGGAGTATTTCTCTCACTTACAGGTGTTTTGTTTATAATAACAAAAGCAAATTTAAATAATTTATTAAATTTGTCATTTAACAAAGGAGACATTTTTGCATTAATTGCAATGTTTGCATGGTCTCTTTATTCAGCGCTTCTGAAAAAAAAGGAATTCAATCTATCTCCAATTTCTCTATTACAGGTCGTTATAACTTTTGGAGTTATTTTTCTAATTCCTATGTATTTTATTGATTATAGTTTGGGTAGTGTAATCAAATTACAATCTTCTTTTTATTTAGTTTTATTCTATGTTGTTTTTTTCCCAGGTTTAATCTCATTTCTGTTTTGGATAAAAGGTGTAAAACTTATTGGAGCTAATAGATCTGGAGTTTTTCTTCATTTGATGCCAATTCTTGGTGCAATAATGGCTATGATAATTTTCAATGAAAAAATTTTATTTTATCATTTCTTAGGTGCAATTTTTATAATTGCTGGTATTACAATCTCGAATAAAAAAACTCAAAATGCTTAAGGTAGCTATTTTAGACGATTATCAAAACGTTGCTCAAGAATTTATAGATTTGAAAAATCTTTCATCAAAGTTTGATATTGAGATTTTCAGTGAACCTTTTGAAAACGAGGATGATGCCATAGAAAAATTAAAAGAATTTGAGGCTCTGCTTATTATGAGAGAAAGAACATCAATTACTTCAAATCTCATTAAAAGTTTGAAAAAACTAAAATACATTTCTACAAGCGGAATGAGAAATAAAGCGATAGATTTAGATGCAGCTAAAAAGGCAAAAATTATTGTTACTGGAACTGAAATAAATTCAAATCCAACTTGTGAGTTAACATGGGCTTTAATCCTGGGTCTTGCAAGAAATATTAAAGTAGAGGTTGATAATATGTATCAAGGTTATTGGCAGACAACAGTAGGTATTGAATTAAAAGGTAAAATATTAGGACTTATTGGTTTAGGAAAAGTTGGATCTCAGGTTGCTAAAATAGGAAAAGCTTTTGGAATGCAAGTTATGGCATGGAGTGAAAATTTAAGTCTAGATAAATGTAAAGATCTTGATGTTTTGCCATCTAGTAAAGAGGATCTTATTCAAAACTCTGATTTTATATCAATTCATGTTCAAGGAGGAGAAAGATATAAGGATTGTATAAAGCTTGCTGAATTTGATAAAATGAAAAAATCTGCTTTTCTAATTAATACTTCAAGAGGTCCAATTGTTAACGAAGATGATTTAATTAAAGCTCTTTCAACTAACTTAATAGCCGGAGCTGGTATCGATGTTTATGATAATGAACCTCTACCCAGTGGTCACAAATTAAGATTTGTGCCCAACGCACTTTTGCTTCCGCACGTAGGCTACGTCACAGCTGAAAATTATTCTATTTTCTATACTCAAATGATTGAGAATTTAGAAGCCTGTGTTGGTGGTAAGCCTATTCGAGAAATAAAGTAAAATGGAATTACCAGTTGTAAATCACCCTGATTATGAAGCAAAAATTGGTGATGATAATAAATTTCCAATTAAAAAGTTTGGTGAATTAGCTAGTTTTCTTAAAAAAGAAAAGGTAGTTAAGAGGTTTTATAAACCTGATCCATGCTCAGTAGATACACTAAAAGAAGTTCACTCGGAGGAGTATATTTTTAAAATTAAAAATAAAACATTAGAGCAAACATTGGTTAAAAAAATAGGGTTTCCTTTAGTTGATAGTGTGGTCAGAAGATCTTTAGTTGCAACAGGCGGAACGGTATTGGCCTCTAAATTAGCAATAAATTATGGAATAGCTTGTAACACAGCTGGTGGAAGTCATCATGCTATTTATGACCAGGGAGCTGGTTTTTGTGTTTTTAATGATGTAGCTGTTGCTGCAAAGTATCTCTTGAATAGAGGGTTGGCTAACAAAATCCTAATAGTCGATTTAGATGTTCACCAAGGTAACGGAAATTCAGAATTATTTAAAAATGAAAATAATGTTTTTACATTTAGTATGCACACAAAAGTGAATTATCCACCAATTAAATCAAAAAGTGATCTGGATATTGAACTTGAACAAAACATGGAAGATGATGAGTATTTAGATATTTTAAAAAAAAATCTAATTTTTCTAAATGATTTTAATTTTGATTTCGTATTTTATATCGCAGGTGTTGACATTCACTTACATGATAGATTAGGTAAGTTGTGTATTACTGACAAAGGAATTAATAAAAGAGACGAGATGGTTATTGGAAACTTTTTTAAAAGAAGAGTTCCTATTTGCGGAGTTTTAGGTGGTGGTTACAACAAAGACTTTAAAAAACTTATTGAATTACATGCAAGTTTACATAAAAATTGTGCTAAATATTTAAATGACAAAAAATAATCCAAATTTAACTCATCAACAAAATAGAGTATTATTTGAAGAAGCAACAGAACCTCCAGGTTCAAGTGAACTTAATTTTGAAAAGAGAGAGGGTAGTTATCATTGTGCAAACTGCGGAGTGAAATTGTTTGAGTCTAACACTAAGTATGAAAGTGGCTCTGGCTGGCCATCATTTTACGCATCTCTACCTGATGCATTTGAAACTACAACAGACTATCATATCGGTTATGCCAGAACCGAATACCATTGCAAGAATTGTGGAGGACATCACGGCCATATATTTGATGATGGTCCACAACCAACAGGAAAAAGATACTGTAATAATGGAGTTTGTTTAGTTTTTAAACCTAAATAATTGATTTCAAATTATGAATATAATTGAAATACAAAAAAAGATTATCTCTGAAAAAATTAAGTTAAAAAATAAATCGAAAAATTATTTAAGTAATTTCAAAAATATTGAGAAGTATATCAAAAAAGAAGTTGAGATAATTAAAAGTTTTGAGAATTCGATTATCCCAGAAATAGAATTTAAAAATATTTTAATTGAAAACGAAAGGACTATTAATCAGAGAGTTCTGAAACGTGGTTGTGTAATAATTAGAAATGTTTTTGGTAAAAAAAAAATGAAAGATCTGAATAAAAATCTAGATCAATATGTTTTAGATAACAATTATTTTGAAGACCAAAAAAAAAAGATAGGTATAGATAAATATTTTAGTGAACTCAAATCAGGAAAACCTCAAATTTTTGGATTGTATTGGTCTAAAGCGCAATCAGAAATTAGACACTCTCAAGAAATGGAAAAAGTTAAAAAATGGCTAAATAATCTTTGGAACTATAAGTATAAGGATAAGAGTGTTTTTGATCCAAATAAAGAACTTGTATACGCAGATCGAGTAAGAAGAAGAGAACCAGGAGACGATACATTGGGGCTATCACCACATTGTGACGCTGGATCGATTGAAAGATGGACTGATAATGCATATCAAAAAATTTATAATGATATTTTTTCAGATAATTTCGAAAATTATAATCCGTTTGATGCTAAATATAGAGATGAAACAATTGAATTTGAGTCACCTGCGGTAGCGCATGTATTTAGAACATTTCAAGGATGGACAGCCTTAACAGAACAAGGTCCAAATGATGGAACTTTACAATTAATTCCTATTGCCAAAGGAATGGCATATGTTTTAACAAGAGCTTTGCTAGATGATGTGCCTGAAAACGAGTTATGCGGTTCAAAAGCAGGAAAAGCTTTATCAATAAATGAAAAATATCATAGCTTATTATTAGAAGGTTTAATTTCAATTCCCAAAATGTATCCTGGAGATACTATTTGGTGGCACCCTGACGTTGTGCATGCTGTTGAGGAAAAACATATGGGTAAAACTTTTTCAAATGTTATTTATGTAGGTGCAACTCCATACTGTAAAAAAAATATTGATTACATAAAAAAACAATCAAAAAAATTTATTGAAGGTAAAAGTCCACCTGATTTTGCTGCTGAAGATTATGAAGTAAATTATAAAGGTAGAGTTACAATTAATGATTTAAGTGAACTAGCTAAAAAACAATTAGGTTTAGTTGATTGGAATTAATTTACTTTAAAGATGCTTCTAGTTGACCATTTTTTTCAAGATCTCTTAACTCTTGGTAACCACCAATATGTTCATCATTAAAAAAAATTTGAGGTATTGTTCTTCTTCCATTAGCTTTTTGTATCATTTCATCTCTAAGCTCTGGACCAGTAGATACATCAATAACTTTGTATTCAAGATTATTTCTATTCAGCAACCTTTTTGCTGCATCACAAAAAGCACACATTGGGCCTGAATACATTGTAATATTTTTCATATTAAAGATATAATTATATTTTTATAATTTACCAGTTAAGAATTTCATTTTTCTTAATTTTTATTCTTATTTGTTTTCTTGAATACTCAAATTTTTTTCTATGTTTAATACTTTGTGAATTTACTCTTTTTCTCCATAACCTAAAAGATGAGGGTTTAAGACTTCTTCTCATTATCTTAATTACATCAGATTCAGTTTTGCCTGTTTTTTTTTCTATCTCCTCAAATGTTATTCTGTCAGCCCAAGCTGCCCAGATAACCCAGTCTGGACTTCCTGGTTTTGGCTCAGGATTTTTGACTTTGGTTGTAGGCCTGTGACTTTTTTTCATAGATTTTTCAGCAAAACTTTAAATAAATTTTAATGCAAATTTTAATGCCTATGATATTATCACTTTTAGATAGTCCTATCTAGCCATCTTTAGCTCCCGGTTTTTTAGGACTATCCTAAAATGCTCCCATTAAACTATTTCCTTTTTCTACAAATTATTCTCTTTATGTTTATTACTCCTGGAACACCAAGGATTGTAATCATTTCATATTCAATGAATTATGGAGTAAAGAAATGTGTATGGACAGCATTAGGAGATGTTACTGCAAATATTATTCAAGCAACTCTTGTTATATTTGTTATTGGCTCATTTATTTCTGATAACCCTAAGTTGCTTAATACAATTAAGTGGATAGGAATAATTTATATTTTATATCTTGCTTATGATATTTATAAATCTCGACCAAAAAGTATAAACTCTGATAAAAAATCAAAAAAAACTTTTTTATCTTTCTATAAAGATGGTTTTTTAGTTGCTGGAACAAGCCCTAAAGCTTGGATGTTTTTTCCTTTTATTTTTCCACAATTTATTGATTTCAACTCTAATTATGTTGCTCAATTTATTATTTTAATAACTACATATGTAATTTTAGATTTTTTATCTTTAATCGGTTACGCCATTCTAGCAAATAAAATGATTACCTGGGTTAAAGCTAATGCAAAGATTATAAACACAATTTCTGCGTGCGTTTTAATTGTAATTGCAGCAATAATTGCATTTATGCAACAATATTAGTCTTTAATGCGATACTACTGTTACTTGCAAAAATATTAATTTCTTAGTTTAATAAGGAATAAATTAATTAATTAATAATAATAAAGAGGAGATAAATGAAAATTAAAAACATTATAATTACATTTGTTTCTGCAATAGCAATTTTATTCTCAACTTCAGTTGTTTCTTTAGCAAAAGTTGTTGGAGATAAAATTATTTTAGGTGCTGCAATTTCTTTAACTGGAAAATATTCATCTAATGGAGTTCATACTCAAAATGGTTACAATATGGCCGTTGATAGAATTAACGACATGGGTGGTATTAAAGTTGGAGGAAAAACTTATAAGTTTGATATTATCTATTATGATGATGAGTCAAATCCTAAAAGAGCAGCGCAACTTGCAGAAAGATTAATTTCACAAGATGGTGTTGAGTTTATGCTAGGACCTTATAGTTCAGGTTTAACGAAAGCAATTGCGCCTGTTACAGAGAAGTACGGTGTTCCAATGGTTGAGGCTAATGGTGCATCAAGATCTTTGTTTACAAAAGGTTATAAATATTTATTCGCAGTGCTTGCGCCAGCGAACTTATATTTAGATGTTGCGATTGAAACAGCTGTGGAGTTAAACGGTGGAAAAGGTGTAAGAATAGCACAAGCTTTTGAGCAAGATGCATTCTCACAAGACGTTAGACTTGGTATTTTAGATGCTGCAGAGAGAACTGGATCTAAAATTATAATCGATGATAAACTTCCAAAAGAGCTTAATGATATGGCTGCAACTTTAGCAAAAGTTAAAGCTGTTAAACCAGATGTTTTGGTTGTATCTGGACACACAAAAGGTGCATTAACAGCTATTAGACAAATTGCTGAAATGAAAGTTGACGTTCCAATGTTAGCAATGACACACTGTGATGCTGCTAAATTATCTAAGCAACATGGTAAGAACTCACAGTACGCTTTATGTGCATCTCAATGGCATAAAACATTAACTTATAAAGATGATTTCTTCAAAGATGGCATGACATACGCTGCAGACTTTGAAAAATTATTCGGTTATGATCCGCCATATCAATCAGCAGAGTCTTCAGCTGCTTTGTTAGTTTTTAAAGATGCATTTGAAAGAGCAAATTCTTTTGATCAAAAGAAAGTAAGAGATGCACTTGCTGATACTAATATGCAAACATTCTATGGAAACATCAAATTTGCAGAAGGTGGTCAAAATGTTGACAAACCAATGGTATTGTTCCAAGTTATGTGTGACGATGCAGGAAAATGTGAAAATAAAGTTGTAGCTCCATTAAAATGGGCTTCAGCAGAGTTAATTCACCCAATTCCTAAGTGGTCTGAAAGATAATTAAAAATAATGTTAGCCCCCTAGCAATAGGGGGCTTTTTTTTAGATAGCATTTAGAAATTATGGATTTTTTAATTTTCCAAGTTCCGATGTTAACTTTACAAGCTGTACTAGATGGTTTGTTACTTGGAATTTTATTTGCTTTAATCGCCTACGGAATGGCTCTCCAGTGGGGAGTTATGAATATTATTAATATTGCTCAAGGTGATTTAGTTATATTAGGAGGATACATTGCATACTTTATGTATTTGTATGGAATTCATCCCGCGTGGGGAGTAATAGTTTCGCCAATAATAATGTATTTTGTTGGAGTAGTAATTTATAAATTAGTGATAAATAAAGTAGTTGATAGAGATTTATTCATTTCGATTTTAGCAACTTTTGGAATAAGCATATTATTCATGCAATTAATGAACTTTGCATTTGGTGCAGATGTCGTCCTTGCAAATTCAGGATATGGAACAACAATGTTATTTGATAACTCAGTAACATTGCCGAATTCGAAAATATTCTCAGCATTTATAAGTATTGTTTTTGCTATCGGATTAGTAGTTTATATGAAAAAATCTAAGCTTGGACGGGCTATTAGAGCTACAGCTCAAAACGCAAGAGCAGCCAAGATTTTAGGTGTAGATACTGAGAAAGTTTATGCTGCAACTTTTGGAATTAATGCTGCATTGTGTGGTGTTGCTGGTGCTTTAATTTCAATAACATTCACAATACACCCATACATGGGACTTCCTTACACAATTAGATCTTTCATGATTGTTATTGTTGCAGGCTTAGGAAATCTGCCTGGTGTTGCAATGTCAGGTATGGGTTTAGGTGTATTTGAGGAGTTTGCAGATTATATTTTAGGAACAGAATTTAGGATTGGATCTGTATTTTTACTGTTGGTTTTAATACTAGTCTATAGAAGATTTAAACTTTCAAGAAAAAGAGAATATTTAAAATGAGGAAAGTCAAGATTACTGATGACCAAGGGAATAATATCGAGGTAGATATAGACAAATTTAAAAAACATCTAGACGAGTTTCATGATAGTGGATCAACTATTCATGAGGAGAATGGACACTATTTTACAGTTAATCAATTATTTAGAGATAAAATAAAAAACTTATATGATCAAAAATAATTTAATTATTTATTTAGCAATTCTAATATTTGGATTAGCAGCACCATTTGTATTTCCTGCATTTAAGGTTCAGTTATCAATTCTTTGTATATTAATTATTCTTGCAATCACTTGGAATGTGCAAGGTGGGGAAATGGGTTACAACACTTTTGGAAATATTCTTTTCTATGGTTTGGGTATGTATTTGTGTGCTTCAGTACAGGTTGGAATGTTTTTTCCACTGGGAGAATGGACAGAAGGAGGAGGAGAAAAGACATTTGTTCATACTCCCGCACAATTCTTCCAAGGATTTGCATTTGGCTTGGCGGTTGCAGCTATAGTTCCAGCAATTGTTGCTGGTTTAATTGGTTATTCAATTTTAGGTTTGAGAGGACATTATTTTGCAATTTGCACTTTAGGATTAGGAGTTGCGGCTGGAGAAATTTCTGGTGGAATAGAAATAATTGGTGCTGGACAAGGATTCACAACTCCTCCATTTCCAAATGTTGATAGGTTAGAGGCAAGAGGAGAGTTTTTCTATTTTTGTAGTTTTATAGTTTTAATATTTACATTTCTTGCAGTTAAAGCAATTTACTCAACACGATTTAAATTAGTTCTGAATGCAATTAGGGACAATGAAGATAAAGCTGAGGCAATGGGAATCCAAACTATGAAATATAAAATTATCGGTTGGATGATATCAGCATTCTTTTGTGGATTAGCTGGGGGTATTATGGGAGGATTAGTTGGTTATATTGACTCCACAGATGTTGCATTTGATGGAAGAGAAATGGGAGTATTTATGGTGTTGATGGCTATATTAGGTGGTAAAGGAACTTTATGGGGACCTGTAATTGGTGCAACATTGTTTCATATATTTAAAGAGGGTTTTTGGACATTCTTCCTTGGATGGCAGTATGTTGCCCTTGGAGTTTTAATCGTAGTAATTGTAATTTATTTCCCAGAAGGAATTATGGGATGGTTAAGAGAAAAATATCCTGAGAGATTTGGAGAAGTTGTAGATGAAGCTGACCGAAAGGCACAGGTTCAGCTCAAATGAGTATTTTAGAGGTAAATAATGTTAGTAAGTCTTTTGGAGGTGTAAAAGCTAATGTTGATATTTCTATGTCTGTTGAAAAAGGGAAAATTGTTGGTTTAATAGGTCCAAATGGATCTGGCAAAACAACATTATTTAATTCTATAGTTGGAACATACCCAATTGATCAAGGCTCTATAAAATTCAATGGTAAAGAAGTTTCTGAACTACCCGTTCCTATAATTGCTAAACTTGGTTTGCTTAGAACTTTTCAACAAACAAGAATATATGGAAAATTAAACTGTGTAGATAATATGCTCATAAGCCATAAAGCGAGTGATGAAAGTTTAATTTCAATATTTTCTCAAATACCTCAAGATCTTACAGATAAAGCTGAAAATTTATTAAATTTTGTAGGATTATATCAAAAAAGAAAATTAAGAGCTGGAGATTTATCATTTGGTCAACAGAAATTATTAGAACTTGCAATGGCATTAATGAATGAGCCTGAAATGCTTTTACTAGATGAACCAACTGCAGGAATTAATCCTACTTTGATCAATGGGATCATAGACAGACTAATTAAAGTCAATCAAGAATTTGGAATTACACTTCTTGTTATTGAACATAATATGAGAGTGATCATGCAACTTGCTGAAAGTATATTCTGTTTAGCACATGGTAAAATGCTAGCAAATGGTACACCAGACGAAATTAAAAATGATAAGCGCGTAATAGATGCATATCTAGGAGCACAATAATGGCAAATCAGTATGAAGTTTTAGGAAAGGCTCCAGTTGCAGAAGATTTACAAAAATTATCTGCAGAAAATGTGCATTTAACTATTAAAGGTTTGTCTGCTGGATACGGGAAAATGGAGATACTTCACAATTTTGATTTATTTGTTAGCAAAGCCCAATCTCTTTGTTTAATAGGGCCAAATGGAGCGGGAAAATCTACAATACTCCACTCAATTTATGGTTTTACAAATATATTTACAGGAAAGATAGAAATTGATGGTAAAGAAATAACTAATCTAACTCCCGCTGAAAAACTTAAATCGGAGGGAATAGCTTATATTCTCCAAGATAATTCAGTTTTTCCGGACATGACAGTAGAAGAAAACCTTCTAATGGGAGGATATATTAAAGATAAAACTGAGGAGTCTTTTGAAGAGGCTGAGAGAGTTCTACAAAAGTATGAACGATTAAGAAATAGAAGAAATCAACCAGCAAAAGTGTTATCTGGAGGTGAAAGAAGGCTTTTGGAAATTTCTAGAGCTCTAGTAATGAAACCATCAATTTTGCTTGTTGATGAACCATCAATAGGACTCGAGCCTAGATATATTCAAATGGTTTTCGAGATTTTAGACGATCTTCAGAAAAATGAAAAAAAAACAATCATATTAGTTGAGCAAAATGCGAAGAAAGGTTTAGAGTTTGCAGACATAGGTTATGTCTTAGTTTCAGGCGAGACAGCTATTGCAGGTAAAGGTGATGATCTTTTAAATAATCCAGATGTTGGCCGTCTTTTCCTGGGTGGTTAATGATTAACCCAAAATATTTTTTAAAAGGAGTTCTCTGTTCTAGAAAATTTGACAGTCCAGCAATTGCACTTGGAGCTAGCTTTATTGCAATAGGAGCATTACTAAAAAATTTAGGGTTTACAATTCAAGAAAGTATCTTCTCTACATTTTTAACTTACGCTTTGCCAGGATCATTGGTTATGGCAGAATCAATGTTGATTGGAGCTTCTTTAATAAACATTTTTTTAGCAGTATGGCTGGTAAATTCTAGACTTTATCCAATGACTGTCTCGATAATGCCTTTACTCAAACACGAAAGTCAACCACGCTGGAAATATTATTTATCTTGTCACTTTGTTGCTGTTTCTTCATGGTTAATTTTAAAGAGTAATTATGAGGAAATAGAAAAAAATTATAGAATTGATTTTTGGATTGGCATCGGGACCGCAACTTGGTTGATTGCCATTTTTTCAACAGTATTAGGATACTATGCAGCCGATTTTTTAAATAAAGATATGATAATTGGTTTAACAATTGTAAATCCAATTTATTTTATGTGTGCAATGATAGGTGTAATGAAAACAATTCAACTTTCATCAGCAATACTCTTAGGAGCAATTCTGGGACCAATTTTTTATTTTATATCTCCTGAATGGAGTGTTTTAATAGGAGGAGTAGTCGCTGGAACAGTAGCTTATCTAATAGGAGAAACATATGGCAACTAATATTATTTTAATAATTTTAGTAACTTCTTTTGCAACATATATATCAAGATTTCTTGGTGCTTTTACCTCAGAAAAAATTGTTGAAACTTCTAAAATTTATAAATGGTTTAATTGTGTTGCATATTCAACACTTGCAGCTTTAATTTCAAGAATGCTAATTTTTCCCTCAGGCGATCTCTCTGATGTGAATTATATTTTAAGAATAACAGTGATATTGTTATCAATATTAATTTTTTATGTAACAAAGAGAAATTTAGTTTATCCAACTGTATTATCTGCTATAATTTTGGCTACATTAAATAGTTTTGCGGTATGAAAAAGCTCATTTTTATTATATTTTTTTTAGTTTTTAGCACTCAAGTAAAAGCAGGATGCGATGATCCAATAACTGATGGTGTAGATTATACACAGTGCAAATTTTCGGATGGACAAGATTTACAAGGAAGCTATCTTCCAAATTCTAATCTTTCATTTGCAAGTTTTATTCAAGTAAATCTTGATAAAAGTATAATGATGAATTCAAACTTAGCTTTTGGTACATTTTCAGAGTCTTCATTTATCAGAGCCAACTTGTATGAGTCAACATTAACTGGTGCAAACTTTGAACTGTCAAATTTTTCTAGTGCAAATCTTACAAGAGCAGATTTTATGGGAGCTACACTTATTGATGTAAATTTTCAAAATTCCAATTTGATGGAGGCAAATTTTACTTCATCAAATATATTAAACGCAAATTTTGAGGGTGCTAATTTAATAGGTGCTACATGGACTAATGGTGAAATATGTGGTCCAGATTCAATAGGTGTTTGCAACAAGTAATTTTATGAAAGATCTTTTAAAAATAAATGGATTTGAAATTTCGTATCACGAAAAATCTAATAGAATAATAAATATTAAAATTGAAGATGAAATTATAGATAGATTAGCATTTCCGTTTAAAAAATTTAATATTACAGCTCTTGAGTATAAACCATTTACAAGATTCACGATTGCTAAAAGTTTAGATGAGACAGCATCTAATAAATTAAGTAATTTTATTAATGAAATAATAAAAGATAGAGATACAGGTTGTTTTATTATTGGCCCAAAAAAAATTTCATCTAAAATTGATCAAACTTTTCTGGTAAAACTTTCAACAGCCATTACTCATTTAATTGGCAATCCAAACCATGACTCCATGGCCGGTAAATATTATGCAAGATTTCATGTAAAACATGAAGATAATAGTGATTCATATCTGAGAAAAGCTTACACAAATATGGATTTGCATACAGATGGAACTTATGTTCGAGAAACAACAGATTGGATTTTAATGTCTAAACTCGAAGAAGAAAATGTAGCTGGTGGAGAAACTGCTTTACTGCATTTGGATGATTGGGAACACTTACCTGAACTTTCTGAAGATAAAATTGGTTTACAAAATTTTACTTGGGGATCACCTAAAAGTAAAAATATTGACTATAAAGTTGAACACCCTGTATTTTCAAAGGATGAAAACGGTAAACCAATTATTTCGTATATAGATCAATTTCCAGAACCTAAAAATATGGAGCAAGGACTATTTTTGCAGAAATTATCTGATGCACTCGAGGGTAGCAAAAATAAAATTATAACCTCTTTACCAGTTGGCAGTGCAGTTGTTGCAAATAATTATTTTTGGCTTCATGGAAGAAAGCCATTTATTGAAAATAAAAATTTATCAAGAGAATTATTAAGAATTAGAGGTTCCTTTTTTAATAATTAAGTATAGTAATTAAACTATGAAACTCGGTTTTATAGGAACAGGCAAAATTACTTATTCTGTTGTCACAGGAATTTGTTCATCTAAGATTAAGTTTAATAAAATATTAGTTTCCCCAAGAAATCTAGCAACTGCTAGAAAATTGGCCAAATATAACAAAAAGGTTAAAATAGCAAAGTCAAATGATGAAATTGTAAACTCTTGTAATTGGATATTTTTAGCAGTTACACCAACTGTAGGTCAAAATCTTATAAAAAAACTTAAATTTAAATCTAATCAAACAGTAATAAGTTTCATATCAACTATTACATTACCACAATTAAAAAAAATGATTAAAGCTAAGGCAATAATAGTGAGAGCAATTCCTTTACCTCCAATATCTATAAAAAAAGGCCCTGTTCCAATTTTCCCTCCAAATAAAAAAATAAAAAGTTTTTTTAATAAATTAGGTACTACAGTTGAAATCAAAAATGAGAACCTTTCAAAAAATTTCTGGTCCACATCAGGTATGATGGCCCCATTCTATGAACTTTTAAATACTATGGCTAATTGGTTAGTAAAAAAAGGTGTAAATAAGAAAAATGCTCAAAAATATATTACATCCTTATTCCTAGCTTTATCGGAGGATGCAGTTGTAAATTCAAAAAAAGATCTAAAATATTTAGTAAAAGAATCCCAAACTCCCAAAGGGCTTAACGAACAAGGAGTTAACGAACTTAGAAAATTAGGTTTTTATAAATCAACTGAAAAAACTTTAAACATTATTCTTAAAAGACTTAATAAAATATAATCCTACAGTAGCTTATGTCTAACATTCTACAAATTGAAAATTTATCAAAATATTTTGGTGGGTTAGCTGCAGTTTCAAATTGCTCATTAAAAATAAAAGAGGGTTCTATTACAGGAATTATTGGTCCAAATGGTTCAGGTAAGACAACATTATTTAATCTAATTGCTGGTAACCTAAAATCTTCTGAAGGAAATGTTTTATTCAATAACGAAAATATAACTGACGTACCATCCCATGAATTATTCTCAAAAGGTTTATTAAGAACTTTTCAAATAGCTCACGAGTTCTCAAATATGACAGTACTAGAAAATTTAATGATGGTTCCTGGAAATCAGTCAGGGGAAATTCTTTTAAATGCACTTTTAAAACCCAGCTTAATTAAGCAAGAAGAAGATGAAATTAGAAAAAAAGCTTATGAAGTAACTGAATTTTTAAATTTAAAACATTTAGCTAATGAGAGAGCTGGAAATTTGTCGGGTGGTCAAAAAAAACTACTTGAACTTGGAAGAACAATGATGGTCGATGCTAAACTTGTACTATTAGATGAAGTAGGAGCAGGGGTAAATAGAACATTATTAAAAGATTTAGGAACAGCCATACTTAGATTAAACAAGGAAAAAAACTACACTTTTTGCATGATTGAGCACGATATGGATTTTATTAGTAGAATGTGTGACCCAGTAATTGTTATGTCAGAAGGATCTGTTTTGTTTGAGGGCACATCAGATGAAGTAAAAAAAAACGATAAAGTAATTGATAGTTATTTGGGAAGGAAAAAATAGAAAAAATGGCCTTTTTTGAGGGAAATAACATGACTGGTGGCTATGGAGACGGTCCTGACATCATAAGTTCTTGCAGTATAAATGTGGATAAAGGTGAGATAGTTGCAATACTAGGTCCTAATGGTGCTGGTAAATCTACAGCTATGAAAGCAATGCTTGGACTATTAAAACTAAAGTCTGGAAATATTATTATTGATGGTGAGGATATCTCAAATTTATCTCCACAGGAACGAGTAAAAAAAGGAATTTCGTTTGTCCCCCAAACTAGAAACGTATTTGCAGAACTTACTGTTAAGGAAAATTTGGAAGTAGGCGCTTTTTTAAGAACAGATGAAATTAATAAGGTTATTGATGAAATTTATGATCTTTTTCCAATATTAAAAGAGAAGAAAGATCAAATAGTTGGACAATTATCAGGTGGTCAAAGACAGCAGGTAGCTTTAGGTAGAGCCTTAATGATAAAACCATCAGTACTAATGTTAGATGAACCAACAGCTGGTGTCTCACCAATCGTAATGGATGAATTATTTGAACATATTCTAAGAGTTAAAGAGACTAAAGTAGGAATTATAATGGTTGAGCAAAATGCAAAACAAGCGCTTAGTATTTCTGATAGAGGTTACGTATTAGTGACTGGTGAAAATAAATTTGAAGGTTCTGGAAATGAATTGTTAAATGATCCAGAAGTACGAAGGTCTTTTTTAGGAGCATAATATGGATTTATTAAATGCAGTAATTGTATTACTTAATTATACGATTATCCCAGCTTTAACATATGGTTCACAATTAGCTCTTGGCGCAATATTTGTAACTTTGATTTATGGGATTTTACGATTTGCAAACTTTGCAACAGGAGACATGATGTCTTTTGGTACAATGTTTGCAGTACTTCTAACTTATTACTTTCAATCTATCGGAATAAATTTTGGGTTTTTACCTACTGCATTACTTACAATTCCATTCGCAATTATAATGATGATACTTTACATGTTATTGATTGATAAGACAGTTTTTAACTACTATAGAATAAAAAAAAGTCCTCCTGTTCAACTAGCAATGGTAAGTGTTGGAGTGATGTTTGTAACTCAAGCAATTATTCGAATAATTATTGGTCCAACAGATAGAAGATTTTTAGATGGTGAAAAATTTATAATGAAAGCATCTGAATTTAAAGAAATGACAGGACTTGCTGAAGGATTAACAATTAAATCAACTCAAATGATAACAATTGTTGTGACAATAATTGTTGTTGCAATTATGTTTTGGTTTTTAAATAAAACAAAAACTGGAACAAGTATGAGAGCATACTCTGATAATGAGGATTTAGCCCTTCTCTCAGGTATAGATCCAAAAAAAGTTGTACTTATAACATGGATTATTGCAGGTATATTAGCCACAATTGGAGGGATTTTGTATGGTTTAGACAAAAGTTATAGACCATTTGTATATTTTAATAATATGCTGCCTATATTTGCTGCAGCTATAGTTGGGGGAATTGGAAATCCATACGGGGCTTTTTTTGGTGGATATGTGATTGCATTTGCTGAAATTTTTGTAACTTATGCTTATAAACGGGTTTTAGTTTATCTACTACCAGAACCACTTGAACCCAATTCACTAATGCAACTATTATCAACTGATTACAAGTTTGCAATTTCATTTTCTATATTAGTAATTGTCTTAATATTTAGACCATCAGGAATATTTGAGGGTAAGAGGATATGAGAAATTATTACAACATAATAATTGCATACTCAATAATGATGCTACTAATTATTTTAGTTGGAATATTTCAATCATGGTCAATTGCTCTTACAATATTTAATTATTGTATGATCTCGGCAGTAATGACAATGGGTGCAAATATACAATGGGGTTATGCTGGACTTATCAACTTTGGAATTATGGGTTATACCGCGCTTGGAGGTTTAGCAGTTGTTTTGGTGTCTGTTGCTCCAGTCCCAGAGGCTTGGGGTGCCGGAGGATTAAATATGTTAGCATGCTTAGGTTTAATAATCTTAATGATTTTATCAGTAAGATATATTTTAAAAAATATACAAAAATCAAACAAAAGAAATTATTATGTAGCTGGTGTTATTATTATTGGATTAATATTAATTAAAATTATTTCAGGACCTGCTATAGAACAAATAGAGGCAGTAGATCCAGCAAAGACAGGTTTTCTCGGTGGGCTTGGAATGCCAGTTTTATTTTCATGGATCGTTGGGGGATTATTTGCAGCTGGTTTAGCCTTTATTGTTGGTAAAGTTGCTCTAGGATTAAGAGCAGATTATTTAGCGATAGCTACATTATTAATTGCTGAGATTGTTGTATCAATAATTAAACATGAAGATTGGTTAGCAAGAGGTGTAAAAAATGTAATTGGATTAAAAAGGCCAGCACCTTACGAAATAGACTTACAAACTTCATCTTGGTTTATTAATTTAGTTGAAAAATTTCATACAAAAAAATTAGAATTGGTAATTTCATTAACTGAAAGACAGGATTTGTTAAACCAATTAGTAATAGATGCATCTTCGGTTTATGTTAAACTATGCTTTGCTGGATTATTTTTAATTGTAGTAATTATTTTATTAATCATAACCCAAAAAGCTCTTTATTCTCCGTGGGGTAGAATGATGCGTGCAATAAGAGATAATGAAGAAGCAGCTAGTGCTATGGGAAAGAATGTTGTAAAACAGCACTTATTCATTTTCATCCTTGGTTCAGCAATTGTAGGTATAGCAGGAGCAATGATGGTAACAAATGATGGTTTATTTACTCCAGGAAGCTATAGACCGATGAGATATACTTTTGTTATTTGGGTTATGGTTATTGTTGGAGGAACTGGTAACAACTTTGGAGCAATTCTTGGTGGATTTGTTGTATGGTTCTTATGGGTAGAGGCAGCACCAATTGCTCTTTTCTTCATCAACTTATTTACAGCTCATTTACCAGAAACAAATGAAATTAAAGTTCACCTTATTAACAGTGCTCCTTATTTTAGGTTTTTATTAGTTGGGATTGGATTGCTTTTCATAATGAGGTTTAGACCTCAAGGATTAATTCCTGAAAAAATTATAAAACAATAAATTTAAATGAGTTTTTTTATTTTAGGTTTCTTTACTGGCCTAAGTTTAATTTTAGCAATTGGTGCTCAAAATATATTTGTCATAGAACAAGGATTAAAAAAACAATTTGTTTTTATAGTCTGTATA
>CACDRY010000013.1 GCA_902555275.1 uncultured Pelagibacteraceae bacterium
CTTTTGTATGCTGCAATAGTTTCAGAGCCAATTTCTTTTTTAATATTTTTATTTAAACATAAAGATTTTTTATAAGCTTTTAATAAATCATCCAATCCAAGTAAAAATGTTGAGCTTTCAATTATATCTTGTCTTATTTTTTTTTCTTTTAAATAATTTTTTAATCTTTCAATTATGAAATCACTTAACTCTTTTTGTATCTTTTTCGTATCAAATTCATAGCCCTGATCTCTATATACTGAACAGGTGTAAACAATTAAATCTTTTAGTTTGATTTTTGTTTCATTTTCAACAATTAATCTGACAAGACTTATAGCCATTCTTCTAATGGCATATGGGTCTCTTGAACTAGTAGGTTTCAGATTAATTCCAAAAAAACCTACTAATGAGTCTATTTTATCACTTAAAGATAAAGCAACACTATACATTTTTTTTGGTAATTTGCTTTCCATCCCGTTAGGCAAATATTGTTCAGATACAGCAAGACAAACTTCTTTATCAAACCCTTGAAACTTTGCTAAATGACCTCCGACTATACCTTGGAGTTCCGGAAACTCTCCAACAAGATCAGACATTAAATCAACCTTACAAATTGATGAGGCTATTTCAATTTTATCTTTACTAATTAAAAAATCATCAGAAATTACCGATGATAGCTTTCTCATGCGTTGAATTTTGTCAAAGTAGGATCCTAAACCTTTAAAATAATTTATATTCTTTAATTTATCTACTTGTTTAACTAAATTTTGGGTTTTATTTTTCTCCCAAAAAAACTCGGCATCACTTAATCTTGCTTCAATCACTCTTTCATTTCCTGATTTAACAAACCCTTTAGTGTCTTTAATATCTGAAAATACGAAAAAATTATTTGTAAGATTATTTTTTTTATCAAAAGTTGGTAAATATTTTTGATGAGTCTGCATAGTAGTAATCAATATTTCACTGGGTATATTCAAAAATTTTTTGTCAAAATCACAAAAAATTACGACTGGCTTTTCAACTATATTTACTATTTCATCTATAAGCCTATCATTCTGTTCGATTTTTAAATTTTTTTTATTAATTATTTCATTAATCTTATTCTGTATTATTTTTTTTCTTAAATCTTGATCAATTAAAATACCTTTTTGTCTAAAAAATTTTAAATACGAATTGAAGTCTTTAAAAATTTTCATACCTTCTTCTAGTGATTTATCTATAAAAGTTTTGTTAGAGCTATTTATGTGGTTAAAAACAAAATTTAGAGGTTTTTTATTAAATATTGCTAATATAGATTTAAGAGGTCTTCCCCAATAAAGATCATAATTTGCCCATTTCATTGATTTATTCCAAGCAATCTTTGCTAAGATTTCACTTAAATTTTTTTCTAGTAAATCTGAAACCTTTATTTTTCTAGTCTCTTTTTTAAAAAAATAGAATTCACCTTTTTCAGTATTTTTTTTAAATATTTTCTCTAATATTGTGTTGTTTGATCTAATAAATCCCTCTAATGCCTTTTCAGTAGCATTAACATTTGGGCCTCTAATTTCCTCTGAGCCTAATTTGATTTCATTAGGGATTTTATCAATATGTAGAACTAGCCTGTTTGGTGTTGAATAAACATTGAAATTTTCGTTGAATTTAATTTGATTTTCAATAAAAAAATTTTTGATATTTTTTTTTAATTCATTCCTTGCGTTTATTTGAAGCCTTGCAGGAATTTCCTCACTAAATAGCTCTACAAATAATTCTGACATCAACTTTGGCTTTCAATCCAAACTTTCCCAATTGATTTAGTTAGTTCCCTTATTCTTGCAATATACTCAGCCCTTTGTGCTACACTAATCACCCCTCTTGCATCTAAAATATTGAAGACATGACTGCATTTTAAACATTGATCATATGCTGGAAGAGAAATTTTTTTGTCAACTAATAATTTTGTTTCCTCTTCAAGCATTTCAAATATTTTTAATAAATTATCAGTATTGGCATATTCAAAATTATATGCTGAAAATTCTTTCTCTGACTGATGAAAAACATCTTTGTAGGTAATTGCTTCATCATTCCATATTAAATCAAAAACACTTTTTTTATTTTGAATAAACATGCACAACCTCTCTAATCCATATGTAATTTCAACAGATACAGGTTTACATTCAACACCTGCCATTTGTTGGAAATAGGTAAATTGTGTAACCTCCATACCATCACACCAAACTTCCCATCCAAGACCTGCCGCTCCTAATGTAGGACTCTCCCAGTCATCTTCAACAAATCTTATATCGTGTTCCTTGTGATTAATGCCTATTGATGACAAACTATTTAAATACATCCTTTTTATTTCTTTTGGTGAAGGTTTAATTAAAACTTGGAATTGATAGTAATGTTGCAATCTATTGGGGTTGTCACCATATCTTCCATCAGTCGGTCTGCGTGATGGTTGAACATATGCAGTTTTCCATGGTTTTGGGCCAAGCGATCTTAGAGTGGTTGCTGGATGGAATGTACCAGCACCTACTTCTAGATCGTACGGTTGTAATATTACACAACCTTTTTTAGACCAGTACTTTTGTAAGTTAAAGATTGTATCCTGAAAAGATAAAGTTTTTTTTTTTATTTTAGAGACCATACCTTTGCCAGATTGATCTTTCTTCTAATAAACTAATTACTTTATCAGTAAAATTTTCAGAAGATGATAGCTTTTTCGATAGCCATCCTTTGCTTTTTCCAAATTTCTTAATTTCTAAGTCATCTCCATATTTTTCTCTTAATATTTGCTCTGCATTTCCCAATCCATCGATTAGTCCTAATTCTTTTGCTTTTTTTCCTGCCCAAAATTCTCCAGAGAAAAGTTCAATACCAGAGTTTTTGTTGAGTTTCTCTTTTCTACTCTCCTCAACAACGTCAATAAAATCTTGATGTATTTCTAATTGGATATTTTTTAAACGATTTATATCCTCGTCCTTTTCATCCAAAAAAGGGTCTAAAGTACTTTTATTTTTTCCAGCGGTGTAAACTCTTCTTTCAATACCAATTTTTTCAATTAAATTTTTAAAACCAAATGATGCAGAAATAACTCCGATAGATCCTATGATTGAGCTTGAGTTAGCATAAATTTCATCACCAGCACATGAAATAAGATAACCGCCAGAGGCCGCTACATCTTCAGCAAAAACAATTACTTTTTTTTTTGTTTTTTTAGATTGCTCTTTTATTAGTTTGTATATCAAATGTGACTGTACTGGAGATCCACCTGGTGAATTAATTGTAATCGCAACTGCTAATGCTTTCTTAACTGAGAAAGCCTTTTTATTATTTCTTCCTCACTTGAATATTCTATTCCTTGTCTAAACCTTCCAACATTTCCAATAACTCCGGATAATTTGAGGTGACTTATAATCTTTTTTTTTTTAAAAAATGAGAACATAAGAATTGTTATATGTTTTTTTAATATATTATAAACCCTAGTTATAATTAAAGAATAAGGTGCGTCAATTGATAAGTATATTAATAAATTGAATATAATAGTTTTAAGTAATGGGAACTGTAATTCAGCTTAAAAGACAAATTAATAATTCTTATGCAGATTTGAAAAATTCAGTAGAGGATAAATTGATTCTTGTTGAAGAAAAAATTAATTCTAGACTAGCCAGTAAAGTTGAATTGGTTCAAAAAATGACCAAGTATCATTTAAAAACTGGTGGAAAAAGACTAAGAGCACTCTTAACCTTGCAATGTGCTAAAATTTGTGAATATCAAAAAGGATTAAGAGATGTAAATCTTGCTGCTTGTGTAGAACTTATACATGCAGCTACTTTAATGCATGACGATGTAATAGATAGTGCTGACATAAGACGAGGTAAAAAAACACTAAATACAATCTGGGGAAATCATTCCTCAATTTTGGTAGGTGATTATTTACTTAGTAAATGTTTTGAAATGATGGTGGAAGACGGGAATTTAGAACTATTAAAACTATTAGCAACTACATCATCTGAAATTGCCCAAGGAGAGGTCCTTCAGTTACAACATAATAAAGAAATAGATATCTTAGAAGAAACATATCTAAATATTATTTCATCTAAAACAGCTTCTTTATTTGCAGCAGCAACTAAGGTTGGAGCAATCATTGCCGAAAAAGATTTAAAATATAAAAATGCTTTAGAATTTTATGGAAAAAACTTAGGACTTACATTTCAAATAGCAGATGACACATTAGATTACAATTCTGAATTAAAATTATTCGGAAAAAATATTGGTAATGACTTTTACGAAGGTAAAGTAACTTTGCCTATAATTTTACTTTATCAAAAAGTTGATAAATTAGAAAAAGAAAAATTAAAATTTCTCTTTAAAAAAGAAATTCGTGAAAAGCAAGATTTAGAGCATGTCCTAAATTTAATTAAAAAAAATAATATTATTAACGAGTGTTATAAAAAAGCAGAACATTATATTAATTTAGCTTCCAATTCTTTGAGTGTATTTGAAGAGTCTGAAGATAAAAATATCTTAAGAAGCTTAACATCTTTTAGTATTGAAAGAAATTTTTAGGGACTTAACAATACTTTTTTCCATTTTTGTTTTTTTTAATATATTTTAATCTTTCATGAATTCGATTCTGTCCATCTAACCAAAATTCAATTTCTTTTGGTTTTATTCTCCAACCAGACCAATGATTAGGTCGAGGTATCTTATTTTTGTTTGGGAATTTTTTCTTAAATTCCTCGATGGACTTATATAAATCTTGTCTTTCTTTTAAAATAGAACTTTGCTTTGAGGCCCAAGCACCAATTCTGCTTCCATAAGCTCTTGAATTGTAATAAGCATCAGCTTCTTTATTTGTTACTTTAGTAGCAATACCAATTATTCTAATTTGTCTTTGCAAACTTTTCCAGTGAAAGCACATAGAAATTTTTGAGGAATTTTTGATAGCCTTACTTTTATCACTATTCAGATTTGTATAGAAAACGAATCCATTTTTGTCAAAATCTTTAAGAAGCACCATTCTAACTGTTGGAAACCCATTTTTGTTCACAGTTCCAACCGCAAATGCGTTTGGATCATTAATTTCAGTTTTTTTTGCTTTATTGAACCATTCTTCAAAAAGCTTTATTGGATTATTATGATCTTTAAAGCAAAGATTTAGTCCAAGTGAGTTTTTTTCGTTCATAAATTTAAAAAAATAATTTATACATTAAAATAATGTCATTTAATACTTTTGGAAAGTTATTTAGATTTACTACTTGGGGAGAGTCACATGGCCCAGCTATTGGATGTGTTGTTGATGGCTGCCCTCCAAATATTCCAATAAAAGATAGCGATATACAAAAAGAACTTAATAAGAGAAAACCAGGACAATCTAAATTTACAACTCAAAGAAAAGAGGATGATAAAATTAATATTTTATCTGGCGTTTTTGAGGGTAGAACAACTGGAACTCCAATTTCTCTTATTATTTATAATAAAGATATGAGATCCAGAGATTACGAGACAATAAAGAATAAATTTAGGCCAGGACATGCAGATTATACTTATTTTAAAAAATATGGAATTCGGGATTACAGAGGTGGTGGAAGACAATCTGCTCGCGAGACTGCTGCAAGAGTTGCGGCGGGTGCTATTGCAAAAGTTGTTTTAAAAAATAAAATTGGCAAGAATTATCAAGCTATTGGTGCTGTTACGCAATTAGGAATATTAGGATGTGACTTAAAAAAATGGAAAGACAAAACAATTTCTAGTAACCCATTTTTTTGCCCTGATAAAACCGTGATCAAACTTTGGGAAAAATATTTACTTGGAATAAGAAAAGCTGGATCATCTTGTGGAGCAATTATTGAGGTTAGAGCAAGAGGAGTTCCTTTAGGACTTGGAGCACCAATATACTCAAAATTAGATATGGATCTTGCAGCAGCAATGATGAGCATTAATGCTGTAAAGGGTGTAAATATTGGATCGGGAATGAACTCAGCAATGTTAACTGGTGAGGAAAACTCTGATGAAATTTTGAAAAAAAAAGGTAAAACTAGTTTTAAATCAAATAATGCAGGGGGAATTCTTGGAGGAATATCTACTGGACAAGAAATAAATGTTTCATTTGCAGTAAAACCAACTTCATCTATTTTGTCACCGAGGAAAACAATCGACAGATTTGGCATGAACACGACTATATCTGTAAAAGGAAGACACGATCCATGTGTTGGGATTAGAGCAGTTCCAATAGGAGAGGCGATGATGCATTGTGTAATTCTTGATCACTATTTAATGAATACAGCACAAAATAAAATTTAATTAGATTTTTTAATTAAAACCTTTGAATTTAAAGTATCTAAAATTTTATTTTCAATACCAATAGAGTCTAAATTAGCAAACTTATACATCAACTCTGGTTTATCATGATCAATAAATCTATCAGGTAATATCATAGATCTAAATTTAAGATTACTGTCTAATAAATTTTTTTCGCTTAAAAATTGACTCACATGAGATCCAAATCCTCCGATAGAACCTTCTTCTATTGTAATCAAAACTTCATGTTCTGTTGCAATTTGCCATATTAGATTTTCATCTAACGGTTTTGCAAATCTTGCATCAATAATAGAGATATCAAGTCCTTTTTTTTTTAAATTTTCGGAAGCTAAAATACACTCCTGTAATCTTGCACCAAAATTTAAGATTGCAACTTTTTTTCCTTCTTTAATTGTTTTTGCTTTTCCCAACTGAATTTTCTCAGTTATTTCAGGCAATTGAACTCCTACACCATTGCCCCTTGGATATCTAAAAGCTGATGGTCTATCGTTAATGTCGATTGATGTATTTATCATTCTTACAAGCTCGGCTTCATCACTTGCAGCCATTACTACAAAATTTGGCAATGTTGAAAGGTATGTTATATCAAAAGATCCAGCATGTGTTGGGCCATCAGCACCAACTAACCCTGCTCTATCAATTGCAAATCTAACAGGCAAAGATTGTATAGCGACATCGTGAACGACCTGATCGTAAGCTCTTTGAAGAAATGTTGAGTATATTGCAGCGTAAGGTTTATAACCTTCTGTGGCCATACCCGCAGCGAAAGTAACGGCATGTTGCTCGGCTATCCCAACATCAAACATTCTTTCTGGAAATTTTTTTCCAAATAAGTCCATCCCTGTTCCTGATGGCATAGCAGCAGTTATGCCAACTACCTTACTATCTTTTTCTGCATGTTTGATTAATGAATTTGCGAATACTTTTGTATAAGAAGGGGTATTAGATTTAGACTTTTCTTGCTCTCCTGTTTTTATATTAAATTTTGAAACACCATGAAATTTGTCTTCTGATTTTTCAGCAAAAGAATAACCTTTTCCTTTCTCAGTTTTAACATGGATTAAAATTGGTCCATCATAATTGATATCCTTTGCATTATTAAATACTGAAACCATTGAATCAATATCGTGTCCATCTATTGGTCCAATATAGTAAAATCCCATAGAATTAAATAATGATCCACCAGTGACTGCAGATCTCAAAAAATCTTCGGCTTTTCCCGCTTGATTTTTAAATCTTTTTGAAAAAGCAGATATAATTAATTTAAATGTTTCCCTAAAACTGAAGTAAACTTTTCCTGATAAAATTTTTGCTAGATATTTTCTCATAGCACCAACAGGTTTTGAAATTGACATATCGTTATCATTTAATACAACAATCATCTTTGTTTTGTTTCCACCTGCATTATTCATAGCCTCATAAGCCATACCAGCACTTATCGCTCCATCACCTATGACTGCAATTACATTACCTGATTTATTTGATAACTTATTAGCTACTGCTATTCCTAATGCAGATGAAATGGAAGTTGAACTATGAGCGGCACCAAATGGATCATACTCACTTTCTGATCTTTTTGTAAAACCTGATAATCCCTCGCCCTTTCTAAGAGTTCTTATTTGTTTTTTTCTACCAGTTAATATTTTATGTGGATAAGTTTGATGCCCCACATCCCAAATTAATTTATCATGAGGTGTGTTAAATATATAGTGTAAGACAACAGTCAATTCTACAACTCCTAGTCCAGCACCTAAATGCCCTCCTGTTTCAGAAACAACATCAATCAACTCTTGTCGAACCTCGTCTGCCAAAATTTTAATATCAGATTGTGATAATTTTCTAATATCATCAGGGAAATTGATATTATTTAGAAATTTATAATTATTACTCACTTTGTTCTATTTAAAATATAATTTATTGTTTCTCTCAAATCGTCACTTTTTTTTCCAAACATTTTTAAACTTTTAAATATTTTTAATTTTAATTTATCTGCGTATTTAATAGTATTATCAGCACCTAGTAAACTTATTAAAGTAGCTTTTCCCATTTTAAAATCTTTTTTGGTTTTTTTTCCTGCACTAGATGTTTTACCTCTTAAATCTATCAAGTCATCAGCAATTTGAAATAATAATCCAATTTCATTGCCTATTTTATTAAACTTCTTCATATATTTTGTTTTACCAGACATTATAATAGGAGCAACACAACAGAAACTGAATAGTTTCCCAGTTTTTTTAATTTGCATATCTATAACTTGTTTTTTTGTTTTTTTATTTTTTTCATAACTTAAGTCTAAAAACTGCCCCCCAGCAATTCCCGTATGTCCCGAACTTTCAGAAAGTAAGTTTATGAGTTTTATTTTTTTTGGTTTATCTAAAATTAAACTTTTTTCACTAAGAATTTGGAACGCAATAGTAAGTAGAGAATTCCCAGCAAGAATTGCCGTTGACTCACTGAATTTTTTGTGTGTCGTCAATTTTCCTCTTCTCATATTATCATTGTCCATGCATGGTAAATCATCGTGTATTAATGAATAAGCATGTATACATTCAACTGCTGCTGCAACTTGCAAAATATTTTTTTTATCTACTTTGAATATAGATCCAATATCAAAGAGTATTTTTGATCTTACTTTTTTACCTCCAGGTAAAAGTCCATAAAGCATTGGTTTTATAAGCTCAGTTTTTTTTTGTTTGGAAAAATATTTATAAAGGTAGTTGTTAGTTATATTAACTATTTTATTTAGCTTTTTTTTCATTTTTATTTGATTTTATATCTTTAATTTTAAAATTTGTTTTGTCCGATATTTCTTTAAAACTTTTTTGGAATTTTTTTTCAATCAATCTATTAATTTTTAATAAATTTGTGTAATCTTCAGATTTATTTTCTAGATTATTTTCATTTTCTAAGTTTTTAATAATTTCGTCTGCTAAATCAGTAAGTTCATTTAAAGATTTTGACGCAATATCATCTGGCAAATTTTTTTCATTCATATATTAGTTTGTAATATTATATGAAAAAGAATGATTCAAATATTAAAAAAGCAATAAAATACTTAAATAATAATGAATGTATAGCGATCCCTACCGAGACAGTCTATGGACTGGCAGGAAATGCGTACTCAGATAAAGCAGTTTCAAGAGTATATAAATTAAAAAAAAGACCTAGAAGCAATCCTTTAATTACTCACTATTATAACATTAATAGCTTAAAAAAAGATTGTGAAATTGATAATACTTTTATTAAACTTTACAAAAAATTTTGCCCAGGACCAATATCCTTTGTTTTAAAATTAAAAAAGAAAAGTAGGGTTTCAAGATTCATTACAAATAATTCAAATTCAGTAGCAGTAAGATTTCCAAGCCATCCTTTAACTAGAAAACTATTAAAAAAAATTAATTATCCACTTGCAGCACCTAGTGCAAACATTTCAACAAGTATAAGTCCTGTTTCAAAGCAGGATGTGGTTGATGAATTTGGTCCTAAATTAAAGTTTGTATTAGATGGTGGTTCTTCAAAAATAGGTTTGGAATCTACGATTGTAAATCTTATTGGAAAACCTCATATTTTAAGACTAGGTGGAATAAATAGTAAATTGATCTATAAATTAATTAATCCATTAGAAAATAAGAATGAAAAAAAGGTTAAAATAAAAGTTCCTGGTACTAGTAAATTGCATTATTCACCTGGAATACCTGTGAGACTAAATGCCAAAAAAAATTATCAAAATGAAGCATATATATTAATAAAAAAAAGAAAAAAATTAGACAAAAACTATTTTTATATAAGTAAGACAAAAAATTTAAAGCAAGCTGCAAAAAATTTATATAAGACATTAAGAATAATAAAAAAAAATGGGTACAAAAAAATTGCTATTGAAAAAATACCAAATAATAATATTGGTGAAGCTATTAATGATAGAATTTTAAGAGCGTCAAAAAAATGAAAAATTTAATTGAAGTTAAAAACATAAAAAAAAATTACGGTAAAAAAGAAGCTGTAAAAGGAATATCATTTAATGTTGAAGAGGATGAAATTTTAGGTTTGCTTGGTCCTAATGGATCAGGGAAAACAACAACTATTGGCATGTTGCTAGGATTGCTTAAGCCTACAAGTGGTCAAATATTTATCAATAATCTTAAACTTGAAGAAAATAGAATTCAAATTCTTGAAATGATTAATTTTATATCCCCATATATTGAACTGCCCAAAAAACTTACAGTGAAACAAAATTTATATGTATATTCTAAGCTTTATAAAATTCAAAATATTAAGGAAAGAATCGAGTATTTGTCGGAAAAACTAAGAATAGGTGAATTATTAAACAGTATTACTGGTGAACTTTCATCAGGTCAAAAAAATAGAGTAAGTTTAGCCAAAGCCCTAGTTAATGAACCAAAAGTTCTTCTACTTGACGAACCAACAGCTTCTTTAGACCCAGAAGTAGGAGATTTTATTAGAACATTTTTAGAAGATTATAAAAAAGAAAAAAAAATTTCGATACTTTTAGCTTCTCATAATATGAATGAAGTCACTCGTTTATGTAAATCTGTATTAATGATGAAAAATGGAGAGATAATAGACCAAGGCAAGCCTGAGGATTTAATTGCAAAACATGGAAGAACAAATTTAGAGGAAGTTTTTTTAAAACTATCAAGGAGTGAAAGTGAGTTTAACTAGAATATATGGTTTATTTTTAAGGCATTTTTATCTAATCACTAGATCATTTCCTAGAATATTAGATTTAGTTTACTGGCCATCCATTCAAATTACATTATGGGGATTTATATCTAATTTTTTTGCTACACATACAACCTATTACAATAATGCAGTTGGTGTAATCCTTACATGTGCAATACTTTATGATTTTTTGTTTAGAACAAGTATTGGTTTCAATATGCTTTTTTTAGAGGAAATTTGGAGTAGAAATTTCACTAATCTTTTCATAGCACCGATGAGAATTGGTGAGATTTTAACTTCACTAGTTATAACTGCATTAATTAGATCTCTAATTGGCCTGGTTCCAGCGATCTTACTAACTTCCCCATTGTTTGGAATTTCAATTTTAGATTTAGGAATTTTTTTATTTTTTCTTTTTTTAAGTCTTTATATTTTTGGAATTACACTTGGTATTTTAGTTTCTTCTGGTTTACTTAGATTTGGTCCATCATTTGAAAATATAGCATGGTCAACAATGTTTTTACTTGCACCTTTTGGATGTATTTATTACCCAATAGAAACTCTTCCAGAAATATTTCAAAAAATTGCTTATGTGCTTCCGTTAGTTTACATATTTGAAGAAGCTAGAAATATTTTGATTAATCAAACTGTTAATATCGAAAATGTTTACTATGCATTTATATGGAATGCTTTTTATTTTTCTCTTTCAATTGCTTTGTTTTATTATTCTTTCAATGCAGCAAAAAATAAGGGGACTTTAATTAATATGGGTGAATAATGGTGCGCCCGCAAGGAGTCGAACCCTGAACCTCCAGAGCCGAAATCTGGCGCTCTATCCAGTTGAGCTACAAGCGCATATTGTATATTTATATCAATATGAAAAGTATTATAAATATAAAAGTCAAAAATAAAGAAAATAATTTAAGAATAGATATTCTATTATCCAATCAGGATAATAAATTAAGTAGATCAAGAGTAAAAAGTTTAATTTTAGATAATAAATTAAAAATTAATAATATTATTGTTAAAGATCCCTCAAAGAAAATTAAATTAAATGATGAAATTAATTTTGAGATTTCAGAGCCAAAAAAAGAGACACTTGAACCATACAAATATCTTCTTGATATAGTTTACGAAGATAAAGATTTAATAGTTATAAATAAATCTGCTGGAATTTCCATTCATCCTGGACCAGGAAATTATAACAACACAATTGTAAATGCATTGATTAACTATGATAGTAAAAATTTATCAAATATTGGAAACGAACTAAGACCTGGAATAGTTCACAGGATAGATAAAGATACATCTGGATTAATAGTTATTGCCAAAAATAATGTTTCACACGAGAATTTATCAAAACAATTTTCAGATCATTCTATTACAAGAGTTTACCAAGCTTTAGTTTGGGGTAAAATAAGACCTCAAACTGGAAAAATTGAAACGTTTATTACACGAAGTTCAAGAAACAGACAAATGATGGAGGTTTCAACGAGGAGAGGTAAAAGCGCTGTAACAAATTATAAAACTTTAGAAATATTTGAGAATGAGAAAATTCCAACATTTAGTCTTATTGAATGTAAACTGGAAACAGGAAGAACACATCAAATAAGAGTTCATTTGTCTTATAAAGGTAATAATATTTTAGGTGATAAGAAATACAAAAAAAAATTTAAAAAATTTGTTAATATTGATAGTGAGCTTCAAAAGAGTATAATTGCACTTAATAGACAATTTTTACATGCAAAAACTATTGGCTTTAATCATCCTAAAAATAATGAAAGACTTGAATTTACATCAAAATTACCAGTGGATTTAGAAAAAATTTTAAAAAAACTAAGAAAATTCAAGTAATAAAAACATTGTAAAAATTTAATTATTTATTAAATAAATATTCCGTATGAATAAAAATACTTACAATTTGCCAGCACTTTCAAATGAAGGTGGATTAGCTGCTTATCTTGCTCAGATTAAGAAATTTCCAATGCTTGCAGCTGAAGAGGAGTATATGTTGGCAAAAAATTGGCAATCAACTGGAAATGTTAAATCAGCAGAAAAACTAGTAACTAGCCATTTGAGACTAGTTGCGAAGATTGCAATGGGTTACAAAGGCTATGGTTTACCTCTTAACGAGATGATATCTGAAGGTAATGTAGGATTAATGCAGGCAGTAAAAAAATTTGAGCCAGAAAAAGGTTTTAGACTTGCAACTTATGCAATGTGGTGGATCAAAGCTTCAATACAAGAATATATATTAAGGTCATGGAGTTTAGTAAAAATAGGAACAACTACAGCACAGAAAAAACTTTTTTTTAATCTAAAAAAAATTAAAAATCAAATAGCTCCTCGGTCAGATGGTGATCTAAGAAAAGAACATGTTCAAGATATTGCTAAGAGACTTTCAGTAAGTGAAAGTGAAGTTGTTTCAATGAATAGAAGACTTTCAGGAAAAGAACAATCTTTAAATGCTCCAATAGGCGAAGAAGGAGATGAGTGGCAAGACTGGGTAGTTGATAACGAAATGGATCATGAATTAAAAATTTCTCAAAGTGATGAAATGGAACAAAGAAAAGATCTACTTCAAGATTCAATTAAAGTACTAAA
Organism: uncultured Pelagibacteraceae bacterium; assembly: GCA_902555275.1. GTDB lineage: Bacteria > Pseudomonadota > Alphaproteobacteria > Pelagibacterales > Pelagibacteraceae > Pelagibacter. Next base: position 13,570 of record CACDRY010000013.1, read on the forward strand.
TGAGAGAGAGAAAAAGATTTTATACTCAAGAAGATTAACAGATGAACCTGTTACTTTAGATGAGCTGAGCAAAAAGTATAAAATAAGCAGAGAAAGAGTAAGACAAATAGAAAATAAAGCTTTTGAAAAACTACAAAAGCATATGCTTAATTCTGCTAAGTCAAAAAACTTACTGCCAGCAAATTAAAGATTAAAAGGATCTTGAATTAAAATTGTATCATTTCTCTCAGGACTGGTAGAAATACTTGAAATTTTAGTCTCAATAAATTTTTCAAGTACTTTTATATAATTTTTTGCATTTTCAGGTAATTCATCAAAATTTTTTATTCCCACTGTTGAGGATTTCCAACCTTTGAATGATTTATATATTGGTTTTGCCATAAATTGGTCGTCAACTGAGGCAGGAAGATAATCGAATTTTTTACCATTTATCTCATAAGCAATACACATTTTAATTTCATCTAGATTGTCTAGCACATCTAGTTTGGTAAGTGCAATTCCATCAATTCCTGAAACTTTTAAAGTTTGCCTTACTAGCACTCCATCAAACCAACCACACCTTCTTTTTCGACTTGTAACTGTTCCAAACTCTTTTCCTCTAGTTCCAAGTAACTCACCAATATCATCAGTTAGTTCTGTTGGAAAAGGACCTTCTCCAACTCTTGTAGTATATGCTTTTGTAATACCTAAAACATAATTAATTGAATTCATACCACAACCTGAGCCGGTCGCCGCGGATGAAGCGACAGTATTAGAGGAGGTTACAAATGGATAGGTCCCATGGTCAACGTCTAAAAGAACTCCTTGAGCACCTTCAAATAATATTTTTTTGTTTTGAGATTTAAATTCATCTATTTTTTTCCATACTGGCTGTGAAAATTTAAGTATTTGTGGTGCAATATTTAAAAGATTTTTTTTTAATTGCTCTTTTTTAAATTCAGTTTTTCCTAAACCTTTTCTTATGGCATTATGGTGACTTAATACTGCGTCTAATCTTTTTTCCAAATTATTTTCTGATTTAAGATCCATTACCCTGATTGATCTTCTACCAATCTTATCTTCATAAGCTGGCCCTATTCCTCTTCTTGTAGTTCCTATTTTTGATTTTCCTGCTGCATCTTCTCTAATCTCATCCATTTCTTTATGAAATGGCAAGATAAGAGTAGCTGCTTCAGATAAAATTAAATTATCAGGGTTAACTTCTACACCTTTAGATTTAATTTCATCAATCTCATCTAAAAGTGCCCAAGGATCGACCACTACGCCATTTCCAATAATTGATATTTTATTTTTTCTTACTATTCCTGATGGTAGCAGTCTTAATTTGTAAACTATACTATCAATAACAAGAGTGTGACCAGCATTATGTCCACCTTGAAATCTTACAATTATGTCCGCTTCACTTGATAGCCAATCAACAATTTTCCCTTTTCCTTCATCTCCCCACTGTGAACCAACTACAACTACATTTTTCATCTAAATTTTTTTTTGATTTGTATACTGTTTAAATGGTTTACAGGACCGTGACCTTTCCCTAAATTTGGTTGTGTTTTTAATGAATGATTTACATATTTAATTGCCATTTCACAAGATTTCTTTAAAGTTTTTCCACATGAAAAGTAGGTAGTTATAGCGCTAGAAAGAGTGCAACCAGTGCCATGACTATTTTTTGTATTTATTTTCTTATTTTTAAAAATTGTGATTTCTTTTTTATTAATAAATACGTCTTGAATATTTTTAAAATTTAGATGACCCCCTTTAATAAGGACATTTTTTGCACCTAATTTTATTAGATATTTTCCTGCTAAAATTACATCCTGGATACTTGATATTTTTGAATTGGTTAAAACTTCAGCTTCAGGTATGTTTGGTGTAATTAAATCTGCTTTAGATAAAAGTTTATTTTTTAAAATTTTAATAGCTGGGTCATTAATTAATTTTTTTCCACCCTTTGCTACCATCACAGGATCTAATATTATTTTTTTCGCTTTTATCTTTTTTAATGATTTTATTACTGAATTTATAACTTCTTTTGAATGAAGCATTCCTATTTTAATAGCGTCTGGTTTTATATCTTTTGCTGTGAATTCAATTTGATTAGAAATTTCTTTGCTATTCAATGGAATAATTGATTTAACACCTGTTGTATTTTGTGATGTTATTGCAGTTATAGCAGTCATGGCATATGAACCAAGTGATGTAATGGTTTTAATATCTGCTTGTATGCCTGCACCTCCAGAGGAGTCTGAGCCAGCAATAATTAAAATTTTAGATTTTATTTTCAAGTTAGATAATTGATTTTTTTACAATATTAACACATTTTGAAAGCAAAGTTTTATCCTCAGTTTCACACATTATTCTCACTACTGGTTCAGTTCCAGATTTTCTTACTAACATTCTGCCTTTTCCTTTTATTAAACTGTTTGCTTTTTTAATTGCATTTTTGCACTTAAGATTATTAATTATTGATTTATCTTTTACTTCAACATTTTCTAATAATTGAGGAGTAGGGGCAAAATTTTCAAACATTTCACTCGCCTTTTTTCCTTTTCTCATAGAAAATAGAATTTCTAATGCAACCAATAAACCATCACCTGTCGTAGCAAATTTACCAAGTATAATATGGCCAGATTGCTCTCCTCCTAAATTAAATTTACTTTTCTGCATTGCTTCTTTTACGTATCTATCACCAACTTTAGATCTTATAAACTTTATCTTATTTTTAGAAAAATATTTTTGCAATCCATAGTTTGACATTAAGGTACCTATAACACCACCTTTTAAAATTTTTTTTCTTTTCCATCTTGTTGCTAGCATTGCTATTATTTTATCTCCATCAATAATGTTACCCTTCTCATCACAAATAATAATTCTATCTGCATCGCCGTCTAAAGAAACTCCAATATGAGATTTATTTTTTTTTGTATGATATTTGATTTTATTTGGAAATGTAGAACCACATTTTTTATTTATATTAAATCCATTTGGCAAAGTTCCAATTTCATGAACTATGGCACCCAATGATCTAAACAATTGAGGTCCTACTTTATATGCTGCTCCATTAGCACAATCTATTGTAATTCTTAATCCTCTAAGATTAAATTGTTTAGGAAAATTTGCTTTTAAAATTTCGAGATATTTATCTGAACCATTCTCTAATCTTTTAACCCTGCCTAATATTTCAGGTTTTGATAATTTTTTTGATATTTTTGAATCTATTAATTTTTCTATTTTTTTTTCTATTTTATCAGACAATTTTAAACCATTTGGTCCAAATAATTTTAAACCATTATCATAAAAAAGATTATGAGATGCAGTGATCATGATTCCCATATTAGCTTTCATTTTTTTTGTAAGCATCGCAAGTCCATTTGTTGGTAATGGGCCAAAAGTGTAAACATGCATTCCAGCTGATGTTAAACCAGACACTAATGCTGGTTCTAGTGCATACCCTGATAACCTAGTATCTTTTGCAATTATTGCTATCTGTTTAGTTTTTTTTTTATTATTAAAATATGTGCCAACAGCTAAACCAAACTTAAAAAACATTTCACCATTTATTTTAGATCCATTTACCTTTCCTCTTATTCCATCAGTGCCAAAATATTTTTTTGTCATTTATTAAAAATGAGTTTTTTAAAAACTTTTATTCCTTGGTTAACTTCATTAACATCATGAACTCTAAGTATTTGAACTCCTTGTAACATGCTAAAAATACTTGAAGACACAGTCCCACCTATTCTATCTTTACTATCATTATGTCCAGATATATCTTTTATAAATTTCTTTCTGGAAATTCCCAACATTACTGGCAATCCAAAAGAATGAAAAATAGAAACATTATTTATTAGGGTAATATTATGTTTCATATTTTTACCAAATCCCACTCCGGGATCTAAGATAATGTGATTATGTTTAATTCCACTTTTTCTAATTAGTCTAAGCTTATTTTCAAAATAATCATATATATCCAACAAAACATTATTATACCTTGGATTTTTTTGCATTGTCTCTGTGCTACCTTTCATATGATGTAGAACAAATGGTAATTTTGTTTTTTTTAAAAAATTAATTGTCTCCTTGTCATAACTAAGGCCAGATACGTCATTAATAAGGTCTAGTTTATACTTTAGAGCTTTTTTCATCACAAAACTTTTTCTAGTATCTAAAGAAACAAAAAGTTTTTTAGATTTTAAATAACTCATAACTTTATTTACTCTTAACCACTCCTTTGTTTGAAGAATTTCTTTAGAGCCTGGCCTTGTAGACTCACCACCTACATCAATTATCTTTGCTCCATCGACTATTAATTTATTAATCTGTTTTTTTGCAGAACTTTTTTCATTAAATTTTCCACCATCAGAAAAGCTATCTGGAGTAATATTTAAAACACCCATAAATATTGGTAAATTATCAAATTTTAATTTGGGAATTTTTTTAAGTTTTGATATGTTATTTATATCAATCAAAACTTTTTTTTTAATATTTGAAGGAAGATTTTTAATACTTCTAATATTTATTTTTTTTTTATTATTTCTGGTAATGATTTCAATAGTATCAAATGAAAATGATTTGTTGCCACTAACTGGGAGTGAAATTTTTTTTTTAACTTTTTCTCTGGATATTTTGTTATAATAAAAATTACACGCTCTTGTGTAATATTTTTGCATTAATTTTAATGAACAATCTTTGGTTTCAATCCCATTGAACCTAAAGCAGAACTTTGCTCATCTTCCTCTACTTTTAAATCTTCTTTATTTTTTGGATATAAATTTTTGTTCACTATGTCTTCAATTTCCTGACCCGTCAATGTTTCATAAGTAAGTAGAGCTTTAGCTAGCTTATGCAAATCATCAATTTTATCAGTCAAAACTTTTTTTGCTCTATCATAACCTTGGTCAACGAATTTTCTTATCTCGGTATCTACTTTTCTTGCAGTTTCTTCCGACATATTTTGTTGCCTAGCAACTGATCTTCCTAGGAAAACTTCTTCCTCATTTTCACCGTAGGCAACTGGACCAAGCTCTTTGCTTAATCCTGCTCGCATTACCATTGCTCTCGCTCTTTTTGTCGCTTGCTCTATATCGCTCGCTGCACCTGTAGTTACCTTGTCATCTCCAAATATAATTTCTTCTGCAACCCTACCTCCCATTGCTATAGCCATTTGTGCGTGTAGTTGTTCTCTTGTTTGAGACACCTCGTCTCTCTCTGGAAGTTGCATTACCATTCCTAAAGCTCTTCCTCTTGGAATGATCGTTGCTTTATGTATAGGATATGCTGCTTTTTCGTTTATAGTAACAATGGCATGGCCAGCTTCATGATATGCAGTCAATTTCTTCTCTTCTTCACTCATTACCATTGATCTTCTTTCAGATCCCATCATTACTTTATCTTTTGCTTCTTCGAATTCCAAATAAGTAACTATCCTTTTGTTTTTTCTTGCTGCTAATAATGCAGCTTCGTTTACTAAATTCGCCAAATCAGCGCCGGAAAATCCTGGAGTTCCTCTTGCAACAGTTCTTAAATTGACATCTGGTGCCATTGATATTTTCTTAGCATGCACTTTTAATATTTTTTCTCTTCCAAGTAAGTCAGGATTAGAAACTACTACCTGTCTATCAAATCTTCCAGGTCTTAGTAAAGCTGGATCAAGCACATCCGGTCTGTTAGTTGCTGCAATTATTATAACACCTTCATTTGTGTCAAAGCCATCCATCTCAACAAGTAATTGGTTAAGTGTTTGCTCTCTTTCATCGTTACCTCCACCTAAACCTGCTCCTCTACTTCTTCCAACAGCATCAATCTCGTCGATAAATATTATACATGGTGAGTGCTTTTTACCCTGCTCAAACATATCTCGAACTCTTGAAGCTCCAACACCAACAAACATTTCTACAAAGTCCGAACCTGATATCGTAAAGAAAGGCACTCCAGCCTCACCTGCAATTGCTCTTGCTAATAAAGTTTTACCTGTTCCAGGAGGTCCGACTAAAAGACATCCACGAGGTATTTTTCCACCTAGTCTACTAAATTTTTTAGGGTCTTTTAAAAATTCTACAACTTCCTCAACTTCTTCTTTGGCTTCTTCTACCCCAGCTACATCATTAAATGTGACTTTACCTTTTAATTCATTCATCATTTTGGCTTTTGATTTTCCAAAACCCATTGCTCCACCTTTGCCACCCTGCATCTGTCTCATAAAGAATATCCACACGGCAATTAAAAGTAGCATAGGAAACCAAGATAAAAGTACACCAAATAATGAAGGCATTTTTTCTTCTAATGGACTTGCTGAAATGCTAACACCTTTATCACTTAATTTTTGGATAAGATTTGGATCATCAGGTGCATAAGTACTAAACATTTCTCCGTTAGACATTACACCTTTGATATTTTTTCCTTGAATTTCTACTTGAACAACTCTTCCGTTATCTACTTGTGTTAAAAATTCTGAAAATATAATATTATTCTTTTGATTAACTGATCCTTGTGGATTCTTGAACATATTGTATAGGCCTATAGTCAAAATTACTATAACTGCCCACATAGCTAAGTTTCTGAAATTCATAACTATAAATTAAGAATTATTATCAATTTAACAAGTGTCAATTTGTGCCAATTTGTAGGTATTCTATCTATTTTCTGAGGAAATAATGACTGAATTCTTAAGTTTCTGAATAATACATCCTGAAAGTGTTTTTTTTGAGTGATTATTAGTAGATCTTAAATATTTAAGCAAGTTCTCAACCTTTGCGCCTCTAGCAAAGGTATCTTTTTTTCCTACTTTTTGAATCAGTTCCGAAAATGACCTAAAGATAATTTCATCTGGCTGTTTTAGAAAATCGTCTTTTAAGATAATTGAATTAGTTAATTTTAAATAATTTGAATTGTCATTAATATTTTTCTGAACATAATAATCAATAGCATTGTTACTTTTACTTAAATTGTTTAGAGATAATTTAAATTTGTTAAATGTTAATCCATCCTTTTCTAAATTTGAAATTAATTTCCTCACTTTTACCCTTAAAAATTTATCATCTAAATTTGACGGATCATTGACATTAAATTTAAATGTATTTTTTGTTAGATACATAAGATCTTTTTTAGACGTATCTAACAAAGGTCTTAAAATAAAAATTTTATCACCAACTTTTACTTTGGATTTAATCTTGCTAAATGAAATTAAACCTTTTAAACCTGAACCTCTTAATAATCTTATAAAAAAGTTTTCGATCAAATCATCTTTATGATGTGCCGTTAAAATCATATCAATTTTTTTAGTGAGACTTCGATTGATAATGAGCTTGTATCTATTATCTCTAGCAAAAGATTGAAGATTTATTTTTTTAGTTATTTTTTTAATGGTGAGTATATTGCTAGAAATATGGAAAAGTTTAAGTTTTTTTTTAACTAAATTAGCTTCTAAAGTGGAATTTTTTCTTAGTTTGTGATCAACGATAAAAAAATAAACTTTTTTTTTATTTTCTAAAGAATAACATTTAGCTAAGAATGATAACGCCATACTGTCTACTCCACCGGAAACAGCTACACAAAAACTGTTTGGAGCATGGCTAGATATTTTTTTTTTAAAATTTAAGTAAATTCTTTTTATTCTTGGATCATCTAATTTTTTGAAGTAAAAATTATGAATTATCTTTTTTACACTCAAATTCTTTTTCTTCATAATACTTTGCTTTTTGAAGTACAGATTGAGTTGCTTCTGGATACTGTTTTTTAACTCCAGCGATCATTAAACACCCTTGATCTTTTTCTCCCATCTGAACTAATGACACTCCCAGTTTCAATAAATTTTCAGGTGCAATTTTGCTTTTTGGATACTTTTGATAACCTTCTAAATATGCAGTGGCAGCATCTGTGTACATTTGTCTTATTCTATATGTTTCAGCATACCAATATTGTGCATTACCCGATAATTCATTATCAGGATTAATCAATACAAATTCTCTGAATGCTTTTTCAGCATTAGTATAATCACCAACTTTTAAAAAATTTCTTGCAAATTGATATTGCTCCTTTGGACTAGCATCAGGTAATAATTTTTCTTCAGCGTTAAAAACCTCTGAGATTATTGCTTCAGTTTGTTCTACCGATTCTATTATTTGTGTATCATCACTAGTAGTCATGTCTTTGTATGATACCTCTCCAAGTGATTGTGGTTCTGAAGATCCAGGAAGTATTTTTTTTTGTGCTATCTCCTCATTCATCAATGCTTGATTTGTTTTGGGTAAAGCGGAAAGAGAGTTATTATTTGAATTTGTGATAGAGGTTTGTTCAATTTGCTCAAATCTTAATTGATTATCCTGTTGAACTTTAGAAAGCTTATTTGAAAGTTTATCTAATTTAAAATTAATTTCTTCAAATTTATTTGTTAATTCTTGGAATTGTGTCTCTATTTCACTTAGTTTCAATAAATGTTTAGTTAAAGCCTGTTCAGATTCCTTTGTTGAGGCTTTTTGAGTTGTATTTGTATTTGAGTTTTCAGAAAATGACTGAGAGTAAACTGCTCTTTCTAAGGTTCTAAGATCTTTCTGAATATTTTCTAATATTTCTCCCACTTCTTGATCTTGAGAAAATGACATACATGTTGAAAAAAGTAAAAATGAAAAAAAATTAACTAAAACTAACTTAATTAATAATCTCATAGAAACATTTGTAATTATAATAATGGCAGAAAGAAGACCCTTACTTTAAAAAAAGTAAGGGCCTTTTTAAATTTTTATTTTAATTTGCTTTTACTGTGACAGATCTTCTATTTTTTGACCATGAAAGTGGATTTGAACCAGAGTCCACAGGTCTCTCTTTTCCATAACTTAAAACTTTAATTCGATCAGAAGAAACACCGTAAGTCATCAAATAGTCTTTTGCAGCATTTGCTCTTCTCTCCCCTAAAGCTAGGTTATATTCTCTAGTACCTCTCTCATCTGCGTGACCCTCTATTACAACAGTAACATCTGAGTTCTGTCTTAACCAGGCAGCTTGCTTTCTTAAAGTCTCTCTAGAAGCTGTTGTTAATATAGTTTCATTTGTTGCAAAGAATACCCTGTCTGGAACTCCGCTTGCAAGCTCTCCTACAGTATCAGAGCCAATATAAACATCGCCCTGCATTAACGCATCTAATTTTTCAATTGGATCTGCTTTTTGAGTCTCTGCTGCTTTAGTAGTAGTCTCTGCTGCTTTAGTAGTAGATGACTCTGTTGTTGTTTTTACAGATTTCTTAGTTGCACAAGCGGTAACTAATAAACCAAATATAACAACAAGAAATGCATTTTTTAAAATTTTGCTTAGATTCATTTTCTCTCCTTCAATAGAATATTATGAACTTAACCATGTAATTAGATGTTTTGTCCAGAAAAATCAACCAAATTAAACAGAATCTTAGATTTTCTCTAATTTCCTAGTAAAGACGACCATGATGGGTCTGAGGCATCTGTTTCGGTTAATACCAACCTCTCGTTGTATCCAGTTAAATCAATTGACCATAGTTTTGCTGAAAATCCTTGACCTTTGTCATCAGTTTTGGTCTCTCTATAAAATATGATTATTCTACCATTTGGAGACCATGAGGGTGCTTCTTGATAAAAATTTTCTGTAAGCAATCTCTCACCAGTACCGTCAGTTCTCATAACTCCAATAAAAAATTTACCTTTATGTAACTTTGTAAACGCAATTAAATCTCCCCTAGGTGACCAAACGGGTGTACCGTAAATTCCTTTTCCAAATGATATTCTCTTAACTTTTGATCCATCGCTTCTCATTATATAGATTTGTTGATAGCCACTTCGATCAGAATTAAATGTAATATATTTACCATCAGGTGAATATGACGGCGAAGTATCTATTGATGGATGATCAGTTAATTTTTCTTGTATGTTTGTCTCTAAATTTCTAACCCAAATTTCTGAATTACCATCTTTTGCTAAACTCATTATAATTTTTTTTCCATCTGGAGAAAATCTTGGCGCAAATGTCATTCCAGGAAAATCTCCAACAACTTCTTGTTTACCTGTTTCAATATTCAAAAGATAAACTCTAGGCATATTTCTAAAATACGATAAGTAGGTTACCATTTGATTTGTTGGATTAAATCTTGGAGTTAATACCAACTCATTTCCTAAAGTTAAATACTTTGTATTAAATCCATCTTGGTCCATTATAGCCAATTTTTTTACTCTTTGAGTTTTAGGCCCCTCTTCTGCAACATATATAATTCTAGTATCAAAATAACCACTTTCTCCAGTTAAACGTTCGTATACCTTATCTGAAATTTTATGACCAACTCTTCTCCAGTTTGTTGGAACAGTTGTTAAAGAAAAGCCGTCAACCATTTTTGCTCCTAAAACATCCCAAAGTTTAAATTCAATCCTGATATAATCTTTTTCATTAATAATTTTAGAAGTAACCCTGCCAGTAATTAAAACTTGAGATTTAATTAAAGCCCAATCTTCAAACCTTGGTTTTAAATGTGCTATATCTGGCTTTTGTAAGAAAGATTCCTTTTCAAGAGTTTCGAACAATCCGGTTTTTCTTAAATTATTCTCAATTACTTTTGAAATTTCTAAACCTAAATTATCAATATCTAAATTTTTTTTAATTTTTTCTTTAGAGGTTTCATCAGCAAAAAAAGGAGAAACCGAAATTGGCAAAGGGTCAAGATTTCCTCTTGTAATATCAATTTCAACAAGGGAGTAAGATATTGCAGGTTTTAAAAAAAAACATAAAACAAATATTAACAAAAGTTTATTTCTCATCCACCCATCATTTCTATTGGATTAAATCTTAATATCATCGTTTTCCATTTTTCATAACTAGTTGTTGGGAGATTTTTTATAGGATTACAAAGTCTTATCGCTCTAATTACACTTTGTGCTATTTGATAAAAAACTCCTTCCCCAGGTGTATTCATTCTTACATGATCCAACATTTCAAAGTTTTTTACAATTCCATTTTTTTCTAAATTAAGTTTTACGGTTACCAAGAGATCCTCGCTATAAGGAAGGCCGGTGGGCACTGACCAACACGTATAAATCTGTTGTCTAATTGCATATTCAGTGGTCACACTCAATTTAGAGAGTTTCATAGACTTATCTTCGGATTGTGTAATTCCATCTGCCTTTTTTTTAACTTCACCTACGTTCTCATATTGTTTTGCAATTAAACCTTTAATTTTGTTGACATCAATATCTTCTTTTTCATATTCAGACACTTGTTTTGCCTTTTCATCTTTTAAAGGTTTTTTAATTTTAGCAAATTCTTTAATAACTTCATCATTTTCAATTTTTTTTTCTATTTTTTTTCTTTTTTCTTTTTCAACAACTAGTTTTTTATCTTCTTTTGAAGGTTGTTGTTCAGTTTCTTCTTTGGTTTCTATTTTTTCTAACTTTTTTTCAGGTAATGGAACAGCCTCTGATTTTTCTAGTTTAACTTTTTCGTTTTTTTTTTCAGGAATAGGTACTTTTTTTGATTTTGATAAATCAATTTCATCTTTTTGATTTTCAAGTTTTACAAGTTTTTTTTTCTCTTTTTGTATTTCTTTAGGTGGTGCTTGTTCTGATAGTAGCTTTTTATTATCATTTTTTGCCTTTTCTATAATTTTTGCAGCTTTTGGGGCATATGGAATATTTGTCTTCTCAGATATTTGAATTAATTCAACAGAAACAATTGGCATTAATTCTAAAGGTTTTTTAACAACGAATGGAAGTGCAAATATTGTGGCAAAAAATATTGTCCCATGAAAAACCAAAGAAAATATCATTCCGAGAGAAAAATTATCAAATCCACTTTTAAAACTACTAAATGAAATTTTTTTAAGCAACACTATCTCTCTTTGTATGGCTCAGATATTAAGGCAACTTTTGTAAAGCCTGAGCCTGAAAGTTTACCCATCACTTCTAATACTCTTCCATAGTTAATTGTTTTGTCACCTCTTACATAAATTCTTGTATCAATCCTATTATTTGATACTGCAAGAATTTTTTTGATTAAATTTTCAAATTCAATTTTCGTCTCTTGAATAAAAACTTCTCCTTTTGAGTTAATTGTTAATGTGAGAGGTTCACTTTCCTCTGGCAAAGTATCAGCTGAAGTTTCAGGTAGATCAACTTGTACTCCAACAGTAAGCAAAGGAGCAGTCACCATAAAAATTATTAGAAGAACAAGCATTACATCAACAAATGGAGTTACATTTATTTCACTCATCGGTTCTCTATCTGAACGCTTTAAGTTAAATGCCATATTAAATTATTGAAATAAATCTTTTTGAAAAATTTTCTAATTTTTGTGAATATTTTTTTGAGTCATTCCCAAATTTATTATAGGCAATTACAGCTGGTATTGCTGCTAGCAAGCCTAGGGCAGTTGCAAACAAAGCTTCGGCAATCCCAGGGGCAACAATAGCTAAGCTAGTATTTCTTGAAATTGCAATTGATTGAAAAGAATTCATTATTCCCCAAACTGTTCCAAATAATCCAATAAATGGAGCTGTAGATCCCACAGTTGCTAGAAAAGTAAATTTATTGTTAACAATATTCATCTGCTTTTCAATATTTACTTCTAAAATATTTTCAAGTCTTTGGATTATATTTGTTTTTGATCTTGATTTCATTACAGCTTGCATCGAGTCTTTGAATAATTGAGCCATTGGGTTATCTAAAGATGCCGGCAAGCTATTATAAAATGTTTCTGCTGACTTAGACTTCCAAAATCTTTCTTCAAAATCCTCAGCATCTCTATTAATTCTTCTAAACATTACAATCTTATCAAAAATTATTGCCCAAGAATAAACTGAGCTAGCTATTAAAATTATAATTACAGATTTAACAATAAAGTCTGCTCTCAAAAACAAACTTAAAATTGAAAAATCTGTATTACTTGCTAATCCTACTGCTTGAGAAGTTATATCTGCGTCCATCCAATTGATTTCACACTAAAATGTGTCATGAATTTGTCTATAAAAGCAAGATAGATTTTATTTTTCTTGAGAAATTAGATGATAATTAGCAATTAATATTGCATCTGCTTTATTGGTGTCTTTTTTCTTAGATAACATTGATGAAAACTTAGGAAACATTTCAATTGCCTTAACTCTACTCGAATCTTTTTGTGAATTTATTAAATCGTAATGCTTTTTCCATTTGGCGGGTCTCACAAAAAAAATTGGGAGTTGCATTGCAGCACACACACCTTTTAAAACACCAAATGATTGTCCAAAATTGAACATACTGGTAACGCCCTGTCCAGGCATTGCTGAAACTTGTTCTACTACTACATTTATATTCTCAGATTTGTGGTTTTGGATCCTTAAAGATATTTCATTAAATATTTGGCTACCATTAATTTGCTTTTTATTTTTATTGCCAGATGCCATAGTAGGCATATCAATTACATCCTTTAGTTCACCATCCTCAAAAAAACAAATTGCACCAGTTATTCCAGGATCTATTCCAATTATTAACATAAAATTAAATTAAATTGCATTCGTAAAAACGTTTTGAACATCATCATCTTCTTCTAAAATTTCCAAAAACTTAATCATTTTTTCTTTGTCTTCTTTATTTAAAATTATTTTATTTATAGGAACCCATTCGATTTCTGTAGATATGAAATTAGAAATCTCTTTTTCCAATAAATTTTTTACATCATATATCTCATCATTATTTGTATGTATCTCATAATAATGCTCATAAAATATACAATCATTAGCTCCTGCTTCAGTAGCTAAGTTGAAAATTTTTTCTTCATCAGTTTCTTCTTTTTTAATTTTTATAACACCTAGTTGATGAAAATTATGTGATGCAGAACCTTGGGTACCAAGCCCACCCCCATGTTTTTGAAAAATTGTTCTTATATTTGAGGCAGTTCTATTTTTATTGTCTGTTAATGTGTTAACTACTATTGCTGTTTTTGCAGGTCCAAATCCTTCATATCTTATATTTTCAAAATTTGAATCTGCAGCTATTGATGATTTATCGATGGCTCTTTCAATATTATCTTTAGGCATATTGGCTGATCTAGCAGCCTGAATTGCAGATCTTAATCTTGAATTCATGTTGGGATTTTTATCTCCAAGTTTAGCAGCTACTGTAATTTCCCTTGATAGTTTTGAAAAAATAGCAGATCTTTGTTTGTCTGCCTTTCCTTTTTTATGCTTGATACCTGCCCAATGAGAATGACCTGCCATGACTTAATTGTCTTTCTGAAGTTGACCACCAAATATAAATTGACTGATATTTAATGCCAAACCATTTTTCGGATTAGCTTCAATAATTGCTCCACAAAGTGAGGCCTCTCCCTCAGCTGGAAAGTGTTTTAGGGACTCTCTTTTGTAAAATCTATTAATAGAATTTTCAGCATCCATCCCAATAACAGAGTTATAATCACCACACATTCCCGCATCTGTTAAATATGCAGTTCCTTTATTTAAAATTCTTCCGTCATTTGTAGGTACATGAGTATGGGTACCTACAACAAATGTTGCATGACCATCAAATACATGGCCAATAGCCATTTTTTCACTTGTAATTTCACCATGAAAGTCAACTATTAAAAAATCATATTTTTCTTTTTTTGAATTTTGGTCTAAAAATTCTTCACTCTTTAAAAAAACATCATCACACTTTTTCATAAAAACATTTCCCATTAAATTTAATACACCAACTTTGTAACCACCAATAGAATCATAAATACCAAATCCATTACCAGGTGCATTATTTGACAAATTTAATGGTCTCAACAGCCTTTTTTGTTTTTTTATAAATTCAAATGTTTCTTTCTGATCCCATACATGATTTCCAGTCGTAATTACATCAACACCACAAGCTAATAATTCATTAACAATATTTTCAGTAATACCAACACCCTCTTTAGCTGCATTCTCACCGTTTACAACAACAAAGTTAATTTTTTTTGATTTAACAATATTAGGTAAAAAAAATTTTACTGCACTACAACCACTGTTTCCAACTATATCTCCTAAAAATAAAATATTCATTCAATAATCTCTTTATCTGTTAAAATAAAATTTAATTTTTGATCGTATTTATTTATTGGAATTTTTGAAATTTCTTGAAATGAAAAAGCAAAACCAACTGTTAAAATTGTTTTAAATTTAAGAACTTTACTAATATATCTATCATAAAATCCACCACCATAACCTAATCTAAATTTATTCCTATCAAATCCAACAAGAGGCACAATCAAAACATCTGGAATAACTTTTTTTTTGGTATTTGGCTCAGGAATGCCTTGTTGATTTAC
>CACDRY010000014.1 GCA_902555275.1 uncultured Pelagibacteraceae bacterium
AATTTTCATAGTTCGTTCTGTTATCTTTCACCATTCTGTAAGGATGTAATACATAAGATCTAATTTGATGACCCCAACCAATTTCTGATTTTGAACTCTCGATATTATCACTTTCCTTTTTTCTTTTTTGAAGTTCATGCTCATAAAGTCTAGCTTTAAGCATATTCATACAAGTCTCTTTATTCTTATGCTGAGATCTTTCATTTTGACATTGGACAACTATTTTACTTGGAATATGCGTTATTCTAACAGCACTATCAGTTGTATTTACATGCTGCCCACCTGCCCCACTAGATCTATAAGTATCAATTCTTAAATCTTTATCCGATATCTCAATATCAATATCCTCACTTATAACTGGATAAACCCATACACTTGCAAAACTAGTATGTCGTCTAGCTCCTGAGTCAAAAGGTGATATTCTAACTAAACGATGAATTCCAGACTCTGATTTTAAAAATCCATATATATATTCTCCTGAAATTTTAATTACTGAGGATTTTACTCCTGCTTCATCGCCTCTATGCTCACTAATTAATTCTACCTTGTAACCATGATGAGCTGCCCATTTCATATACATTCTTCTAAGCATCTCTGCCCAATCTTGGCTTTCTGTGCCACCAGCACCTGCATGAAATTCGAGATAACTATCTAGAGTATCGTTTTCATTAGATAGGAAACATTTGATTTCAAGTTTTTTAAATTCTATTTTTAATTTCACAAATTTATCTAACAACTCCTGAATAAGTAGTTTGTCTTTTTCTTCATTAGCTAATTTATATATATCGTATAATTCACTAATCTCTTTCTCAGACTGCTCATGGGAAACTAGCAAATCATCATAACCCTTTTTTTCTTTTAAAATTTTTTCTGCTTGCTTCCTGTTGTCCCAAAACTTTGGATCTTCTATAAGGGTATTAAGTTTATTTCTTTTTAATTTGATGCTTTGTTTTTCAAAGAAACTCCTTGATTCTTTGATTTATTTTAATTACTTCAGATTTGAATTTTTCTATTTCTTGTTCCATTAATAAAATTTTAAAATATTATTTTTTAATTTATTTGAATCATACTTATAATTACTAATAAATGACTGATTTTCAATTTTTTCTTTTTTATAAGATTCTACGATAGTTTTTTTAGAGCCAAAATCTGCTTTTTTTCCAGTATCTGCATCAATAACCATCATTTTAATTCCTTTTGCAATTTTAAAAGGTCGTGCTTCATATTTATTTGCAGCTTTTTTAATGAATTCTTTAAAAATAGGTAGAGCAGTTTTAGAACCTGTCTCATATCTTCCTAATTTTTTTGGACTATCAAAACCAACATATACACCAACTACTAAATTTGAAGTATAACCAATAAACCACGTATCAGTATTATTATTGGTTGTACCAGTTTTTCCAGCAAGTTGTAAATTTAATTCTTTAAGTTTTTTTCCGGTACCTCTTTGTATGACGCCTTCTAGAATCGAAGTCATTTGATATGCAGTTTGAGAAGAGAAAATTTGTTTAAAATTATTTTTTATTATTGGTATATTATTACCCTGATATGAAATTTTATCACAATTTTCACAAAATCTTTTTTCATTATTAAAAATTGTATTTCCTAAACTATCTTGAATTCTATCTATTAAAACTGGAGAAACTAGTTTCCCACCATTTGCAAAAGAGCAATATGCACTTGTAATTTTTAATAATGTAGTTTCTGCTGAACCTAATGATACTGACATCAATTCCTCAGGATTTTCATAAATATTAAGTTTCTTTGAAAAATTTATAATCTTATCTATTCCTAAATCTTGCGAAATTCTGACAGTCATTAGGTTTCGAGATTTTTCTACTCCAGTTCTTAGCGTTGAAAGTCCATAAAATTTCTTACCATAATTTTCGGGTTTCCACATTTTAAGATCTACACCTTGATCAAGCACTATCGGCGCATCAAGAATTAGAGAAGATGGCGTATAATTATTTTCTAAAGCCAAAGCATATATGAATGGTTTAAAAGCTGAACCAGGCTGTCTCTTTGCTTGCGAAACTCTATTAAACTCACTTTTTTTAAAACTAAACCCTCCTGACATTGCCAATACTCTTCCACTATAAGGATCCATAACAACTATTCCTCCATTTACTCTAGGTAATTGTCTTAAACTAAAAATTCCATCTGATATTTTTTTTACATAAATTAGATCATTAACTTTAAATATTTGATCAAAGTTTTTTCTCGTCCAATTAATATCTTCATAACTTATAATACCATTTTCTTTATTTGATGTTTGAATTACAGTCTCGAACTTATCTATTCTTTTTACAATTGCTATTTGCCAACCAATTATTTTTTCTAAATTAAATTTATCTAGGTTTTTATACCAATTCTTATCCTCTCTATTATCTAAAGGACCTCGCCACCCTTTCCTTTTATCATATTCTATCAACCCTTTTCTAAGTGAAGCTGCAGCTAAATTCTGAAGTTCTAAATTAATTGGAGTTTTTATATTAAAACCTTGTTTATAAACTTTTTCGTAACCATAATCTTGGATTACTTTTTTTCTAATATCTTCAACGAAATATCTTGTATCTTCTAAAAAAATTCTTTTTCTCTTCTTTAAAATAATTTGTGAATTTATTAATTCATTATATATATCTTTAGAAATATATTTATTTTCATAGAGATTTTTTATTACTAAATTCCTTCTATAAGTTGCTAATTCTTTATTTTTGTATGGATTGTATTTACTTGGTGCTTTAGGTAATGCAGCTAATAATGCAGATTCTGAATAATTTAACTCACCAATTGGTTTATCAAAATATCTTAGACTCGCAGATGCTATGCCATAAGATCCTTCACCTAAATAAATCTGATTTAAATAAAGTTCTAATATTCTCTCTTTAGATAATGCTCTTTCTATTCTAAATGCTAAGATAGCCTCTTTTATTTTCCTATCTAAACTAACCTCGTTTGATAAAAGAAAGTTTTTAGCTACTTGTTGAGTAATTGTAGAAGCGCCTTCAAGTCTATTAGATTTAATTAAATTAAAAAAATTATTTTTAACTGCTCTTAATACTCCTTTTGCATCTACTCCAGGATGCTTAAAAAAATTTTTATCTTCAGAAGACAAAAAAGAGTTTATTATTTTTTTGGGTATTGCATTATAGGGAATGAATATTCTCTTTTCAGACGAAAAATCACTTATTAAAACTCCATTTCCAGAATATACTTTGCTTGAAACTGGTGGCTTATAATTTTTTAAAAATTTATAATCTGGTAACTTGTTTGAATATGTCCAAAGAATAGCAAAAATTGCAATAAAGCTGAATATTGAAAAAAGTGTTAAAGCTATTAGAAATTTTTTGATCAGATTACTCATTTTAGTTTAAATTATTGATTGAATTTGTTAAAGATAAGGCACCGAATTTATAAATTTAAACTAATGAAAAATACTCAAAATATATGTCAAAAAATTTATACATTGATGCATCGCATCCAAATGAAACTAGAGTTGTGCTTAAGAAAGATAATCATATTGAAGACTACGAATATGAAAGCGTAAACAACACATTAATAAAAAACAATATTTACTTAGGTAAAGTTAGTAGAATAGAACCTTCGCTACAGGCAGCATTTGTTGATTTTGGTCGAGAAAGACATGGATTTCTGTCTTTTAATGATATTCAGTCTGATTATTATCAATTACCACAAACTGATTTAGAAAAAATAAAAGAAGAAGAGGAAAAAGTTAGAGAAGAATTATCAAAAGAGAGTGAAAACAATGAAAATCAAATTTTAGAAGGTAACGAGGATATCAAATTAAGTGATCCAGTCGAAAAATTGGAAGATGATAGTAAAGATAAAATAAATAAAGAAAAAAAATTTCCATCAAAAAGATATAAAATTCAAGAAGTAATTAAACCAAACCAAGTTATTTTAGTTCAGGTGCTTAAAGATGAAAGAGGTTTTAAAGGAGCAGCACTTAGCACATTTATTAGTATTGCAGGAAAATATATAGTTTTAATGCCCAACACTGCTAAAGGAGGTGGCATTTCAAGAAAAATATTCAACCCTGGTGATAGAAAAAAAATAAGAAAAATTTTAAACGAAATAGAAATTCCTAAAGAGATGGGTATTATAGTAAGAACGGCTGGTTCAAATAAAACGAAAAATGAGATAGATGGTGATCTTAAAAATTTAATTACAGTTTGGAACTCAATAAAAGATAATGCATTAAATTCTATTGCTCCATCATTAATTCACCAAGAAAGTGATATTATAAAAAGAAGTATAAGAGACATGTATGATGATGAAACCCAAAATATTATAGTGGAAGGTACCGAAGGATATCAAAAGGCAAAAAACTACATGAAGATTATGATGCCTAAACAATTAAAAAAAGTAAAAAAATTTAGAGAAAAAATACCACTATTTTTTAAAGAAAATATTGAAAAAAAACTTTTTGAAATTTTTAAATCAGAAGTAAAGCTTAGCTCTGGGGGCTATCTTGTAATAAACCCAACAGAAGCACTAGTATCAATTGATATTAATTCAGGTAAATCTATTAAACAGAAGAACGTTGAGAGTACCGCTCTAGATACTAATCTTGAAGCGGCTGAAGAGATAGCTAGACAAATTAAGATTAGAGATTTATCGGGTCTGATAATAATAGATTTCATAGATATGCTTAGCTTTAATAATCGTAAACAAGTTGAAAGAAGATTAAAGGAGAGATGTAGAAATGATAGAGCAAGAATTCAAATAGGCAGAATAAGTAATTTTGGATTACTGGAGATGTCTAGACAAAGACTAAGGGAAAGCAATATTAAATGGTCAATTAAATTGACTAACGAAACTTTAGCCTTGAAGGTAATTAAATTAATTGAAATTAAGACATTTGAAACAAATGCTAAAGTTGTAGAGGTCAAAGTTAATGAAAAAATACTTCATTTTATAGAAAATTATTTTTCCGAAGATTTAAATTATTTTAAAAAGAAGAATAAAATTAAGATTGAACTTACAGTTGGTGAAGGACTAGGTCTGCAAGATTACAAAATAGAGTTTAAATCAAAACTTTCTAAAATATTAGAGAAAATTGAAAGAATTGAATCATTGCAAAAAATTGTAGGAGAAACGGTTGATAAAAACAAAGAATTAAATCAAGAAAAAAAATCAAACTTCAAAAAAAAAAAATTTAAAAAGAGAAAAAATTTTAATAAAAAAAAATTAAATTAGTCCTTTTTTTGGAGATGAGGGTGATCCTTGAAGATTAGGTGTTATACTTCCTGATAAAAAGGACTTTCTTCCAGATATTACTGCAAGTTTCATAGACTCGGCCATTTGAAATGGATTTTTAGCTTTTGCGATTGCTGTATTAATTAATACGGCATCACATCCCATTTCCATGGCTTCAACAGCGTCAGAGGCCTTCCCTATTCCAGCATCAATAATCAAAGGAACTTTTGTTTGTTGTCTTAAGATTTTAATGTTTATTTTATTTTGTATCCCTAAACCAGATCCAATTGGAGCAGCTAATGGCATAATAGCTGAGGCACCAGAATTTTCTAACCTCTTACACATAAGAGGATCGTCATTACAATAAACCATTACTTTAAATCCTTCTTTTGTTAAAACCTCTGTCGATTTTAAAGTTTCAATCATATCTGGAAATAAATTTTTTTTATCTCCTAGAACTTCTAATTTAACTATTTTCCAACCTCCAATTTCTCTTGCAAGCCTTAATGTTCTTAAAGCATCTTTAGATGTAAAACATCCAGCAGTATTAGGTAGATACATAATTTTCTTTGGATCAATATAATCCATCAATAGTGGTTTGGATCTATCTGATATGTTAACTCTTCTCACTGCAACTGTAACAATTTCAGCTCCTGAAATTTTAATTGCCTTTGCACACTCTTTCATATTTTTATATTTTCCTGTGCCAACAATTAGCCTAGATTTAAATTTCTTATTCGTAATTTTTAAAATATCAGATTTCATTAACCGCCACCTATAAAATGTACAATTTCTATTTTATCTTTATTTTTTAAATAAATTTTATTTAATTTTTTTTTATTAACTATTTCATCATTTAATTCTATTGCTACTTTATTAATCGGTGTTTTTAACTTTTCGATAAGATTTTTTAAAGAAAATTTTGTATTTACAGTCAAAAGGCTACCATTGACTACTATTTTTATTTTATTTTTTTTATTCATATAATATAAAGTTTTAATGAGTAAATTAATAATAATTAACGGTCCTAATCTTAATCTATTAGGTGAAAGAGAACAAACTCAATATGGTAGCAAGGACTATACATATCTTAAAGAAATTTGTCTAAATAGGGCAAAAGATTTAATAATTGATTTAGAAATCAAACAATCAAATATTGAGGGTGATATCGTAAATATTATTCAAGATGCTCGGAAAACACATGATGGGATCATAATAAATGCAGCAGGATATAGTCACACATCAGTTGCCATAAGAGATGCTTTGAGTATTTTCAAAAAACCTATAATAGAACTTCATATATCTAATATTTATAAAAGAGAGGATTTTAGACATAAGTCTCTTATAAGCCCAGTTGTTACTGGTATAATATGTGGATTAGGTGTAAATGGCTACATTTTAGCCATAAATTCTATGCATGAAATCTTAAAAAATGAAAATTAACAAAAATATTATTAAAGAGCTAAATGATTATTTAGATGAATTTAATCTTACCGAAATTGAGTACACTGAAAAAGATATTAAGGTAAAAGTTTCAAAATCTAGAGGTACAAAAAATATAGAAACCATAGCACCTGCTATTGAGAGAAAGATTATTAAAGAAGAAGTTTCAATTGATAACTCTAAAAAAATTACTTCACCGATAATAGGTACTGCTTACTTAGCTCCAGAACCAGGAGGAAAAAAATTTATAGAGGTAGGTCAAAAAATTAAAAAAGGTGATACCGTTATGATCGTTGAAGCAATGAAAACTATGAACCATGTTCCAAGCCCAATTGATGGAGTTGTAAAAGAAATTAGTGTCGAAGATGGTCAGCCTGTAGAGTTTGGTCAGACTATTGCGACTCTAGATTGAATTAATGTTTAAAAAAATTTTAGTAGCTAACAGAGGTGAAATAGCAGTTCGTATAATAAGAGCATGTAAAGAATGGGGGATTTCAACTGTAGCTATTCATTCAGATGTTGATAGAGAGAGTATGCATGTTAGATTAGCTGACGAAAGTATTTGTGTAGGACCTCACCAACCAACATTTAGTTATTTAAATATTCCCGCAATAATGTCAGCTATCGAACTCACAGGTGCTGAAGCTGTCCATCCAGGTTATGGTTTTTTATCAGAAAACTTTGAGTTCGCAAAAATGTTAGAAGAAAATAATATAAAATTTATAGGTCCTTCATCTAAGTTAATAAAAATGATGGGAGACAAAATTCAAGCTAAAAAAGTAGCTAAAGAATACGGGCTTCCAGTAATAGAAGGTTCAGACGGTGGTATTAAAGATATTAATGAAGCAAATAAAATATGTCAAAAGATAGGTTTTCCAGTTTTAATTAAAGCATCTGGTGGTGGTGGTGGAAAAGGAATGAAAATCGTTACTAAGTTAGAAGATTTTGAAACTTTGTTTTTAACAGCAAAGCAAGAGGCGAAAAAATTTTTTGGAAATGATGAAGTTTATATTGAAAAATTTTTTCAAAATCCAAGACATATTGAAGTGCAAGTTTTATCTGGTAAAAATAGAACTGTTCATTTACATGAAAGAGATTGTTCTGTTCAGCGAAGACATCAAAAGCTAATAGAGGAAACTCCTAGTCCAGTTTTAGACGATAATATAAGAAAAGATCTATTTGATAGAACTGTTAGCATGGTGAGTAAAATAGGGTATGAGGGAGCTGGAACAGTAGAATTTATATATGAGGACGGTAAATTCTATTTTTTAGAAATGAACACTAGGGTGCAAGTTGAGCATCCGGTAACTGAGATGGTAACTGGAATTGACATAATAAAAGAGCAGATATGGATAGCTTTCTCTGGAGATACTGCATTAAAACAAAGCGATGTAAACCCCAGAGGTCATGCTATTGAATGTAGAATTAATGCTGAAGATCCAAGTAATAATTTTCAACCTTCGCCAGGTAAAATAGGCATGTGTCACCAACCGTCTGGTTTTAGAACAAGAGTTGATGGATCTATCTACCAAGGATACAAAATTACACCATATTATGACAGTATGGTTTGTAAAGTGATAACTCATGGAAGAAACAGAGAAGAAGCAATTCAAAGAATGCAAAGATCTCTAGATGAGTTTGTGATTGAAGGAATAACAACTACAATAGAACTACATAAAGTTTTACTAAATAATAAAAAATTTTTAACATCTGACTTCAACGTTGGTTGGTTAGATAAAGAAAAAGTTATTTAACTATAACATTTTTTTAACCAAACATCATAAACTGGATGATCGAATGGTCTAATCGATGGGCTTGATGAAAATGTCCAATCATTAAATACAAATACTTTAT
This sequence comes from uncultured Pelagibacteraceae bacterium, assembly GCA_902555275.1. Classification (GTDB taxonomy): domain Bacteria; phylum Pseudomonadota; class Alphaproteobacteria; order Pelagibacterales; family Pelagibacteraceae; genus Pelagibacter. Next base: position 8,518 of record CACDRY010000014.1, read on the forward strand.
CATTATTTTTCATTGTATTATCCTTTACCTGCAAATAAGCTGTAACTTCTGGATCATCATCAAATTCTGAATTGTAACATTTCAACACTTTTATATTGAGATTTTGAAAAGAAAATTCTTCTCCAACTTTAATTTTAATGTTTGTATTTTTTGAACTTACCTTATCGAGAACACTTAACTCAGCAGTTGTCTCACTTTTTGGTATAGTTAGAGCATAAATGTTGTTAATTATAAGAATACTTAAAAGTGTCGCAATTAAAAAATTAACTTTTCCAGCTTTTATATTTTTTTTTAATGACATTATTATATTTTTTAGGATGGTAAGAATTTTCTGATCCAGTTTGGTTTGGCAAATGTTCCTTCTGCCAATCATATTTTTTTAAATTATGATCATTTTCTATTTTATTATTCATGTAATGCATCCATGAATACCATTCATTAGGTATTTTTGATGCCTCAACTTCACCATTATAAATCACCCATCTTCTTCCTGATTTACTTTCATAATATTTATTTCCATTTTTATCTTCGCCAACTAGTTTTCCTGAAAAAAATATTTGCAGTCTTGTTCCAAACGTCTGATGATTCCACCAGGTAAAAATTTGTTTAAATAATGTCAACATAAAAGTTTATTTTTTTTTCAATTTTAAATTGTAAAAATTAAATTAGACTATAATTTGTAATTTCTATATACATTATATCTGTAAGATTCAATTTTATAAATAAATAAGGAAATTATATGGCAAAATATTTAGTAGAGACGTACTACACTTGTAGTTTCAAAGTAACTCATTATCTCGAAGATATTGATGAGAAAAATATACAAAATATAGAGAAAAGAGATGACGGAAAATTTGAAATATTAGATGTAAAACTAGATAACAGAAAAACCAAAAATTTGGAAAAAATTGAAAAAAACAAAATAAATGCTGTTGAAAAAGAGCTTCCTCAACCTGCTCAAAAAAATAGTCTTAAGATTAACCAAGAAATTTTAACTAAAAATATTAAAGATACTAATGGTAGAAGATTTAGTATGCCAGACAGAAGAAAAGGATATATCCAAAAGGCTTCGATTGGAGATCATAAGGTTTACTTACATACTGGTGAGTACGAAGATGGCAAAATAGGGGAGATATTTATTGATACAAGTAAAGAAGGTGAACTAGTTAAAGCAACAATGAATAACTTTGCTATTGCTGTTTCACTTGGATTGCAATACGGAGTTCCATTGGATGAATTTGTAAATGCTTTTGTTGATACAAAATTTGAACCATCAGGTAAAGTGTTTGGAAATGATAGAATATTAAGTGCAACATCAATTCTTGATTATATATTTCGAGAACTAGCAATATCATATCTAAACAGAGAAGATCTTGCCCATACTCCATCTATCGGAGGATCCGAAAACCTGGATGAATCTATATCAGATCAAAACAGCGAGGATAAAACTCAATTCTTAAAATTAGTAAAAGACATTACAAGTAAAGGTTTTGTTAGAAGTAATTACAAAAAGAAATTAGTAGATCTATCAGATATAAAAATAAATCTGAAAGGAAAGAAATAATTATTTTTTCTTTTTAATATTTAAATTTAACTCTTTTAGTTGATCATCTGAAATTTCAGATGGTGCATTCATCATCAAATCTTGTGCATTTTGGTTCATTGGGAACATGGTAATTTCTCTTATGTTTTTTTCATTTGCCAAAAGCATAACAATTCTATCAATACCTGGAGCTATTCCTCCATGGGGTGGTGCCCCATAGCTCAAGGCATTTATCATTCCACTAAATTTACTATTAACATCATTTTTTGAATACCCCGCAATTTCAAATAATTTATACATTAATTCAGGAACATGATTTCTAATAGCACCAGATGATAACTCAATTCCATTACAAACAATATCATATTGATATGCTTTAATATTTAAAGGATCAGATAAGTCTAATTTATTTATTTCACCTTGAGGCATTGAGAATGGGTTATGACTAAATTTTATTTTTTTAGTAGTTTCATCAATCTCATACATTGGATAGTCAATAATCCAACAAAATGAAAATATTTCATTATCAATTAAATTTAAATCTTCAGCTATTTTATTTCTTGCAACACTTAATATTTTCTCTACTTCATTTTTCTTTCCACAAGAAAGAAATATCGTATCACCTATATTCGCATTTGTTAGTTTCATGATTTCTAATAATGCATTCTCTGAAAAAAACTTTCCAATTGGTCCTTTGGCATTAATTTTATCATCTTTTACTAATGTAAAATAAGCTAGACCAGATGAACCTTGCTCTTTTGCCCATCTATCAATACTATCAAAAAAACTTCTAGGTTTATCCTTTGTATTTTTGGTAACTAACGCTCTAACTAGTGAGCCATTTTTCACTAATTTTTTAAAAATATCAAATTTCACATCTTCTCTTTCAAAAATAATTGTTAAATCTGAAATTTCTAAGGGATTTCTTAAATCTGGTTTATCTGACCCGTATTTAAGCATTGCATCTTCATAGGTAATTCTTGGAAACTTCTCATGAAGAATTTTTTTATTACTGAATTTTTTAAATAATTTTAGAAATAAAGTTTCAATTACTCCAAAGACATCCTGTTGTTCAACAAAAGACATTTCAACATCTAATTGATAAAATTCTCCAGGACTTCTATCTGCTCTGGCGTCCTCGTCTCTGAAACAAGGTGCTATTTGAAAATATTTATCGAACCCAGAAACCATTATTAGTTGCTTAAATTGTTGAGGAGCTTGTGGTAAAGCATAAAATTTTCCAGGATTTAATCTACTAGGTACAAGAAAATCTCTTGCTCCTTCTGGGCTAGATGAAGTTAAAATAGGAGTTTGAAATTCTAAAAAACCAAGTTTTTGCATCTCATTTCTAATAAATGAGATTACTTTTGATCTTAAGATAATATTTTGATGTATTTTTTTTCTTCTTAAATCTAAAAATCTATACTTAAGTCTTATTTCCTCAGCATATTCTTGATCTGAAAAAACTGGCATTGGCAATTCTTTAGTTTTGCCTAAAATATCAATATTATTAATTTTGACTTCTATTTCGCCAGTAGTAATATTTTTATTTATTGTTTCATGTGATCTCTCAATAACCATTCCCGTAATTTTAATTACTGTTTCCAAAGAAAGTTTTTCAATTTTTTTAAAAATTTCATTACTTTTATCTATGACGCACTGAGTGATTCCAAAATTATCTCTTAAGTCTATAAATAAAAGATTTCCATGATCTCTTTTTTTGTTAATCCAGCCAGATAAGGAAATTTCCTTTTCTTTATCTAACTTGTTTAATTCCCCGCAGTTATGAGTTCTATATTTATTCAATTTACAAAATTTCTTTTATGGTTTTTAAATTAATTGGTTTTTTTTTTTTTAAACTTAATTCGTCAATCTTATATATAAATTCATCAATTTTTCTATAAGATCTGTCAATTCTACTAATTATGAAATTTATTATTTTTTTTTCAATTTTAATCTGGCGATCAGAAAAGTTCTTTAAAATTATAGCAAAAAGTAATTCATCATCTGGATTTTCAATTACAACATAAAGACAATTTTTTAATCTTGAAGTTAAATCAGGCAATCTGTATTTAATTTCATTTATTGGTTTTAATGAATTTATCAACAAATACTTACTATCTTGATCTATTAGATTAAAAATTGAATAAAGTATTTCTTCCTCGTTACACTCTTCAAAATCATCAATAATTATACTTTCATATAATTTAATACTTTTAAAAATTGAATTATCAATCTCATTTCCCTTAATTAAAAATGCTTTAGATTTCAATTTAAAGATATTTGCTAGGTGACTTTTTCCAGAGAATTTTTCACCTGATATATTTAATATTTTTTTATCCCAGTCAGGCCATCTATTAATCAAATTAAATGCGTTAGAATTACTTTTCGATAAATAAAAATCATGTTCATTAAAATTAGTTTTATGATCAAAGTCTAGAAGTAATTGATTTAATTCACTCATTTTATTTTCCAGTTGCTTGAGGAAGTGTCAATACTAATATCGTAAGATAAAATATCTTTCAAAAATCTTTTTGGACTACTGCTGTAATAAACTTTATATATAATTATTTTACTATCAAATTTTTCAATATTATAGCTATTTACAAAATCTAAATTATCTAAAGCATTTTCTAATTTTAATGATGTTTCTGTATTATTAGACCCTAATGACAATCGAATTGGAACAGATATAGATGGACTCATTTTATTAATAGATTTCCAATTATCTTCATATTCGTTTTTGATATCAAGTATCATTGAATCTAAGTCTGTTTGATTATCTATATTTTTATCTTCAAAATTTTTACTTAATATTTCAAATTTATCATCAAAGTTTATTTTTGAATAAAATTTAATATTATTTTTTCTTTTGAAAATTATCATTATTATAAAGTTTTCTGAATTATATTTTTTTAATATTTTGTTAAAATTATAATTTTCAATATTTTGTAAGTTATTTTTTATACTTAAATAATCCTCTGCATCCTCATTTGGTATAATATAAGAAATTTGAAAATAATTTTTTTCAATACTTTTCCAATTTTCTGCAAAAATATTTTCATTTAAATAGTTAAAATTATTTGTTTCCAAATCAATCATAACTGGTATAAAAAAAACGTTAATTTTTTTTGGTAATGAAATGGTTATATTTTTATTATCTAAGAATTTAATTAATTTTTTTCTATTAAATTCTACCTCCATAATACTTTTATATTTCTGGTTTATGAATTTTTCATCCAAAATTGAAAAGTTTTCGATTAATTTTTTTATATCATTTATTGGTGTATTTCTGATTTTATCAAGATCTTTTCTCTTAAGTATCATTTGCGAGATATCTTGAAATGCTTTTTTAAAGCCTCTATCCATAACTTTTAGTTTATTAAAACTAAGATTATATTTTTCCTCAACTTCAATTTTTGAAACAACAAAAGTTTTAGCAAGTACTTCCTTTGTGGAAAACTCTATAAAATTAAAGGTTAAAAATATGAAAAATATATATAAACATTTAAATATATTTTTTTTAAAAAAATACATAATCTTGTTATATGGCATCAAATAAATTAACATACAGTAAGAGCGGAGTTAATATTCCAAAAGCAGATAGTTTTGTTAAGTTCATAAGTTCACAAGCAAGAAAATCAAGCAAAAGTGGTGATTTTAAGAATATAGGAGGCTTTGGAGCAATCTCTCCAATTCCTAGACAACTAAAAGACCCTCACATTGTTACTAGCACTGATGGAGTTGGAACAAAAATTGAGATTGCAAATGATCTAAATAAATTTGATACAATTGGAATAGATCTTGTTGCGATGTGTGTAAATGATTTGGTCGTTCAAGGAGCGAAGCCTTATTTATTCTTAGACTACATTTCTATTAGCAAAATTAATTTAAAAAAATTAAAACATTTAGTCGTAGGAATTGTTAAGGGATGTGATATCGCTGGTTGCAAATTAGTTGGTGGCGAAACTGCTGAAATGCCAGGAACCTATACTAAAGGGAAATTTGATATAGCAGGTTTTGCTGTTGGTCTTGTTGAAAAGAAAAAAATACTTAATAAAAAAATTAAAAATAATGATCTTATTTTAGCATTACCTTCTAATGGACTTCACTCTAACGGTTATTCCTTAGTGAGATATCTCTTAAAAAAAAAAAAAATTAATTTTAAAACAAACAAATTTCTCAAAGACGAACTAATTAGACCAACTAAAATTTATGTAAAAGAATTATCTCTTATTAATGAAAAAAATTTAATAAATGGATGTGCAAATATAACTGGTGGTGGTATAGTGGATAATATTCAAAGAATAATACCAAAAAATTTATGTGCTGAAATAGATTTAAATAGAGTCAAAACATTAAAAATTTTTAGATGGTTATATAAAATGGGTATAAGTGAGAGAGAAATGCTAAAGACCTTTAATTGTGGCGTAGGTTTTTGTTTAGTGACAAATCCTAGAAATTTAAATTCAGTAAGTAAATATTTTGGAAAAAAATTTAAACCTTATATAATTGGAAAAATAGTTAAGAATTCAAAAAAAGTAAAATTAAGTGGAAAAATATCCTGGTAAAAAAAATATTGCTGTCTTTATTAGTGGTAGAGGTAGTAACTTAAAATCTTTAATAAAACACTCAAAAAAAAAAAATTCTTTAATTAAAATTATATTAGTTATTTCAAATAATCCAGATGCTGAGGGACTAAAATATGCATCTAGATCTAAAATAAAAATTTATGGAAATAAAAATAAATCAAATTTTGAAAATAAATCGCTTAAGTTACTAAAGAAATATAATATAGATTTAATTTGTTTAGCTGGATTTATGAAAATCTTGTCAGGTAATTTTATAAAAAAATTTTCTAAACCAATATTAAATATTCATCCATCACTTCTTCCAAAATATAAAGGATTAAATACAAATGAGAGAGCAATTAAAAATAAGGATCGATTTGCAGGAGCATCGATTCATAAGGTAACAGAAAAATTAGATTCAGGTAAAGTAATTTTACAAAAGAAGGTGAAAATTCTAAAATCAGATAATGTAAGAAGTTTAAAAAAAAAAGTGCTTAAAATTGAACATGAGATTTATCCAAAAGCTATTGATAAGTTTTTAACTAATCTTTAAAAAAAAAATCTAACTCGATCTTAGCATTTTCAACACTATCTGATCCATGAACAGAATTTTTATCAATTGAAATACCATATTTTTTTCTAAGTGTTCCTTCTTCTGCATCTTTAGGGTTAGTCGCTCCCATCAATTTTCTATTTTCTAGAACAGCATTATCTTTTTGGAGACTCATTACAACAATTGGTCCAGATGATAAGTAAACACACAAATCATTATAAAATGGTTTAGACTCATGAACTTTATAAAACTTTTCAGCTTCTTCTTTAGAAATATGAATTTTTTTTTCCTTTAAAATTTCAAATCCATTATTTTTAAATTCATTTTTAATCTGATCTTGCAAATTTCTTTCAACAGCATCTGGCTTAATTATGGATAACGTTTGTTCAATATTACTCATAATTATCCTCAATAAATTTATTTAATAATCTAACACCATATCCAGTTGCGCCACCAGAATTCAGTGCTCCAGCATATTTAGAAAAAGCCATTCCAGCAATATCTAAATGCGCCCAAGGTGTTTTATTAATTATAAATCTCTGTAAAAATTGAGCTGCAGTTGTTGATCCAGCTCCTCCAACATAATTAATATTTTGCATATCAGCATTATTTGAATTCATTAATTTGTTATAATTCTCATGAAGTGGCATTTCCCATACTTTTTCTTCTACATGCTCTCCTGCATCAAAAAGTTGTTTAGACAATTTTTTATTATTTGACCAAAGCCCAGCATATTCAGATCCAAGCGCAACAATTATTGCTCCAGTTAATGTTGCTAAGTCAATAATTAGACTTGGCTTAAATTTCTCTTCGGTATATGTAAGTGCATCTGCTAAAACCAGTCTTCCCTCAGCATCTGTATTTAAAACTTCGATTGTTTGTCCGCTGTAAGATTTTACAATATCTCCAGGTCTTTGTGCATTGGCTCCTGGCATATTTTCAACTAATCCAACAACTCCGACTGCATTAATTTTAGATTTCCTTAAAGCTAGAGTTTTCATTAGACCAACTACGGTTGCTGAGCCTGCCATATCATACGTCATATCTTCCATAAATTTTGCAGGTTTGAGTGAAATTCCACCAGTATCAAAACAAACACCTTTTCCAACGAAGGCTAATGGTTTTGATTTATTTTTATTTCCATTCCACTCAATTGTTACCAAATATGAACCTCTGATACTTCCTTGTCCGACACCTAGCAATGCATTAAAACCTAATTTTTTTAATCTCTTTTGGTTATATACTGTTACTTTTAATCCAAACTTTCTTAATTTTATAATTCTCTTTGCGTATTCATCTGGGTGCAAAATATTACCAGGTTCAGAAACTAAATCTCTAGTAAGAAAAACTCCTTCCAAAAGAGCATTTAATTTATTTCTTAATAAATTTTTTTGTTTAATGTTACTGCCAACAACACTTAAATTTATATTAACATTTTTTTTCTTATCAGTTTTATAAAGATTAAAATTATATGACTTAAGTTGCGCTCCATGAAGAAACTTTTCTAATTGTACATTAGTAAAAGAATTATTTTCTACATTTATAAATGAATTTTCTTTTTTATTTTCCTTTAAAAAAACAAATAATTTAGAACCAAGTTTTTCAAAATCTAATGAGACTTTTGAATTGGTGCAATTTACGAATATATAGCTTTTATTGTTATAATCTTTTGCAAGAAAATTCCCTTCAGAAAAAAGTTTATTATTGAAAACTGATTTTGCTAATTGTTTAATCTCTTTACTTTTTATAACTTTTTGAGTTAGGAGAATAATCTCATTATCCTTTGCGATTTTTGGGACTTTATTTACAAAATTTAAATTTAGCTTCATTTTTTTGAAATTTTTATTAGATAATGTTGTATATTTATTAAAACAATAATTTCAATGGATAAATTAATATTTCGTAAATTTTCCCTAGATATAGTTAATTTTTTTCTTATATCTTCATTCAGTATCTCTTTTATTATATGGATTATTCAAGCAGTTAACTTTTTAGATTTAGTATCTGATGATGGTCATAGTTTGGATGTATACTTTTACTTTGTATCATTAAATTTGCCAAAAATATTTAGCAAAACTATAATTTTCGTATTTTTCATATCAATTTTTTATGTAATTAACAAATATAATAAATCAAATGAACTTATTGTTTTTTGGAACAACGGAATAAAGAAGATACAACTTATCAATTTTATATTAAAATTCTCATTATTTTTTTTAGTTTTGCAATTATTTTTAAATTTATCAATAATTCCTAAATCACAAAATATGGCTAGAATTTTTATTAAAGAGTCAAACATAGACTTTTTACCAAAACTAATTTCAGAAAAAAAATTTATTAATGTAGTAAAAAATTTGACAATTTTTGTTGAAGAATACAATGACGGACTTTTAAATAAAATTTATATAAATGAAAAAATAGACAAGACCAAGTCTAAGATAATTGTGGCTGAGAGTGGATCAATTATTAAAAAAGATAAACAATATTTTTTGAGATTATATAACGGTGGTATAACCAACTTAAATGGTGAAAAAACTTATACATTAAATTTTTCTGAGACAGATTATGATCTATCAAACTTTTCTACTAAAACAGTTACTCATACGAAAATGCAAGAGGTTGAAACTAAAATAATATTTAGTTGTTTTAAAAAATATTTTTTTAACAATTCCAATGACAAAATTCAAATAATTAAAGATGCTGACAATAAAATTTGTGAAGAAAGAAAAATAAAATCAATAAGCGAAGAATTATATAAAAGATTAATTTTACCTTTTTATACCTTAATTATTTCCCTTATTGCTGTAAGTTTAATAATTGAACCTAAATCAATTTATTTTTTTAAATTA
>CACDRY010000015.1 GCA_902555275.1 uncultured Pelagibacteraceae bacterium
GCGTTGAAGAAAAAAGATTGAAGATATTAAAATATTTAGAAGATCATAATATTTACCAAATTGGATTATATGGTAAATGGAAATATATTTGGTCAGACCAAAGTTTTTTAGACGGATATAATTTTAATTATGAAAATTAATTCAGAATTAATCCAAAACTTATTTTTTGTTATATTATTGTTTTCTTATTCGATTTTCTTATCATTGCTATTACCGGCTAGAAGTTGGGAAACAGACTATGGATCATACTACAGTCTTTCAATGTTTCTTGATAAAAATAATGTTTTATATGAAAATATGTTTTCTCATAGTGGTCCTTTTTATTTTTTTTTCATTAAAATTGTAAGTATTTTTATTGGGTGGGGATGGAAATCTAGTATAATCACATATGCATTAGTTTATTTTATTTTATTTTTGTCAATTTTATTTTCATGTAATAAATTAAAATTAAATTTTATAGAAACTGGTCTAGTCCTTTTACTAACTATTTCATATCAAAAATATTTTGGCTCAAATGTTTGTTTGCAGATATTTTTTAATATTTTTTTAGTTTTATTAATACTGAATTTATTTTTATTTTTGATAAATAATTTGAATAAAAAAAATTTATTTATTTCAGTATTTTTTCTTTCATTATTAGTTTTAACTAGAATTGATGGTGCAATATACGGATGCTTAATTTTAATAATTTATATTTACTATTTAATGTTAGAAAAACCAAAAATAAAGTCAATTATAGTTGATTTGGTAATTTTTTTTTTAATATTTTTTCTACTATTTATATTTTTTAAATTATTTTTTCATTATTCTTTAAAAGGTTATTTTGATCACAACATAGTCTTTAACTTAAAATATGGAACATTAAATGACACGTTAAACAATTTTGCATTTTATCTTGACCTTACCCCAAAAAAACTTACGTTATCTGTTATTTTAGTACTGTTAACTTCCATAATTTTATCTCCAAAAAAGAACGATTCTCTTATCTCTTATTATTTATTATTTTTATCTTTCACCATCTTATTTTTTATTTATCAGTTAGAAATAAACAATAACTTAATCTTTTTTTTAAGTTTAATTTTTAACGTATCTGTTTTATTTTATTTATCATTTCAAAATAAAATTTGGATCCTTCTTTTTTTAGCCATGATTTCTTATCTTATTTCAGTTTTTATTTTTAATTATGCTGGGAGTTACAAGTTATATTACACGGCAATGCTACATCCATCTTATATATCAATTTTTATTTCTGTTTTAATGATTATAAAAAGAATTAATATTAACAAATTTAAATTTTTTACATTAATTATCTTTTTATTTTTTATTTCTGATCAGTACAAAAAGCATATAAAATTTATTCTAAGTGAGCTTACTAAAGAAAATAACTTAAGTTTTGAAAATAATATCAAAGATTTTTATTATGATGAAAACCTTATTGAAAAAAATGAACTAATTATTTTTCAAAAAGAAAATAATTTAAAGGTAATTTGTGGAAGAGGTTGGATAAACATATTTTCAAATAGTAAACCAGATGGTAATATTTATGATTGGTGGTATTTTACAGATGTATTTTTTCAGACAAATTATTTTAATAATGATTATGAGAAATTTATTAGCGGAAAATTAGGTAGAAAATTTTTGATAGATAAAAGTTGTACAAATCTCACTAAAAAAATTTCCAGCAAACTCAAATTTGTATTACAAAATTCAATTTTGATAAAAGAAATTAATTTTTTTAAAAATACGTACCAAATTAGGTCACTTTTATTATAAAAATTTGATCAAAATAAAATAATGACTAAAAACAATTTTTATACCTTTACAAACTTAGTAAATTAAATTAAAAAATTGTGCCTGGTGATTATTGCGAAAGTGTAATACCCGATCCCATTCCGAACTCGGAAGTCAAGCCTTTCTGCGCCGATGGTACTTTGTCTTAAGACATGGAAGAGTAGGACATTGCCAGGCTATTTTTCATCTAAATATTAAAACTTTGTTTTTTTTAGCCATATACTAATTTATAAATAATAAAGATAATCTAAATAAGTTTAATGAATAAAAAAATTTTGTTAACTGGAGGTGCTGGGTATATTGGCAGTACTGTTGCAAATTTACTTATTGAGAAAGGTTTTTCTGTAACTATTATTGATAATTTTATAACTGGCAACAAAAAACTTGTTCCAAAAAAAGCTAAACTTATAGTGAGCGATATTGCAGATGAAAAAAAAATTTTAAGCAAAATTAATTTAAAGAGTTTTGACTTAGTTATGCATTTTGCAGGTTTAATAAGAGTAGATGAGTCATTAAAAAAACCAAAAAAATATATAATTTATAATTATCATAAATCCAAAGTATTTCTAAAAATGTGTTTAAGAAATAGTTTAAATAATATTATTTTATCTTCTTCAGCATCTGTTTACGGGAGTCCAAAAAAAAAAAAAATTTCTGAAGAGCATGAGCTCAATCCAAAAAATCCTTATGCAGAATCTAAATTAAAACTAGAACAATTTTTACTTTATAATTCAATAAAAACTCCAATTAACTATATTATTTTAAGATATTTTAATGTAGCAGGTGCAGATAAAAAAATGAGAACTGGAATAATATCTAAACATTCTTCACATTTAATTAAATTAGCTTGCGAAGTAGCGGTAGGAAAAAGAAAAAAATTAGTTATCAATGGAGACAATTATAATACTAAAGATGGAACTCCAGTAAGAGATTTTATTCATATTAATGATTTAGCGGAAATTCACCTTATGTCTGCAAAAGATTTAATAAAAAGAAAAAAATCAAATATATTTAATTGTGGTTATGGCAAAGGTTATTCAGTGAAAGATGTAATTAATCAACTTAACAAAATTTTAAAAAATAAAATTAAATATGAAATTGGCCCCAGAAGACGGTCTGATAGTGAACACGTAGTTGCTGATACTAAAAAGTTTAACAATTATTTCTTGTGGAAACCAAAATATAATAATTTAAAATATATTCTTGAAACTTCTCTAAAATGGGAAAAAAAAATAAATAATAAATTAATTATATGAAGAATATTATTGTTGTTACTGGTGGTGCAGGTTTTGTAGGTTCGAATTTAATTGAGTTATTAATTAAAAAAACGAAAAAAAAAATTATTAGTTTAGATAATTACTCTACTGGAAAAAAAAAAAATCATATAATCTCAAAAAGAGTTAAGTATATAAAAGGAAATACAATAAATATTAAGAGATTATTAAAAAAATATAAAAACAAAATATCAACAACTTTTCATTTCGGGGAATTTTCAAGAATTTACCAGAGTTTTAATAAATTTTATGAATGTTATAATTCGAACTCTATTGGTAGTAAGGAGGTATTTAAATTTTGTTTAGAAAATAATATAAAATTAATTTATTCTGCGACTTCTGCTAGCCTTGGTAATAAAGGTTATGATCAAAATCTTTCACCATATGCATTCACTAAGTCAAAAAACCTTGAGTTATTACAAAATTTGAAAAATTGGTTTGGTTTTAAATTTGAGATAATTTATTTTTATAATGTTTATGGAAATAAACAAATTGAAAAAGGAGATATGGCTACCGTAATTGGAATTTTCCAAAGTCAATTTAAAAATAAAAACCCACTCACAGTTGTGAAACCAGGAACTCAAACAAGAAGATTTACTCATATAATAGATACTGTTAATGTTTGTTACCACGCATGGAAGGCAAATAAATGTTGCCATTATAGTATCTCTCATAGAAAGTCTCACACAATTTTAGAAGTTGCAAAAATGTTTAATCACAAAATAAAGTATATATCCGCTAGAAAAGGCGAGAGATTTGCTTCCGCTTTGACAAATATGTCATTAAATAACAAAGTTATTAAAAAATTTGGAAAAATAAGTTTGAAAGATTATGTGACATCGTTTATTAAAGAAAAAAATTAAATTATGAAAATAGCAAGTTCACTTAAATCTTTAAAAAAAAGAGATCTAAACTCTAAATTAGTCAGAAGAAGAGGAAGAGTTTATATAATAAACAAAAAGAATCCTAAATTTAAAGCCAGACAAAAATAATGTCTGCATTTTTTATTAAGTAAAATATGATAATTGGTTCAATATCTGAAGATACAAAATTTGAAAAAAGAGTTGCTATAACTCCTGATCTAATAAAAAAATACAAGAGTTTAGGTTTAGAAGTTAGTTTAAGCCAAGGCTATGCGCTGCATATAGGAATACCCGACGAAGAGTATAAGAATGAAGGTGCAAAAATTTTACCAAATGATGAAGAAGTTATTTTAAAATCTGACGCAATATTGCAAATGAATATTCCAAGTGACAAAATTTTACAAAAGTTAAAAAAAGACCAAATTTTAATTGGTGTATTGAATCCTTACTCAAATGAAAAAAAACTAAAAGAACTTTTTTTAAAAAATATTAAGTGCTTCTCCCTTGAACTTTTACCAAGAATTACAAGAGCACAATCAATGGATATATTATCGTCTCAAGCTAATTTAGCAGGTTATAAAGCTGTGATTGAGTCTTTTGCTTATTTTCAAAAAGCAATACCAATGATGATGACAGCAGCTGGAACAATTTCTGCAGCTAAAGTTTTGGTAGTTGGAGCTGGTGTTGCAGGTTTGCAGGCAATTGCGACTGCAAAGCGAATGGGTGCAATAGTTTTTGCAACTGATGTTAGATTAGCATCTAAAGAACAAGTTGAAAGCTTAGGGGGTAAATTTTTAACTGTTGAGGGTTCTGAAAACTTAGAGACTAAAGGGGGATATGCAAAAGAGGCATCAGATGAATTTAAAAAAAAACAAGAGGATTTGTTAAGGGAAACACTTAAAAAAATTGATGTAGTTATATGTACAGCTTTAATCCCCGGTAAAAAAGCTCCAATAATAATAAAAAGAGATATGATAGATGTTATGCAAAATGGATCAATTATTTATGATCTAGCAGCTTCACAAGGTGGAAATTCAGAATTAACAAAAGTTAATGAAATAATAGATAATAATGGAGTAAAAATTATGGGTGAGGCAAATATTTTAAATAAACTACCTGTTTCAGCATCTAATCTATATGCAAAAAACATTTTTAACTTCACTAAAAATTTATTTAATGAGGAAAAAAAAAATTTTGATATTAAGTTAGAAGATGAAATAATAGAAAAAACGATGGTTAAATAATGGAAATAGATCCCTTTATATTCAGATTAAGCATATTCATTTTGTCGATTTTTGTTGGCTATTATGTTGTTTGGAGTGTTACTCCTTCGTTACATACTCCATTAATGTCAGTTACTAATGCAATCTCATCTGTAATAATTGTGGGAGCAATTATAGCTGCACTTGCAGGTTCGTCTGAGAGTATTTTTGAAACATCAAATATTTTTGGTTTTCTTGCAATAATTTTGGCTGCAGTAAATATTTTTGGTGGTTTTTTAGTAACCCAAAGAATGTTGCAAATGTATAAAAAGAAGAAAAAATAATTAAATATGTCGGCTAATCTCTCAGCATTATTTTATTTATTGTCAGGTATATTATTTATATTAGCCTTGAGGGGTCTTTCATCTCCCGAGACATCTAGAAGAGGAAATTATTATGGAATAGCTGGTATGGTAATTTCGATTATTGTAACTTTTTTATCTGTATCAAATTTTGGGTATGGCTTTATTTATGTAATAATTTTTTTAATTATAGGAGGGTTAATAGGTTCATTTATTGCATTTAAAATTCCTATGACAGCAATGCCAGAGCTCGTTGCTGGCTTTCATAGTCTTGTGGGTCTAGCAGCTGTGTTTGTGGCTATATCAGCTTTCTTAAAACCTGATGCATTCAGTTTAGGAGTTGTAGGAAATATCAAATTAGCAAGCTTGATAGAAATGTCACTGGGTGCAGCAATTGGTGCTATTACTTTTTCCGGTTCAATAATTGCATTCTTAAAACTTAGAGGGATTATGTCAGGTGCCCCAATAACATTTAAAGGTCAGCATTTTATTAATTTAGTAATAGGCTTATCGATAATATTTTTGATATATTATTTATGTAGAACTCAAGCATCTAATATATTTTGGTCATTAATTATCATATCTTTTATAGTTGGTATTTTGTTGATAATACCAATTGGCGGTGCGGACATGCCAGTAGTTATTTCAATGCTTAACTCTTATTCAGGTTGGGCGGCTGCAGGTATCGGTTTTACTTTAGAAAATACAGCTCTTATAATAACAGGTGCTTTAGTAGGATCGTCAGGTGCAATTCTTTCTTATATAATGTGCAAAGGAATGAATAGATCATTCTTTAATGTAATTCTTGGGGGATGGGGAGCAACGGACCAAACCTCCAGCTCACAGAGCAAAGAGCAAAAACCAGTTAAAAATGGCAATGCAGATGATGCTGCATTTTTAATGAAAAATGCCTCTTCGGTAATTATTGTTCCAGGATATGGTATGGCAGTCGCACAAGCTCAACACGCACTTAGAGAAATGGTTGACGCTTTAAAAAAGAATGGTGTCAAGGTCTCCTATGCTATTCACCCTGTTGCTGGAAGGATGCCAGGCCACATGAATGTATTATTAGCTGAAGCGAATGTACCATATGATGAAGTTTTTGAATTGGAGGAAATTAACAATGATTTTTCTAATTGCGATGTAGCTTATGTTATAGGCGCAAACGATGTAACAAATCCAGTTGCTAAGTCAGATCCACAAAGTCCAATTTATGGAATGCCAGTTTTAGATGTTGAAAAAAGTAAATCTGTACTATTTGTAAAAAGAAGTTTATCACCTGGTTATGCTGGAATTGATAATGATCTTTTTTACAGAGATAACACTCTAATGTTATTTGCCGATGCAAAAAAAATGACCGAAGAAATTGTAAAAAGCTTATAATTTGACTAAAATTTATTGTGATATTGCTGACATTGATCAAATTAAAAAATTTAATAAGATAGATATAGTAAAAGGCTTTACAACTAATCCAACACTTATGAGAAAAGCTGGAGCTAGAAATTATACTTCTTATTCAAAAAAAATTCTTGAGATTTCAAATAAACCAATCTCTTTAGAGGTTTTTGCAGACAATGAGAAAGATATGATAGCTCAAGCGTTAAAAATATGTAAATGGGGTCAAAATGTATATGTTAAAGTGCCAGTTGTAAACTCAAAGGGAAAATTTATGGGAAAAGTAATAAAATACTTAAATAGTAGAAAAATTAAATTAAATATAACTGCAGTTTATACCTCAGAGCAGACAAAAAGAATTTTAAAACAACTAAACAAAAATACCAACGTGATTATATCTATCTTTGCTGGAAGAATGTCGGATGTAGGTAAAGATCCAATTCCAGAAATCAAAAAAAGTATTAAATTAGCAAGAACATACAAAAATGTAAAAATATTATGGGCAAGTACGAGGGAACCTTATAATTATACGCAAGCGAAAATGCTCAAATGTCATATTATAACAGCACCACCAAAGATCATTAGTCAGATTAAAAAATTTAACAAAAGTTTTAAAAAATTAACAGTTGATACAGTAAAAACGTTTTTGATAGATGCAAATAAATCAAAGTTTAAAATATGATAGTTATATTAAATTTTTTAAAATATTTATTAAATTAACTTATTAAAACTTTTGGTTGCGGGGGACGGATTTGAACCGCCGACCTCAAGGTTATGAGCCTTGCGAGCTACCAGGCTGCTCCACCCCGCGGAATTAAATTCTGTTCTTGAGCTTGTTGAGTTTTTTCACTCTTTTTATATTTTCTTGCAGTATTCTCTTTTTCTTTTCAGATGGCTTCTCATAAGTATTCTTTAATTTTATAATTTTAAAAAAACCATCACGTTGTAGTTTTCTCTTTAAGACTCTTAAAGCTTGCTCAATATTGTTATCTTTTACTTCTATTTTAATAACTACCTCCAAAAAGTGGATTAAGTAGCACTTTATAAATTAATTGTCTATTATATTTCATAAATTATTATTATTGAGCCTTCTCTTTTTCTTTTTTTTCTCTTTTAATTCTTCTTTCTGCTTTTTCTAAGGCCTCAATTAATTCTTTTTGTGTGAACAGACCCATAGCCACAGGATCTTTAGCATTTAAATTGTTATAATTCCAATGACTTTTATTTCTGATTGACGTTGCAGAATTTTTTGTAATTCCAACTAGTCTTGCAATTTGAGAGTCTTTTAAAGTAGAATGTTGTCTTATCAGCCATAGTGCGGAATCCGGTTTGTCCTGACGCTTTGATAAAGGAATATATTTTTTTGTTTTCTTATTATCTCCTTCTATTTGTATTTCATTTTCCTTTAAATTGAGAGGTCGACTTGTATCTTTAGATGAAAGATCGATTTCTTCTTTAGTAAGTTGACCTGCAATAATCGGATTATATCCAACGATGCCTTTTGCAACTTCACCGTCAGCAATTCCTTGTACCTCTACTTCATGTAGTCTACAGAAATTTGCAATCTGTTTAAAAGTTAAAGATGTATTTTCTACCAACCAAACAGCAGTAGCCATTGGCATTAGTGGTGCATTATTCATTATTTATTTTCTGATCTAAAATTTTGAAATTTTTTATTAAATTTACTTACTCTTCCTTTATCGAGTAGCTTTTGCTTTCCACCAGTCCAAGCTGAATGTGATTTAGGATCAATCTCAAGTTTTAGCACTTCTTCCTCTGATCCCCATGTTGATCTTGTCTCAAATCTGCTTCCGTCAGTCATTTCAACAATAATTTTATGATAATTAGGATGTATGTTTTTTTTCATAGCCGGTTTTATAACAAAAAGTTTGGTAAAAACAATTAAAAGTTATCTAATTTTTCCATCATTTTTGCATAAATATTGCTGCTTGAAGCTCTAATATCAATACTGTCATATTTATATTTACTAATGTCATTTGTGGTACCTCCTGCCTCCTGCACAATAAGTAGACCAGCAGCTATGTCCCACAAATTAATTTTGTTATGAAAAAAACCATCTAATCTTCCTGACCCCACATAGGCCAAATCAAGAGCTGCACATCCTGAACTTCTCATATTTAATTTTGGAAAAATACTCTTTAACCCATGCTGGTCAGATGAAAATAAACATTCTTCAATATCATTTTTATTTGATACTCTTATTCTGTGATTATTGAAATACGAACCATTTTTTTTTTCTGCATAAAATATTTCATTTTTAATTGGATCAAATATAATAGCTGATTTTAATTCTTTATCTATTTCAAGTGCAACTGAAATAGCAAAATGAGGTATTCCATGTAGAAAATTAGTTGTTCCATCAATAGGATCAATGATCCAAATTTTATCTTTATCTTTATTTTCAATTTTTCCACTTTCCTCTGTTAAAAATGAGTAATTTTTTTTTGCTTTAGTTAATTCATCAATTAGAATTTCCTCAACTCTTTTATCAGTTTTAGTCACAAAATCTCTTGGACCTTTTTTTGCTACTTGTAAATTCTCAACTTCACCAAAGTCTCTAATAATTACTTTTGAAGCTTTCTCACAAGCTTTAATCATTATGTTTAAGTTAGGTGAAATTGAGTTCATGTTTTAAATTTTTTTTACATACTCAAATGTTCTACTATCCAAAATAATCTCATCCTCATTTTCAATAAATGGAGGAACCTGTATTTTTATTCCATTTTCAAGAATTGCTGGTTTATATGAAGATGAAACTGTTTGTCCTTTTATTGCGGCATCAGTACTCACAATTTTGCATTTTACTTGATTTGGAAGTTCAATAGCAATTGGATTTTCTTCGTAAAAACTTACTGAAACTTGAAGATTCTCAGTCAATAACTTCTCTTTTTCTCCAATCATTTCTTTTTTGACGTCTATTTGTTCAAATGTCTTGGGATTCATAAAGAAACAATTATATTCATCTGAATAAAGATAATTGAAATTAGCTTCCTCTAAAGAAGCTTTTTCAACTGTTTCACTCGATCTAAACCTCTCATTTAATTTTGTATTTTTATTCAAACTTTTCATTTCTACTTGAGCGAAAGCACCACCCTTTCCAGGCTTGACATGCTGAGTTTTTAGAACTTGCCATAAGTCATTTTTATACTCTAGAAGCATTCCTACTCTTATTTCTCCAGCGTTAATTTTCATTTTATTAATTTTATCGCTTTTGTTGGTTTATATTTTTTATTATTCCATATGTAGCCTGAAATAGCCAAAAAATTAGCTTTATTCAATAATAGATTTTTATAATTTTTTGAGTTTATTCCACCAATTGCAACCAAAGGAATTTTAGTTAATTTTTTAGTTTCATTTAAAATTTTAGTAGATGCGATAAATTTTGTTTTTTTTGTATTTGAGCCATAAAAAGCCCCAAATGCTAAATAGTCTGCCCCTTCTTTAATTGCTTTTTTTGCTAATTGAATTGAATTATGACAAGTGACTCCAATAATTTTTCTTCCAATTATTTTGCGAGCATCTTTTAAGGGCATATCATTTTGTCCTAAATGACAACCATCAGCATTAAGCTTTTTTGCAAGGAGCGGGTCATCATTTACTATAAATTTAATTTTTTTTTTTTTACAAATTTTTTGAATTTTTTTACCTATTAATAATTTTTGACTCATGGAATATTTTTTTAATCTCAGTTGAAAAAAACTCACTTTGTTTGTATCAATAACTAATCTTAATTTATTATAAAAGTCCTCATTGACTATATTTGGAGAGATAAGATAAATGAATTTCTTTTTATTTATTTTCAAGCTCGCTTGACCACTTTCCCTGAGCTGCTAGAGAGCACATTTTAGCTCTATTATTAAAAATTTTCTGTGTTCCCTTTATATCATTAATATTTTTAGACCAGAATTTTAAAGCACTTTGTTGAAGTGCTCTACCGTAAGAATAAGTCATTAAAAACTCAGTATTATTATTTTTATTAATTAAGTTTAAATTCTCTGTCGCTTCTATTTCAGATTGACCTCCAGACAAAAATGCAATTCCGGGTATTTCATTTGGAACAGAATCTTTTAAACATTTAACTGTTTTTGTTGAAATTTCTTCTTTAGAAATTTGATCACTTGAATTATTTCCAGGTAAGATCATGTTTGGTTTTAAAATTATTCCTGTAAGATCTATTTTTTGTAATATTAATTCATCAAAACATCTTTTGATTACCTCTGAAGTTTTACTTAAACAATCATCAGCTGAATGATTTCCATCCATCAGTACCTCAGGTTCAATTATTGGAACCATTCCACATTCCTGGACTAATGCAGAATATCTCGCAAGAGCATGCGAATTTGTATGCATTGCAAGTTTACTTGGGTAATTTTTATTTATTATGTATACACCTCTCCATTTTGTAAATCTTGCACCAAGCTTATAATACTTCTTAAGTCTTTCTCTAAGTCCGTCCAATCCCTCGGTTATTTTTTCTTCATCTGAGTTTGCAAGTGTTTTTGCTCCTGTGTCAACTTTTATTCCAGGAATTGCCCCTGATTTACTGATCATGTCTGTAATTAATTCTCCTGAACTTGATCTTTGGTTAATTGTCTCATCATATAAAATCACTCCTCCAATATATTCACCTATACTTTCAGATAAAAATAGTGTCTCTCTAAAGGCGAGTCTGCTTTCAGGTGTAGAGCCAACATTTACAGCTTCAAGCCTCTTGGTCATAGTACCGTTGCTTTCATCTGCTGCAAGAATACCTTTTCCGTCAGATATTATTTTTAAAGCTACTTTATTCAATTCAGTCATGAGAATTTAATGCGGTTATACCAGGTAGCTTTTTACCTTCAAGATATTCTAGGAAAGCTCCACCTGCAGTTGAAACAAAATTAAAATTATTAACAGCATCTAAGCTATTAATTAAAGATACAGTATCTCCACCACCAACTACTGAATAAATTTTATTAGCTACATTTCTCTCAATAATCTTTTTTGCTATTTCAATACTTCCATTTGCAAAATTTGGATTTTCAAAATATCCAGCAGGTCCATTCCATAAAATGGTGTTACTATCATCAATAACTTTATAAATATTTTTAATTGTATTTGGACCTATATCTAAAATCATATCCTCAGAAGAAATATTTTTTAGTTCCTTTACAACTGGTAAATCATTAAAATTTTTCGCAACTATAACATCTTCAGGAAATATTAAATTACAACTTTCGTTTTGTGAAAGAAATAATATTTCCTCAATAATCGGTTTAGATTGATTTTCTTTTATAGATTTTCCAATTTTATTTCCAAAATATTCAATGAAATTATTTGCCATAGCTCCAACAATAACAATGTTATCAAATTTTGTTATTAAATTTTTAATAATATTAATTTTAGTTGAAATTTTGGAACCTCCAATAATACAGGTTATAGGTTTTGATATTTCAGTTGTAATTTTATTTAGAGCTCTAACTTCTAGATCAAGTTGTAATCCAGAGAAAGAAGGTAAAAATTTTGAAATTTGGTCTATTGAAGCGTGTGATCTGTGTGAACAAGAAAATGCTTCATTAACATAAATATCACCAAGACTCGCTAGGTGTTCTGCGAAATTTTGATCATTTTTTTCCTCTTCAGGGTAAAATCTAATATTTTCTAAAATTAAAATTTTTTCATCAAATTTGTTAAAGAAATCTTTATTTTTTATTTCATTAATGTTTTCCTCAATTAATCTTATACCTACATTTATTTTTTTTTTTAAATCTTCACTTATTGGTTTTAGAGAAAGTTCTTTTACAATTTTTCCTTTAGGTCTTCCCACATGAGATAAAATTATGATTTTTGTTTTTTGATTTATTAAAAAATTTAAAGTAGGTAAAATTTTATCAATTCTTGATGTATCATTAATTTTTCCGTTATCTAGAGGAACATTTAAATCCAATCTTAATAATATCTTTTTTCCTTTAAGGTTTACTTCTTTACTAATACTTCTCATTAAGAGATTTTATGCAAACTTTCAGCGATATCACACATTCTGTTAGAAAAGCCCCATTCATTATCATACCAAGCAGAAATTTTGCCCATGTTAGCACCCACGACATTTGTCAAAGAGGCATCAACAATTGCAGATGCAGAATGATGATTAAAATCAATTGAAACTAATTTTTCATGTGTAACTTCTAAAATTCCTTTAAGTTCATTTTTAGCATAAACTTCAAATTCATCGTTAATTTTATCAATATCAATTTTTTTTTTTGTGCAAAAAACTAACTCGACCAGCGATACATTTGGCGTTGGAACTCTCATAGCTACTCCTTCTAACTTCCCTTTTAGGTCTGGAATTATCTCACCTATTGCTCTTGATGCTCCTGTTGATGTTGGAACTATTGACTGACTTGCAGCCCTAGCTCTTCTTGGATCCTTATGAGAATTATCCAAAATCCTTTGATCACTCGTAAATGCATGAATAGTAGTCATAAAACCTTTTTCAATTTCAAATTTATTATTAAGCACATTCACGATTGGTGCCAAACAATTAGTTGTACATGAAGCAGCAGAAATTATTTTATCATTTTTAGATATTATATTTTCATTAACTCCAAATACTATTGTTTTGTCTGCACTTTTACATGGAGCAGATACAATAACTTTTTTTGCTCCATTTTTGATATGTGCGTTTAATTTCTCTTTTGAATTAAATTTACCAGTACACTCAAAAACATAATCAACATCGAATTTTTTCCATTTTATATCTTCAATTTTTGATTCTTGCGAAAATGTAATTTTGTCTTTATTTATTAACAAGTGGTTCTCATCAAATTTTAAATCTGCATTAAATTTCCCGTGAACAGAGTCATATTTTATTAGTTTACAAGTAGTCTCTGAGCTTGACCTGTTGTTTATGTGATTTATTTTGAATTTTTTATTTTTAGACTCAATAATTGATCTAACTACCATTCGACCAATTCTACCCATTCCATTTATTCCAATTTTAATTGTCATTTAAAATTCTTTAATAGTTTTTTTGACTTACTCGAAATATTTGAAACTGTTAATCCAAAATATTTATAAATATCTTTATATGGTGCGCTTTTTCCAAAATTATTAATTCCAAAAGTCATTCCCAACTCACCGACATATTTTTTCCAACAATCACTTGATCCAGCTTCTATTGATATTTTTTTTTTGGTTTCATTGAGAATTTTATCTTTATAAGTGTTTGATTGTAATTCAAAAAGTTCCATACAAGGTACTGAAATAACCTTTGAATATATTTTATCTTTGGCTAATTTATGGCTAGCATCTATCGCTAGATTTACCTCAGAACCACTAGCTAAAATGGTCAAATTAATTTTTTTATTAGTCCTTAATACTTCATATGCGCCCAAAGAGCATTTATTAATTTTCGAATATTTATTTCTTATAGGTTTAAGATTTTGTCTAGTTAGTGAGAGAATACTTGGAGTATTTGGACTTTTTAATGCATGCTCCCAACATTCAATTGTTTCAAATCTATCTGCTGGCCTAAAAACATATAGATTAGGAATGGCTCTTAAACTAGACAATTGCTCTACTGGTTGATGAGTTGGCCCATCTTCCCCTAGACCAATTGAGTCATGTGTCATGACATATAAAACTTGTTGTTTCATCATTGCAGCTAATCTTATTGATGGTTTGCAATAATCAGAAAAAATTAAAAAGGTTCCACCATAGGGAATTAATTTACTATGTAAGGCCAAACCATTCATTATCCCACACATTGCATGTTCTCTTACTCCATAATGAATATAATTTCCCTTAAAATTCCCTGGCATTAAAATTTTATGAAATTTTGTTTTGGTATTATTCGATCCTGCAAGATCAGCCGATCCACCTATTAGTGTGTTACTTTCTTTAATCAGTGAACTAATTACTGATTCTGAGGATTTCCTAGAAGCAAGAATTTTGCTTTCTTTTATTGCTAATTTTTTTTCATTAATTATAGATTTAGTAAAATTATTTTTAGTCAATTTATTTATTATGTTTTTTTTCTTAGTATAAATTTTGTTCCATCTATATTCCAATTTTTCTCCCCTTTCCCCAATTTGTCTCCAAATCTTTAATACATATTTTGGTATTTCAAATGGTTTAAAATTCCATCCCAATTCTTTACGTGTTAATTTAATCTCTTCATTACCTAATGGACTTCCATGTGAAGAAGCTTTTCCAGATTTATTAGGAGAACCATAACCAATTTTAGTTTTACATGAAATAATAGTTGGTTTTTTTGCTCGTTGTACTTTTTTGAGAGCATTAAATATTTCATTTTCTTTATGACCATTAATTTCTATATAATCCCAACCATAGCTATGAAATCTTTTTTTAAAATTATCTGAAACAGTTAGACTAGTAGGTCCATCAATAGATATTGAGTTATTATCAAACAACATTATCAAGTTTTTGAGTCTCAAATGACCTGCTAAGCTCATAGCCTCATGACTTATACCTTCCATCAGACAACCATCTCCAGCTATAACATAAGTTTTATGATTAATAATATCCTCACCGAGTTTTTTTTTTAAAATTTCTTCTGCCAAAGCAAAACCAACTGCGTTAGAAATTCCTTGTCCTAGAGGTCCTGTTGTAGTTTCAATGCCTGAGTTTTTAACATACTCAGGATGCCCTGCACAAATGGAGTCAATTTGTCTAAAATTCTTAATATCCTTTAGTTGAACACTATTGTAGCCTGTCAAATAAAGTAAAGAATAAAGCAACATGGATCCGTGACCAGCTGATAAAACGAATCTATCCCTGTTTATCCAGCTAGGATTTTTTGGATTAAATTTTAAAAAATATTTAAATAGTATTGTGGATACATCAGCCATACCCATAGGCATACCCGGGTGTCCAGAATTAGCTTTCTGCACGGCATCCATTGAAAGAGCGCGTATAGAGTTAGACAAGATTTTATTTAATTTTCTCAAAATTTATCCTTTGTAGACTTAGGTGAATCAATTTATTAATATAGATATATATATGAATTCAATTAGTGAAAAAGAAAAAAAACTATTAGAAACTTTAGACAAATTAAAAAATCTTGAAAATATAAAACCACATAAAATTTTAGAGTTAGAAAATCTAGCAAACCAAAAAAATCAATTAGAAATTGAAAAAAAAGAACTAGAACAAAGGTATAATTCACTAAAAGATGAAAATCAGACACTTAAACAGAAATTTGATGATTTTAAAAAAAAGGAAATTGATGAAAAAAAAAAAGAAGACCAATTCTCTCAAAAAATTGATGAATTAAACCAAGAAACAGATATTTTGATGGAAGAAATTGATAAATGGCAAATGTAAATATTAAATTTAATGGAAAAGAGTTTTTGTTATCCTGTGAAGATGGCCAGGAAGAA
>CACDRY010000016.1 GCA_902555275.1 uncultured Pelagibacteraceae bacterium
ATGGAGAATATTCATCAGCTTTTGTAAATGGTATTTTCTCTATAAATAATAACAAACATCATGAAATCAGAACAATTATAAATCACTTAACTGAAAATACAAAAAGCTATCAACTTATAAAAAGTGTTTTAGAAGATAGTTCTAGATCAGTATATCAAGGAAAAATCTTTGTTAACTCTAAAGCACAAAAAACGGATGGTTATCAACTGAGTAAAGCAATTTTATTAAATAAAGATTCTGAGTTTAATGCTAAACCAGAGTTAGAAATTTATGCAGATGACGTTAAATGTTCTCACGGTTCTGCATCGGGTAGCCTTAATGAGGACTCGATATTTTATTTAATGTCTAGAGGATTAAATTATCAACAGTCAAGAGAACTTTTAATAAATGGTTTTCTGTTAGATGTTGTTGAAAAAATTACTGACCCTGAAGTAAAAAATTTAATTAAAAATATGATTGGAATTAAGGAATGAAAATAGAGAACATAAAAGATGAGTTTCCAATATTTGATGAAAAGATTCAAAATAATGATTTAGTTTATTTAGATAGCGCTAATTCATCACAAAAACCAAAAGTTGTAGCTGATAAAATAAATGAGTTTTATACTAAACAATTTTCAAATGTTGGAAGAAGTGTTCATTATTTAGCAGTTGCAGCGACAAACCTATATGAAAATACAAGGTCATCTGTGCAAAAATATATCAATGCTAAAGATAAAAATGAAATAGTTTTTACTAAAGGGGCTACAGAAGCGTTAAATTTAGTGGCAAATACTCTAGGACAAAAATATCTAAACGAAGGTGATGAAATTTTAATTACAGAGCTTGAACATCATTCCAATTATGTACCTTGGCATTTCTTAAGAAAATCAAAGAATATAAAAATTAATTTTGCAGAGGTAAATGATGACGGTGATATTTCTCTAGAAGATATTGAAAAAAAAATAACATCTAAGACTAAAGTAATAGCAATTACCCATTTATCTAACGTTACTGGAGCAATATTGCCTGTTAAAGAGATAACAGATTTAGCTCATTCAAAAGGAATAATAGTTGTTATTGATGGGTGTCAGGGAGCTCCTCATCTTAAATTAGATATGCAAGACCTAGATTGTGATTTTTATGCAATATCATGTCATAAAATGTATGGGCCTACTGGACTAGGTGTTCTATACGGTAAAAAAAAGTGGTTAGAAGAACTGCCACCTTATCAAGGTGGAGGTGGAATGATTAGAGAAGTAAAAAAAGATAGAATATCTTATGGTGATTTACCAAATAAATATGAGGCTGGCACCATGGCTACAGCTCAAGTTATTGCATTTGATCAGTCAATAAAGTTTATGGAGAGTATTGGTATAGAGAATATAATGAAACATGAAGCTGATTTAGTTGAGTATGGTCAAGAGCTATTACAAAAAAATAATTCTGTTAAGTTAATTGGTAGTCCAAAAAACAAAGGGGGAGTTTTATCCTTCACATTAGAGGGTGTTCATCCACATGACATTGCAACAATACTTGATGAAGACGGAGTTGCAATAAGAGCAGGTCATCATTGCTGTCAAATATTACATGATAAATTAAATATACCTGCTAGTGCAAGAGCGTCAGTTGGAATTTATAATACTAAAGATGACTTAGATAAGTTAAATGACTCTATTAATAACTGTAAAAAAATATTTAATTTAAAATGAACTTAAAAGAACTTTATCAAGAAATTATTTTAGAACATGGAAAAAATCCAAGGAATCTTGGAAAAGTACATGAGTTTAATAAAGATGCAAAAGGTCATAATCCTTTATGTGGAGACAATGTTCATGTTTATCTAAAATTAAATGGACAAAAAATAGTTGAGGATATTTCATTTGAGGGAAGCGGATGTGCTATTTCAATGGCATCAGCTTCAATCATGACAGATTTAATTAAAGGCAAAAATGAACACGAGGCTAAAGAGGTAGTTGAAGATTTTTTAGGTATGATAAAAGAAAATCCAGACTTAAAATCAAAATACTTAAAAGACGACGAAAAAACTAAATTAATGTGTTTATCTGGTGTTAAACAATATCCAATGAGAGTTAAGTGCGCAACATTATCGTGGCATACTCTTACATCAGCAATGGATAACTCAAAAGAAATCACTAAAACCGAGTCGTAATTTTATGGAATTAAAAGAAAAAGTAATTGAAGAAATAAAAAAAATTTATGATCCTGAAATACCAGTAAATATTTACGAACTTGGATTAATATATGATATTGCGGTAGACAAAAAAAATATTAGTGTAAAAATGACACTTACCACTCCCAATTGTCCAGTAGCTGAAAGTTTGCCTAAAGAAGTTAAAGATAGTATTATGCAATTAGAAGAAGTTGACAAAGTAGATTTAGATTTAGTTTGGGAACCACCATGGGATAAATCTATGATGTCGGAAGCAGCAAAATTAGAATTAAATTTATGACGAAACAAGTTATATCATTAAGCGATCAAGCAGCAAACAGGATAAAAGAAATTATGTCTTCAGCTGAAAATGGATCTATTGGTGTTAGAGTTGGTGTAAAATCAGGTGGATGCGCAGGAATGTCTTATATTATGGAATACACAAAAGAAATTAATCCTAATGATGAGGTTATTGAGGATAAGGGAGTAAAAGTGTTTATTGACCCAGCAGCTGTAATGTATCTTTTTGGAACTGAAATGGATTATAAAAAAGAGCAATTTTCCTCTCAATTTGTGTTTAATAACCCTAATGAAACTGAAAGATGCGGTTGTGGAGAGTCTTTTAAAGTTTAACTATTGGTAATAGGAAATAAACCAATATTGGCCTCTTTTATTCATAGAATAAGTTTTATTTTTTCTACGCTTAGGTTTTTTAATTTCAGGCTTATTATAACCAATAATATTTTTTAATTTTGATATGATCTTTGTCATACCTTTTCATAACAATAATAAATGAAATTAGAATTCTAATATGGGAATACCTGCTATTACAGCAGGTAATCCCATAAAATTAAGCTTTTTAGCAGCTATAATACATGTCAAATTCAATAGGATGCGGCGTATGTTCAAAATTGTGAATTTCCTCATATTTAAGTTCAATATACGCATCTATTTGATCATCAGTAAATACATTGCCTTTAGTTAAGAAACTTCTATCTTTATCCAAAGCTTCCATTGCTTCTCTTAAAGAACCACAAACAGTTGGTACCTTCTTAACTTGCTTTTCCGATAAAGCGTAAAGGTCTTTGTCGAACGATTTACCTGGATCAATTTTATTTTTTATTCCATCAATTCCAGCCATAAGCATAGAAGCAAATGTTAAATATGGATTTCCAGATGCATCTGGGAATCTAATTTCGCATCTTGCGCCTTTTTTACTTAATGTGATTGGAATTCTACATGAAGCCGATCTATTTCTTGCAGAGTATGCAAGTAAAACAGGAGCCTCAAATCCCGGTATTAATCTTTTGTAACTATTTGTAGTCGCATTTGCAAATGCATTAATTGCTTTTGCATGTTTTAATACTCCACCAATATAATAGAGAGCTGTTTGAGACAATCCTGCATATTTGTTTCCAGAAAAAACTGGAGTTTTCCCTTTCCAAATTGATTGGTGAGTATGCATTCCTGAACCATTATCTCCTTTAACTGGCTTAGGCATAAAAGTTGCAGTTTTACCAAAAGAGTGAGAAACCATTTGTACTACATATTTGTATAGTTGGACGTTGTCTGCTTGATTAACTAAAGTTCCGAATAACATTCCAAGTTCATGTTGACTTGGAGCAACTTCATGGTGGTGTTTTTCTACTGTAATTCCAACATCTCTTAGTCCTTTAAGATATTCACCTCTCATATCTTGAGCACTATCTACTGGTGGTACAGGAAAATATCCTCCTTTTACTCCAGGTCTATGACCCATGTTTCCATTATCATAAGATTTTCCAGAGTTATAAGGACCTTCTGAACTATCAATTGAAAAACTTGTTTCATTCATATCATTTTTAATTCTTACGTCATCAAAAACAAAAAATTCAGGCTCTGGACCAAAGTAGGCTGTATCACCAATTCCTGTTTTCTTTAAATATGCTTCAGCTTTTTTTGCAATTCCTCTTGGATCTCTTTCATAGGGATCTCTCTTAACTGCATCTAAAATATCACAAAATAAAATTAAGGTATTATGAGATGTATAAGGATCTATTACTTTTCTACTTAAATCAGGCTTTAATATCATGTCAGATTCATTAATTGCTTTCCATCCTGCAATTGACGAACCATCAAAAAATACACCGTCATTTAACATTCCTTCATCAACAATAGTTGTATCCATTGTTAAATGTTGAAGTTTTCCCCTTGGGTCCGTAAATCTAAGATCTACAAACTCAATATTCTTAGACTTCATTAATTTTAGTACGTCCTTAGCGCTCATATTATCTCCTATAATTTTTTAATTTTATTATCAGTTAAGAAAAGATAAATAATGCCTATTAAATAGATATCACTTATGCTTTTTTTACATGTATATTAACCTTAAAAAATTAGAATTTTCAATCAATCCTAAGTTGCAATAATGAGTTTATTAAATAAAGAACCAGTTAAAAGAGCTGAAAATGCATTAAAAGAATTCGATGAAACTTTATCAGTCACAGAATTAGAAAATACAGCAAGAACTGCTCTTGACGCAGCAAAATCTTTAAATTGTGAAGTAGGGGCAATTGTAAAAAGTTTACTTTTTAAAAATGGTGATAATTATTTTTTATGTTTGGTCTCTGGTGACAAAAGATGTTCATTAAACAAATTAAAAAATTTTTTTAATAGTAAAGATTTAAGTATGGCATCACCTAATGATGTGAAAGAACAAACTGGATATACAATAGGAGGAGTTTCACCTATAGGTCATAAAAAAAGTTTAGAGATATTAGTTGATAGATCCTTAAATAGGTTTAAGGATTTATATGCAGCAGCAGGACATCCAAACTGTATTTTTAAAATTAATTTTGATGATCTTATTAAAATAACAAATGGATCAATAGAAGACGTAATTGAATGAAATCTCCAAACGCTACTGATTATTTTATTCTTACTTTTTTAGCTTTACTTTGGGCTTCAGCTTTTTTTAATATTAAAATTGCAACATATTCTTATGGACCAATAACTATAGCTTTTTTAAGAATTTTTTTTGGAATGATACCATTATTATTAATTTGTTATTTTAAAAAAATAAAAATTGAAGCGTTTTCTAAAGATTGGAAATGGTTTGCAGCAATTGGTATCATCAATTTAGTTATACCTTTTTTTCTAATAGCATACGGGGTTCAGAAAGTCCAAAGTAACTTAGCAGCAATTTTAATGTCAACGACACCAATAAGTGCAACAATACTCGCACATTTCTTTGCAGAAGGAGAGAAAATAAACATAATAAAAATATTCGGAATAGTATTAGGTTTTTCAGGAATTGTTTATTTATTCTCAGAAAATTTACTTATAAATAGTGAAAATTTATTTTCTGCTCTAATGATTCTTTTGGGATCCACTTTTTATGTTATTGGAGGAATTTTAACATTAAAAATTAGTAATAAGAAAAATGAAAATGTAACTGCATCAATTCTTATTTGGGGCGCTATAATCGTTTGTCCAATATCACTAATAATTGAACAACCTTGGAATTTAAATCCATCATTTGAGTCTACATTGTCTCTGATTTATCTTGGTATTTTTCCAACTGGAATAGCATGGTTATTAAGATTTATGATTTTAAAGAAAAATGGCTTAGTTTTTCAAAGTCAGGTCGCTTATTTAATACCGATTTTTGGTGTTATCTTAGGATTTATTTTCCTAAACGAGTTAGTAACACCTAAAATTTTAATAGCTTTATGTGCTGTTGTCTTAGGAATTTATTTTGTAAAAAAAGCAGGAGATAAAAAAATACAAAGTATATAAAAAATTTCTAATTTATTTTTAATTTTTCAAATTTTTTCGACTTAACTGATTTTTGTGCAGCTTCTGCTAACATTATAGACTTTCTTCCATCTTCAAAAACAGCTCTAGGTTTTATATTTTTTTTGCAAAAGTTTGCAAGGTCAGATAGTTGCAATCTAAAAGCTTCTGCATATCTCTCTATAAAAAAATGAAGGAGCGGGGATTTATTATTTGTTGAATTTTTTAAAAAGAGATTAGTTTCAGTATCTCTTTTATTATCAGATATCATCATTCCTTTTGTTCCAAAAAGTTCAACTCTTTGGTCATAACCAAAACTACAATGTCTTGAATTAGTTATAATGCATTGCACTCCTTTTTTCGACTTAAGCACTGTTGTTGCAAGCTCATAGTCTTTTAATTTATTAAATCTTTGGTCTGATATGTTACTTCCAGTAGCAAATACTGATATAAATTCATCTGAACCTAAATAATACCTTGCTAAATCAAAATCATGTATCATCATATCTTTAAAAATACCTCCAGAACCTTTTAAATAAGATAATGAAGGAGGAGCAGGGTCCCGACTAGTTATAATAATTTTTTCAAGTTTGCCTATTTTATTTTTTAATAAATTCTTTTTAAGTAAATTATGCCCAGGATCATATCTTCTATTAAAGCCTATTTGAACTTTAGGATTAAGTTTTTTAATTTTTGTTAACGATGAATTAATTTTTTTTAAATTTAAATCTAGTGGTTTTTCGCAAAAGATTACTTTTTTGTATTTTGCGCCCTTTTCAATAAATTTTAAATGTGTAGAAGTAGACGAGGCTATAAAAATACATCTAATTTCATTATCTTTAAAAGCTATATCTGGATTGTTTATAGAAATAGAATTAAATTTTTTTGAAACTCTGTTTGATAGATCATTATTTAAATCAAAAACATATTTCAATTCAAATTCACTATTTTTTCTTAAATTATTAGCATGCATCTGGCCAATTCTACCAAGGCCAAATAGAGCAGTTTTTATTTGATTTTTACCCATCTTTTTTTTCTATTTGAAACTTTGCATGCTTCGATAAATTTTGCAGTTTCCAGTCCTTCATCCTCATTAGGGTAAAAATACCTTTTTTTTACATTATTTTTTAAAGAAGCTGCAAATTCACGATAAATATTTGCAAATGCATCTAAATAACCTTCAGGATGTCCAAATTTTAATCTAGAAAATTTTTTAGACAATTCAGCATTAAAAAAACCTCTTTCAATAAATTTAACAGCACCATTAGATGGATTAAGTTTTAAATAGTTTGGATCGTTTTGAACCCATTCCAAACTTCCTTTCGTTCCAAATATTCTTATTCGTAATCCGTAAACACCGCCTCTAGCCATCACACTTGTCCAAAACATTCCTTTAGCTCCATTATTAAAATTAATCATTACTTGAGCATTGTTGTCCATTTTAACTTTATTTGAAACTTGTTTAATATCTGCTAAAATAGTTTCACCTTTTAAACCTGATATATAAGTTGCCATATGATATGCATGGGACCCAATTTCATTCAGGACCGCTGAAGCTCCAACGATATTTTTATCTATTTTCCATTTAAACTTTTTCTTTGCATTTTTTTGATTGATATTTTCTCCATCTGACCAATCCTGAACATATTCAACATTTATATATTCAACTTTTCCAATTTTACCCTTTTCAACCAATACTTTTGCTTCTCTAACCATAGGATAAGCAGAGTAATTATGTGTCAAAGCATACTTAATTTTTTTATTTGATTTTATTTTTTTAAATAATTTCTTAGCTTGGGCAAGATTTCCAGCAAATGGTTTATCAGAAATCACATGAATATTTTTATCAATAAATTTTTCAGCAATAATTTGGTGACTTGAAGGAGGTGTCATTATAGCCACAACATTAATACCATCTTTTCTTTCCGCTTCTCTTTCAGCCATTTCTCTAAAATTTGAATAGCATCTCTCTTTTAAAATACCTAGGCTTTGACCAAAGCTTTTAGATAGTTTTGAATTTCTTGAAAAAACACCAGCAACTATCTCATATTGATTATCAAATCTTGATGAAATTCTATGAACATGACCAATCCAGGATTTTGGGCCACCTCCAACTACACCAAGCTGGATTTTTTTTCCTTTAATTAATCTCATGATTAAATATATCTTAACAAATAAAAAATTTATGTCAGTAAAATTAGGTATAGCACCAATTGCTTGGAGTAATGATGACATGCCTGAATTAGGTGGAGATACTCCTTTAGAGCAATGTTTGTCAGAAGCAAGTAAGGCTGGATATGTTGGCATTGAATCAGGTGGAAAATTCCCAAAAACTTCAAACGAATTATTACCAAAGTTAGATAAGTATAACTTAAAATTATGTTCTGGTTGGTATAGTGGAAATCTTAGAAAAAATTCTGTTGAACAAGAAAAAAATTTAATTCAAGACCAACTGAAATTATTTAAAGATTGTGAGGCTCCATGTATCGTTTTTGCTGAAGTTTTTGGTTCAATACAGGGTGATCCAACAAAAAAACTTTCCAATAGACCAAAGATGACGGACCAAGAATGGAAAGATTATTGTACAAAAATTTCTGAACTTGCAAAGTATCTTGAAGATGAAGGCATGCCTTTAGCTTATCACCATCATATGGGTACAGTAATAGAAACAGAAGAGGAAACTATTAGATTACTAGAAAACACAGATGATAGTGTAAAATTAACTTTAGATACTGGTCATATGTTATTTGCTAAGGGAAACTCAATTAATATAATTAATAAATTTAAAGAAAGAGTAATCCACATACACTGCAAAGATATTAGAGAAGAAGTATTAAAAAAAGCCCTTTCTGAGGATTTGAGTTTTAGGGACGCTTTTTTAGAAGGTGCTTTTACGGTACCAGGCGATGGGTGTATCGACTACAAACCTCTGTTTGATATTCTAAAAAAAAATAATTATCAAGGTTGGCTTGTGGTAGAGGCTGAACAAGATCCTAAAAAAGCAAATCCACTTGAATACGCTATCAAGGGTTACAAATATATTACTGATACTTTAAAGAAATCAAATTTAGAGATTAATAATCTATAATTTTACTTTTTTACTGTCTTCAAGTTTACCATCAAAAAAATCAAAAATATTTTGAATAGTTTCTTTTGCCATTCTTGTCATGCATTCCTCAGTGAATGCTGCAGCATGAGGACTAAGGAAAACTTTGTCATTTTTTAATAAAGGATTATCAGCCTCTGGAGGCTCTACCTCAAATACATCAATTCCTGCTCCAAAAATCAAATTTTCATTCAATGCCCTATCTAAATCTTTTTCATTTATAATACCGCCTCTTGCAGCATTTATGATGATGCAGTTTTTTTTCATCGTTTTTAAAAGTTCGTAATTTATAATATTTTTAGTTTGATCAGTTAAAGGTATATGGAGTGAGACAGCATCCATATCTTTAATAGCCTTTGATAAATCTTCAACTTTTTTACCACCCATTTTTCTTATTGTTTCTGAATCTACAAATGGATCGTAAACAAAAACGTTCATTTCAAATCCTAAACATCTTTTAATCAACGCTTTTCCTATTCTTCCAAATCCAGCAATAAGAATGTTTTTATCCCAAATCTCTATAGTTTTTGGTAATTTATTTCGTTCAGTAAATTTTCCAATTTTGACTGAATGGTCATACATACTCTTTCTTTTTGAGATACTTAAAAGCATGAAAAGAACATGTTCTGCAACTGCCACAGCATTTGCTGTTGCGGTTATTGCTACGTGGATGTTTCCTTTTTTACAGCTATTTAAATCAATATTATCGTAACCAACTCCATGTCTTGAAATTATTTTAAGGTTTTTTGCATTTTCAATTGCCTCAGCAGGTAATATCGAAGTTCTTAAAGAAACTGCATCTGCATCTACAATTTTTTGTTTCACATTTTCAACACTTAAATCTTCAACAACTTCGTAACTATAGTCGCTATTACTTTTTAATAATTCCATACCTTTTTCATGAATAGGTTGGACAATGAGAATTTTTTTCATAATTTTAAAAAAAATTATATTAGTCTAGCAAGATCTCTTTTACTATTTCTAAATGTTGGAAGTGGATATTTAAATGCATACTTTCTTGGAATACATTTATTCTTTGCCTTTTCCCACAAAGCAATCCATTGCTTATAGTTGTGGATGGTAATATTTTTTTTATTTTTACTTCTTACATAAAAATTGGGCAAAGGTTTCCTACCAGATGGGGTTCCAGCTCTATTGTATCTTAAATCAGCGCTAATTCTAAAATCATTGGATCTATTAGGCAATGAACAGTGAATGGAGTGTTTGTGCAAAATAATAATATCGCCAACATTAGCCTCCAGAAAAACTGGCTCATAATTATTTAGTAGTTTACTATCTTTTATTTCTACCTGACCTCTATATCCTGATATATGATTCAATAGTCCCAATTTATTAATTTCTTTTACTGTAATCATGCATCCATTTTTTTTAGTAGTTTTAGTAAACGGAATCCAAACAGTTACCATGTCAGTTAATCTTTGTCCCAAAGATGATAATACTGCTGCATCCTGATGCCACGGAGTTCTACCTGAGAGACCATCGTGAACAGAATGTTTAGGTAATTTATTCTCGGGTTGTTTAATTCTTGTATTTTGAACTGGATTTGAAAGAATTTCTGGACCTAATAATTTTTCAACCACATCCAAGATTTTTTTGTGATTAATTAAATTCCATAAAGATTGAGATGCAAAATAATCACTATCTTTCTTCACGTGATCTCTTGGAAGTCTAGTATTAAAATATTGATCAAGATCATAAATTTTTAATTTTGAAATATATGTGTATTTTTTTCTAAAGCTATATTTAAAAATTTTTTCTTTCATATGCTCAGGAGCAAATTTATGAACTAAATTGTCCATTACATATTCCATGTCATTTAAAATTGGTTTTAAATCTTTATTGAAATTAAGAACATTTCTTACTCTTAGGAAGCCATCTCTATCTAAAATACTCTTTAATTTAGTCTTAATTTGCATAGTTATTAATATTTTAGCAAATAATTCGAATCATGAAAAGATGTAAGCATTCTTTTTTTCGTCGCAACAATATGTGGATGATATTCAAAATTTTTATATTTCCATATCACTGGCTTGTTAAGAGCATAACTTCCATAAATAAAAAATCTTTTTGGACAGTTTTTTTCCTTAAATCTATTTACTCCGTGATAAGAATTTGGAGTAGATTTAAAGAAAATTACACTTCCCTGTTTTGGTGTGAATTCCTTTAATTTATCAAGTTCATTAATCTTAGGAAACCTTCTAAAGCTTTTTCTAAGGTTTTTGTTTTTTTTTTTCTTATATAAAGTAAGTGATCCTCCATTTTTTTTTGGTATATCGGTTAAATAGATCAAAAAATTATATAGCCTATTCACATCATCTCTATGTGGTCTCAATCTATATCCTCCTTTAGATACTGAGAAATCAATATCTAAATTTAAATTTGGGTTTTTATAATCTTTACCTAGTAGTTTTTTTAGCTCTTTGGAATTTACTTTTCTTTTTAGTGTATATTTTTTTTTATTAAATTTTTTTGGTTTAAACAAACTTTCCCAAGTATTTGCCTTAAATTCTGTTTTGAATTTTTTATCAATTTTTTTATAAAAGGATTTTGTATTGAAAGTAGCAAAAAGTTTTTTTGAGATTTTAGAACTTGAGATATATTTGTTGAAATTTTTTGATCCTTTATTAATCCTGTTTCTGCCACCCATAATCATATCATCAAAACTTTTTGAATTAGTTATTTCTTTAATTAGAGAATTACACACTTTTTTACTGATTATTTGTTCTCCAACAATGACTGGGAAGTTTGATTTAATTTTTTTTAGTTTACTAATTTTCAGCATTTAGCTGTACATGCCCTCTTTTACTTTAATCATTTTGTACATAAGGTCATTTAATGGTGTGGCTATTCCATGTTTTTTTCCTATTTTAGATACGGCGCCACTTATGAAATCAATTTCAGTTTTTCTTTTATAAAGCACATCAAAAGCCATTGAAGACTTATTTGTTTGTTTTGAGTCAACAATTTTATTAAACATAAATAAACACTCATCTTCAGAAACATTAACGCCATCTGCTAAAGCAACTTCTCTTGTTTCTAAAATTATATCTTTTCCTAAACTTCTAGAAACGTCGTTGGCATTATTATTTATGTAAAGATCAGTATGATGTAGATCAAAAATAGCTGAAAGTGGGCCTATTGCGGTTAAAGCAAAAAGTTTCATCCATTTTCTTTTTTTTACATCCTCAGCAGCAATCATTTCCAAATTATGAGCAGTAAATGTGTCTGCAATTTCGGTTATTCTATTAGTTATCCCACCATCATATTCTCCAATCCAAGAGGGTAGAGAAGCATGATTCATAATATGACCAGGACCTAAGATATTTGATGCTTGAGTTGTTGTTCCTCCGATTACTTTTTCATCGCCAACAATACTTTTAATTATAGCTTCATGTCCAATTCCATTTTGAAAAGACATAAAAACTGTTTTATCGTTAATAATATTTTTAATACTTTTTAAAGCAGGCTCTAGAGCTGTTGCTTTACACATCACTATCACAGCATCAACTTTTCCAATTGTAGATGGATCTGATGTTGCTGGTACTTTTATAAATCTATCACCACCATGACCATCCATCTTTAGACCATTTTTATTTATTTCATCAACATGCTCTTTCCAAACGTCAATGAGCGTTACATTTAGACCTTTTTCTGCTAGTAGGCCTCCAAATAGACAACCCATTGCCCCTGCACCAAGAACTGCAACTTTTAAATCTTTATTATTCATTTTTAAAATCGAAATATATTTATGTAAAAAAATTATGCAATATATTATGTAACTAATTTATATATGGAATTAAAAATAGAAAAAGGAATTTTCAAAAAATTTAAGTTAGAAGAAATATCAAACGCATTAGAAAAAGGTCTGTCAAAGAATTATGACAGTGTAAAAGCAGAAGTAATTGATTGTCCAAATTTAAGAAACTGGGATTGTCCGTCTGAAGGCATGAGTGGTAACCAAAGGATAATCGATGTTGGAGGAGAGCCTTACATGCATGATCCTAAATATATTGGAACAGAATTTGATTATTTTGAAATCTCTAAAATGATTGGATCAGAAAGATCGTACGCACTTGGCGCAGGATCTGGAGCAATGTCTTTCCTGGATGGACACTGTGGAGAATTAGTTATAAATGAAAACTTTATTACAAAAGAAAATAAATCTTTAATTGCTAGGGTAGGAAAAGACAAAGAATGTATAGTAGAGGACTATACTGCAAGCAAACATGGCGGGCTGGGTAATGTTTATTATTCAGATGGTGTTAAAGGAAAAGTTATATATTTAAAGATAAAAAAAAGAATTGGAAAACAAGGTTCATTACCTCAGTCAATAAGAGCAGTACTTTCAGAAAATCTTAAAATTGGGAATAAAGATCATATTGCTCTTGCTGGTGTATTTAGAGTTTTGAATGGAAAAATAAGATCACATGTACAACCAGATTATAAGGATATAAAACATGAATATTATGACCCACAATTGATGAAATGCACAAAAGATTTTCTACAATTTTATGAGCCTGTTGGACCAAAATTACAATGCTATACTGTTTTATGGACTGGTGATCCAACGGGAGGAGAATTAAATTTAAGAGAGTCCGGTGAGCATACTCACTTTCACTCATATGAGCATAAGAATGATGCTGGACATTATCATTTTGACGTTTCACCAGATGAAATTGAATATGAAGGTTACTTTAATATTGCACAAGAAGTACATAGAGTGAATAATATCTATAAAGAATTAAAAAATATAAAATGAAAAAGATTTATACTTGGGCCGCTCAACCTGCTAACAGAACTCTTACAGTTGATGATCTTAAAAAAGCAAAAGGAAAAAAAAAATTTACTCAAGTCACAGCTAATACAATAGATGAAAGTGAGGCCGCAGAGAAGGCTGGATTTGACATGATAATCTGTAATGCTTTTAATGTGAAACAGGTGAGAGAGGGATCAAAAAATCTATTTTTAACTGCTGCGCTAGTATTAAATAAGTTTGTTACTTCGGAAGATATCATGAGAGGAGCGTTTGAAGCCCTAGAAAATGGAGCTGATGCTGTAATGACACCTAGAAGTATGAAGATCATAGAAATGCTGGCTAATGAGGATGTTCCAGTTATGGGACATCTTGGTTTAGTTCCAAGAAAATCTACGTGGATTGGTGGTTTAAGAGCAGTAGGAAAAAATAGTGAAGAGGCACATGAACTTTTTTTAAAATTTAAAAGATTAGAAGATGCAGGAGCTTTTTCTGCCGAATGTGAGGTTATTCCAGAAAATGTAATGGGAGAAATCTCTAAAAGAACGAATATAGTTACAGTATCTTTAGGTTCAGGAAAGAAAGCTGACGTAATGTATCTGTTCATGGAAGACATATGTGGAGATACTTTAAATCCTCCAAGACATTCAAAAGCTTATGGAAATTTATTAAAATTAAAAAATGAAATAAAAGTTGAGAGAGTTCGAGCTCTTAAGGCATTCAAAAAAGATTCAATGGCAGGAAAATTTCCAGGAAAAAAACAATCTTCAAATTTAAATAAAAAAGAGTTCGAGTCTTTTCTTGATAAGCTTGATTAATAAGTTTCAGATTCTTTTTTGCTT
>CACDRY010000017.1 GCA_902555275.1 uncultured Pelagibacteraceae bacterium
AACGTTAACTTCAACAATTTTTTTATTATTGAATTTAAATAAACAAAATATTTCAGGATTCGCGTGATTTATTTTAAATGAAAGTTTATTGAAATTATTTGGTTTTTTTAAAACTTTGATACCACAATTTAAATCCTTTAAAGAACTTTTGAGAATAATTTTTGATAATAAGTTAAAAATTTTGGAAACTAATATTCTAAAATTACTATCCATTCTCTTTGATCTAAAACCAAATACAATGTCATTGCCTTCGTTAAGTTTAGAAAAAAGTTTTTTAAAGTCTTTAAAATTGTATTGTCCA
This sequence comes from uncultured Pelagibacteraceae bacterium, assembly GCA_902555275.1. Taxonomy (GTDB): domain Bacteria; phylum Pseudomonadota; class Alphaproteobacteria; order Pelagibacterales; family Pelagibacteraceae; genus Pelagibacter. The sequence goes on from CACDRY010000017.1 coordinate 302, forward strand.
TCAGAGTCAATAATTCCAATACTGCTAAATTTTGAATATTTAATTATCTTGCCAACTGAGCCAGAGTAGAAAATATTTTTTTTATTTTTAATTACTTTAATAAAATTATTAGATTTAAATTGTTCAATTTTTTTTAAAGTTTTGTCTGTAGAATTATTATCAATTATTAATATTTCATATTTATTTATTTTATTTAATTTTAAAAATTTAAGACAGTCTTTAATCGATTTTTGAATATTTTTCTCTTCATTGTAGCAAGGGAGGCCGATTGTAATATTGTTAATTCTCATATTAAATTTTGTAGTACGTAGTTTTTAAAGTTTTATATTTTAACTCTATCAAAATTTATTACTTTCTAAGTTTTTTTCGATTAACTTTTTGACTGTAGTCATTATAGTTAATTGAGGATGTTGACCTGTATTACTGGGCAAAATACTTGAGTCCATAATATACAAATTTTTGAATCCATTTACTAAACCTCTAGTATTAGTAATATTTTTGTCATTTTTACTCATAGAGCAAGAACTCATTGCATGAACAGATGTAATTTCTAAATCTTTTTTATTAAGATTATCAATTCTTTTTATTGCATCTTGTAAATCATTAAAGATTTGGTTATTTTTTTCTATTGGTAAAATAATTTCTTTGGCACCACTTAAAAAAACTAGTTCAGATAAAATTTTTAAATATTTTTTTATTTTCTCAAAATCTTTATCATGAAGGTTCCAATTTATGACAGTATCATTAAAAAAAATTGACTTATTTATTTTTGCCTGACTAAAATCTGGTCTTATTTGACAGTTAAATACTGATCCAAATTCAAATTTGCTCATAAATTCTTTTATCTTTGTTGAACTTTCGAAACTTAAATATGATGCAATAAGAGGCTTTATATAGTTTGATGCCATAAAAAGAACTCCATCCTTCTCAAATTCCCTGATGTGATGAGATAGTAAACTCGATATTTGACAATTTACTTTATCGTTATAATTACAAAGAATTTTTAAATTAAAGTGAAAATTTAAAGGATTTACTTTTTTAACCAACTCATTTTGTAAAAGAAGCTTAGGTGTTTGAGTGCATCCAGCAGATAGAACTAGATTGTTAACCTTTATCTTTTTTAAAGATTTATCTTCTGTATTTTCAATTAATATTTCATTTATAAATTCTTTATTTTTATAAATTTTTAATAATTTTGATTTACCTTTAATTTTACCTCCAAGCTTTTTAATTTTAATGTGATAATTTTTATCAAGACTATTTTTATTTGAGTTTTCACATCCAAAAGGATGGTTGTGAATAGTTTTTATATTTTTAAATGCAAGTTTAGTAGGCATAACTATGTAATTTTTTTGTTTAGCGGCTTTTATTAATAATTTGCTCGAATTAGACACATATTCAGGATGAGCAATTTTATTTTCATTCGTTAAACTTTCTTCAACTTCATTTGCTTTTTTATTAAAGTCTTCACTTAAAAAGAAATTTTCTCCTAGTATATCATCCCACTTACTTAAAATTTCCTCATTAGTGTGAGCAATTACACCTCCATTAATTACTGTTGAGCCTCCAATGCATTTTCCCTCAGCAAAATTCAAAATAGGTTTTCCATGAAATAATGTAATTCCATTATTTCTCCAAATCTTTGATAAACTTTCTAAAACTGTCATCCTATTATTTTTATATTCAATTCCTTCCTCGAATATTTCAACACTTTTTTTATTTTTCAATAGTTCTAAAGCAGCTGCGGATCCCCCTGCTCCAGAACCTATGATAGTAAAATCAGCCATTACTTTTTTTTGTCTCCTCATATAATGAAATTAAAATTAGCTTCCTGTAAAATTGGAATATTTTATTAATTAATGGAGTTTTTTGTAAAATATTAATTTTTATATTGTTTGATAAAAGAAATATTAAGGAGAAATAATAAATAATAAAAACAGATGAGCCAATAAATATTAGAATTTTTGTATTTTTTTCTGTTGCATTTATATAATTCAATATTTCAGAAGTGTATTGATTTTCTTTTTTCTCTAAAAGATAAAAATTAATTTTAATACATTTTTTAAATATGAAAAGTATCATAATTTATCTAGATTTTTTTTGAGAATTTATATTTTATAAAGTCTGCAATCAGACTGTTAATTCCAATCGAAAGACATTCATCTAACTTGATCTCAAGTTCATTTAAATTTTTCTCATCAATCTCTATAGTTGGTGAAATTTTAAATAGTACTTCAGTAGCATAACTTCCAAAAGTTAAAATATTAGAGTTTTTGTATAGAAAATTAATTATTGATGCACAAAGTAATTTTTTGAAGAAATTTTCATCTTTATATCTTTTAATAGGTATAAAATTTGATATTAATTTCTCAATTATTGGGTTAAAAACATTTTTTAAAGTGAAACCTTGAAAACTACCTGACCCCCTTAGTTCATCAATAATACCAGGGTGTTTTTTTTTAAGATTTTTTAATATAGTTTCAATTAGAATACCAGAGGCAATTGATTTTTCTTCGTAGTTTCTTTCTATGATTAAGTTTAAAGCCTCGATTGAAGTTATGCTCTCTTCGCCGAAACCTGTAAAGGTAGTAGACTGTAAAGAAAAATCATCTGGATTGTCATAAGCCTTTTCCATAACGTAATCTCTAGTTGTGTATCCTGAAATTGATGCTTTCCCTCCACCAAATGATTTTGCATAAACTAAAATATCTGGGATAGTGTTTGATCTTAAAAAATTGAAAAGTGGGCCTGTTTTGCACCATCCCGAGTATATTTCATCATAAATTAATATAATATCTTCTTCCTCACAAAGTTTTCTAGTTTCTTTTAAAAATTTTTCGGTAGATAATCTAAGTGTGCTTGCACTCATCGGTTCGACAATTATTGCGTAACACGAATTATTTTTTTCTTTTATTTCTAGTACTTTTTTTTTTAAACTTCCAAAATCATTAAAATCATATTTATCAACTCCGTTCATTTCTTGATATTTAAAATTAATTTCTTTTGATCCTGATATATTTGTTGCTCCAATTGTTTTTCCATGAAAGGATATATTTGAATGCAATATAAATTTCCTATTACCTTTATGATATTTGTAAGCTAATTTGATAGCTCCATCGATGGCTTCTGCTCCAGAATTTGGGAAAAAAGATTTGTTTAAATCTCCTGGTAAAAGTTGAGCAACATTATAACTTAGAGCAGCAAGATACTGTGAAAAGAAAAGCTTATGAACTTCCATTCTTTTTTCATTTTGAAAGTTTATTCTTTCCTTAATAATATTAGGATGATTGTGACCATGATTTAAAACACCAATACCACCTGTTAAATCTAGGATTTTTTTATCTTTAGTATATAAAAAAGAACCCTCCGCTTTTTCAATTAAATCGTTACCAAATGAAAAACTTTCAAAAAAATCTACCTGGGATTTTGAAATAAATTCCTTGTAATAATTTTTTACTGTTTTTAAGTCTAATTTTTTTGCTTCATTTACTTTGATTAATTTATTCATAATTACAAAACCCTATTCCAAAGAGATTTTACTACACTAATTTTATAATTATTAGCTAATTTATTAGCATTTGAGATTATCTCTAATTCTCTATTTGAATCAATATTAATAGCCTTTATCAGGTCATTAAAATTTCTTAAAAGAATTACATTCTCGTAGTTTTTAAGAGGATATCCTGTAAACGCTGACTTAAATCCTACAATTAATGTTTTTGAATTAAGTGCATCAAGAACTCTATTAGATAATCCAAAATCAATACTATCTAAAAATAATAAAACTTTGAAACTATCTAGGTAATGGTAATAATTTTCTTTATTAAACCATTCTGAATTAAATTCACAATGTTTAAATATTTTTTTTATTTCTTGTTTTATATTTTCACTATAATCACCTTTGAACACAAATTTAAATTTTTCACTTAGAAGTTCAAACTTTTGTATTTTTCCCAGTTTTTTTAAACCGTTATAAACTTCAGGTAAATTCAAATCTCCCATTATTAATATTTTATTATTATTAATTTTTAAAATGTTATTTTTCGTGTAAAATTTTTCTCTACCCTCAAAAAAATTAGGTATAGAAATTACATTTTTATATAAAAGGTATTTATTAATATTATATCTATCTTTTTCAGAATAAACATGAAGATATTTTACTTTTCTAAATGTTAATGTCTCTACAAGCAAACAATGAATGAAGCCTAAGAAATAATAAAACGATTTAAATGTTTTTTTAGATACAAATATTAATTTAAATAATCTGTTAATTTGAAAATCAGTTATACTAAATATAATTTTTTTAGGGTCAATATTCAAAAATAAAATTGGATATAATGATATATCGTGTATATAAAAATTAAAATCTGTGTTTTTTGAAATATTTTCTAGCTCCATAAAAATTTTATTTTTAAAACCTAATTTATGTAGAATTATCAAGCTTAAAAGTTTTATTATTAAGATTGGAAAATTTTCTGGAAAATTTTTTATTAAAGTTGCATCTTTAATATTTTTATTACTATCATAAAATTTTTTTTGGTCGAAATTTTTATTACAAAACAAGAATAATTTATTTTGATTTTCGCCACAAAAATAATTTAAAAAATTATAGTACTGGTTAGTAAATCCGTCCTTTGTTGGAAAACTTAAACAAGACTTTAGTAATACTAATTTTTTATTAACTATATTGCCATATTCTATTTCTTTTTTTAAGTTTAAATTTTTTTCTTTAACTTTTTTTGTCAAAAAATTTGTTAAAAAACTTTTATCGAAGACATATTTAAGCTTCTGAATTGGACCGTAAAAATAACTAAGATATTTAAATATTATTAGTTTTAATTTTCTTTGTACTGGCAGTGTAGAAAATAATATTATAAAAATATTTTTTTTTTTTAAATAAAAGTAATAGTACAATCTACTAATTGATATTAAAAATTTTTCTCTTGATGAAAATAATTTACATTTTTTAATAACTGATAAACTTTGAAAACTTCTCTTATACCTAAATTTACCAATTCCATCGTTAAATTTTAAAATATGGCCAAACGTTTGACCATAATTTTGTCTATAACTATAAAAACTTTTATTTATAAATTTAATTTTTGAAAATTTTTTTAAACAAAATGACATATATAAATCTTCATATTTACAATCAGGCATTGGAAAAAAAATTTCTCCGATTTTTCTTGAAAAAATCCAACACCAACTAGGGCAACTTATATTACTCAATAAGTATTCAGATAAATTGTAGTTAAATAATTGATATGGAGGAGTATAATTACCTATACTGTCATCATTCTCGTTTAATATTTTTGCGTTATGAACATAGGTAATATTCTCATCTGTAAAGTCTAATTCTTTAATAATTTCTAGATCAATCTCATCGTCACCACCTACTAATTTTATAAATTTTCCTTTAGTCTTTTTGAAACCATTATTTAATGCGTCTAATTTTCCACTACCATTGTTTTTAATTAGTATAATTTTATCTTTATTCTTTGAGAACTCATTCAATATCTCATAACTTTTATCAGTTGAATTATCATCAACAAAAATCCACTCAAAATTAAAATTGTTATAATTTTTTTCAATTTGTTTAAAGAGTTTTGGTAAAAACTTTTCCTCATTATAAATTGGAGTTAAGAATGAGATATTCATTTTGATTTAAATAAATAATCGTGAAAAGTTAATTTTTCAACTATTGTATAATTATTCTCTTCAAGAAAACTTTTAACTAAGTCTATATTAGGAGTTTCAATCAGAATATATCTAAATTTATATACTTCAAAATCTATACCCTTTAGGATTTCAATTTCATATCCCTCGGTATCTAAAGAGAAAAAATCAATTTGTTTTGGGGCACCAATTTCATCTAAAATTGAATTTAAGGTTCTAACTGCGCAAGTTATCTTGTTATGATGTTCATTAAATTTTAAATCATCAGAATTTAAATGATTTTTCGGATTAATTAAATTTTTAGAGTCGTCTGTGATAGTTCTTAGGTTAGAGTAAATCAGATTAATATCTTTTTTTTTGTAGTCATTAGATACACAAGCGCAGTTAAAAAAAAAGTTTTCGTTATTTCGGACACTTACACATTGGTCAAATTTTTTTTTAACTGGTTCAATGAGCAATCCTCGCCAATTTTTATATAATTCATAATGAAGAGTATTTGATTGAGATATGCCATCGTTTGCGCCAAGTTCTATGAAAAATCCATTATTATAATTCAAGTATTTTAAAATTTTTTCATCTAACTTATTAAGACCGAAATATTTTTTATTTTTTATGGTATTTTTTTTTAAATAAAAAAATAAACTATCGGGTATTAATTTTTTAAAATATTTTACAATACTCATTGTTATGAATTATATAATTTTATTATTTCTATCATTTTTATTATATTGGATTAATTATTTTTTCTTTAAAAAATTTCACAAATTTCTAGACAAGATTGATATCATAGATAAAAATTTCGTTAAACCTCAATCATTTCATACAAGTCCTACTCCAAGGATAGGAGGATTTTTATTAATATTCAATATAGTATTTCTATGTATTTTTGCTAAATTTTTTTTTAACACCAATTATTATGTATTCATTTTTGCAGTACCATTTTTTTTTATCGGTTTTATAGATGATACAAAAGTAATTGAAAATCCAAAATTTAGATTAATAATTTTAATTTCAATCATTGTAACATTCCTTTTTTTTTCAAATTTAAATTTAGAAAACACAGGCTTTTCTTTAATAAATTACTTTCTAAGTAATTATATTTTATTTAAGATAATTTTTTTATTATTTTGTTTCCTAACAATTATTAATGGTTCAAACTTCATAGATGGTTTTAATGGTTTGTTAACTATTCATTCACTTATAATTTTAATGATTTTAGGTTTTATGAATTATGATAATGATTTATTTCCAAAGATACTAATTGTTATTCTTAGTTTAATTATTTTTTTATTATTTAATTTTCCTAAAGCAAAGATGTTTCTTGGTGATTCTGGCGCTTACATTATTGGATTTTTGATTTCATATTTTGTAATTGAAACCTCGATACAAAATAACAATGTCTCACCAATCTTTTTTTGTATTTTGTTATTCTATTTATTTTTTGAAGTTCTTTTTTCATTTTGCAGAAAAAAATTATCTAATATTAGTCCACTTCATCCAGACAAAAAACACTTGCACATGGTATTATTCAGAATATTGAACACAAAAATCTTTAATAATAAACTTAAATCTAATTATTTTACTAGTGTATCAATTAATATAACTTACATGGTAATGATTTCTCCAACTTTTTTTATTTATGATAATGGATTTTTATGTAAACTTTATTTTATTACCTTAATTTGCATTTATTTGCTAATTTACTTCAATTTAAGAAAATATGATAAAAAAGAAAATTGAAGAATTTAATGAGATAAAACTTGATAAAAAAAAGATTAGTATTTTAATTTTATGTGGTGGATATGGATCAAGAATTTCTAGATTAACAAATAAAATACCTAAGCCACTAATTAAAATAAATAACAAACCTTTTTTATATTACCTTATTAAAAATATAAGTAGATATAATTTTGTAAATTTTAGACTTTTGACATTTTATAAAAATAATAAATTTAAAAGATTTAAGAAAGATTACGAAAAAGAATTAAATGTGAATATTCAGATTATTAAAGAAAAAGAAAAGTTGGATACTGGAGGCTCAATATTAAGTGCTATAAGAAAATTTAGAATAAATACTGATTTTATTGCACTAAACGGTGATACTTACGTAGACTTAAATTATGACGAATATTACAAAGAGTATAAAAAGTATTCTCGATTATTTATACCAATTATAAAAAAAGACAACAAAAGTTCTAAACTAATCTCTTTGAATTTAAATAAAGATGATAAAATTTATTTCTCGAAAGATGGATCGTACATGAATTCTGGAATTTATTTTTTTAACAAAAAAAATATTTTAAAATTTACTAAGATAAAAAAGTGTTCATTTGAAACCCATATTGCTAAAAGTCTTATTAAAGAAAACAAGGTAAAAGGTAAAATTTATTTGGGCGATTTTTTAGATATTGGTTCATATGAATCAATAAAGAAATCATCATCATTCATCGATAAAATTTTTAATAAAAAAAAATTATTATTTTTAGATAGAGACAATACTTTAAATATTGATAAAGGTTACACATATAAGATAAATGATTTGCAATTGATTGAGAAAAATATATCTGCAATTAAAAAAAAATATGATGATTATATAAAAGTGATTATTTCAAATCAGTCTGGGATTGGTAGAGGTATTTTTACTTTAAAAAAACATAAGCTTTTCATGAATATGCTTTTTAAGAAGCTTAATAAAAATAATATTTTTATTTCAAGATCATATTTTTGCCCATTTCATAAAGATGCAAAAATTAAAAAATTCAAGAAACAGAGTAAATATAGAAAACCTAATACTGGAATGATTCAAAAAGCTTTAAAAGAGTTGGATATAAAAAAAAGTAGTAATTGTTTGATGATTGGGGACAGTATTGTAGACAAGAAATTAGCAAAAAATTGTAAAATAAAATTTATTGATCAAAAAATATTCTAGCTAATTAATTTATTATTTATTTGAATAAGCAAAAAAACTATAAAAATCCAAAATAGCAATCCTAATGATGAGGAATATAAACTTGAGTCTGTTTTTATTGGGAAATATTTACTAAAAATTATTATTGAAAATACTATAAGCAAATAGTTTTCATTTTTGTTTTCTTTAATTTTATAAATCACTTTATAAAATATGAATATCAAAAATGTATTAAATAAAAGAAAACCTAAAAGACCTGTCTCTGATAAAAGCTCTAATTGGAAATTGTGAGGATGTGTACTAGACCTCTGCATTACATGATGAGATTTAATTTTAGAATAATAATCTTTTTGTGACTCATATCTAAAGTTTTTTACACCCACACCAAAAAAAGGATAATTTTTCCAAATTTCAGCAGCTGTTAAAAAGTGTGCACCTGTTTGTGAATTAAAAAATCCGATCGGATTAATTTGAACATTTTTCTTTTTATTATCCACCATTAAACTTTCATAATTAAATAAAATTTGATAAAAATGAGTATATTTTTTTTTTATACTCTCATCAGATGCTAAAATTGGTATTGCAATACATAAAGACGAAATTGTTAGTAAGATGTATCTAGATTTATGTTTGAAATTAAAAATTGTGATTAATAAAAATATTTGTAGCAAAATCGTCATAAAAGCAATTCTCTCGCCAGTTTTAAGCGCAATATAAATAGAAATCAGACCAAAAATTATTAAAAAAATTTTGTTGCTTAATAAGTGAAATTTATCTTTTGAATAAATTAAAAAACATGGAATTAAAAAAAATGACATAAAAGAGCCAAGTATAAATTCATCACCAAATGGACCTGCAAATCTGTCATAAGCAAAATAATAATCATAGCCAAATAAATCTTTTAAAAAGATGATTTGATAGATTGTGTCGATGTATATTAAGAAAAAAAATAAAATTTGAATTTTAAAGATATATTTTAGATTAATTATTTTATTTTTATAAGCATAATCGCTGGTTAAATAGAATAAAAATATTCCAATGAAAGTAAGATATCTATTATTATATTCATGATAAATATTACTTATTAGCAAGCTATTAAAAATTAAATAAAGTATTAAAACAAAAAATAAAAAATTTAATTTATTTTTATTTATTGAGAATATTTTAAAGTTAAAACTAATTAAACTTGATAATATTATTAAAATTAATATTATTTTAAATGCTACTTGACCTACTACAAAACTTGGCATTATAAGAGAATACAAAATATTAAAATATTCTTTTTTAAAAAAATTTTTATTTAATTTTTTTTTAATTGACATATTTTAAAAAAAATTTTTTTTGCTATGAACATTAGCCTATTAGTTATTTTATGTTTTAATAAAATTTTGTAAACTTCATAATTAGCTATCAAAATGTTCACTAATTTTTGAGATGTACCACCACTCCTTTGAATTACAAGATTTTTATTAATATGTAGAAAATATTTAGTATTTTTAAAACAATTGATTATAAAGTCTAAGTCAGAACTTATCTTAAATTTAGTGTCAAATATTATGTTATTTTTTTTTTGAAAACTCCTTTTTAAAAAAAATGATGGATGTGGTATTTTATAAAACTCATTGTTATTTATTTTTTGAGTTTTCCAAATTCTAATATTTTTGTTAGGGTTATTCCTGGAAACAATTTTAATATTTCCATAGATAAAGTCCACGTTCTTTTCTTTAAAAAAATTATCAACACTTTTCACAACATTTGGATTTGAAAAGAAATCGTCAGAATTTAAAATAGTAACAATATCTCCACGTGCAGAATTTATACCTTTATTAAAAGCATAATAAATTCCTTTATCTTTTTTGGAGAAAATTTTTACTTTATATTTGGCTTCATTTTTGTAGCTTTCTAAAATTTGTTTAGTCGTATCTGAAGATTTATTGTCAATAAATATATGCTCAATATTCTTATGAGTCTGCTGCATAACACTTAAAATGTTTTTATATAAGTATTTTTCAGAATTGTAAGTTGGTGTTATAATTGTTATCAACATCTAGATCTTATGAAAAAATTATTTTATTTAACAAGCTTATTCATTTTTTTAAATATTATTATATTTGTAATTATCTCTTTTTTTGTGGAAAAAAAAACAAATACTCATGCTAAATATTATGTAATTAAAGAATTATGCGATATGTCAAAATTTATTGAAAAAGAAATAGGTAAAAAAAGAGAATTTATAAGAGAGCATTGGCGAAGGTGGGAAGGAAATTGTGATGACCTATTTCGTTATTCAAACTGGGATATTATTTTTAATAATAAAGAAAGTATTAAAAATTTTGAAAAATTTTTAGGAAGTCAAAAGTTTAAAAGTTTAATCTACAAAAAGATAAAGTATAATTATGAATTTGCAAATGATAGAAAAGATTTATTAAAGGGACTTTACTATAAACCTACCTCAACCTATGACAATAATGAAATTAATAAAAGTTTAAAATTCTTTCATAACGAGACGGAAAAACTCTTGAAGATCCTCAATTTAATAGAAAAAGAAAGCTTAGATATTTTAATTGAAATAAAAGAAAAAAGAAAAATAAAACAGATAGACAATTTCAATTTTAAATTATCACTGTTTATTAGTATAAATGCTTATTGTGTAATTTTAGTATTTATTTTTGTGTTCAGACGCAATCAACTTGGTTTCTACAGATGAATAATAAAACATCAATATCGCTATAAAAACAAATCTCGATACTAAAAAAAATTCTGCGACAAGGAGGTTAATCAAGACCGTAGATATCAAAATTAAATTTAAAGAAAACTGGTTTGTGAAATTAAAATCGATATTTTTGTAGATATAATAATAAATAAAACCTAATGGAATTAAACCAAAGGAAAAAAATAAAAAGATTATACCACTATCCATAAATAACGGTTCACTATATAGAAATCCTACACCTGTTAAGAGGAGTAAATAATTTCCTGGAATCAAATCAAAAAACCTTGTGATTCTCTCTGTATGAGGTCCAATATCATAAATTTGATATTCAATTATTGATCTTAATTGTTCAAACTCGTGAAATATGAATAGCCTATCTGCTACACCTACTAATCCTGGTGCAAGTTTAAAAAAATAAAAAATTAGAATAAATAAAATAATATAAAATAATAGTTGAATAGTTTTCTTTTTTTGAAATTTTTGGAATAAAAAGTTCGAAATTATATATAGTTGAATTACAATAAATATTAAAAATGTTCTACTCTCAAATATAAACATAAATAATATTGTAATTAGAAAAAAAACTAAAGTATTTAAATATTTTTTATTTTGTAAGATTAAATTTAATTTTATTGTTAAATATAAAGCGGCTAAACATCCCATTAAATGTCTATCTCCTCTAAAGATACTCTCAGGAAAAATTTGAAAACTACCTGGAAATAACGGCATATAAGATGAGATATAACCTAAACCGAAATAATTGTATCTGGCACCAAAACCATAAAATATCAATATAAAAGCAAGATATATTATAAATGAAAGATCTATCATACTACCAATCAATTTATAATTTTTTTCATTAATAAATTTTTTTATTTGAAAAATAAATATTAATGGAATTAAAATTTTATAAAATAGTGCTATTTTATAATAGTAAAATTTTTCAAAATATAAAATACCTATCATATTACTTAAAACTAGAAGCGAAGTTAGTAAACCTAAAAAAATAATTTCTTTCTTCTCTAAAAAAAAAAAATTTATTAAAATAAATAGTAAGATAAAAAAATCCT
>CACDRY010000018.1 GCA_902555275.1 uncultured Pelagibacteraceae bacterium
TATATAGATAGAAAAACAATAAGATTTATGGGTTCAGGATCCGCTTACAATTATATTGCAATGAAAGAGGCGATTGAAGACTCTGGCTTAGAAGAAAGTGAAGTAAGTAATTTCAAAACAGGAATTGTAATGGGTTCAGGTGGACCTTCAATTGAAAATGTTATTTTAGCGGCTGATAAAACTAGAGCTAAAACTCCAAAATTGATGGGACCTTTTATTGTACCAAGAACCATGGCGAGTACCGCCTCAGCAACACTTGCTGTTCCTTTTAAAATTAAAGGGACAAACTATACAATGAGTTCAGCCTGCGCAACAAGTGGACACTGTATTGGAAATTCTATGGAACTTATTCAAATGGGTAAACAAGATATTGTTTTTGCAGGTGGTAGTGAAGAGATACACTGGGCAATGACTGCCATGTTTGATGCAATGACTGCGTTATCTTCTAAGTATAACGATACTCCTGAAAAAGCTTCAAGGGCTTATGACAAAACTAGAGATGGCTTTGTCATTGCTGGAGGTGCAGGGGTTTTAGTTCTTGAGGAATATGAACACGCTAAAGCTCGAGGAGCTAAAATATACGCAGAATTAACAGGTTATGGAGCAACTTCAGATGGATATGATATGGTAGCGCCTTCTGGTGAAGGTGCAGTAAGATGTATGCAAATGGCAATGGCAACTTCAAAAAATAAAGTAGATTATATAAATACTCATGGAACTTCTACTCCAGTTGGAGATATTACTGAATTGAATGCTGTTAAAGAAGCTTTAGGAAATGAAATTCCAAAGATTAGCTCAACTAAATCTTTATCAGGTCATCCGTTAGGAGCTGCATCAGTACATGAAGCAATATATTGTTTAATTATGATGAAAAATAACTTCATTACCGGGTCAGCTAACATAAGCGAAATGGATGAAGAGGCTAAAAAATTTCCAATAGTCGCTAAAACAGAAACAGAAGCAACATTAAATACTGTAATGTCTAATAGTTTTGGTTTTGGTGGAACAAATGCAACTCTAGTATTTGAGAAAGTCTAACTTATGTCTTTAATGAAAGGTAAAAAAGGACTGATAATGGGTGTTGCTAATGAAAGATCTATTGCATGGGGTATATCTCAGAAACTTTCAGAGGCAGGTGCTGAATTAGCTTTTACATATTTAGGTGATGCTCTTAAAAAAAGAGTGGTTCCTCTTGCAGAAAAACTAAGTTCTAATGTTACTTTTAGCTGCGATGTTGAAAAAAAAGAAGATGTAATAAAATTATTTGAGGATGTTAAGTCTCAATGGGGCGAGATAGACTTTGTAGTTCACGCAATTGCTTTTTCTGATAAATCTGAACTTTCAGGAGAATATCTAAATACTACAAGAGAAAATTTTTTAAGAAGTATGCTGATTTCGTGCTTTTCATTTACTGAAGTTGCAAAAGAAGCTTCAAAAGTCATGAAAAATGGTGGTAGCATGATTACACTTAGCTATGAGGCTAATAAAGCAATCCCTAATTACAATGTTATGGGTGTTTGTAAGGCAGCATTAGAATCTAGTGTTAAGTACTTAGCTAGAGATTTAGGAGCTAAAGGAATACGGGTGAATGCAATAAGTGCAGGGCCAATAAAGACATTGGCTGCTTCAGCCATTGGAGATGCAAAATTTTTATATAAATGGAATGCTGATCACTCTTTTTTAAAAAGGAATGTAGATAATATCGATGTTGGAAACTCAGCATTATATCTTTTAAGCGATATGGCAGGTGGTGTTACAGGTGAAATTCACTATGTTGATGCTGGTTACAATAAAGTAGGTATGCCAGATCCAAAAAATATATCTTAAAATATATAATTATGTTAATTTTAGTTTGGTTTGTAGTTTGTATAATATTTATTTTTGTTCAATTAATTCTAGAGGGTTCTGGTCATGCACTAGAAGTTTTTGCCCTATTGACTGCAATAGCTTTATTCTTGATAAATAAGCTTGGGAAAAAAAATAAATAACTAATAAATAATTGTTGTGAGAAGAAAGTTTTTGAAAATTACTGGGGCTTCTATATTAAGTTTCATATTTTATCCGTTAACATCTTTAGCAAATAACATAGTTGGTTTTAAAAAAAAATTAAAGAAAGATGAGAGTGAATACAATATAATTAATCCTGATCTTACAAATGAGCAAAAAATAATAATGTTTGAAGAGGGTACTGAACGTGCAGGTACTAGTGAATTAAATTATGAGAAAAGAAAAGGATCTTATCATTGTGCTAATTGTGGTGTGAAACTATTTGAGTCCACTGCAAAATTTGATAGTGGAACTGGGTGGCCATCATTCACTGAGGCAATACCAGGCGCGTTTGTAACAAAAACTGATTATTCTTTTGGCATGAAGAGGACTGAATATAGCTGTGCAAATTGTGGCGCTCATCACGGCCATGTATTCAATGATGGTCCAGATGGTGGAAAAAGATATTGTAGCAATGGTCTTTGCTTGCTTTTTATCCCAGAAAGTTAGTAATTATATTTTTCTAATATAACCAACATTAGTAGTCTTAAAATGCTTGAAAGGGATATTTGTATCTTTTATTGCCTTGATAGTCTCTTCCGTAATATTTCCATAGACCTCTATTTCGAATCTATCCGCAATTTTGTTGTGCTTTTCAACATAATCTTGGACTGGGGCATTATTAAGATGATGCAGCATAGCTTCACTATTTCGATAAACTTCACTCCAAGTAAATTCTAAAGGATCAGTTGGATCTTGATCGAAAGTATGAATAAGCATGTCTGGCTCTGATGCATTAACAGCCTCATCAGCTTCTTTTGCTATCCTGAGATACTCTTCAACCTTACCCTCTTTAACGCGTATTCTTGCAATTAAAATAAATGGGTTGGACATTTATCTAAATAGCGGCCTGCTTTATAGAAAGTTTGACTTTTCCTCTATCAAATCCGATAACTTTTACTTTAACCTCGTCACCTTCTTTGACAATATCTGTTACTTTAGCAACTCTCTTATCTGCAAGTTCAGAAATGTGAACAAGTCCGTCTTGTTTTCCTAAGAAATTGACAAAAGCACCAAATTCCATAATTTTCATAACTTTTCCATTATAAATTTTGTTTAACTCAGCCTTAGCAGTAATGTCTTTAATGATTTGAATTGCAATATTTCTCGACTCTTCATCTGGAGCAGCAACTGTTACTACACCTTCATCATTCACATCAACTTTAGCACCTGATTTTTCAACAATCTCTCTGATTGTTGCCCCACCTTTCCCAATCACAGCTGCAATGTCTTTTTTATCGACCGTAATTTTTTCCATTTTTGGAGTATGTTTGCCAACATTATCTCTAGATTTATCTAATGCTTTATTCATTTCACCCAAAATATGAATTCTACCATCTTTTGCTTGCTTTAAAGCCTGTTCCATTATCTCAAATGTAATTCCAGTAATTTTAATATCCATTTGTAAAGATGTGATTCCATCTTTAGTGCCTGCAACTTTAAAATCCATATCTCCAAGGTGGTCTTCATCACCAAGAATATCTGACAATACTGTGAAGTCATCGCCTTCTTTAATTAAACCCATTGCAATTCCAGCAACTGGCTCTTTGATTGGAACACCTGCATCCATAAGAGCAAGTGAAGTTCCACAAACAGTTGCCATTGAAGATGAACCGTTAGATTCAGTGATCTCTGAAACAATTCTGAATGTGTAAGGAAAGTTTTCTTTTGATGGAAGTGAAGAGTTAATTGCTCTCCATGCTAATTTTCCATGTCCTATCTCTCTTCTACCTGTTCCAATTCTTCCAGTTTCGCCAACTGAAAATGGAGGAAAGTTGTAATGAAGCATAAATCTTTCTTTTTGAAGACCATCTAAACTCTCAATTCTTTGCTCATCATCAGATGTACCTAGAGTAGTTGTGACAATTGCTTGGGTTTCTCCTCTAGTAAAAAGTGCTGAGCCATGGACTCTTGGCAATATACCTACTTCGCACATAATTGGTCTTACATCTGAAAGACCTCTTCCATCAATACGATTTTTATTTTTAAGAATATCAGTTCTGACAATGGATTTTTCTAGATTTTTCAGTTGAGAATTTACATCTAAATCGGTGTAAGCTTCATTTTCCTCATATAATTTTTTAGCTTTTTCATTAATTTCAGAAATTTGATTTGATCTATCTTGCTTGTCTCTTGTAGAGAAAGCTTTTTTCAAATCTTCAGTAAATTCTTCTTCTAATTTTTTTTTAATTTCAGAAAGATCTTTTTTTTCAACTGTCCATTCTGTTTTTCTACATTCATTCGCAAGATCTTCAATCATTTCTATTATTGGAACGAAACCTTCGTGTCCGAATTTAACAGCATTCAACATTTCTTCCTCTGTTAAACCATTTGCTTCGGACTCAACCATTAAAACTGCATCTTTAGTTCCTGCTACTACTAAATCTAGCTTAGATTTCTCTAATTCTTTCTTTGATGGATTGAGGACGTATTTTCCTTCAATAAAACCGACTCTAGAAGCTCCCACGGGACCCATAAAAGGCATTCCTGAGATTGCTAAAGCTGCTGATGATGCAATGATAGATAAAATATCTGGTTCATTCTCTTTATCATAAGATATTACCGTTGGTAATAGTTGTACTTCGTTTTTAAATTCATCTGGAAACAATGGTCTGATAGGTCTATCAATTAATCTTGAAATTAAAGTTTCACTTTCTGTAGGTCTAGCCTCTCTTTTAAAATATCCCCCTGGTATCTTTCCAGCTGCATAATATTTTTCTTGATAATTGACTGACAATGGAAAATAATCCATATCTGGATTTACCTTCTTTGCACCAACAACTGTTGCTAAAACAACTGTCTCTCCACATTGGGCTATAATTGCTCCATCTGATTGTCTTGCTATCTTTCCAGTCTCTAAACTTAATTTTTTTCCGCTTATTTCTATTTCTTTTTTTACTACTTTAAACATTTATTTCCTTAAATTTAATTTCGTTAATACTGATTTATAAGAGTCCATATTATTTTTTTTTAAATAGTCTAATAATTTTTTTCTTTTATTTACTGCTCTTAAAAGGCCAACAGAGGAATGTTTGTCCTTTTTGAACTGTTTTATATGTTTCGATAGACTCTCAATTTTACCTGTTAATTGGGCAATCTGAACTTCTGAAGATCCTGTATCCTTATCATGGATTTGAAGTTCTTTAACTTTTTCTTTCATTTTTTCCTTTATTTATTTGTTTGTTTAATTAAATTTTCAATTTTTTCTGCATAATCAAATGAATTATCTTTTACAAAAAAAAGTTTTGGTAAAAATTTCATAATAATTTTCTTTGATAAAACTTTTCTAATCATAAATGATGACATTTTCAATTTTTCAATTGTTTGTTCAGTATTTTTTCCACCCAAAGGCATAACAAATATTTTTGCAGTTTTTAGATCTGGTGACATTCTTACTTCAGTAACTGTAATTTCCCTAGTTGATAATGAAGGTATTTTAGCTTCATCTTTAATGAAAAGTGTACCGATTGCTTGTTTTATCATCTCTCCAACTCTTAATTGTCGCTGTGTAATAGGTTTTGCTGAATTTTTCATTTAAATAGTTCTCTCTGTTATAGTCGAGTTATAAACCTCTATAATATCTTTCTTTTGATAATCAGCGAAATCTTTTAATGTAATTCCACATTCTAACCCTGCAGAAACTTGTTTGGTCTGATCTTTTTCACGAAATATCGATCCGATTTTACCATTAAATATTATATTACCGTCTCTAATAACTCTTGCACTAGAGTTTTGAGTAATTTCTCCATCAACTACTTTTGATCCAGCTACTTTGCCAACTTTTGAAACCTTAAATATCTCAAGAATTTCTGCGCTTCCAATAATTTTCTCTTCCACATTTGGTGTCAACAATCCTGCCATTTTACCTTTTATAAAATCTAAAACCTCATAAATTATATTGTAGGATGAAATAGAAATTTTTTCTTGTTCTGCTCTTTTCTTTGCTTCTTTACTTGGCTTAACATTAAAAGCTATTATTATAGCATTAGATGCTTTTGCTAAAGTCACATCAGTTTCTGTAACCATTCCTATGTCTGAGAGAAGTATTTTTGGCTTTACCTCATCATGTTTAATTTGGTCGATGGCATTTTTGATTGCCTCAGATGAACCATGAACATCGGATTTAATAATTATATTTAATTCCTCAGAGCCTGAATTTTGAAAGGCAGAATCTTGTGTAACAAAATTTAAAGGTATTTTATCATCTTTTGTCTCATCAACTCTTGCTTCACAAAGAGATTTGGCCTCTTTTTCATTTGATAAAACAATAAAATCATCTCCAGATTTTGCTGCACCATTAATACCAATAATCTCAATTGGAGTAGCTGGTTCAGCAATATCAATATTTTTACCTTGATCATTTATTATTGCTCTTACCTTTCCCCATTTTAATCCACTAACGAAATAATCTCCCTTTTTTAGAGTACCTGCGGTTACAACAATGTTTGCAACTGGGCCTCTTCCAATATCTATCTTCGACTCTAGAACAATACCTTTTGCATTTGTCTCAAAATCAGTTTTTAAATCAAGTAATTCTGCCTGCAGTAAAACTGCCTCAACTAACTTGTCTAAATTACTTTTTGTTTTTGTTGAGATCTCTACCATCAAAGTGTCGCCTGATAGATCTTCAGCAATTAACTCATATTCTAAAAGTTGATTTTTAATTTTTTGTGGATCTGCCTCAGGTAGATCACATTTATTAATAGCAACAACTATTGGTACTTTAGCTGCCTTCGCATGTTTAATTGACTCTACAGTTTGTGGTTTTACACCATCATCAGCAGCCACTACTAAAATTACTATATCTGTTAGCTTAGAACCTCTAGCTCTCATATCTGTAAATGCTGCATGTCCTGGGGTATCGATGAATGTGATTTTATTATTTTGATAATTAATTTGATAAGCACCAATATGTTGAGTAATTCCTCCAAATTCACCTGAAACTACATTGGCCTTTCTTAACACATCTAAAACTGAAGTTTTACCATGATCAACATGTCCCATAACTGTAACGATTGGAGGACGATTTTGTAAATTTTCTGATTTTACTTCTTTTATTTTTTCAATTATTTCTTCAGCTTTTGTTTCTCTTATTGGATTATGACCAAATTCTTTTACTAAATATTCTGCTGTGTCAGCATCGATTGTATTATTTATTGTAACTGTGACCCCCATACTAAGCAAATGTTTAATAATACTACTTGATTGCTCTGCCATTCTATTTGCTAGCTCCTTGATTGTTATAACTTCTGGAAGATTTACTTCTCTCTTAATTTGCTTAAAATTATCTTCTTCCTCATTTTGATTTAAGCTTCTATTTTCTTTTTGTTTTGCTCTCTTCAAAGATGCTAAACTTCTTGATTTTGTTTCTGAATGGTCATCACTCAAAGCTCTAGAGACAGTTAATTTTAATTCCCTTCTTTTTCCTCCAATTTTGCTAGATTTATTGTCTTTTTGTGGAGCTTCACCTTTTAATCTTCTTGTTGCTCTTTGCTCTGCTAATTTTCTTTTTTCAAAATCTGAAGAGGGTTGTGTGGATATACGAGAAAAATTATTTGTTTTTTGAACATTATTGCTAGGTTTAAAATTATTGTTATTTTGCCTCGAAAACTGAGATTTACCAACAAACTTTGAGCTTTTTTTCTCAATAACAACAGTATTTTTTGATTTTGATTTAGCTTGTTCTATACTACTTAAAGTTTTTTGTGAACTTCCTGATATTGACAACTTTAATTTTTTCTTTTCCATTTCCCATCTCTCAATCTTTGTAGGCTTTTTCTCTAGCAGACATTATTAAGTTGTCAGCTTCTGACTTTGTTAAAGCAAAATCCTCTAGATAACCTTTGATTTTAACTCTTTCACCTTTAACTACATCATAGGTACCAGTTAGTTCATCTGATGCCAAGTCAGCTAAATCTATTAAAGTTAATATTTTTTGTTCTCCTAATGTGACCAACATACCTGGCGTAAGTCCATCTAGATTAATTAAATCTGTATCTACTCCTAGATTTTTAATTCTTTTTGATATCTCTTCTTGATCTTTATCGTAAAATTCCTTTGCTCTTTCAATTAATTCTTTTGCGGTATCCTCTTCAATACCTTCAATTTTTATAAGTGACTCTGTATTGCTATCTTTAATGTCATCTATTGAGGAAAATCCCTCAGCAACTAAAAGTTGCCCTAAAGTCTCGTCTAATTCGAGATTTTTCACAATATTATCTGTTTTTTCTTTGAACTCTAATTGTCTTCTTTCAGAGTCTTCTTGTTCTGTCATTATATTAATTTCATAATTTAATAATTTTGTTGCTAATCTGACGTTTTGTCCTCTTCTCCCAATTGCTTTGCTCAAATTCTCCTCCGTTAATATAACATCAAGTTTTTTTGCGTCATTATCGACATTAACTCTCTGAACCTCAGCTGGAGATAATGCGTTTGCTACAACAACAGCAGGATCCTCAGACCAATTAACAATATCAATTTTCTCTCCTTGTAATTCATTTACCACAGCTTGAACTCTACTCCCTCTCATACCAACACACGCTCCAACAGGGTCTAGTGAAGTGTCAATAGCCTTAACGCAAATCTTAGCTCTGCTGCCTGGATCTCTGGAAGATGATTTGATTTCAATCAATCCATCATAAATTTCTGGTACTTCTTGAACAAATAACTTGTCCATAAATTTTGGATGAGCTCTAGATAAAAAAATTTGTTGACCTCTAGGCTCCCTTCTAACATCAAGACAGTATGCTTTAATCCGATCACCAGCTTTTATATTTTCTCTTGGTATCATCTCATTTTTTTGAATAATTGCTTCAGTTCTACCTAAATCAATTATAACATTTCCAAATTCCAATCTTTTTACTATTCCGCTTAATATTGTATCTTTTTTATCTATAAAATCATTGAATTGTCTTTCTCTTTCAGCCTCCCTAACATTAAAGCTAATGACTTGTTTTGCTGTTTGAGCTGCAATTCTTCCAAAATCAAAAGAGGGTAAAGGCTGTAAAACCTCGTCTCCTATTTGTTTGTCTTTATTTAATTGATTGAGTTTAATCGCATCATCTAGAGTAATTTCTAAGCTTGAGTTTTCTGGTTTTTCAACAATTAGTAATCTTCTAAATATGCCTATATCTCCATTATCCCTGTTAATTTCTACTTTAATCTCATTATCAGATCCAAATTTAGATTTTGCTGCCTTAGCGATTCCTGTCTCCATTGATCCAATTATAAGTTCTTTATCAATGGATTTTTCTAAAGCAACTGCTTCAGCAATTCTTAGTAATTCTAATTTATCAGCTCTTCTATTTAACATAATTTTTTTCCAAAAAAAAATGGGCCTGGGCCCATTTTTGAAATTCAGTAATGTGCTTGAAATATAGTTATTTTTTGCCGGTTTTCAACAATATTTAGTTGCTAAAAATGTTTGATTTGTCTGTTTTTTCCCATGAAAACGAACCATCACTTTCAGGAATTCTACCAAAATGACCGTATGCAGCAGTTTTTTCATATATCGGTTTATTTAAGCCAAGCATTTCTCTTATTCCTCTTGGACTTAAATCAAAATTTTCATTTATAAGTTTTTCAACATGCATATTTTTATCTTCATCATTATCAAATAAATCTACATAAATTGATAGCGGTTTAGATACCCCAATTGCATAAGCTAATTGAATTAAACATTTGTCAGCAATTTTGGATGCAACAACATTTTTAGCTAAATATCTAGATGCATAAGCAGCTGATCTATCAACCTTTGTTGGATCTTTTCCTGAAAATGCACCTCCCCCATGTGGAGCAGCTCCACCATATGTATCAACAATAATTTTTCTTCCAGTCAAACCACTGTCTCCATCAGGACCCCCGATTACAAAGTTACCGGTAGGATTGATATAAATCTCTTTTTCATCAAGACTTCCTAATAAGTTTTTGGGTATAGATCTTTCTATATAAGGCATACAAAGTTCTTTAACTTGAGCTAAATTAACATCTTTTGAATGTTGTGTAGAAATAACTACTGATGTAACAGCAGCTGGCATACCATCTTTGTATTCAATAGTAATTTGACTTTTTGAGTCTGGCTCTATTCCACTTAACTTACCTGATTTTCTGTCTTCAGCCATCAATCTTAAAATTTTATGTGAATAATGAATTGGAGCTGGCATCAGTACATCTGTTTCATTACAAGCGTAACCAAACATAATCCCTTGGTCTCCAGCACCTTCATCTTTATTGCCTGAGGAATCTACTCCCATTGCAATATCAGCTGACTGGGAGTGTAAGTGTGTTTCAATTTTTGTTTGTTCTTTCCAAGAAAAGCCATCTTGGTCATAACCAATATCTTTAATACAGTCTCTAACCTTTGAAATTAACTCACCTTCTTTAATTTTTGGTCCCCTTACTTCTCCTGCAAGGACAACTTTATTTGTTGTTGTTAATGTTTCGCAAGCTACTCTTGCTTGAGGTTCAGAAGCCAAAAAGCTATCCACAACCATGTCTGAAATTCTGTCACAAACTTTGTCTGGGTGTCCTTCTGACACTGACTCGCTAGTAAATAAAAAATTTTTTTTCATTAATTCTCCCGTATTTTAAAAAAAAAAATTAAACTAATATAAATATACATAAAATAAAAGAAGATCTTATTACCTTGTGAGCTAAAGATTGTTTTATTGGACTTTTTAAAAGATTTAATTTCAATAAATCCCTTGTCGGTTGTTAAAATCTTATTAATTATCTGGCCTTTTGGATTTATTAAAGCTGAAATACCATTGTTAGATGAGCGAATAACATGCTTGCCCTCTTCAATTGATCTAAAGATTGAGTGGGAAAAATGCTGATGTGGACCAATTGAATCTCCAAACCAACCATCTTCTGATATATTTAAAATAAAATCATAACTTTTTTTACTTTTGTTTATTTTTCCAGAATAAATTATCTCATAACAAATAAGAGGAATAA
>CACDRY010000019.1 GCA_902555275.1 uncultured Pelagibacteraceae bacterium
TTTTTGTTATAAATTTATACTTAGAGGTTTCTTCAACAGACGAAATTACTCTTGCGTTAGTCTCTGTCAAATCAACAGCAATATTTGCAGCTTTAAGACTGTTACCTACACAAAATATCCCAATATTTTGTACTATTATTACTCTTGGTGAAGTATCTAGCATTGTCTTTTTTTCTTTAACCTTTTTTTGGTTTCGTTCAAAATATTGCAAATATTTTTTCCTATAATTTATAAATGCTTTTTTTGCAGTTTTTTCAAATTCACTAATTGTGGATTTAGGTTTAGGTTTTATAATTAAAGGAAAGGGTTTAACTCTTATTACATGATCTGGTGTTGCAGTTCCTTCTGTAGAATATCTTGACACCTCTTTTCCATCAATAAAATACTTCAATATTTTATTGTTTCTAAAAGTAAGAATAAATTTCTTATTTGCACCATTGGATGTTAGTCCTCGAAGTATTGGTGCTATTTGTGCAGGAGTAATTTTAGTATTTAAACTTTTTATTTGTTTGATTTTTTTTCTTTTTAATTTTTTTATAGCCTTTTCAGCATCACTCACATATTTGATCATTAGATCATATGATTCTTTTGCATCGTTAGAGAACGTGAAAATTCCATGATTAAGCAAAATAAGACAGTTTATATTTGGATTTTTTAAGTAAACCTCTTTAATCTTTTGAGCTAATCCATATCCTGGCATTACATAAGGAATAATACTTACTTTTTTTCCAAATATCTTTTTACAAAAAGAAATACCATTTGGCCTGTTAGTTACGTTCATAATCGCATCAGAATGTGTATGGTCAACAAACTTAAATGGTAAAAAAGCATGAAGAAAAGTTTCAACTGACGGATTTGGAGATTTAATATTAATTAAATTCCTTTTTTGATATGCTACCATTTCTTCATCTGATAATTTTTTTTTATTCTTTAATGCCAAAAGAGGTTTTAGTTTTACAGCTGGCAAACCTTCTGGCTCAATTTCTGCCATATCCCATCCACTCCCTTTTACACACAAAACATCATAGTTTTTTCCATCTAAATCTTTAACTGTAGTTTTAACAGAGGTATTACCACCTCCATGTAAAACCAATTCACTATTTCTTCCTAGCAATCTAGTTGTATAAACTCTCAGCGCCATATCCCTAGAATGACCCAGTTTCTTGTATTTTGATATATATTTTTTAGCTTCTATATTTGACCAATTATTTTTCAAAGTAATATCCTCACATAAATTATTATCGTAGTTTTTTATTTGAAAGAAGCAAAAAATTAAATTAGTAAAGTTATCAAATATTCATATGACTAAAGTTGGAGAACATATTACGCTTGATATAATAGGCACAAAAAAGGAATACGATCCTGTTTTCTTTGAGAAATTAGTTTATAAAATCGCGAAAATAGCGAAGGTTACAGTGCTTGAAATTTCTAAATATAAATTTGAACCACAAGGATTTACTTTAGTTGCATTGTTGGCTGAAAGTCATATTAGTTTTCATACATTTCCAGAAAAGGGAATTATAAGTTTTGACTTTTTTACATGTGCGAAGATTTCACCCTCTGTTGCTTTAGATATCATTAAAGATGAGATAGAACATTCACAAATAATTATAAAAGAATTTAATAGAGACACAGTAGATCTCTATCATGATAATTATAGTTCACCTGGTTTAAAAAAATCATATGTAGTTAATAATGTTTTTGAAAATTTTAAGTCAAAGGTAGGCCAACATATTGAGATTCTAGAACTAGAACAATTTGGAAAAGCTTTGTTTATAGATAATGAAATTCAAGTAGCAGAAAAAGATGAATATCTTTATAGCTCTACTTTTGTAAATTCAGGACTTGAATTAAATTCAAGTAAAGAAAAAGCAGCTATCATAGGTGGTGGAGATGGTGGTGTAGCAAGAGAATGTATATCTAAAAATTTTAGTTTTATTGATTGGTATGAGTTAGACCCTGAAGTAGTTGAAGTATGTGATAAGCATCTAGGTAAAATAGGTGAGAAAGCGACAGAGAAAAATTCAGTAAAATGTGTTTGGGGAGATGCTTTTGAAAGCATTAAAACAGTCAAAGATGATACATATGATCAGATATATGTTGATTTAAATGATGACCAATACTGTATAGATTTAGCTGCTAAAAATATGAATTCACTTGTAAGAATTTTAAAGCCAAAAGGAGTCATTACAGCTCAGGTCGGAAGCCAAGATAAAAAACCTAAACAAGTAGAGAATTGGCTAAACATATTTAATGAAAATTTTGGTAATACTAAATTATCTAGAGTTTATATACCAAGTTTTGATTGTTCTTGGAATTTTTCTTCATCGATAAATCACTAGAAACTTCTTTTTAAATCTCAAAAATTATGAAATAATTATTCTTTTAATGGAGGAAATAATGAATGTAATAAAAAATATATTTTTAACAGTTCTGTTATCTTTATTTTTAATTAGTAATTCTAATGCTGATAAAATTAAGATTGGAACGGAGGGAGCATACCCACCATGGAATTCAAAAGATGCTTCAGGTAAACTTATTGGATTTGAAGTAGAGCTTGCATGGACACTTTGCAGATACATAGGGCAGCAATGTGAAATCGTTGAGCAAGATTGGGATGGTATGATACCAGCTTTAACATCAAAAAAATTTGATGCTATAATGGCTGGAATGTCAATCACCGATGAAAGAATGAAAACAATTAATTTTTCACAAGGATATGCTGATGAAGTAGCATCCTTGGCTGTCATGAAAGGTTCAGACTTAGAGGGAATCGATACTCCAGAAGCTGTGAATTTAAATTTAGGTGGTTCGTCTGTAAATAAAGCTATGAAAACTTTAACATCAGCTTTATCAGGCAAAACAGTTTGTACTCAAATTGGAACAATCCACCAAAATTTCTTAGAGTCTGGTGATGTTGGAAAAATAAATTTGAAAACTTATAAAACTCAAGATGAGGTTAATCTCGATTTAAGTAATGGTAGATGTGATGTTGCTTTAGCTGCTGCGGTAGCATTTACTGACTATGCAGAAAAATCTGGTGAAGCCGTTGTACTTGTGGGACCAACTTTTTCTGGTGGTGCATTTGGTAATGGTGTAGGGGTAGGTATTAGAAAAGACGATACTAAACTCTTAAAAGCTTTTAACAAAGCAATCGATAAAGCAAGAAAAGACGGCCATATTAGCAGAATTGCTATTAAATGGTTTGGTTTTGACGCTTCTATGTAATTAATTTTAGATATGGCGGCTATAATATATAGTCGCCAATCTATATGGAACTTCTATCATTTGGAGATACTGGTTGGGGAGACGAACTGTTTTTCGCAACCCTAATGACAATTGCTGTATCTATTTCTGCAATGGTAATCGGATTTGCGTTTGCATTAATATTTACTCCTTTAAAATTATCTAAAAATAAAAAACTAAATGTTATTGGAAATTGTTACACTACAATTATTAGAGGTGTTCCAGAACTATTAGTAATTTATTTATTATTTTTTGGTGGTACAGGAGCCGTAATGTATGTGGCTTCAATTTTTGGATATGATGGTTATATTGAAATAAATGCATTTATAACTGGTGCTCTTGCAATTGGGGTTATTTCCGGAGCATATTCTACTGAAGTTTTTAGGGGTGCCATTTTATCAATCGATAAAGGTCAATTTGAGGCTTCAAAAGTTTTGGGTATAAAAAAATATATTCAATTTTACAAAATTATTTTACCGCAAATGTTGAGGTTATCAATTCCAAACCTCAGTAACGTTTGGCAAATAACCTTAAAAGATACCTCTTTAATTTCTGTTACAGGATTAGTAGAAATAATGAGGCAATCTTATATTGCTGCTGGTTCAACTAGAGATCCTTTATTTTTTTATTCAGTAGCAGCTGTATTATACTTGATGCTTACTTTCTTGAGCATGAAATTAATTAATAAATTAGAAATAAAATATAGCAAAGGATACTGATGGACATAAAATTAATGATTAGTATTTTTCCCAGCTTATTAAGTGGTGCAGTTATCACTCTTCAAATCCTAGTATCATCAATGTTTTTTGGATTAATAATAGGTTTTATTTTTGCAATTTTAAGAATAAATAAAAATCCAATAATTAGTAAGTTTGCTTATGGTTATTCTTATTTTTTTAGAGGAACACCATTACTAGTTCAATTATATTTAATTTATTATGGATTAGCTAATATAGAGTTTTTAAGAAATTCATTTTTTTGGGTAATAATAAAGGAGCCATATTGGTGTGCAATAATTGCATTTTCTTTAAATACAGGAGCTTATACATCTGAGATACTAAGATCAGCATTTCAGACAATCAAAAAGGGTTACATTGAAGCCGCTCAAAGTTTAGGAGTAACAAAAAAAATAACTTTTTACAGAATTCAATTGCCAATAGCTATAAAACAATCACTTCCAGCATATGGGAATGAAATAATATTAATTCTGAAAGGCACTTCACTTGCAAGTGTTATAACTATCATGGATTTAATGGGTGAAGCTAGAAAAGTAAATGTTTTAACTTTTAAACCTTTTGAGGCTTTTATTACAGCAGGAATAATTTATTTATTTATTACATTTATAATTCACAATATTATAAAGTATTTAGAAAAAAAATACGGATTTCAAACATGAAAGTAGCTTGTATTCAATTATCTAGTGGGGAAGATTATAATAAAAATTTTAAAGATATTGTAAAATATATTAATCAAGCAATTGTAAATAAAGCAGACTTAATAATTACTCCAGAAACTTCTTCATTGATGTCTGCTGACAAAAATAATTTATTTAAATATTCATATGAAATGAAACATGATCCAATAATAAAGAAAGTAAAAATTATAGCTAAAACAAAGAAGAAATGGATACTTCTTGGCTCAATGTGCATTAAAGAAAAAAGCAAATTAAGAAATAGATCTATTCTTATTGGACCTAAGGGTAAAATAAATACTTATTACGATAAAATAAATATGTTTGATGTTAAAGTTTCAAAAAAAGAACAACATAAAGAAAGTAAAGTATTTAAGGCAGGTAAAAAATTAGTATCAGCTAAATTACCCTGGGGAAGTATAGGTCTTTCAATTTGTTATGATTTAAGATTTCCAGAACTTTATAGAAACTTATCAAAAAGAAATCTAAGTTTTATAACTGTTCCATCTGCATTTACTAAAACAACTGGTCAAAGACATTGGTTAACTTTATTAAAAGCAAGAGCAATTGAAAACTTTTGTTATATTTTTGCACCTAATCAAACAGGAAAAAATACGATTAAAAGAGAAACTTTTGGGCATACAGTTATTATTTCACCTGATGGTAAAATAATGGCTCTTAAGAAAGTTGGTAAAGGAATTATATATTCAAATATAATTCCAAAAATAGCTATGGATTTAAGAAAAGTTATTCCAAGCCTTAAATAACTAATTTAAATTTTTAAGTAAATTCTATTAAAATAAATAACTAATGTGAGAGCTCGTAAAATTAAAAATATAGTGAGTGAAATCCATAAACCTTGATTACCAAACCCTTCAACAAGCATAAATGAACTTATTAAATGAATAACAACAGAGATAAACATGGCATTTCTCAGCTCTTGTGTTTGAGATGCTCCAATAAATATTCCATCTAATTGGTAACAAAAAGACGAAACAAAAGGTAGAATCACTAACCAAAATGAATACTGATAACTAATGTCTCTTACATTCTCTATGTCAGTCATAAAATCTATAAATGAATTTTTGAAAAACAGGTAAAACAGAGAAATCAAAATTCCAGTTAAAGAACTCAAAATAAAAGAGTTTTTAACTATATTTGTAAAAAGTATTTTATTTTTTTTACCAATAGAATATCCAACTATACCTTCAGTTGAAAAGGCATAAGCATCTAAAATAAATGCAGATAAAAATATTAGATTTATTAAAATTGTATTAGCTGCAATAAATTCTTCGCCAATTCTCCCACCTAGATAAGTAAACCAAAAAAAAGAAAAAGTTAATAAAATAGTTCTTAAAAATATATTTAAATTTATATCTAATAAATATTTTAATTTTGAGGTATTTACAATTTCCTTAATATTAAAGTTTAAAGATACATATTTTCTTAAATAATAGAAAATATAAAATAAAAATAAAAACGATGTTACTCCTGCGGCAAGCAAAGTTCCATATGCGACACCTTTAATATTTAAATTGAATTTTAGTACTAAAATAGAGCTAAACAAAATATTTAGAATAGACAATAAAACAATTGCAACACTTGAAATTTTTGTCTTTTGTAATCCAATAAATAAGCCTACAACAATATAAATTGTCAATTCAAAAAAAGATGAGTAAATTCTTATATTAAAATAGTCATTGAATTTTTTTTCTGTATCAAGCGATAGATCAAAAAATATTAGACATAAATTTAATAATTGTTTTTGGAATAGTATTAATAAAATTGATATTGAAATCACAAATAATAGATTTCTAAAAACTATATTTAAGATACTTATATAATCATTTCTTCCAAATGATTGACTTACAAGGCCAACAGTTCCCATTCTTAAAAAACCAAAACTCCAAAATACTAATGAAAAAAAACTGGAAGCTATACTTGTAGCAGTGAGATAACCTTGATTACTCATATTTCCCATTAATGTCGTATCAACAATTCCAACTAGAGGTATTGCAAGGTTAGCAAAAAATATTGGTATAGATAAACTTAATATGTATTTTATTGAAGATTTATCGCTCACTTAATAATCAGTAGCTTGTATATTCTTTAATCTCTTTAATTTTAGAGCCTGTATGATTATTCACTTCTAGCTTAAGTTTTGCTCTGTCATCATTTAAAAAGTGCACATCTCTTGAAAGTTTTATAAATTTTTCACCAAAATCAGAATTTTTTTCACATAATCTTTTATTATCTTCAATAACCCAGAGTTTTGCATTAATTTCTTTCAATGAATTGAATAATTCACTAAGTTTTTCATCTGATTTAACATTTTTATTTAATTGATCTTTCAGTACACTATATTCATCATTTATAAATTTAAGTTTCTCAAGATCCTTAATTTTTTCTTTCTTGATTTCTAAAATTGAAATTTTATCTAAAAGTTCACCTACAGATACTTCAACTAAAATTTTATTCATAAATAAACATAGTATGTTAAGTTGTTTAAAATATGTCTAATATTCTTATAATTAAACATGGATCTTTAGGTGATATAGCCCAAGCTAGTGGTGCAATTCAAGATATTTCTGCTTTTCACAAAGATGATAAAGTCTATTTATTAACATCAAAGCCTTACATTAATCTTTTCAAAAAAAATCCATATTTAGAGGATATAATTTTGGATAACAGATTATCAAGATTTAATTTGATTTATTTATTTAATCTCATGCGTAAATTAAAAAAATATAAATTTATAAAAGTTTTTGATTTACAAAATTCTTCGCGTTCAAGTTTCTATAAAAAAATATTGTTTCCATATGCTGATAATCTTGTTTGGTCGTCTTCTGAAACTACGTTGCCAAAAGATAAATCCAAGTATGAATTTGATAAGAATCCTGTTTTAAATAGATTTAAACATCAACTAGAAACATCTGGAGTTAATACTAAATACACTATGTTTCCTGATTTTAAGTGGGCTTGTTCCAATATAGAAAATATAAAAAAAAAATTTGATTTAAATAAATATATAGTCTTATTTCCTTTCTGTTCACCACATTTGGCAATTAAAAAATGGCCTAATTACAATAAACTCATAGATTTAATTAAGGATAAATTTAAAGATGAATACAAAATTATAGTTGCTCCTGGTCCTGATGAGATTAATAAGACAAAAGAAATCAATGCTATTTCAATTTTAAAAGAAAATAGATCTTTAGATATCTCCGAACTTGCTACTTTAATAAAAGACAGTTCTTTCGTTGTAGCAAATGACACTGGACCAGCACATATAGCAGCACATTTGGGAGCTAAAGGTTTAGCTTTATTCGGTTCTCATACTACTGCATACAAAGTGAGTATAGAGAGAGAAAATTTTAAAGCAATTCAAGTAACAGACTTAAATAAATTATCTCCTGAAAAAGTATTTGAATATTTTTTAAAATCTTTAAATTAATGGAAATTAATTTCCTTTTTTTCATAAGTGTAGTTCCAGCAATTATTTTGTATGGTATTGCAAAATCAGGTTTAGGTGGTTCTATATCATTAATATCAGTCCCATTGATGACAGTTGTAATGCCATTACAGCAGGCATTAGCAATTATTCTACCTATTTTAATTTTTTCAGACATTATTGCTGTTTACAGATTTAGAAGAGAGTTTAATTTTAGTATATTGAAAGTAATTGTACCGTTTGCTGTAATAGGGATTGTAATCGGTTCCTTCACATTCAATCATTTTTCAGAGGATTTACTTAAATTAATAGTTGGAATAATGGGATTTTTATTTGCTGGACACTATTTTTTATTTAAAAAAGAAAAGACAGTTCCAGCTAAGCAAAATTTTTTAAAGGGTGCAATTTGCTCATCTATTGCAGGGTTTTCAAGTTTTTGTGTTCATGCAGGTGGAACCCCCACAAGTCTTTACTTGCTCCCATTAAGATTAAAGAAAGAAATTTATGTAGGAACGAGAATTATCTTTTTTAGTTGTGTTAACTTAATAAAGTTACCTTTGTATATTTACCTATCAATGATGAATTTTGATACTTTATATCAATCTGTCTCTCTTTTCCCTTTAGCTCTAATTGGAATATTTATTGGATATCAATTACTTAAAATTATAGAGGAAAATTTGTTTTATAACATCATCTATGGTTTAATTCTTATTAGTAGTACAAAATTAATATTTGATTTTATTTAAACTTTGTCTTTTTAATCGAGTAGTTGCCAAATTTTTTAAGCAAAAAAGGTAAAAAGGCTACAATTATCAATATCCTTAAAAAATGATGATAACTTACAAAAATCGGGTCAATATTATAAGCAACACTAATAACAACCATTTCATGAATTCCTCCCGGAGCAAAACTTAAAAAAGTTGGAATAAAATCAAAACCTAAATAATGGAGAAAGTAAGCTGTAACCATTGCAACAATAACTAATATAGAGCAGACAATTATACCGTGAAATATATAAAAGAATAATTCTTTTACTTTTAATCCATTAAGTCTACTTCCAAGAGCAGTTCCCAAAAAAATGAAAGCTATGTTTATTACTGTATCTGGAAACCTAGAATTAACTATCTCAAAAGTATAAAATAAACCTGATAAAGCCATAGCACCAACAAGAATTGGTGAAGGGATATTTAATTTTTTTAATAAAATAGAAAATAAATAACAAATAACTATTAGAAATAATATTTCAAAAAAATACTTTATATCGTATGTATTATCATAATTATAACCTGTGATTTCGGAAAATCCTAATTTGTTGATAAACAATATAGGAACAAAACTTACAATAAATATAACTCTTGTAGCCTGAGGAATTAAAACTTGTTTATGATTTTCTTTTTTCCCATATTCTAAAAGTGCAGCAGCAATAGGGACAAATGCCCCAGGTAATGCGGCAAGTGTTGCAATAAACTTATCAAATTTACAAACTTTAATAAAATAATATCCTGCTAAAATAGTGCTGACTATAGTACAAACAACCATAGCCATAGATGAGAATATCCATAAATGAATTTTATATAATAAAGATACATTCAACGTTCCGCCTAAAATAATCCCCACCATCAGAAAAACTGGATTAAGTAATTTTGTTGAGAATTCAATTTTAAAATTAGTGAAAGCAATGCAAAGATTTAAACCTAGAGCACCAAGTAACCATGGTAAAGGAAGATTAATCAGAGTTCCAATATAACCTCCAATTACTCCAATGATTAAAGCTTTATAGCTAATGTTTAGCTCATTAAATAATCGTTTAAATGGTATTACGCTTGACATGTAAGTGATAAATCCTCATTGACACTGAATTTTAATTTATGTTTAATAACTAATTATAATTATAATAGGAGAGAAAATAATGAAACTAATTAAATCAATAATTTCAGTTTTATTCTCAGCAATTCTTATACTTTCAGCAACAACAACTAGTTCAATAGCAATTGATAAATTGCATTTTGTAATTGGTGGTGGTGCTGGTGGTGGTTGGGATGGAACTGCTAGAGGTACTGGAGAAGCTTTAACAAAAGCTGGTATGTTAAAAAGTGCATCATTTGAAAATATGTCAGGCGGTGGTGGTGGAAAAGCATTAGCTTACATGATTAATAATAAGCCTGCAAATACAGTCTTAGTTCAATCAACACCATTAGTATTAAGATCAATTACAAGACATAAAGGTTATGTAAGTGGAAGTGGAACTTTATCATACAAAGATGTTGTACCAATAGCTGGTGTTATTGGAGATTATGGTGCTATAGCAGTTGCTAAAAATTCACCTTATAAAAATTTTAAAGATGTAGTTGATGCATATAAAAAAGATGCAAGCTCTATTAAAATGGCAG
>CACDRY010000020.1 GCA_902555275.1 uncultured Pelagibacteraceae bacterium
AAACATGTCTAAGATTAATAGATTGGTATCAGTTGCTCCTATGATGGATTGTACTGACAGGCATGAAAGATACTTTTTAAGATTGATAAGTAAACATGTGCTTCTTTATACAGAAATGGTGGTTTCCGAAGCAATTGATAGAGGAGATAAAGATAGATTATTATCGTTTGATCTAAGAGAAAAACCAGTCGCTTTACAATTAGGTGGCTCTACCCCAAAATTATTAGCAAATGCTGCTAAAATTGGCGAAGATTATGGTTATGATGAAATTAATTTAAACTTAGGTTGTCCAAGTAAAAAAGTCCAAAAAAATAGATTTGGCGCATGTTTAATTAAAGAACCAAATTTAGTGGCTAATTGTTTGTCAGAAATGATTAACTCAACATCTTTGCCAGTTACAGTTAAGACTAGAATTGGATATGACGATGTTGAGGATTACGAACATTTTTTTAATTTCATAAAAACTTTAAAGGAGACTGGGGTTAAAACTTTTATAATTCATGCAAGAAAAGCAATGCTAGGTAAATTTACGCCCAAGCAAAATCTTAATATACCTCCTTTAAAATATGATTATGTTTATAAACTAAAGCAAGATTTCAAAGACCTTGAAATAATTATTAATGGCGGTGTCACTTCAGTCAAAGAAGTAAAAGATCATTTAGATAAAGTAGATGGAGCAATGATTGGAAGATCTGTTTATCATTCTCCTTATCTTTTGGCTGATATTGAAAAAGAGATTTTTAATAATAGCGATATTAAAGAGCGAGAAGAAATTGTTGAGGAGTTAATTGATTATGTTAAGGCTCAAGTACAAATGGGTACAAGAGTAAATCAAGTTATGAGACATACATTAGGTTTATTCCATGGACAAACAGGTTCAAGCCACTGGAAAAGATATTTGAGTGAAAATATGTGTGTAAGAGATGCGGATGTAAAAAAAATCGATCATATTATGGATAAAGTTAGACTTTCTCCTAAATTACATTCGGCAGGTCGAATTGATTAATACTATTCTTTCTAATCAATATTATCTTTTAATTTTATTAATGATAATAACTGCTTTTCCCGTAGGATTTTTTGCAGGTTACTTTGGGATAGGTGGAGGCCTAATTTCTGTGCCTGTGCTTTTTTTTATTTTTGAAACAGCAGATGTCGATAAATCTTATTTGATGCATCTTTCAGTAGGAACCGCATTTTCTATTACAATTTTCACTGCTTTTGTGTCAGTTATGACTCATAGAAAACATAAAGCTGTAGATACAAATATTTTAAAAACTTATGGTCTATTTGTTATATTTGGAGTTTTGCTTGGTACATACATGGCAGCATTGTTAAATACAAAATCTTTAGTTTTATTTTTTGCTGTAGTTGTATATTTTTTTGGTGGATATTTATTACTAGTAAAACAGGAATTAAAAAAAAATAAAAAGTTTAAGTTTCTACCAAGAGCAACGTTTGGTTTCATTTCTGGCTTTATATCTGCACCTATGGGTATTACTGGAGCCATGATGAATGTTCCAATCCTAAGATATTTTGGATATCCTATTAGTAGAGCAATTGGAAGTTCTGCTGCAATAGGATTTGTAATAGCATCTATTGGCTCAATTGGTTTTGTGACTTTAGTTTCTCCTTTTTTAAATTTTCTGATTTGAAATATTCCAAACCTCATAACAGCCAATCCACCTAAAACAAGTGCTACAGCAATAATAAATCCACTTAGCATTTTATGGAACTAGCCAGTTTTGTTTATTATTTGAAATGTCAAATCTTGCTCTTCTATGGCCTTTTGCTGCAAGATAGAGCCACTCAATACTCTCAATATTACATTGAATTACAGTAAAGTTTTTATAACCTTCTTCACTTTGTTCCATAGTAAAGCCTGATTTTTCAATGTCTTCACTTAAACCTGAGCTTGGTTCATCCGTTTCTGTTCCTGGTCCATTGTTTACTAAATAGCATTTTCTACTTACATGAGCAGTTTTTGACCATGATTGCTCAGTTATTTCATTTTCATGATTGACTATGCAATTAACTTTAACTCGAAGCTGAATTTTTTCATCTTTATCGTAAAATATTAAAGCAGCATTTTTATTTTTTTTTAATTTTGGAATTTTGTCAGATCTTATATCGCTATGAAACTGAAGAAGATTATTTGATTGGTCAGATTTTCTAAGAACAACAATTCTTCCATCAAAGTCTGATTGATCCCCACAGACAAATACTGGAATTCGAAAAGGTGATGATCTATTAGTAACTGCATCATCTAGCATTAACCAAATTTTTTTCTTTATTTCGGAAAAGTCCTCATAGTATGGGACAGTATTTGACATTGGTTTATTTCTTTTTTTTGAGTCTAGCGATTAGACTAGAGCTATCCCAACGATTGCCACCCATTTTTTGAACATCAGCATAATACTCATCAACAATTTCAGTAATTGGAACTGGTGAACCATTTCTTTTTGCTTCTTCGATTACGATTTTTAAATCTTTTCTCATCCAATCAACTGCAAATCCATAATCAAATTTATCCTCGACCATTGTTTTATACCTATTTTCCATTTGCCAAGATTGTGCTGCTCCTTTTGATATAGTTTCCATTACTTTATCAATATCTAAACCAGCATTTATTCCAAAATTAATAGCCTCTGATAAACCTTGAACAACTCCTGCAATACACATTTGGTTCATCATTTTGGTTAGTTGACCACTTCCTGATGAACCAATTAATTTTACTTTTTTACTATAGCAATCAATTACTGGTTCAGCTTTTTTAAAAGCTTCTTCATCACCACCAACCATAACTGTTAAAATTCCACCTTCAGCTCCAGATTGACCTCCAGAAATTGGTGCATCTAAAAAAGCAAATCCTTTTTCTTTAGCTTTATTATAAAGTTCTCTAGATACCGCTGCAGACACAGTTGAATTATCTACATATATCGAACCTTCTTTAGCACTATGAAATAATCCATTTTCTCCTAAAGTAACTTGTTTCAAATCCTCATCGTTACCTACGCAAGTAAAAATAAAATCAGCACCTTCTGCAGCTTCTTTTGGTGTTGAAGCCATTTTGCCTTTATATTCAGAAATCCATTTTTCAGCTTTGGCAGTTGTTCTATTAAAAACACTTACATTATGCCCAGCTTTTGATATATAACCAGCCATCGGATAACCCATTACCCCGAGACCAATGAATGCAACATTACAAGTCATAAATTATTTATATGTTTAAAAGTTTAAGTTTAAAAGTAATTATTTTTGGTTTTATTTTTACATTTTTTTCGTGTTTTGGACAGAGTTTTTTTATAGGACTGTTTAATTCTAGTATAAGAGAAACACTTTCTATAACACATGGACAATTTGGCACGATTTATGCATCTGCAACTCTATTTAGTAGTTTGCTTCTTATTTGGATTGGAAAAAAAATTGATGATGTAAATGTGATAAAATTTGCAATCTTTGTTACGATACTTTTATCTTTTTCCTCTTTTTTCTTTTCCAAAACATCATCAGTAGCTTTTTTATTTGTTGCAATTTTTTTAATGAGATTCTCTGGGCAAGGATTAATGTCTCATACAGCTTCAACTACTATTTCAAGATATTTCACAAAATCTAGAGGTAAAGCGTTAAGCATTATATGGTTTGGTCTATCTTCAGCAGAATTTATAATGCCTGTGTTAATTGTTTACCTTTTAACAATGATTATTTGGCAAGATTTATGGATAATCTTTTCTTTAATAGTTTTAATTTGTTTACCCTTAGCATCTTATCTTTTGGTTAAAGATGTGAAATTAGATACTAGAGAGAGCAACCAAAATGAAAAACTAAAAGAGGATAATATTAAAAACTGGAAAAGAGTCGAAGTTCTTGGAGATTATAGATTTTACATTATCTCATTAAACATGTTAGCAATGCCCTGGATAGCAACAGGAGTATTTGTGTATCAATCATTTGTCACTAATTCTAAAGGGTGGGGTGAGTATACGATTGCGCAATCTTTTATGTCTTACTCGATTTTTTCTGTGATTACTTTAATTGTTGCAGGTTATTTAATTGATAAGTTTACAAGTAGAAAATTACTAATCTATATGAATATTCCATTATTCTTAGGAACTTTAGTGATCATATATTTTGATGCCCCACAAACTGCTTTTTTATTTCTTGGATTGGTTGGAATATCAAACGGTCTAGCAAACTTATTAGGATCATCAACATGGGCAGAAATTTACGGGGTAAAATATATTGGATCTATTAAAGCTTTGACTACAGCTTTAATGGTATTTGCAACTGCTTTTGGTACAGCATTGTTTGGTTTTTTTATTGATGCTGGATTTTCAATTGAAAAAATCGCATTTATTGCAGCAATTGCAATTGCAGGCTCTATAGCTTTACTTTTCACCATTAGAAAAAAATTAAATCCAGTTTATCTCTAATACTGCTTGATTTTTTTATAATCGAGGTGTATCTAACCGTCCATGGCAAGAGTTACAGTTGAAGATTGTATAGATAAAGTAGATAGTCCTTATGAACTAGTTCTGGTTGCAAAAGAAAGAGCAACTCAACTTAATTCTGGATTAGAACCCACATTAGATAGAGATAATGACAAAAACACTGTCATAGCATTAAGAGAAATTGCTGAGGAAACTATTAAAGTTCCAGATTTAACTGATGCAGCGGTCTATAAATTGAGAAAGCATGTTGAGCAAATTGATGACGCCTCAGAGGACGAAGATGATATTGGTGACGATTTTGAAAATCTTTACAAAGGTGAGATTTCAAAAAGTGGTGTACCAATCCTTCCATCTAAAAGAGCTAGAAAAATCCCAGAAAAAATTCAAGTTTCTAAAGATGATTTAGCAGAGTTACAAAATACAGCTGAACAACCTTCATCTGAACCTGTTGAAGACATACAAGAAGAAGAGACTGATGTTTCATTAGACGAAATGAAAGATCAAGAAGAGACTGTATCTGACGAAACAGAAAATCAAGAATAAATTAACTAAATTCCTTTATTATTTTTTCTCTGTGCTCATCTAAATCAGGAATATCACCCCGTGTATTTTCATCTTTATAAGTAGACATTTTAATTGGGTTTCCTGCAGATTTAAATTCACCAATAATTTTATGATATGATTTCACAATCATATTTCTTTCTTGAATTTGAGGATTTTCGACAGCTTGTTTTATATTAAAAATTGGTCCACATGGAATTTTCAATGCTTCCATTTCTTTTACCCATTCATTAGTAGTTTTTGAATTTAATTGTTTTTCAAAAATTTTTTTTAATTGATCCATATTTTCACATCGTAACAAGTTAGTATTAAACCTTTCATCATTTGAAGCTTCAGGAATTTTTAATACATCACAAAGTTTTGCAAAAAGTTTATCATTTCCTGCAGCAATAATTATGTAGCCATCTTTTGTTTTAAAAGCCTCAAAGGGAGCAATAGATGGATGTCTTGAACCCATTGGTTCTGGAATTTCATTTTTTGAGAGATACCTTGCAATTGCATTTTCTAAAATTGCTATTTGACAATCTAACATTGAAACATCTATAAAAGCTCCCTTGCCAGTTTTTTGTCTATCGTATAAAGCAGCATTAATTCCAATTGCTGTAAATAGACCAGCAGTAATATCACCAATAGAAGTTCCAACTCTCGTGGGTTCAGAATTAGGATGACCTGTAACACTCATTAATCCCCCCATTCCTTGGACGACCATATCATATGCTGGGAGCTCTTTTAAAGGTCCCGTTTGTCCAAAACCAGATGCTGATGCATAAATTAATTTAGGGTACTTTTTACTTACATCTTTCCAACCAAAGCCCCACTTTTCTAAAGTGCCAGGTTTAAAATTTTCTACTAAAATATCTGCCTTAGATAATATTTTTTCAAATATTTTTTTGTCATCTTCATTTTTTAAATTCAATGCAATGCTTTCTTTTCCTCTATTCAATGACATAAAGTAAGCTGAGTAATCTTTTAAAAAGGGTCCATATTTTCTAGAGTCGTCACCTGTCTCAGGTGCTTCAATCTTTATAACTCTTGCTCCTAAATCTGAGAGTATCATCGTACAATAAGGTCCTACTAAAACCCTTGTTAAATCAACAACTAGTAAATTTTTTAATGGTCCATCCATAATTAAATATATGACATTTCCTTATATTGACTCTTACTAATAAGTTCAATTTAATAGACTATTAAATTAATTTAAAGAGGGGAAAACATGTTAAAAAAAATAAGTTTTTATTTCACAACATTATTTTTAGCTTTCTCATTAATTGGATCAGCTTACGCTGTGACATTAAAAGCAAGTCACCAGTGGCCGGGTACTCCAAGAGCTGATGGTTCTTTTGATCCAAGACATGAAATGGTTCAAATAATTGCTGATGAAGTTAAAAAAGCAGGTGTAGATTTAGATATTAGAATTTATCCTGCAAAATCACTTTACAAACCAAAAGAGCAATGGAAACCAATGACTACTGGTCAGTTAGATATTTCAGCGTTTCCATTAGCATATGCATCTAAATTTCATCCTGAATTTGATGCAACACTAATGCCAGGAACTGTTAAAAATCACGATCATGCCTTAAGATTTAATAAAGGTCCAATGATGACTGAGATTAAGAGAATCATTAATGATGCTGGTGTAGTTGTATTATCTGATGCTTGGCTTGGTGGTGGATTTGCATCGAAATCTAAATGTATAAAAAATCCATCAGATGCTAAAGGACAAGTAATGAGAGCAGCTGGTAAAGCATTTAACCAAATGTTGGAAGCAGCGGGTGCAGGTATTCAAAGTATGCCTTCATCTGAGATTTATACTGGATTACAAACAGGAGTATTAACTGGAGCAAACACTAGTTCAGGAAGTTTTGTAAGTTATAAAATTTATGAACAAGTGTCTTGCGCAACACCTCCAGGAAAATTTGGATTATGGTTTATGTATGAGCCAATTTTGATGTCAAAAATGAGTTTTGATAAATTAAATTCCAAACAACAAAATGCTTTAATGGAGGCAGGTAAAGTTGCTGAGAAATATATGACTGCGCAAGTCGAAAATTTAGATAAAAAATTTGAAGACGCATACAAAGCAGCAGGAGTTAAGTTAGTATATATGGATGCAAACGACCATGCGGCTTGGGTTGAGATTGCAAAACAATCTTCTCACAAAGCATTTGCTGAAAAAGTTCCAGGTGGCGATAAGCTGATGGAAATGGCTTTAGCAGTTAAATAAAAAGATATATAAAGAACCCCTATTTGAAAATTAAATAGGGGTTTTTTTTATGAAAGAAAAATATTTAAAATTCTGTAATTTATCGTCAAAGGCTTGCGGTGCTTTTGCTGTTCTAGCCTTAATCTTATCCATTTTGGTAATTGTTGAGCTTGTATTCGAAAGATATTTTTTTCAAAGAGCAATCACTTGGCAAACAGAGTTAGTCACTATGCTTTTAGTTGCTTCAACTTTCATTGGAAGTGCATATGTTTTAAGTGAAAAAGCACATGTAAGTATGGAATGGATTTATGATTTTTTATCAAAAAAAAATATTCAAAGACTTAAAATATTTACATCATTAATAAGTTTATTATTTTTTTTAATTTTATTCTATTTTGGGTTTTTAATGGTTGAGGAAGCTTTTACCAAAAATTATTCGACAGGAACAGTTTGGGATCCACCTTTATGGATACCTTATTCCTCTATGATGATTGGAGCAGCCTTAATGATACTTCAATACATTGCTGAAATTATTAAACTTTTTGATGAAGAGGGTAATAATTAATGGATCCTTTATTAATAGCATTAATAGTTGCGGTTTTTACTCTAATAGTTTTATTTTCGGGAATCCCAATTGCGTTTGGTTTAAGTTTTGTTTCTATAGCCCTTCTAGTCGCATTTGAAGGGTTCCAAATGTTAGACGTATTTGCTGAAACCTTTTATGCAGGACTAAACTCTTTTGTTCTGCTCTCAATACCAATGTTTATTTTAATGGGAATGGCTGTTGCTAACTCTCCAGCTGGAAAAGATTTATATACAGGACTAGATAGATGGCTTTGGAGGGTTCCAGGAGGACTAGTAATATCAAATATTGGAGCTTGTTCAGTTTTCGCTGCTCTTAGTGGATCAAGCCCAGCAACTTGTGCAGCAATTGGCACTATGGGTATACCTGAAATGAGAAAAAGAGGATACTCCGATCAAATAGCAACTGGAACAATTGCGGCAGGTGGGACTCTAGGAGTTTTAATTCCTCCAAGCATTGTTTTAATTGTTTATGGAATTGCAACAGGAACATCGATAGGAAGATTATTTTTATGCGGATTGGTCCCTGGCTTTATGTTAGCAGGAATGTTTGCAATTTGGGCACTTATACATAGTTACTTTATTGATAAAGACTCAGCAAAAGCTTTAAAAAATAGAACACCCCCTACATTTAAAGAAAAAATTGAGGTGTTGCCAAGAATTCTTCCTTTCTTAGCAATTATAGCTGGTGTCTTATATGTTTTGTATGGTGGTGTTGCGACACCGTCTGAGGCTTCGGGAGTTGGAGCATTTTTAGTTTTTGTATTGATCGCTGTAGTTTACAAAATTTATCAACCAAAAAAGATTTGGAATATTGTTAAAGTTTCAATGAAAGAGAGTGTGATGATAATGTTCATAATTGCTGCCTCTTACCTTTTCGCTTTTACATTATCTCAACTTTACGTAACGCAATCATTAGCACAGAGCATGGTTGAATTAAGCTCTAACAAATGGGTAGTATTTATATTAATAAATATTTTTTTATTAATTGCTGGTTTCTTTTTACCACCAGTAGCCGTCATTGTTATGACATCTGCAATATTGTTGCCTGTTATAACAACCTTAGGATTTGATCCATATTGGTTTGCAATCGTATTTACAATAAACATGGAAATTGGTCTTATAACCCCACCTGTCGGATTGAATCTTTATATAATAAAAGGCATTACTCCAGATGTAAGTTTGTCAGAAATATTAAAAGGATCTATTCCTTTTATGATAATTATGGCTTTAGCTATATTAATATTGTGTATTTTCCCTGAAATTGTTACCTGGTTGCCTGATAAAATAATGGGCAAAAGTTTAGGTTTTTAATATATAAAAAACACCATGTTAAATATAAAAAGAATTTTTGAGACCATAGCTGATGCTGGACAAAAGATTTTAGAAAAAAAATCTATTAAAAATATTACGAAAAAAAAAGATCTTCTTGATCTTTGTGATGATTTATTGTCAACTAAAGGCGCGGCCTTTGGAATAACACTAGCAAGAGATATCTTATTCAGATATCAAAACTTATCTTTAGAGGATAAAAACAAATTTTTACTTCAGGTAAATGATAAGTATAAACCTGACTCATTAAAAATAGATGAAGCCATCAAAAATTACAGCAAATCAAAGGATACCTCATCTATTTTTAATCTATCTAGAGTTGCATCTGGAATAAGAAAAGAGCTATTTATAAGACTAAATATGGCTCCAAACGGTACCTCTGAGATAGTCTCCTTAAGAGAAGATTTGTTAAACTTAATAAAAGACCATCCTGAACTTAAAAGTTTAGATTACGATTTAATAGATATATTTAAGAATTGGTTTAACCCAGGCTTTTTAAAATTAAAAAAAATAACTTGGGATACAAAAGCAAACATTTTAGAAAAATTATTAAAGTACGAAAAAGTACATTCTATGAAAGATATGAATGAACTTAAAAGAAGACTTGGAAAAGATAGAAGATTTTTTGCTTATTTTCATCCAGCTCTAGATGACGAACCAATAATCTTTGTAGAAATAGCTTTAACAAAAGGCCTTAGTCAGTCAATACAAGAATTAACAAGACCCTCAGAAGAAAAAATAAAAAATTATGACACTGCAACTTTTTATTCAATTAGTAATTGTCAAGAAGGTTTATCAAGAGTAACGTTAGGGAATTTTTTAATAAAAAGAGTTGTTTATGAACTCCAAGAAGAACTTCCAGATGTAAAATATTTTGGAACTTTATCACCAATGGTTGGATTTGCTGATTGGTTTAAAAAAATGGACAGTACTCAAGCTGCTGGAATATTAGGAGAGGCAAACAAAAATAGTTTAGATTTTTTAAAGTCTTCTGATTTAAAAATTGGAGATAAAAGAATTGCTGATAATAAAGCATTGATTTGTAAGCTAGCGGTAAATTATTTAGCAAAACAGAAAAATGATTTTGGTTTTCCAATAAATGATGTTTGTAGATTTCATTTAAAAAATGGAGCAGATATTGATGATAT
>CACDRY010000021.1 GCA_902555275.1 uncultured Pelagibacteraceae bacterium
TTTTTCCAAAAGCATTTTTCATTACTGTATTAAAATTTAACAATTCTAGGGAATCTTCTAATGTATTTGGTAATTTTTGTAGTTTAGGATATTTTCCATGATCGGTATACATATTGCAGAATAATGGTTTACCAGGATTAACTTTTTTTCTAATCCCATTTATACCTGCTGCTAAAACTCCTGCTTGTAGTAAATATGGATTCGCTGACCCATCCATTAATCTAAGTTCAAATCTTCCTGAATCTGGAACTCTAATCATATGTGTTCGATTATTCCCCGTGTAAGAAATACTACTTGGTGACCATGTTGCTCCAGATTTAGTCGGTGGCGCATTTATTCTTCTATAACTATTTAAAGTTGGATTAAAGAATGCTGATAATGAACCTGCATTTTTAATCACTCCACCTAAAAAATTGTATGCTAATTTACTAAGTCCAAGTTTGTCATTTTTATCTAAAAATTTATTTTTTTTCTTATCCCATAGCGAAATATGTGCATGACATCCATTACCCGTCAGTTGCTCAAATGGTTTTGGCATAAATGTTGCTCTTAACCCATGCTTTTCTGCGATGGATTTAACCATATATTTAAAAAATGTATGTCTATCCGCTGTAGTTAAACAGTCAGTGAAATCCCAATTCATTTCAAACTGGCCATTAGCATCTTCATGATCATTTTGATATGGGTTCCATCCCATTGTAATCATGCAATCGCATATTTCCTTTATTAAATTATATTGTCTC
Organism: uncultured Pelagibacteraceae bacterium; assembly: GCA_902555275.1. Taxonomy (GTDB): domain Bacteria; phylum Pseudomonadota; class Alphaproteobacteria; order Pelagibacterales; family Pelagibacteraceae; genus Pelagibacter. Next base: position 744 of record CACDRY010000021.1, read on the forward strand.
ATTAAAGCTGATTGGTCATAACAAGGTTTAGATTGAGTATCTCTAGGGTCTGCAATAGAGCTGCCATCAGGTGATATAAGAAAATATTCACACTCAACACCTGACTTCATTGTGTAACCTTCATTTGATAGTAATTTTATTTGCTTTTTTAACATCACTCTTGGTGATGCCTCAACAAGTTTACCGTTCATCCATAGGTCTGAAGCAAGCCAACCTACTTCTTTATTCCAAGGTAATTGAATTAAACTACTTGGATCTGGTACAGCGAACATATCCGAGTCTGCTGGGGACATATCAAGCCAAGCTGCAAATCCAGCAAATCCAGCTCCATTTTTCTGCATCTCTGTGATTGCTTGTGCGGGTACTAATTTGGATCTTAAGACACCAAATAAATCAACGAAACTTATTAGGAAATATTTTATTTTTTTTGATTTTGCAATTTTATATAAGTCTTTTGTCACTCAATCTTCTTATCATACTTTTTAAAAAAATGATAAAAAGAAATCTTTATAGTAAATTATATTTACAACAATAATAATTAATATAGCAAGTACCAATCCATATTTTGCCTTTGGCCATGCTAATCTTGCCATTTTACTCGGAGTTTTATTTGATTGCTCTTTTTTATTTTGCTCGTCCATTTTAATCTAAGGGCGCAATTAAAATTTTGCGCCCCTACTACTATTTATTTATCCGTCAGTTATATTACTTTTCCATGCATTTGAGCTTGGTCTTTTTCTTGCAAGCTTAGAAAGTTTATCACTTTCTTGTTTTGAACTTACAACAGTCCAACCTATCCAAATAACTGCAAGTATAAGGACCAATATACCCTCTGATCCTACTCCAGGATAAATAGCACCTACGACATCTTCAGCAGGTTTATTTAAGTGATCTATCCAATTAGATACTGTAGCCATATTATCCTCCTTTAACTACTTGAAGAAGCAACAGTGCGTTCATCTTCTTTTGCTTCCTCCATTATTTGATAGTCTAAACCAGCTAACTCAACTTCTCTTGGTATTCTGAGTTTGCCAATACCATTTAAGACTCTTGCTATAATATAGCCTGGGATCATTCCAAGAACAAAGAACATGATTATTGCACCTATGAACATTCCTAAAGGATTTATTGCAGCGTATGTAGTTCCATCCCACATAGCACCAACACTGTATCCTGAAGAAGGGTATCCATTTAATACAAAACCGCATATCACAAGTCCTGCAAACCCAGCGTAACCATGAACTGCCACTGCTCCAACTGCATCATCAATTTTGAACCTACGTTCAACCCAGTAATGCATTTTGTAAGCTATAACGACACCAATCATTCCAATTATCAAAGATTGTATTGGATGATATAAGTCATTTCCCGCAGAGGCACAGATTATTCCAGCTAAACCACTTGAGTAAGTCCAGAAAGGATCACCTTTGGAAACAACATAACCTGCTAACAATCCTCCTGAGAGAGACATTAAAAAGTTCATTGTTATTCCACTAAGTGTGGTTGGCGTTACATAAATTGTGGTTGCGGTAAAGTAGGTTACACCTTCCATGCCATACTCAGGTCCAAGATCGTAAATTGGAATATTACAAGCAGCATAAAATCCCCAAAAACCAGTATAAATTAAGAATAATCCAACAGTTACTAACCAAGGATTTCTTGGTCCTATGTTTCTAGGTTCACCACTTGATGAAAATTTTCCAATTCTTGGTCCCAAAACAGCAAGTACACCTAAAGCAAATCCACCTGCTACTGCGTGAATTACTCCTGAGGCATAAGCATCATGGTAACCGAGTATCTTCAACATCCATCCGTCAAAGTGCCATCCCCATGCAGCATCTATGCTCCAAAATACAGATCCAATTGCAATCGCAAGAATTCCAAAAGCAAAAGTAGTAATTCTTTCAATTACAGCACCTGATACAATGGATGCAGCTGTCCATGAGAAAAGTAAAAATGCAGCCCAAAATACTCCACTAATATGATCTCCTAAGTTTACTGCCATCAATTCACTATTTGGCAGATACCACTTAGCACTAAAAGCTGAGTCATCTGTAATTAGCGCTGCGCTTTCATTCATTATTGATGGTGCAAGACCTGGCCCAGTTGGAAATGCCCAATAAATCCACCAACCAAATAAAAACCAAGTTACTGTTACTAAAGGTATCAGCATTGTGTTTTTCATTAATGTATGTTGATGATGTTTGTATCGGGAAGCTCCAACTTCATACATACAGAATCCTACGTGGATAAGAAACATTAGTACTACTGTTATCCAATAGTAAAATTCTGTGAATATGGTTGTCAATGCACCTAGTTCGTCAGTCATTTAACCTCCAATTGTTTAAACAAATTATTTAAATATTATTATTTCGAATTATCGGATCAATCTTAAATAAAACAATTGTATCAATAAAATTTTATAATATTACAACTGTAGGTATATATAAATTGCTGGCGATTCTAAAATTTACGATAAGCTTTTTTTAAATCTACCAATGGGTGATTTGGAGACATTTGAAATTTTACCAATAGTTCTCTTGCTATCATGTCTCTATCTTGTTGATTATTTGGTAATTTAATTTTTTTCGGAATAGTTACCCAACCATTTGCATTTCTATCAAAAACTGCTGGTCTATCTTCTTCATACCCCATGTGAACATCTTCCAACCAATTTAAATCATCCCAACCCATTGCTTCGATATATTTTTTTAGGAAAGGAGTTATTCTTGAATAGTCTGGCAATAAATTCACATCATATCTGTAACCAATAGTTTGGCCTATCATCTTTTCTCGAGCGGTTTCTTTCTTCTTACCTAACTGGCCTTTAACTTTTTTTTTGCTCGATTTTTTACTTTTTTTCTTTGGCATAATTATATTTTATGAAAATCGTCAACTCCTACAGTGTGATTTGTACCAGAAAGCGGCACTTTTGCTAAAGCAGAAGCTTCCATTGTTAAAGCTGCCATATCTTCAGGTTCTAATGAATGGATATTAGTTTTACCACAAGCTCTTGCTAATAATTGGGCTTCTAGTGTCATAGTATGTAAGTAATTATAAACTCTAAGAGCTGCCTCATCTGGGTTTAGTCTTTTTCTCAATTTAGGATCTTGAGTAGCAACTCCTACTGGGCAACGACCAGTATGACAGTGATAACAATGGCCTGCTGGTACTCCCATTTCTTTTTCAAAATTAGACTCTGGAATTTCTTTATTACAATTTAGTGCAATCATAGCTCCTGTACCTATAGCGATAGCATCTGCTCCAAGAGCTAATGCTTTTGCCATGTCAGCTCCGTCTCTAACTCCACCCGCATAAATAAGAGTAACTTTTCCAGTTTTACCAACATCATCTATTGCTCTTCTTGCTTCTCTAATTGCAGCTATTCCAGGTATACCTGTGTTTGCTGCTGCAATATGTGGACCAGCTCCTGTTGAACCTTCCATACCATCTAAATAAATCGAGTCTGGATCACATTTAGCTGCCATACGAACATCGTCATAAACTTTTGCTGCTCCAAGTTTTAATTGTATTGGAACTTTATTTTTTGTTAATTCTCTTAGCTCTTGGACTTTTAAAGCTAAATCATCTGGTCCTAACCAATCAGGATGTCTAGCAGGCGATCTTTGATCAATGCCAGCTGGTAGTGATCTCATCTCTGCTACTTGGTCAGTAACTTTTTGACCCATCAAGTGACCACCCATTCCAACTTTTTGTCCTTGACCAATAAACACTTCAATTCCATCAGCAAGTTGAGCATGATGAGGATTAAATCCATATCTTGATTGAATACATTGATAGTACCATTTTTCTGAATATCTTCTTTCATCAGGTATCATTCCACCTTCACCTGAACATGTTGCGCTACCGGCCATAGTCGCTCCTCTTGCAAGCGCTGTTTTTGCTTCATAGGACAAAGCTCCAAAACTCATACCTGTAATATAAACTGGAATATCTAATTCTACTGGATTTTCACATCTTGGACCAATGATAGTTTTTGTTTCACATTTTTCTCTATAACCCTCGATTACAAATCTTGTGAGAGTTCCAGGTAAAAAAACTAAATCATCAAAGGTAGGAATCTTTTTCATTAGAGCCATACCTCTCATTCGGTATCTTCCTAACTGAGCCTTTATGTGAATGTCGTCGATTACCTCAGGTGTAAATATAGCGTTATAACCTAATAAACTTTTATTTCTTTTTGAAAATTCACTTCCACCATTCCCGTTGGAATGACCATTTAATTTTCCGTTTTTTTTCTTTGCCATTAAATTGCTCCTTTTTTCTCGGTTGGTTCTAAAGCATCATAATTCCAGAGTTTTTTACCTGCAACGACTTTTGTCATCTTTGAAACATCAAAATTTTCACCGATCTCGGCTACTTTAAGTTTTCTTTTGATCCAATCTATATCACTTTTTGTCATAGGTGACTCAATCGCATCACTACCAAATGATCCAATTTTTCCACCCACATAAATAGTTCCATCATACATGGAGTCTCCAAGGTTTATACCGACATTACCTAAAATTATTATTCTTCCTCTTTGCATCATAAAGCCAGTGAATGCTCCAGCGTCACCACCAACAATAATTGTTCCACCTTTTTGATCAATTCCTGTTCTAGCGCCAACGCTACCCTTACATATTAAATCTCCACCTCTAACTGCTGCACCAAAACATGATCCTGCATTTTTTTCTATTACTACTTTTCCTGCCATCATATTTTCTGCACATGACCATCCAACTCTACCATTAATTCTTACCGTTGGACCATCAATAGAACCAACACCAAAATAACCCAAACTTCCTTCAAATATTAAATTTAATTTATTTAACACCCCAACACCTAAACTATGTTTTCCTTGTGGGTTCTTTATAACTATTGTTCCATAACCTTGACTCATAAGTTCATCAATTTTTTTGTTTGCCTCTTTACAATCTAGATCATTTACATCAAGATCAATTCTTTTATTAAAATCAACATCATAAGTTCCCCAATAGTAAAAGTTTTCTGCCTCATCAGGGTTAAAAAATTTTTGTTGAGTTTTTCCTGTTAAGACTTCACTATGAAGTCCCATTGATTGTGCTTTAGTTTTTTTCTCAGTCGTTTTTAAATTTGCCATACTTTAACCTCTCCATCAAATGGATCATATGTGTCTATCTCTTGTGGTAAAATAGATCTTATAGCTATTTCCTCAGAACCCATTGCTACTAAATCATCTGACTCGTATAATACCAATGGTTTTGCAGCCATCGTATCTTTTGCCATTCCTAAAGAATCTTTTGTTGCAACAAAATATGTAAATACACCATCTAAGCCAGATAAACTATCTTTCATACCTTCTTCCAAAGATGCGCCATTTCTCATTTTTTCTGCTAAATAAACTGCAATTAATTCAGAGTCACATTCAGACATAAATCTCATACCTTTATTCTCTAACACTCTTCTATTATTCCAATAGTTTGTAAGTTGACCGTTGTGTACAACTGATACATCACTGAAAGGATATCCCCAAAATGGGTGAGCAGATTTAATATCTACACCAGACTCTGTTGCCATCCTGGCATGACCTATGGCATGAGTTCCTGTTACTTTCCCTAGATCGTATCTATCCAATACTGCTTGTGCATCTCCTAAATCTTTAATTAATTCTAGTGATTTTCCAATTGATAAAATCTCAACACCCTCAATACTTTCTATTTTCTTCGAAAATTCCATCAGATCATCATCATATTTCATTTCATATCTATACGAATATGGTGTTAATTTTTCTTCCTTAATTACTTTTGCACCAAGATTTTTTAACATACTGTCTACAAGTTCTTTTCTCTTATCGTAAACACTCTCATCCTCATTAACTGAAGAGCTGCCCTCACCAACATTTTCTCCAACTTTAAATCTCATTATGAAGTTTTCACCATCGTTATCAGCATAAAGAGCGTAACCTGTTGAATCAGGCCCTCTATGCTTTAAGGCTTGAAGCATTGCTTGCAATTCATTCCCAACATTTGAGGATTTTCCTCTATGGATAAGTCCAGCAATTCCGCACATTTTTTCCTTTCCTAATTTACCTTATGGTAAGCAATCCAAGTATGTATCAAGATCCCATTGAGTTGTTGCTCCAAGAAATCTTTCCCACTCATCGTTTTTATACCAATGAAAAACTTTATACATCTCATCAGGCATTGCTGATTTGATTACTTCATCCTCAGCAAGTCTATTTAATGCTTCACCAAGACTTAGTGGTAATTTTTTAACATCTTTACCAGCTTTCTGAGCCTCATAAATATTTCTAGACTCTGGTTTAGCTGGTTTCATTTTTTTTGATATTCCTTCATCACAAGCTTTTAGCAAAGCTGCACCTAGTAAGTATGGATTATGCATTGAGTCAACAGATCTATACTCAAATCTTCCAGGTGCTGAAACTCTTAATCCGCAAGTTCTATTTTGATATCCCCAGTCCGCATATACTGGTGCCCAAAACCCCTGGTCCCACAATCTTCGATATGAATTTACCGTAGATGATCCTAGAGCTGTCAAAGCTGGTAAATGTTTCATTATACCAGCAATTGATTGAAGTCCAATTTTTCCAGGCAACTGCATATCCTTTGTGTCTGGCATAAAAGTGTTTGTTCCGCCAGATACATAACTAAATACTTCTTCAACTCCTGGAAGTTTTTTATTTCCTAATTTGTTAACAGAAACTTTTCCACCTTTCCATAAAGACATGTTTGTGTGACATCCACTTGCAGACACACCCATAAATGGTTTAGTCATAAAGCAAGCTATTAGATTGTGTTCTCTAGCAACTTGTGCACAAATTTGCCTATATGTTGATAATCTATCAGCATTTCTTAAAACATTATCATAAGTCCAATTTAGTTCTAGCTGTCCAGGAGCATCTTCATGATCTCCTTGTATCATGTCTAATCCCATCGCTTTTGAATATTCTATTACTTTCATAAAAACTGGTCTTAACGACTCGAATTGATCAATATGATAACAAAAAGGTTTGGAAAAACCTTTACCAGTTGGAGTTCCATCATCATTTTTAGTTAGCCACATCATTTCTGGTTCAGTCCCAACTCTTAATTCTAGTCCATGTTTCTTCTTAAATTCATCACTAAAAATTCTTAAATTTCCTCTGCAATCAGAAGTCAAGTGCCCACCAGGGTTTTTTCTCTCCTCTCTATTTCTAAAACACGTTACAAAAACTCTTCCAACTCTTTTATCCCATGGTAATTGTACAAAAGTTTCAGGGTCTGGTATCCCCACCAACTCCATGGCCTCTGGTCCATAACCAATGTAGTTATTATGCCTATCCAAAAATAAATTTGCTGTTGCTCCATATACTAATTGAAAACCTTTTTCAGCAGTCCTCTCCCAATGATCCGCA
>CACDRY010000022.1 GCA_902555275.1 uncultured Pelagibacteraceae bacterium
CTAATGGAGTTTTAGATAAAGAAAATCAATTCTCTTATTCTTATAGAATAACAGCTAAGAATGAAAAAATTACAAATATATTTATTCAAGAGCCAAAACCATTTATAAATAATTATAAATTTATAAAAGGTTTTGATGAAGGTGAATTAAACCTAAATTCAATTAAAATTGATAATACCTCAAGGTCAAATCTCAAGATTACTAATTTCAAAGTTAAAGAAGTACCAGTTTTAGCAAAAATTCTTACACTTGCATCTTTACAAGGAATTGCTGATCTTTTGACGGGTGAGGGAATAAGATTCAATGAATTCGAGATGGATTACAGAAGAAAAAACAATCTAACAGAGATTGATGAGATGTATGCAATAGGACCAGCTATTTCAATAATGATGAAGGGTTATATTGAGAAAGACAGGATAACAAGTTTGAGAGGAACCTTAGTGCCTGCAACAACTATTAATAAGAATATCGCCAAAATTCCTTTACTTGGTAACATTTTAGTTGGCGGCAAAACCGGTGAAGGTATATTTGGTGTCAGTTTTAAAATTAAAGGACCACCCAATGATTTAAAAAGTACAGTTAATCCAATAAAAACTTTAACTCCGAGATTTATTACCAGGACTTTAGAAAATCTTAAAGGTAATTAATTTGTAATTTTAAAGTGCTTTTTTTTTCCAATAGATAGCTTAACAAAACCATTAACTGAGAATAGATTAGGATCTATTATATACTTTTCATCTAGTACACTTTCATTATTTAATTTTATCCCGTTTGACTTAATTAATCTTCTTATTTCTGACTTTGAAATATCTTTATTTACAAAAGAAATCAGCTCAACTATATTTTTTGATAAAATATCATTATTGACTTTTATCCCAGGAAGATTTTCTCCTGTTGAATTCTCTTTAAAAGTATTTTTTGCAAGTTTCTCAGACTTTTCAGCTTCTTTTATTCCATGTAACATTTCTGTTGCATTATTGGCGAGTAAAATTTTTAGTTCGTTTATATCCTTCTCTTTTTCTTTCTCTATCTTATCTAAAGACAGATCAGTAAACATTTTTAAAAACTTTAATACATCTCTATCATCAGTATTTCTCCAAAACTGCCAATAATCATATGGAGATAACATTTCTTTATTTAGCCATACTGCTCCTTTTTCAGTTTTTCCCATTTTAGTACCTGATGCTAATGTTATTAGTGGAGTAGTTAAGCCAAATACTTGATTTCCAGATTCTCTTTTAATTAGTTCAACACCGTTTACTATATTTCCCCATTGATCGGATCCACCAATTTGTAAATTACACTTGTTTGATTTATTAAGTTCATAAAAATCATATGCTTGTAAAATCATATAATTAAATTCCATATAACTTAAAGATTGTTCTCTTTCTAATCTTAATTTAACACTATCAAATGTTAACATTTTATTTATTGTAAAATGTTTACCTATGTCTCTTAAAAAATCAATATAATTGAGTTTGCTTAACCATTTATAATTATTCACAAAAATTGGTTTTAATTTTGAATTATTTGTTTTGAGAAAAATTTTAAAAACCTTTTTAATATTATTAATATTTTTTTCGATTTGCTTTTCAGAAAGTATTTTTCTAGTTTCCTCTTTACCTGATGGATCTCCTATTCTAGTTGTGCCCCCACCTAAAAGAACAATTGGTCTGTGGCCATACTTTTGTAAAAGTCTAAGACACATGATTTGCAATAAACTTCCAACATGTAAACTTGGAGCTGTACTATCAAATCCAATATAAGCATTTGTGCTTTCTTTATTTAATAGATTTGATAATTCTATCTCATTTGTACATTGATAATAGTACCCTCTCTCTTTAAATTCTTTTAAAAAATTATTCATAGGTCTATAATCTTACAATATACATATTTTAATAAAAAAAAATAAGAATGGAAAAAAACTTATCTGCACTTGGATTTATGAGTGGTACATCTGGTGATGGTGTTGATACTTCCGTCATCAGTTCTAATGGCAAAGATACTATTAATATCAAATATAATAGATTCGATCCTTATCCCACAAGCCTTTCAAATAAAATTCATAGAGTTAAAGAAAACATTTCAAAAATGCAGGACTTGCTAAAATATTCTTCTGAAATTGATAAATTAGAGATAGAAATTACCGATTTTCATATTGATATCGCAATTAAGGCAACTAAAGAGGTTGATTATGACCTAATCGGTTTTCATGGTCACACTATTTATCACAATACAGAGGAAAAAATTTCAAAACAAATTGGACTTGGTGCTAATTTATCAAAATTAACAAATAAAGATGTGGTTTATAACTTTAGACAAAACGACATTAAAAATGGAGGTGAGGGTGCACCTTTATCTCCTATTTATCATCTAGCGCTAATAAAATCATTGTTTAATGAAAATAAAGTTAAAACTCCAATTTCAATATTAAATATTGGTGGAATTGCCAATATTACTGAAATTGAGAAAGATTTTAAAATTACTAGTAGAGACATAGGACCTGGAAATTGTCTAATAGATAAATGGATAAGAAAAAATTCTGATAAATTTTTTGACGAAAATGGAACTTTAGCTGATAAAGGAAAAACAGATAAATTTATTTTTGATCAATATTTAGATAATTACTATTATAGCAAAGTTAATTATAAAAGATCTCTTGATACAAATGATTTTGATATCTCTTTTGCCAAAGGTCTCTCTTTAGAAAATGGTACAACCACAATTACAGACTTAACTTCTGAATTATTATCCAAAAAAATAGGTATAAATGATATTTATATTTGTGGAGGTGGTAGAAAAAATAAATATTTAATTAATTCTTTAAAAAAAAAAATTAATAATAAATTACATCTAATTGATGACTTAAATATAGATGGTGACTATATAGAGTCACAAGCATTTGCATTTCTTGCAATCAGGTCATATTTAGGTTTACCTAATTCATTTCCATCCACAACTAATTGTAAAGAACCTACAGTTGGAGGAAACATAATCAAAAATTCTTGATTAGTATAGTGCAGTTTCTTTTTTTATGTATTTGTTTAAAGATTTGACTAAAGCGACATCATTTTTAGAAAAAAAATGATTTGCATCTTGGACAGATTCAAATTCTACTTTAATACCTTTTTGTTCACTAAGTCTTTTATTTAAATCATTAATATGTTCTACTGGAACTAGTTCGTCCTTTTTTCCATAAATCATTGCACCAGATGTAGGACAGGGTGATAAAAAAGAAAAATCATAAACATTTGGCTGTGGCGAGACAACAACAAATCTATTTATCTCTGGTCTTCTCATTAACAACTGCATTGCTATCAAAGATCCAAAAGAAAATCCTGAAATCCAACATTGAGAGTTATCAAAGTTTTCTCTTTCTAGCCAATCTAATGCAGCTGCTGCATCTGCAAGCTCTCCTTGCCCATTATCAAACTCACCATCACTTTTACCAACACCTCTAAAATTCACTCTACAAACTGAAAAATCATTATCTACAAATGTTTGAAATATATCTACAACAATTTTATTGTTCATTGTTCCACCGTACTGAGGGTGAGGATGTAAAACTAACGCAATTGGTGAAGTGTTTTTTTTACTCTTAAAATATTTTGCTTCAAGTCTTCCAGCAGGTCCTGGTATAAATATTTCAACAATTTTATTATCTACTGATGCCATTGATTATTAATCTCAAAAAAAAATAAGGTTTTTTCTATCAAAATTGGGTGACAAAATGCAAGTTTTTAAATAGTAATTAATCTTGACTAAAATAGTCGGGTATATATAAGTCCCATCAATTGCGGGAAATATGAAATTATCAAGTAAAGGTAGATACGCTGTCATGGCTTTGGCTGATCTAGCTAAATTTAATCCAAATGAGCCAGTTTCTTTAAGAGACATATCTCTAAGGCAAGGAATATCTCTTGTTTACTTAGAACAATTATTTTCAAAGTTAAAAAAAAATCAAATTGTTACTAGCGTTAGAGGAAATAGAGGTGGCTATGTTTTATCAAAGCAAGCCTCAGAAATTAAAATTTCAGATGTATTTATAGCTGTGGATGAAAAAATAAAAACAGTAGGTTGTGAGAAACACTCTGATAACGGATGTAATGGTAAGTCTTCTAAATGCATTACTCATGATTTATGGGATGAGCTAGAAAATTATATAAATAATTTTTTCCAACAAAAAACATTAAGTGATTTAATTAATAAAAGAATTTTAAATGGATAATAGGCAAAAAGAAATTGAAAATTTAAAAGATTACAAGTACGGTTTTACAACTGATATTGAAAATACAAGAGCTCCTAAGGGATTAAACGAAGATGTGATAAAATTTATCTCTAATATTAAAAAAGAACCAAAATGGATGCTTGATTTTAGATTAAAAGCATACGAAAGATTTAAACAGTTAAAAGAACCTGATTGGCAAAAACCAAAATACCCAAAAATAGGTTACCAAGATTTATATTATTATTCGGAGCCTAAAAGTATGAAAGATAAACCAAAAAACTTAGATGATTTAGACCCTAAACTTTTAGAAACTTATAAAAAATTGGGTATACCACTGCAAGAGCAAAAAAGACTTAATGGGATAGCGGTTGATGCAGTATTCGACTCTGTCTCAGTTGCTACTACATTTAGAGAAGAGCTTACAAAACAGGGGATTATTTTTTGTCCAATCTCAGAAGCTATACAAAAACATCCTGAATTAGTTAAAAAATATTTAGGATCAGTGATACCAGTCACTGATCATTTCTTTGCAACTCTTAACTCTGCAGTTTTTACTGATGGATCATTTGCTTACATACCTGAAGGTGTGAGATGTCCTATGGAACTTTCAACGTACTTTAGAATAAACGCCTCTAACACAGGTCAATTTGAAAGAACATTAATTGTTGCTGATAAGGGAAGTTATGTAAGTTATTTAGAAGGTTGTACTGCTCCTATGCGAGATGAAAATCAGTTACATGCTGCAAATGTTGAATTAGTTGCGTTAGATGATGCAGAGATAAAATATTCTACAGTTCAGAATTGGTATCCTGGTGATAAAGATGGAAAAGGTGGAATTTATAATTTTGTTACTAAGCGTGGATTGTGCAAAGGAAAGAACTCAAAAATCTCTTGGACGCAAGTCGAAACTGGTTCAGCCATTACTTGGAAATATCCAAGTTGTATTTTAAAAGGTGATAATTCTGTTGGTGAATTTTACTCAATAGCTATTACAAATAATCATCAAAAAGCAGATACTGGAACTAAAATGATACATTTAGGAAAGAATACTAAAAGCAAAATAATATCAAAGGGTATTAGCGCTGGTCACTCAGATATGACTTACAGAGGGTTAGTTGACATCTTATCAAAAGCAACAAATTCCAATAATTATACTCAATGTGACTCTTTATTAATGGGTAATAAATGTGGAGCACATACAGTTCCGTATATTAAAAATAAAAATTCTGAGTCGAATATTGCTCATGAAGCTACAACATCAAAAATCAGTGAAGAACAACTACATTACTGTCAACAGAGAGGCTTGAGTGCTGAAGAGGCGGTAGGATTAATTGTTAATGGATTTTGCAAAGAAGTATTACAACAATTACCAATGGAATTTGCTGTTGAGGCTCAAAAGCTAGTTGGTATCAGCTTAGAAGGTAGTGTTGGCTAATGTTAAAAATAAATAAATTAAACGCAAAAATTGATAGCAAAGAAATTTTAAAGGAATTTTCTCTTAATATTAATCCTGGAGAGGTTCATGCTATTATGGGACCAAATGGATCTGGTAAAAGTACGCTATCAAATATTTTGTCAGGTAAAAAAGGATATGAAGTTTCAGGAGAGGTACTTTTTGAGGAAAAAGATTTGTTTGAGCTTGAAACAGAGGAAAGAGCTCATAAAGGTATTTTTCTTGCCTTTCAATATCCATTAGAAATTCCAGGCGTTAATACAAATATATTCCTAAAGACTTCATTAAATGCAGTTAGGAAAGCAAGGGGTGAGAAAGAGCTTGATGCTATAGAATTTTTAAAATTAGTAAAGGAAAAATCTAAAGAGCTAAAATTTGATGAAGAAAAATTAAATAGACAACTAAATGTCGGTTTTTCAGGTGGAGAGAAAAAGAAAAATGAAATTTTGCAAATGTCATTATTAGCTCCTAAATTATCAATTTTAGATGAAACAGATTCAGGTCTAGACATCGATGCACTTAAAATTGTAGCTGATGGAGTTAATACA
>CACDRY010000023.1 GCA_902555275.1 uncultured Pelagibacteraceae bacterium
AATTAGAATTAATTAGATTATTATCGTCTCAAATGTTAGATAGAAAAAGATTAGGTAGAGATGTTTTTATGCGTGGCTCTAAAAGTGGTGTAAAGTCAATTTATGATAAGAAAGTTTCTTTAACATTATTTGAATTATTAAAAGCATATTCAGGGATAGTCATGACTAAAGATTTTCATACTATGAACATACCTAAACTTCCTGTTTTTACTACTGAAGATGCTATTAAAAGAATAAAAGAGTTCTTTGGTACGCTCAATGATTGGAAAAATTTGTCTGAGTTGGTTCCTTCTGGATTTAACAAGTCTCCTAATTTAAAAAGAACAGGTAGAGCAGGAATTTTTGCTGGCTCTTTAGAATTGGTAAAGGAAGGAAATATATCTTTAAAGCAAAAAGAATTATTCGATGATATCTATGTTAAGGAAAATTAATGAACAAAATTAAAAAAAATAATATTGTAAGTTTTCCAACTAAACTCACCGATGTAGAAAGAGAGATTGAGGCTATTGTATTTGCTGCCGCAGAACCTCTTTCAGTTGAAACAATAGAGTCAAAATTATCAAAACAAACAGATATTCAACAATCACTGGAAAAACTGAAAGATTTTTACTCAAATAGAGGTATTAATTTGATTTGTATATCTAATAAATGGTCATTTAGAACTGCAGTTAATTTATCTTCTTTAATGTCAGAACAAAAAACTGTTGAAAAAAAATTATCTAGAGCTGCAATCGAAACTCTTGCTATTATTGTCTATCATCAACCGGTTACAAGGTCTGAAATTGAAGAGATAAGAGGTGTAGCTTTTGGAACTAATACTTTAGAAATTCTAATGGAGTTAAATTGGGTTAAACATGAAGGTAGAAAAAATGTTCCTGGTAAACCAATACAATATGGAACCACAGATGAATTTTTAAGTCATTTTAATCTGCAAAAATTGTCAGATTTACCGACCGTTAATGAATTAGGTTCGGCAGGCCTAATTGATACATCAAGTGTAGACTCATCAATATTTGGAACAGGCAAATTTTTTAAAGAAAAACAAGTCGATAAAAAGGAAAATATTTATTCTGATATTGATGAAATGTTAAGCAGTACCCTCAAATCTGACGAAACCTAAAAAATCACTTTTAATAAATCAATAATAAGGTTATAAATAATTTATGAGTATAGGATTTTGGCAAATAGCAATTGTAGTAATTTTAGTAGTGTTACTTTTTGGCAGAGGAAAAATCTCTAGCCTGATGGGTGATGTTGCTAAAGGGATCAAAAGTTTTAAAAAAGGTATGGCTACAGATGTTACTGATGAAGACCAAACTAAAAATATTTCAGAGGATCAAGACTCTAATAAAAAAGAATAACAAATGCCGTCAATTGGCTGGCTAGAAATACTAATCATAGTCTCAATAGCAATTATTGTAGTAGGTCCTAAAGATTTTCCTTACATGTTAAAAAAAATTGGTTCATGGATTGGTTCAGCTAAAAGATATGTTCGTGATGTCCAAGGACAAGTCAGTGATTTAACAAATGAAACTCTAAATACTGATATAAACGAAAAACCTAAATCAGAAAATAAAGAGAAAAAAAAAGATGAGTAAGGATAAAGAGGGAAGTCTCATAAGTCATTTAACCGAATTAAGAAAAAGATTAATAAACTCGTTTATATTTTTGGCTATTTTATTTGTAATTTGTTATTATTTTTCTGAGTACATTTATGGATTTTTAGTTGAACCATATGCAAATGCAGTAAAGGATGACGACACAAACAGAAGATTAATATTTACCGCTCTTCAAGAAACATTTCTAACATACTTAAAGGTTTCTTTTTTTGCTGCTTTTTTTATTACAAGCCCATTTATACTAATTCAAATTTGGAAATTTATAGCACCTGGTCTCTATAACCATGAAAAGAAAGCTATAATGCCTTACTTGGTGGTAACTCCAATTCTATTCTTGCTTGGAGGAATGTTGGTTTATTATCTAATAATGCCTTTAGCTATAAAGTTTTTTTTATCCTTCGAGAGCTTAGGTGCAGTAACGAATCTACCAATTCAATTAGAAGCTAAAGTAAACGAATATTTATCATTAGTAATGAAGCTTATTTTTGCATTTGGATTAAGTTTTCAATTACCAGTAGTATTAAGTTTATTAGCTAGAATTGGGGTAGTGAATTCAACATTTTTAAAAGAGAGAAGAAAATATGTTGTTGTAATAATATTTGCAGCAGCAGCTATATTAACTCCACCAGATCCAATTACTCAAATTGGTTTGGGTATACCATTATTAATTTTATATGAATTATCAATAATATCAGTAGGAATAATTGAAAAGAAAGCAGCAGAAAAAAATGCACAATATTAAAGATATCAGAAATGACTTCGAAAACTTTAAGGAAAGACTTAAAAATCGTAACATTAATATAAGTCTTGATAACATATTAAGTTTAGATGAGGAAAATAGAAAACTTATTCAAGAAAAAGAAAAATTTGAAATGGAAAAAAAATCTATTTCAAAATCGAAAGACCAAAGTTTATTCGAAAAATCAAAAGAACTTTCTTTAAAAATTGAAGAAATTAATAAAAATCAAATAAAATTACAGAGCCAGATTACTGAAATTTTATCTTCTATACCGAATATACCATTAAGCGATGTTCCAATAGGACAAGATGAAAATTCTAATAAAGTAATTGAGAAAAAAGGTGAAATAAAAGATTTTAATTTTAAACCCAAATCCCATTATGAATTAGGAGATAAATTAAATATGCTTGATTTTGACCTAGCAACAAAAACAACTGGTTCTAGATTTGTATTTGTTAAAAAAGAATTAGCGCAATTAGAAAGAGCAATATCAAATTTTATGATTGATACACATACTCAAAAAAACGGTTATACAGAAATATCACCTCCATTAATTGCAACTGCTGAAACAATGTTTGGCACTGGACAATTGCCAAAATTTGAAAATGATCAATTTGAAATTAAACTTGATGAAGGTGAAGAAAGAAAGTTTCTAATACCAACCGCTGAAGTAATTCTGACAAATATTGTAAAAAATCAAATTTTAGAAAAGAACGAATTACCAATTAGAGTAGTTGCATCAACACCATGTTTTCGAAAAGAGGCTGGTAGTTACGGTAAAGATACTAAAGGTATGATCAGACAGCACCAATTTTATAAAGTCGAACTAGTAAGTATTGTAGAAAACGATAAATGTTCAGAGGAGTTAGAGAGGATGTCTAACTCTGCTACAATGATATTGGATGCGTTAAAACTTCCTTATAGAAAAATTGTTTTATGTACTGGTGATATGGGTTTTAGTGCAGAAAAAACCTATGACATTGAAGTTTGGCTTCCATCTGAAAATAAGTATAGAGAGATTTCAAGCTGTTCATCTTGTGGTTCATTCCAAGCAAGGAGAATGAAAGCTAGATATAAAGGACAAAACAATTCAAAAGAATTTGTTGGCACACTTAATGGTAGTGGATTAGCAGTTGGTAGAACTATGATTGCTATTATGGAAAATTATCAAACTGAAGATGGATCTATTTTGATACCTGATGTTCTTAAGCCATATATGCCAAATATAGATAAAATTTCTATCAATTAAGAGTTGAGTTTGAATAATAGATAGGATAAATAGCCTTAACTTAATAGGATACGTTATGGATGCTGGAATTGGACAATTTATACCATTAGTTTTAATTTTTGTTATTTTCTATTTTTTTCTAATTAGACCTCAACAGAAAAAAGTAAAAGATCACAAAGCCATGGTAGAAGCACTCAAAAGAGGAGACAAAGTCATAACCTCTGGAGGAATAGTTGGTACCGTTGAAAGAATAATTGATAACGAAAAAGTTGAGGTAAAAATTTCTGATAATGTGAATGTCGAAGTTGTCAGAGCAACTGGAATTCAAGGTTTAGTAAGCTCTACAGAACCAAAAAAATAACATCATAAAAAAGTGTTATACTTTTCAAAATTACGAATAATTTCAGTAATTGTTTTTACAATTATTTTTTCCTATTTCGCTTTTTCAAATTTTGTTAAATTTGATGACAAATTTTTTTCAAAAAATATAAATTTAGGTTTAGACTTACAAGGTGGATCTTATTTACTTCTTGAGATAGATAATCGGCCAGTAATTACTCAAAAACTACAGGCAAAAATAATTGAATTAAAGAGATATTTTAAGGAAAAGCAAATAACTCTTAAAAATTTTTCACTCAAAGGTGATACAATTTTATTTGAAACAACAGATAATGAAATTGAAAATGTCAAAAATATTTTAAATGATAAAGAAAGTGATGTTAATACTTATTATCCAACATATAAATCTCATGAATTTGATGTTTTAGAAAATGGAAATCTTTTCTCATTAAATTATTCTAGATATGGTTTAGTCTTATTAAAAAATTCTTCATTAGATCAGGCAATTGAAATTGTAAGAAGAAGAGTTGATGAAGTTGGAACAAATGAACCTAATATTCTAAAAAGAGGGAATGATAGAATTTTAGTTGAATTACCTGGTTTAGATGATCCAAATAGAATTAAATCTTTACTTGGAAAAACTGCAAACCTCACATTCCAATTTATTTCACAAAATAATGAAGAGTCGTTTGGAACAGAAAAACTATCTTTTGAAGATGGTTCCAGAGACGCAATTGTAAGTAAAAGAATAATTTTAAGTGGTGATAATCTAGTTGATGCAAAGCCAACTATGAATTCTCAAACAAATGAAACAGTAGTCTCGTTTAGTTTAGATAGAGTAGGTGCCAAAAAATTCGGTAAAGCAACGAGCACTAACGTTGGTAAACAATTGGCAATAGTTTTAGATGGTAAAATAATTAGTGCTCCTTCAGTTAGAGAACCTATAATTGGTGGATCTGGACAAATTTCAGGTGACTTTACCTTTCAGTCTGCAACAGACCTTGCATTGCTACTTAGATCTGGAGCTCTGCCTGCACCTTTAAATATAATTGAAGAAAGAACGGTTGGACCAGATTTAGGTCAAGACTCAATAGACGCTGGTATTTTATCTTTATTTATAGGTTTCTTGCTAGTGATTTTATTTATGATTTATAAGTATAGAGCATTTGGATTAATTGCTAATTTAGCTCTTGTTTCAAATCTCTTTTTGCTAATTGGTATTTTAACTTTGTTTGAAGCAACATTAACCTTGCCTGGAATTGCAGGTATTATTTTAACAGTTGGTATGGCTGTTGATGCAAATGTTTTAATTTTTGAACGTATAAAAGAAGAGACTAAAAATGAAAAAAATCCAATAATAGCTTTTGATGCTGGATATACAAAATCAAGAACAACTATTTTAGATGCAAACATTACAACTTTAATTGCAGCATTCATTTTGTTTTTTATGGGGTCAGGACCTGTAAAAGGTTTTTCAGTAACTTTAGGTGTTGGAATTTTGACCACTTTGTTTTCAGTTTATTTCATAGCAAGATTGTTAACTTCTTTGTATGTAGTCAAAAATAAAGATAAGGAGCAGTTACTTTAAATGAGTAATATTTCTTTTAATAAGTTCTATAGAAAATTTAATATATTATCACTTATCCTAATAGTGGTTTCATTAGTATTTTTAATTTTTAAAGGTTTAAATTATGGTGTTGATTTCAAAGGTGGTACTTTAATTGAATTAAGAACTACAGATAAAACGAATAATATTAGTCTTATTAGAGATAGCTTTAATCAAATGAATTTAGGCGATGTATCTGTCAAAAAATTTGGCAATGAAACTGACTTTATTGTTAAGTTTGAAAAGCAAAATTCAAATGATCCTGAATTTATTAAAAATATTCAAAATAAATTATCAAGCTCTATTGGCGATGTCGACTTTAGAAGAGTAGAAAATGTTGGTCCTAAAGTAAGCTCAGAACTCTTAAAATCAGGAATTATTGCTATAAGTTTATCGCTTGCGGCGATGCTATTGTATATTTGGATAAGATTTGAATGGCAGTTTAGCTTAGGAGCTATTTTAGCAATATTTCATGATG
>CACDRY010000024.1 GCA_902555275.1 uncultured Pelagibacteraceae bacterium
TTTCGTAAATTAAAATGTCAAATAGTTTAACCAAATCTTTTTTTATAAAGTTTGGGTAATTATCTACTAATTCTTTAACTAAGTCTGATTTTACGACTGACAATTTTTATTCAGGGTCCTTTTTATTCTTTTTATCATCTAATTGTTCAGAAAGCGAGGAGAATGGAAGATTTTTTCCACTTAAAGGACTTGAATGTTCCTTAATAGCTTTTGCATTCATTATTTCCTCGAGTAATTTAATACTAAGTGAAACTTTTCTCTTTTCAAAATTCAATTCAGCAATTGCTGCATCAATTCGTTCTCCACCCACAAACCGTGAAGGTCGAGAATCTGTGGCACTCATGGCTATTTGTGATTTCTTTATTAATATCTCAATATCACAACCCTCAGGTTTTACAAATAAACCTTTGTTGTCTGAAGATGTAACTTTTACAGTTATTATATCTTTAACATTTTTATCTTTAAACCAATCGAATGGATCCTTGCTTAATTGTTTTAATCCAACCCTAACCTTTTGATCAGCTTTTTTAATTTCTAAAATTTTTACTTTGATTTTGTCACCTTTTTTATACTTTTTTAATTCTTCCTCTGGTTTTTCTGTATATGATAAATCGTTAGAATGTAAAAAACCGTCAATATCAAATTCATCCAGTTTTAAATAAATAGCGTATTCATTTAAATTATTTACTGTTCCACTAATTTCTGAACCAATTGGAAAATCACTTTCAAGCTTAGAGTAAGGATTTTCTTGAGTTAATCTATGAGAAATCGCAACTCGTCTCTTCTCTTTATCTATCTCTGTTATTACACAAGGAATAGTATCACCTACATTAAACATTTTTTTTGGTGAAACATTTTTTTTTGTCCAACTCATTTCTGAATTGTGTAAAAGAGCACTTAAACCTGGTTCAATGGAAGCAAAACAACCATAGTCTGTAACTTTTTCTATTTTGACAGGGTATTCTTTTCCAATTTCATAATTTGTTATATGTTCAAAAGGATCCGGTGAGAGTTGTTTTATAGAACAACCAACCTGCATTTTTTCCATATCAATAGAGATAACTTTTAAATCATGTTTTTCTCCTATATTAAAAATTTCATCTGGATGATTAACTCTACTATAACTAATTTCCTGCAAGTGGCAGAGAGTATCTAATGTGCCTTCAGGAGTATTAACTTCAAAAAAACACCCAAATGATGAATATCCTTTGACAACAGCATCTTTAACAACATCTCCAATTTTAAAATATTTTTCGATAATTTTAGCTTTATCTTCTTTTTTATTAGAGGAAACAACCTGTCTTCTTGAGACAACACTATTACCTCGAACCATATCAAGCTTAATTAAAGCAAACTTTTGTTCTACACCAATTAAATGATCAATGTTTTTCATAGGCTTATCCGAAATCTGAGATCCAGGACAAAACATAAGAGACCCTGTTTCAGTATGCTCAACAATCACTCCACCTTTTGTCTTCTGTATGATCTTACCATTAATTAATTCGTTGTTTTCATAACATTTAACTAATTTGTTCCATCCCTTGATTTTTTGAGCTTTCTGTGCAGATACAATTACATCACCATTTTTGTCTTCAATCTTTTCAAGTAATACGGAGATCAAAGTCCCCTCTTTTACATTATCACCTAATCCTATCATTTTCATTTCATTTACATCAATCACAGGTTCACTTTTTAAACCTGGAATAAATAAGAAGACATATTTGTTTGTTATTTTAGTAATTTTACCTTCAATTATTTTGCCCTCTTCAATTTTATTCTTTGATAATTGGCTATTTAGTAATTTTTCAAATTGCTGACTTGCTGGAGATGATAGGTCTTTATATATTTCCATTAATTTTTTAATTTCCTGTCCATTATTGCTTTTATCTTTTTAAAGCATGCTTTCTTACTTAATTTACTAGTATTAATCAAGATAGAATCTTTTGTTTTTTTTAGCGGGCCAAATTTCCTTTCTTTATCAGATTTATCCCTGATTCTTAGGCTTTTAAGAACTTCTTTGTAAGTAATTTTTCTATCTAAATCTTTATATTCTTCGTATCGTCGTTTTGCTCTAACTTTAAGACTCGCGCTTATGTAAAATTTAAACATAGCATCTTTTAATTGTACTGTAATTATATCGCGCCCATCTAAAACTGACCCTTTGTATTTCTTTGGTGGGTTATAGGCACACTTTTGCTGATATTTATGTACTATATTTCTAATTTTTTTATTTTTTGCAATCTTAGATGCAGAAATCGCAACTTCATTCGATAGCAAAGCTTTATTGTTTAATTGTTTTATTTTTAAATTACCTACTTCTTTGCTAACTAAATTATACGTAAAATTTTTATTATTATCTAATTTTAATTTTCCAATATATCTATAAATTTTTCCAGTATCCAAATAAAATAAATTATAATACTTTGAAATTAATTTAGCTTGAGTTCCTGCACCTGCAGCTGCTGGTGAATCTATCGCAACTGTAATTATATTTTTTCTTTTTTTCAATTTATTTTGGCTCCGATCAATCTGAGAGTTTTTAAAAATTTAGGAAAAGAAGTATTTGCACTTTTAGTATCATTAATTTTCCAATTACCCCCTAAAGTTAAAGCGGCAATGCATGAAAGGAAAAATATTCTATGGTCTTTCAAAAAGTTCTTAATTTCGAAATTACTTGATAAAACTAAGTTTGGATTACCATGAATATTTATGTTATTTTTAAATCTTTCAACTTTTATACCTATTAATCTTAAAAACTTAACACCTAAATCTAGTCGCTTTGATTCTTTTTTATTCATCTCACCTAGGTCTTTAAATTTAGACACCCCTCTAGCTTTTGCTGCAACTAAAAATATAATTAAAAATTCATCGATGGCCGCACTATTAAGTTTTGAGGGACAATTTACTGCTTTTAAATTATTTTTTCCTTTCACACTAATGTTAGCTATTAATTCACCATTATAATTTCTCTTGTCTTTAAGTTGAATACCAGCTCCCATTTTATTCAAAATTTTTATTATTCCTATTCTGCTTTTATTAACATTTACATTTTCTATAATAATTTGAGATTTTTTTGATAGAAGTGTAAGTACAATAAAAAAAGCAGCAGAGCTGATATCTCCTGGAACATTATATTCAAAAGCATTAAATTGATGAAGACCTTGTACCGATATTTTATCAACTTTTTGTTTTTGATTTACTATTATCGGATATTTTAAAAATTTTAGCATTAATTCTGTATGGTTTCTTGAAATCTTTGAATTAATTATTGTTTTTCCTGGAGTATTTAAGGCACAAAAGATAATACAAGATTTTACTTGAGCACTCCCAATATTCTCATTGTATGTAATTGGTCTTAAAAAATCTGTTCCTAATATTTCAATAGGTAGTAAATTCTTTTTACTTTTAATATTTGCTCCAAATAATCTTAAAGGCTCTATTACCCTAGAAAAATCTCTTTTAGACAAGCTTTTATCTCCAATTAATTTTACTTTAAATTTTGATTTGACAAGTAAACCAAGTATAAGTCTTGCTAACGTTCCAGAATTTCCAGCATTAATAATAGTATTTTTTTTTATTTTGAAACTATTCAATCCAAAACCTTGAATATGATAAACATTTTTTTTTTTAATGTAATTTATACCAAGTTTTTTTATGGCTTTAAGTGTATTTAATACATCCTCAGACTCTAGTAAATTTGAAATCTTAGATATGCCAATGGACTGTGATGCTAAAAGAATAGATCTAATAGAAATACTTTTGTCCGAACCGACCTGAATTTTTTTGTTAAAACATCTTATTTTTTTATTTATAAAGATATGATCTGGCACAAGTAGACTAATTTATTTTAAATTCATCACCGAAATAGGCGGACTTTGCACTTGAATCTTGTATTATCTCATCCGGACTCCCAGACGCAATAATCTTGCCGTTAGATAAAACTATCGCTCTATCAACACAACTTAATAAGTCCCTCGCCTGATGATCACAAATTACTACTGTAATATTTTCTAAAGATTGAAGGTTTACTATTATTTCTTGAAGCATTTTTATTGTTAGGATATCTAAAGCTGCAAAAGGTTCATCCAAAAGTAAAATAGTTGGGTCATTTATTAGAGCCATACCAATTACAAGTTTTTTCTTCTGGCCTCCTGACAGGTGTTTTGCTTTTATTTTTAATAAAGGATCAAATTCAAATTGAGATATAATTTTATCAATTTTATTTTTTCTAAGTTCATTTTCTTTTATATGAATTTCACCAACTAGATTTAAATTTTCTAATAAACTTAAATCTTGAATCAAACCTCCATATTGAGGAACATATCCAATTTTGAATTTTGTTGCTCTTTCGTATATAGGTAATTTTGTACAATCAAATCCGTTAATTAAAACCTTACCAAAGCTCGGATCTTTTAAACCAGTTATTATGTGAAAAATAGTAGATTTACCTACACCATTAGGTCCTAACATTCCTAAAATTTCTTGTTTGTTTATTATTAAATTCAAATTATTTAGGATTTGTCTTTTGTTGTAGAACATTGAAACTTCTTTAAGTTCTAATGCAGTTTTATTATCTTTAAATTTTTTAATTCTAAATTTTTTTATTAATGCCATTAGTTTGCAATTATTTCAATTTGACTAGTTGATGTCTCAGGATTAATATTAATATTCTTAGTTTTTAAATCAAATTCTATTATTCCTGCTTTCATGACAGACTTGGTATCTGTGATTACAACATCATTATAAGCTATTGCCATATTTGTTTCCATATTGATATCAAAATTTATACATGTAATTTCTTTATCTTGATAATTAATTATTACATTTTCATAAAATTTTGAATTTAAATTAATAGAATTATATTGTGCATAATCTGAGACTATATATATTGTATCCCTTGTATCTGACTTGATATTTCCTCTTACATTTTCTAAATCTAGAATATTGTTATTTTTACTATTCGATTTTCCTGTAGTAGCTAATAAATAAAACTTATTTCCTCTATTATCCATTGAGATATATTCAACATCCTTCACAAGATTTCTGATCTCACTTTTCTTCGAGATGGTCTTTTTATTCTCTACTCTCTGTTCCGTGTTACTATCTATTTTTACTTTATCTGATACATCTATTTTTTT
>CACDRY010000025.1 GCA_902555275.1 uncultured Pelagibacteraceae bacterium
AAAAAATAGATTAGAATTGTTAAATATGTTGTGTAAAACTTTTGATAACTATTTTAATTTTTCAAAAATAAATGCCTAGTATGAAAAAATTTATATTTAATTTTAAATCAAATAAAATAAAAAAAATTAAACTGCCAAAAAATATTCTTGGTGGTAAAGGTGCAAATCTTTCTGAGATGGGAAGAATGGGGCTACCTGTACCTCCTGGTTTTACAATATCTACAGAGGTATGTGACTTATTTTATAAGAATAAAAAAAAATTAAATAAAAAAATACTTAATGAAATAAGTAAAGAATTAAAATTTATTGAAAAAGAAACAGGAAAAAAATTTGGAGATATAAAAAATCCTCTTTTAGTTTCTGTAAGATCTGGAGCTAGGGTTTCTATGCCTGGTATGATGGATACAATTTTAAATCTAGGTCTTAATGATAATACAGTAATAGCACTTGCAAAAAAAACCTCAAATTTAAGATTTGCAAATGATAGTTATAGGCGTTTTATTCAAATGTATTCTAATGTTGTATTGGAAATCGAAGGTTATCACTTTGAGGATATAATTGAGAACTATAAGTTAACAAAAGGGGTATTACTAGATACAGAATTAGACGAGTATGACTGGGAAGCTCTAATAAAAGATTTTAAAAACATTGTAAAAGAAAAAACAAAAAAAGATTTTCCTCAAAACGTCAAAGAACAACTGGTGGGAGCAATAAGTGCTGTTTTCTTATCTTGGGAAAGTAATAGAGCAAAAGTCTATAGAAAATTAAATCATATACCATCTAATTGGGGTACAGCAGTTAATGTACAATCAATGGTTTTTGGAAATATGGGAAATGATTGTGCAACTGGTGTAGTGTTTACTAGAAATCCATCAGATGGATCAAAAAATATATATGGGGAATATTTAATAAATGCGCAAGGAGAGGACGTTGTTGCCGGAACTAGAACACCACAACATATTACAAAAAAAGCTAGAGTTGAATCAAAAGAAACTCTTAAGTCAATGGAAGAGGCAATGCCAGCGACTTACAAGCAACTAAAGAATATTTTAACTAAATTAGAAAAACATTACAAAGATATGCAGGATGTTGAGTTTACTGTTGAAAATAAAAAACTTTGGATGCTTCAAACACGCTCTGGAAAACGAACAGCTAAGTCTGCTGTAAAAATAGCAGTAGATATGGTTAAAGAAAAATTGATTACTAAAAAAGATGCAATATTGCGAATAGAACCAAGTTCTTTAGACACTTTACTTCATCCAACTTTAGATGAGAAAGTGAACTTGGAAGTAATTGGGTCAGGCTTGCCTGCATCACCTGGTGCTGCAAGTGGAAAAGTTGTTTTCACATCTGAAGAGGCTGAAAGACTAAATAGTATGATGCAAAGTACAATATTAGTTCGTGTAGAAACTTCACCAGAAGATATACATGGTATGCACGCAGCTAAAGGAATACTTACCTCAAGAGGAGGTATGACAAGTCATGCAGCAGTAGTTGCAAGAGGGATGGGACGACCATGTGTTTCTGGATCTAGTGAAATAGAAATTGATTATGAAAATAAATTATTCAAAACAAACAATAAAGTAATTAGAGAGGGTGAAATAATTACAATTGATGGTTCAACAGGCAGAATAATTATTGGTGAGGTAAAAACAGTTAAACCAGAAATATCAGGTGATTTTTCAAAAATAATGAGTTGGTCTGATGATTTTAGAAAATTAAAAATTAGAACTAATTCTGAGACGCCATGGGATAGCAAAACTGCTAGAGAATTTGGTGCAGAGGGTATTGGTTTGTGTAGAACTGAACATATGTTTTTTGACGAAGAAAGAATTTTATCAGTAAGAGAAATGATATTATCAAAAACAAAAGAAGATCGATCTAATGCACTGAAAAAGCTATTACCATATCAAAAAAAAGATTTTATTGAAATATTTAAGATTATGAAAGGTTTACCAGTAACAGTAAGGTTACTTGACCCACCACTACATGAATTTTTGCCAAAAAATAATAATGAAATTAATGATGTTGCGGTTTCATTAAATATTCCCATTAAAGAACTTGAAATTAGAATTTCAGAACTTCATGAACAAAATCCAATGTTAGGTCATAGAGGTTGTAGATTGGCAATTTCATTCCCCGAAATTTATGAGATGCAAAGTACTGCAATTTTTGAAGCTTTAGTGGAATGTAAAAAACAAAAAATTCAATCAACTATGCCTGAAATAATGATTCCTTTAGTTTCAACAGAAGCAGAAATAAAGATTATGAAAGATTTAGTAATTAGGGTTGCAAAAAAAGTTCAAGATGAGAATAAAATTAAAATTGATTTTTTAGTTGGAACAATGATTGAATTGCCAAGAGCCGCAATAAAGGCAAAAGATATCGCAAAACATGCTGAATTTTTTAGTTTTGGAACTAATGATTTAACTCAAACTACATTTGGGATCAGCAGAGATGATAGTGGTAAATTTCTAAACGACTATATTGATAACAGAATTTTTGATATTGATCCTTTTGTATCAATTGACGATGGAGTTGGCGACTTAATAAAAATTGCAACTGATAAAGGAAGAGAACAAAACAAAAAAATTAAACTTGGAATTTGTGGTGAGCATGGCGGAGATCCTAAAAGTATAGAATTTTGTGCAAAAACTGGATTAGATTATGTGTCTTGTTCACCATACAGGGTTCCAGTTGCAAGATTAGCAGCAGCACAAGCTCAACTAAAAAAAAATTAAATCTCTAGTTTTAAATCCAAAGCTTGAACACTATGTGTTAACTCTCCCACCGATATTCTATCAACTTTTGTTGATGATAAACTTTTTATATTTTTTAAAGTTACTCCTCCAGAAGCTTCAGTTTCATATTTCCCTTTTGCAAACTTAATAGCTGTTCTTAGATTTTTTTTACTCATATTATCAAATAGAACTGTATTAAAATTAAGTCCATTAATTATTTTAAATTGTTCCAGAGTGTCAACTTCAACAGTAATCTTTCTTTTTTTTTTATTTTTGATTGCTTTTTTTACTATCTCTTCAAATTTCTTTGATGATGCTAGATGATTGTCTTTAATTAAAAATTCATCACTTAAATTAAATCTGTGGTTAGTCCCACCTCCTAGTTTTACGGCATATTTTTGAATAACTCTTAGATTGGGAATTGTTTTTCTAGTGCAACAAATTTTTGTTTTCTTACCTACCTTTTTTACAAATTTGTTGGTTTTAGTTGCTATACCTGAGATATGAGAGAGAAAATTTAGTGCAACTCTTTCCCCAATTAATATATTTTTAATTTTACCTTCAATTACAGCAATTATAGAACCCTTTTTAACTTTTGATCCTTCTTTTTTTTTTATATGAAATTTAATATTTCTATCTAATAAATTAAAAGTTTGTTTAGCAAATTCTAATCCACCTATAATACCTTTTTCATTACTTATTAGATTTACTTTTGAAATTGAATTATTATTTAATAGATTTGTTGTAATATCTCCTGAAGGATATAGATCCTCACTAAGAGCCAACTTACAGGTGGATCGGATAAAATTTTTACTTAATTGAATTTTAGGCACAGAATTTATCTGCCTATTTCAGCCATTCTCTCTACCGATTTCCTAGCTTTCTCAATTGTTTCACTGTCCATAATTAATTCATTTGTTTCATTTTCTAAACAATCAAGTATTTTTGGCAGTGTAATTCTTTTCATGTGAGGACATAAATTACAAGGTCTAATAAATTCTACATTAGGATTATCAATTTGAACATTATCACTCATTGAGCATTCTGTAACCATCATAACTTTTTCAGGTTGATTATCTTTTACATATTTAATCATGCCACTTGTTGAGCCAGCAAAATCACTTGCGTCTATAACATCTGGAGGACATTCAGGATGAGCAATGATTTTAATTCCAGGATTATTTTTTCTTATTTCATTTATCTCTTCATCATTAAACTGTTCATGAACCTCACAAGTCCCTTTCCATGAAATAATTTCTACATCAGTCTGAGAAGCAACATATTTTGCTAAATAATCGTCTGGTAAGAAAATTACTTTCTTAACACCTAAAGAGTTTACAATTTTAACAGCATTTGCTGATGTACAACAAACGTCAGTTTCTGCTTTAACATCTGCAGAAGTGTTAACGTATGAAACTACAGGAACACCAGGATATTGTTTTTTTAAGTTTCTTACATCTTCACCAGTTATAGATGACGATAAAGAGCAACCAGCTTTCATATCTGGCAGTAAGACTTTTTTATTTGGACTCATCAACTTGGCAGTCTCCGCCATAAAATGTACACCACACATAACAATTATATCAGCCTCTGTTTTTGCAGCTTTAATTGCTAAGGCTAACGAGTCTGCTGAAAAATCAGATATACCATGATATATTTCAGGAGTTTGGTAATTATGAGCAAGAATTACTGCGTTCTTCTCTTTTTTAAGTTTATTTATTTTGTAAATGTAAGGTGCGTGAGTGGCCCACTCTATTTCAGGAATGGATTTAGAAACCTTTTGATAAATAGGATCCGTTGCAATTTTAACTTGAGTTGTGAATTCCATAATAAAAACTTATCAACTTGAAATAGAATTGTCATTCATTTAATCTGACGCATGATTTGCGGCCATGCTGAAATTGGTAGACAGGCACGGTTGAGGGCCGTGTGAGCCTAGCTCATGAGAGTTCAATTCTCTCTGGCCGCACCATTAAATAATAATATATATAAAAAGGGGCGTTCTGTTACTAGTTGCCTCAAACTGTTTATCCATGTTTACTAATAAACACATATAAATACTACCATTAATGGAATACCAATTAAGGAACTTGTGATACCACCATGACGCCAGATAGTGGAATTGATCCTCTCAATAGGGGTCCTAAACAAAGTCCAAAATAAATTTAATTAATTTTACCCACATATCATTAACTAAACAAAGAATTCCTAAAGATTTAGGTGTATAGAAAGTCAAATAAATATAAGACAATTGAAAACTTTTTGTGACGATTAAAGTATTATTTTATGAGTAAAATTATTTTAAGTATATTTGTTCTAGTTGTCGTAGGTTTAATTTAATCAGACCTACCTTCAAACAATAAGATAAAGATTTCAAATAGAAAAATA
>CACDRY010000026.1 GCA_902555275.1 uncultured Pelagibacteraceae bacterium
AACGAAAACTGATGAAAACTTTATGAGTCAAGTTTTAGAGCATGTTCTTTTAGCAAATGGAGTAAATGTTGTTAAAAAAGGTGCAATAAGAAAACAAGGTAAAAAGTTAAAAGCTTCTTTAGAGTTTTATAAAGTTATTGCAAATGCAAGTCCTCCAGGAGAATTATACTGGAAGCAATCAAGAGAATTGTATTTTGCAGGAAAAACACCAATGATAATTTGGTCTCCATTTATTATGGATGAACTAGCTGGTTTAAGAGATTCAGCTCCGCCAACAATAAATAGTGATCCAACATCTGGGGAGTTAGCTTCAAAAACTGGTTTCATTACAAACTTAAGTGGTCCTAATAATAAAAAAGGGGCTGCATGGGCTGATGTAAGATACTTTGGAATAACAGCAGATGCTGATACAGAAGAAGCAAGTGCATTTATCAAATACTCAATGGATGAAGGTTACACCAAGACACTTTCAATCGCACCAGAAGGTAAATTTCCTGTTAGAAGAGGAAACTCGAACGATCCTGAGGCGTTTACAAAAGCATGGAGTAAATTACCTGTTGGAGTTGATAGAAAAGCACCTTTATCAGACTTATATTCAGATGATGTTATAAATAATATTGTTGCTGGATTAGATAAAGCTCAAAGATGGGGTGTAAAAGAAGGTGAACTTTCTAGAGCTTCTAAAATTATTAATAACAAGTTTATTAATAGAATAACTAGACTTTATGTTGATGGACAGATTGATATTGATCAAGCAGTAGATATGATCAATCAAAAACTCTCTCAATTTTAATCTAATAATTTAAATTTAAATAAAAGCGGATAATATGTATTATCCGCTTTTATTATGAGTGATACACTTTCAAAAATAGAAAAAAGAACTGCATATATATTAATATTACCTGCAGTTTTCCTTGTTTTTTCAATTATCTTATTTCCAATATTTGCAAATGTATGGATAAGTTTTAAAGAGGTTGGATTAAAAGATATAAGGATCCCTGAACCTAGAGCAAAAAAAATTGTTAAATCCATCAAAGATAATCCAGATCAATTAAAGGTTATTTATAAACTTAGAAATAGTTCATTAATTTTAGAAATAAGGGACGTTAAACTTCAAGATAAATTACCTAAGAATATTAAGCCAATAAATTTAGATGAAAGATGCAGGGTTAAATCAAATAAAATTTATTGTGATTTTGGAAATTGGGAAGCTAAATACAAGGAAAATTTTCAAATATTATTAAAGAGTTCTGATGGCAAACAAATAAACAAAAAAGAATTAAAAACTATTAAACCAAAATTAACAGGTAAATCAGATAATATTTTATTAAATACTAATTTTACATTAAAGAATTTTAAAAAGGTATTTTTTCAAAATGAATTTTTTGATTTATTATCAACTACTTTTTACTATACTTTTTTTGGCACAATCGGTTCGATTGTATTTGGAATACTCACTGCTCAACTTGTGAACCAGAAGTTTTTTGGAAGAACATTTATGAGAAGTGTTTTACTTTTTCCATACGTGGGCCCTGTTGTTGCTCTAGCCTATACTTGGGAGTTATTATTAGATCCTTACAGTGGAACTTTAAATAATCTATTGATGAATTTTCAAGTCATACAAGAGCCCTTAAATTTATTGGGTCAAAAATATTTAACGATAAATTTTTTTGGTTTTGATCTTAAATTACGATTAGCATTAACAACTGTAATTATTTTTGAAATTTGGAGATACTTCCCATTAGCTTTCTTATTTATATTAGCTCGACTTCAAGCAGTACCTAAAGAATTATATGAGGCAGCGGAAGTGGATGGTGCTGGTCCTTTACAAAAATTTATTAGTATCACTCTTCCACAAATAACAGCTGTCATATCCATTCTCTTTATGATTAGGTTTATTTGGAACTTTAATAAATTCGAGGATATTTTTTTATTAACAGGAGGTGCATCTGGAACTAGAACTTTGCCAATAAATGTTTATGAGCAAGGATTTACTATTTCCGATATTGGTATGGGGTCAGCAGTATCAATTGTAATAGTTGCTTTACTGCTATTATTTATGTTCGTTTACTTTAAATTAATAGGTAAGAGGGCCGATGAAAACTAAAAATTTAATATACTACGCATTAATATCCTCTATATTTTTGTTTTCTTTGGTCTCTATTTGGAAAATTTTAGTAACTTTGCAAGGAGTTGAATTAAAAAATTTTAATTTTGAAATAATTATTACTTTAGGTATCGCTATTAGTCTTTTAAATTTAATTATAGGTGAAAAGTTAAATTATTTTATAAAATCAACTTTATTTGCCTTTATATTTACCTTTGTAGATGGATACATAGTTCAGGTAATGCCCGTTTGGTATAATATTGGAATATTTGCAATATTGATATTTTTCACATTAAAAATTAATAAATATACTCAAAAATATTTAGCATCTGAGCATTCATCACAAATAGTAATATTTGATTTTTTAACTCTCTTTGGAATTGTTTTATTCTCATTTGTCATTTTATTTCCATTTTATATGATGTTGATAACAAGCTTTAAAACTCAAGCTGCTTTGCTAATTAATCCTTTAGATTTTAGTATAAATTTTAAGCAAGATTTTAAAGAATTATTTAAGTCATACTTTGTGATATTTGATACTTACAAATTTGGTAGATATATACTAATAAGTACATTTGTTTCAGTTGGGACAGTGATAGTTACTTTACTATTCGCAATACCAGCTGCTTATGCTGTAGCAAGGTTAAACTTCTTTGGAAAAAACTTTCTGTCGACTTCAATTTTAATTATTTATATGTTTCCTGCTATAGTATTAGTTATTCCTTTGTATACTGTTTTTAGTCAACTAGGTTTAAGAAACTCGGTAGGTGGTTTATTAATTGTTTATACAGCAACTACTTTGCCAGTTGCAATTTACATGTTACAAGGTTATTTTAGAAGTATTCCTAAAGAACTAGAAGAAGCAGCAATCATGGACAAATTAAATTGGTTTGGCATAATTATAAAAATAATTTTACCATTAAGCATACCTGCAATCTCTTCAGTTGCTTTATACGTCTTTATGATTGCGTGGAATGAGTTTTTATTTTCTTTGATGTTCTTGGATAATCCAAACTCATTTACCTTATCAAGGGCAATACAATATCTAAGTGGTGATGCCGAAACACCAAGACAATATTTAATGGCTGGGTCAGTAATTGTTACAATTCCTGTTTTGTTAATTTTTGTGTACTTTGAAAAATATTTAGTGAGCGGTCTTACTGCAGGAAGTGTAAAGGGTTAATGGAAGACTTTGTTAAATCAGCCAAGAAAGTTTTATTAGGCAATAAAAAAAAAGGCTATACATTACCAACCAATAACAAATTGTACCCAGCTCAATGGAATTGGGATTCAGGTTTCATTGCTCTAGGATATTCGCATTTTAAAATCAAATATGCTCTGGATGAAATAAAGACATTAATAAGAGGTCAATGGAAAGATGGAATGATACCCCATATTTTGTTTCACGATTTAAATACCAATTATTATCCAAACCATTCTGTTTGGGCTTGTGGAAATAAAATACATTCATCTGGTATTACGCAACCACCAATCCTTGCAATAATTTTAAAACTAATTTTGGATAAAAAAAAAATTAATAATAAAGACAAAGCTGAATTTAAAAAAATAGCTAAGGGAATATTAAAATACCACAAATGGTTAATTAAATTTAGAGACCCAAATAATACAGGATTGGTGTCAATTTTGCACCCTTGGGAAAGTGGCTACGATAATTCACCATTGTGGGATGAGCCTATGAGCAAAGTAAAAGTCCCAAAAAACCTAAAATATAAAAGGGGAGACAACAAGGTTGTTAATCCTGAATATAGGCCATTAGATATCGATTATGATAGATACGTAACTATCAAAAATCATTTGAGAAAAAACAATTATAATCCAAAAAAAATTTATAGAGCGTCGTTATTCAATGTAGTTGATGTTGGTTTTAACTCTATATTTTTACGAGCAAATAAAGATCTTCTTAAATTATTAAATATATTCAATTTGCAAAGTACCGAATTAGAGTCTTATATATCAAAATCTGA
>CACDRY010000027.1 GCA_902555275.1 uncultured Pelagibacteraceae bacterium
GCGTCTAAAATTTTCATTATTTGGCCTGGTTCATTCCAATTTACTCTAGCAAGAGGAGTTACATCAGTTGATGAAATTGTTTGAAGCATTGGAAGTGCATTTGTATAATCAACAAGTCCATGTTGCATATCTACAGTTAGAGAGTCCCAACCTTGATGCGCCATAACTTCTGCTGACACAGTGCTTGGTATTTGTAACCAACCATTTACAACAGCTTTACCATCAGCCATCATTTGTTTGACTTTATTTTTTCTCATTAATAATTGAGACCGAAGTGAGTATACTTAACGTTCAAATAATCTTTGATAGCCATTGAACCACCTTCTCTTCCATAACCTGTTTGTTTTATTCCTCCAAAAGGTACTTCAGCAAATGCAATTGTTGGATGGTTTACAGCGCACGTTCCAGTTTCCATTTTTTCTGAGACTTTGTGTGCTTTTTCTAAAGAATTAGTGTAAATATAGCTTGCTAAACCAAGGTCATTGTCATTTGCTCTTTCCACAACTTCATCTGTGTCTTTAAAAGTAAGCAATGGAACTAAAGGCCCAAATGGCTCTTCTTTAGCAATTGTAAAATTATCTTTAACATTGTCAAAAACAGTTGGTTCATAGAAATACCCTTTATTAAAACCAGCTGGTCTTTTTCCCCCACATAAAACTGTTGCTCCCTCACTTTTAGTTTTTTCTACTAATGCCTCTATTTCATTTAATCTTTTTTCAGTAGTTAAAGGTCCTAGAATTGTATCTTCATCCATTCCGTTACCAACTTTAAGCTTGGTGACTTTTTCAACTAATTTTTTAGCAAATTCATCTTTTTTACTTTCATGAATATAAAATCTTGCTGGTGATATACAAACTTGACCATTATTCCTAAATTTAGCAGTAATTGCCATGTCGGTTACCTTGTTAATATCTACGTCGTCAAAAACAATAAAAGGTGAATGACCACTTAACTCCATGGTGACTCTTTGAACTTTTTCAGCAGCTTGTTTTAAAATTAGTTTTCCAACTCTTGTTGAACCAGTAATAGAAACTTTTTTCACTATATCAGATGATATTAATTGAGATGAGATTTTAGCTGGATCACCAGATAATAAATTTACTACTCCTGGAGGAACGCCCGCATCATTTATAATATTCATAAGCTCCATTACACTACCTGGAGTAATTACATCAGGCTTACAAATTACCGAACATCCTGCAGCTAAAGCAGTGGAAATTTTTCTTGAGGATAAAACTATTGGAAAGTTCCATGGTATTAATCCAGCAACAACTCCAACAGGTTCATATTTTACATACATTCTTGTATGTTCAAATCTACTTTCAACTATCTGACCATAAATTCTTTTTGTTTCTTCAGAGTTCCACTCAAAAATATCTGCTGCTCCTCCAACTTCCCCTTTTGCTTCTGATAGTGGCTTTCCAACTTCTAATGTTAACCACTTAGCCAAATCATCAGTTCTCTCTCTCATTAGATCAGCAATTTTTCTTATAATTTTTGATCTTTGCCAAGGTGGAGTATTTCTCCAAACTTCTAGACCTTTTTCTGCAGACTTAAGTGCTTTGTTTACATCTTCTTCACCTGCTTTAGATGCTTTACCTAAAACTTCTTCTGTTGCAGGATTTAAAACATCATAAGTTTCATTATTTTGTGATGCTTGCCATTTGCCATCAATGAATTGTCCAAATTTGCTATACATAATTTTTATTTTGTGGTTTATTAGTTGAATATTTGAAGAGAATATAACTAGAAAAATGAGAAAAATAAAGCTTACTTGCGCGCATGCATTGGTTAAACATTTAATAGCTCAGAAAGTCTATATTGATGGTCAAGTTAAGCCTTTGTTTCCTGGTGTATTCGGTATTTTTGGACATGGAAATGTAGCCTGTCTAGGACAAGCATTAGAAGAAAATAAAGAGCAACTTCCAACTTACAGAGGTCATCACGAACAAAATATGGCTTTAACAGGTGTTGCTTATGCAAGAGCTAAAAGAAGAAAGCAAATTTTTATTGCAACAAGTTCGGTTGGACCAGGATCTACAAATCTAGTTACAGCTTCAGCTGTAGCAATGAGTAATAGATTGCCAATTTTATTTTTACCTGGAGACACTTACGCAAATAGAATGCCAGATCCAGTTTTGCAACAGGTTGAACATTTTTCAAATCCAGGAATGACTGCTAACGACTCTTTTAAATCAGTTACAAAATATTTTGATAGAATTACGAGACCAGAGCAAATATTACAGTCACTTCCTCAAGCAATTCAAACCATGTTAGATCCAGCAGAGTGTGGACCTGCATGTTTATCTTTGTGCCAAGATGTACAGGGTGAAACTTTTGATTATCCTAAGGAATTTTTTAAAGAAAGAATTCATAATATTAGAAGACCTAGACCTGATGATTTTCAAATCAAACAAGCAGTAGAAAAAATTAAAAATTCAAAAAAACCTATTATAATTTCTGGAGGTGGAGTATTTTATTCTGATGCAATGGATGAGTTAGGCAATTTTGCAATTAAACATAATATACCAGTAACCCAAACAGTTATGGGATATTCAACAATGAAAAAAGATCATTCTCATTTTGTAGGACCAATAGGTGGCCTTGGTGGTAAGGCAGCAAATAACTTAGCAAAAGAAACTGATTTAGCAATCTGCATAGGAACTAAGCTTGCAGATTTTACAACTGGCTCGTGGGCTAATTTTGAAAATCCTGAATTTAAATTAGTTTCAATTAATATAGCAAGACATGATGCCAACAAACATTTAGCAGAAGCAGTTATAGGTGATGCAAAAGTTACCTTAACAGAATTATCTAACGCTATTGGAGATTGGAAATCATCTGATAGCTGGCATAAAAAATCACAAGTTGAATTAAAATCTTGGAATGAATACGTGGATAAAGAGAGTGGTCCAACAAATCAAGAATTACCAAGTTATGCTCATGCTGTTGGGGCAATTTATAGAAATTCAGATCCAACTGATATAGCTGTTACAGCAGCCGGAGGTTTGGTAGGAGAAGTTGTTCAAGTTTGGCGTCCAAAAGAGTTAAATACTCATGAAACAGAGTGGGGATTTAGTTGCATGAGTTATGAAATTTCTGGTGCTCTTGGTATAAAAATGGCTAATCCTGATAAAGACATAATTGCTTTTGTTGGCGATGGATCATACCTACTTAACAATTCAGATATATATTCTTCAGTAATTACTAATAATAAATTAATAATCATTGTGTGTGATAATGGAGGTCATGCTGTTATAAATAGACTTCAATTGTTCAAGGGTGGTAAAGAATTTAATTGTTTGTTTAACTCTTCAAATATTCAAAACTCCAAAGAAGTAAATTTCGCTCAACATGCAGCAAGTATGGGAGCAAAATCAGAACATGTTTCTAGTATTTCAGAATTAGAAGAGGCATTTAAAAGAGCAAAACAATCAGATGTAACTTATGTTATATCAATTAAAACACATAGTTACGAATGGCTTGAAGGATCAGCTTATTGGGAAAGCCCTACACTTGAGATACCAACAACAAAAGAGAACGAGGAAGCATTAAAACTTCACAAAGAAGGAAAATCAAAA
>CACDRY010000028.1 GCA_902555275.1 uncultured Pelagibacteraceae bacterium
TTTAGAATGTATTCTTGTCTATTTGGACCTCTATATTTATCTATCTTATAATCTAACAGACCTTAGATCCATAAACCTTTTAGCCAGTCGAAAGAAACCTTTTTTATTGATTTATCTTTGTACCTCCAGTTAAGTTTTTTTTATACTCCATTACACTTTTCCTTTCTTGT
This sequence comes from uncultured Pelagibacteraceae bacterium, assembly GCA_902555275.1. GTDB lineage: Bacteria > Pseudomonadota > Alphaproteobacteria > Pelagibacterales > Pelagibacteraceae > Pelagibacter. The sequence goes on from CACDRY010000028.1 coordinate 171, forward strand.
GACGCCACCGTTAAGCCAATCTCTATTTACTTTACAACCAATCTCTATTTACTTTACAAAAAGTGTTTATTTTTCTAGCGAACCGAGAAACTGGAAGGGGCGTTCTGTTGCCAGGTGCCCCAAACCCCGTAACTTAAATAGTAAACTAATTAAGCTGCAAGTGCGTAACTTTCGTTAGCATTTATAAATTAGCCCATCACGGCGGAACAATACCGAACGAAAGAACAACTTTTAGACACCCGTCGATCCTAATTCACCCCCTTAAGTTGTAAATGGTGGAGGTGGTGGGTACTGCCCCCACGTCCGTAATGGTTATTACGAAATTCGTTTATCGTCATAGTTGGAAAACCAACACTATTAATATAAAACCAAATACAATAGATTCAATAATTTATTCATGAAACTTACAAAAGAGCAAATAAAAGACATAAAAGATCAACAATCCCAAGAAAATGTAACTAAAAGAGTTACTGCTCCTGAATTAGAAAAAATATTATATGAAGCGATTCCAGCTTTAGATCATGGTTTTATAAGAGTTATTGATTATATGGGAGATGATAGCTCAATTGTTCAGTCTGCAAGAGTTTCCTATGGCAAAGGAACTAAAAAAGTTTCAACAGACAGCGGTCTAATTAAATATCTAATGCGTCATTGGCATAGCACTCCATTCGAAATGTGTGAAATTAAATATCATGTAAAATTACCAATATTTATTGCAAGACAATGGATTAGACATCGTACTGCAAATGTCAATGAATACTCTGCAAGATATTCAATTTTAGATAAAGAATTTTATTTACCTGATCCAAAAAATTTAGCAGCTCAATCAATTGCAAACAGACAAGGTAGAGGTGATGTAATTGAGGGAAAGCAGGCAAAGGAAGTTTTAGAACTTTTAAAAAATGATGCTGAAAGAACATATTATAATTATGAAACTATGCTTAATCAGAAATTTGATGGGTCTACAATTGATGAAAATAAAAAAGGATTAGCTAGAGAGTTAGCGAGAATGAACCTAACTTTGAATACTTATACTCAGTGGTATTGGAAAACTGATCTTTTAAACTTAATGAATTTTTTAAGATTACGAGCTGATCATCATGCTCAATATGAAATTAGAGTTTATGCGGATATAATGTTAGATACATTAAAAAGATGGGTTCCAATTACATATGATGCTTTTATGGACTATAGAGTAGGTGGTACAGAGGTCTCAGCTAAAGGAAAAGCAATTATACAAAAATTATTAAGAGGTGAAGAAATCAATTTAGATCAATCTGGACTTTCAAAAAGAGAGTGGAATGAGCTTATGGAAGCTTTTGAAATTACAAATAAGATTGTTTAATTTCCTCAGCAAATTTTAAATAAATTTTTGTAATTTCATGATCTGGGTCTTTTTCGACAATAGGAATTCCCATATCACCATACTTTCCAACATCAGGATTTATGGGTATTTGTCCTAAAAATTTCTTCTCAAATTCTTTTGCAGTTCTCTCAACACCATTTTCTCCAAAAATTGCATATTTTTTCCCATCATCTCCAATAAAATGACTCATGTTGTCAATTAATCCAATTATATTTACCTTTAATTTTTCAAACATTCTAATTCCTCTTTTTACATCTTGAAGTGCTATTTCCTGGGGAGTTGATACTATGATTGCGCCATCTACACTAATCTCTTGTGCAAAAGTTAGTTGTGTATCACCTGTGCCCGGAGGCATATCAACTATAATGAAGTCTAAATCTTTCCAACCAACTTTTTGAGTAAAAGTTTTAATAGCACTTGTTACCATTGGTCCTCTCCAGATCATTGGTGTTTGTTCATCTGTTAAAAAACCAATAGACATACATTGAATATCATACTTTATAATTGGTTTTAAAGTTTGACCGTCGCTATCAGGCTTTTCATTTATAGAGAATAGTTTTGGTAAAGATGGTCCGTAAATATCAGCATCTAAAATTCCAACATTACATCCAACTTTTTTCAAGGCTAAAGCTAAATTTGTTGCAAAAGTAGATTTTCCAACACCGCCTTTTGCACTAGATATTGCAATTGTAAATTTAGTGCCTGGAATTGGGTTTCTTTTGAAGGTTTTTAGCTCTGTTTTTGCCTTCATTGTGTCACTAAGACCTACTTTTTTATCATCCATAAAAATACACTTATCTTGTTTTTGAATATAAAGACACTATATAGAATGTCATAATGACGATTTACAAAAATCAAAGTCCGTGGGGCAGCCCTCCAGGTAGTGGAGGCGGAAGCGGAAACGGTGGAGGTTTCAGAAGAGGCCCAACACCCCCTAATTTAGATGAAGCAATAAAAAAATTGCAGGATACTATAAATAAGTTTACCGGAGGCAGCACAGGTGGAAAAAAACCAATTTTACTTGGTTTAATAATTTTATTAGTAATATGGGCATTAAGTGGTTTGTATAGAGTTTTACCTGACGAGCAGGGTGTGGTCTTAAGATTTGGTAAATTTGTAAATACTACTCAGCCAGGATTGAATTATCACTTACCATTTCCAATTGAGAGTGTGTTAACTCCAAAAGTTACCAAAGTAAACAGAATGGATATCGGTTTTAGATCAGAAAGAGATAGTGGGTTTGGTCAAGGTGGTGGAGTTGCTGATGTACCCGAGGAAAGCTTAATGCTAACAGGTGATGAAAATATTGTTAACATAGACTTTTCAGTATTTTGGGTAATTAAAGATGCTGGAAACTTCCTCTTTAAAATTCAAGATCCAGAGGGAACTGTAAAAGCTGCAGCAGAAACCGCTATGAGAGAAGTTATAGCAAGATCAAACATTCAACCGATTTTGACTGAAGGAAGAGCAGTAATTGAGAGAGATACTCAAGATATTATTCAAGGAATACTTGATGAATATGAAAGTGGAGTGCAAATTACACAAGTGCAAACACAAAAAGCAGACCCACCAGATCAAGTAATAGATGCATTTAGAGATGTACAAGCTGCAAGAGCTGATATGGAGAGATCTAAAAACGAAGCAGAAGCTTATGCGAATGATGTAATACCAAGAGCTCGAGGTGAAGCTGCCAAAATTTTACAAGCTGCTGAAGCTTATAAAAAAGAAGTTGTTGCAAAAGCAGAAGGTGAAGCTAGTAGGTTTTTATCAATTTATACTGAGTACGCTAAAGCTAAAGAGGTAACTCAAGAAAGAATGTATTTAGAGACAATGGAGCAGGTTCTTGCTGATATAAATAAAATAATAATTGATAAAGACTCAGGATCTGGCGTTGTGCCATATCTA
>CACDRY010000029.1 GCA_902555275.1 uncultured Pelagibacteraceae bacterium
TGTTGTTCAAGATATAAAAAAATTAGATCATGTAATAGTTATGATTACATGTGGATTAAGTTCTTTATTATTTTTTGATGCACCTTTTAAATCTTACATAATTATTTCACCCATAATTGCACTATTTGTTGCTGCATTAGTTTTGAAGTTAAAAAAATGACTTGGTTATCAATTATAATTGCAGGCATAATTACTTACTTTACGAGAATGACTATGGTTGCTTTAGTAGATAGAGATCTATTAGGAGAAAAAGTTAAAGCTGTATTAGCATATGTTCCATCAGCAGTATTTCCAGCAATAATATTTCCAGGAATATTTATAAATGATTATGGAATTTTTATAGAAATTAATGATCCAAAAATCTTCGGTGCAATAATTGCTATATTGGTTGGTTATTTTTCAAGAAATGTAATAGCCACTATAATATCTGGTCTATTTTCGTATTGGATTATTATATTTTTATTATAAAATTTAATTATGAGCATCACTAGATCTGAAAGTAACTTCTATAAAAAGAACGGCTACCTAATTAAAGATCAGCTTATTTCAAAGAAAGAAATTAATAAATTAAATACTCTTATTAATAAAATCGTAAGCAAAGAAAAAAACAGTAAAAAAAAAATAAAAGACCAGGGAGGAACACAAAGTTACGATAATTATCACTTTGTATTTAATAGCAATTCTTCAAAAAATAAAGAAATATTAAGATTAAATAACCCTCAAAATAACAATAAATTATTTTATGATTTATCAAGAAATAAAAAGATTATTGATATTGTTAAAAAGCTAATTGGTGGAACAGTAAGATTTCATCTTGGCAAATTAAACTTTAAGTTACCTAATAAAAAAAAAGGAAGTCTAGTTGAATGGCACCAAGATTTTGCATTTTATCCGCATACAAACGATGATTTAATAACAGTAGGTATTTATCTTGAGGATTGTTATGAAAAAAATGGTCCTCTAAAAGTTATTAAAGGATCTCATAAAAAAGAATTATTTAGTCATCATAGTAATGATAATTACTTTGTAGGTAAAATTAATACTAAAAAAAACAAGATTAATTTTAAAAAGTCAGTTTCATTAACTGGAAAAGCTGGCTCTGTTGCTTTCTTTCATTGTCGAACAATTCATGGCTCAGGTTTAAATCATACTAATGGATCAAGACCTTTAATACTATTTGGTTATAGAGCATGTGATGCATGGCCTATTATTAATGATGGCAATCCACATCCAGAGACAAATTTTGAAAATTATGATGCAAATATTATTTATGGAAAAAAATCAATAGTACCAAGATGTACTGATGTACCTGTAATTATTCCGTTACCTAAAAAAAAACATTACGTTTCAATTTATCAGCTTCAAAAAAGTAGATAATAATCAGCCTTTGAATATTTTATCAGGTTTACCTGTACACATTAGATGAGCCTCAGTAATTTTTTCTGGGAATTTATCTAATTTCCAATTGTTGTCCAAAATATCAAAATATTTTTCTGGATCAAAATCATCAGACTTTGCAAGTGTTATGCTAAATTGATTATCTTTTCTATAATCGTTCATAATACCGTCAGTAAACTCATCTAAAGGATAATACTGGGGAGCCGTAAACATTACAAAAAAAGCCATATTACTAAAAGCTGGCCTAACTAGCACAACATCTGCAACATTCAATGTATCAGATCCATTTATTCTTATAGGAACCTTTCTTCCTTGTAATTCGGGTGTCTCTGAACTTTTATAAGTTAAAAAAGAAAACATTATTCCAATTTTATTACAGTTTCTTTTTTCAAGAACAAATCTCATTTTATCACCATGAACAATTTCACCAGGGACACTTGCTACTACATAGCTTCCAAAGTCATCTATTTTCCATTCATCTTCAACCGCATGACTAAAACTAGGAAAAATAATTATAATAAATAAAAAATATCTAAAAACTTTAAAAAACACCCAAGAACAATCCTGCTAATTTAATTATTACTAAAGCTTCCATTCCTACAAACATCAACTTTCCTTAATTTTATTTTTTTCGTTACAACGCCTATAGAATTCCTTAAAATTTTCAGAGAAATAATCTAATTTCCAGTTATTTTTTCTAATATCGAAATAATTTTTAACCTCAAAATTTAAGCCATCGTTTAATGAAATTTCATATATCTCATTTTCCTCAATGAAACCTGATAATTTTTGAGCATATTCTTTTGAATTGTATGAACCTAACTTAAATACTACCCAATGAGCTCTATGATCTAATATTTTTTCTATATGAGTTACTTCAGCGAAAAAATCGAAGTCGTTGATTTTTATTGGAATATTTTGATTTTCAAATTGGTAGATATTAGCATCACCTTTTGTCGTTAAAAAAGTAAATAAATGATAAACAGTATCACAATCTTTATAATTCAAAGACAAAACAATCCTATCACCATGTATAAATTCACCGTTTTTAGACATGTAAATAAAGTTTTTATCTTTTTCAATTATAGCCCACCCATCATCCTGAGCTCTAGCATGAGGGTGGACTATTAAAAGGATAACAAACGCTACTAAATGAAGAAAAAAGAATAAAGATAATCTCACGATTCTTTTATTAGCTAAGTCGTATGTTAGAATTCAGTTTAAAATTTGTTTTAAATGAGGTTGAATAGAAAAATTTATGAGTATCATTAAAAGAAAAAATCTAAGTTATTTCTTGTTTAGATTAATTATATTTTTATCTTATTTTATTTTTAACCAAACTTATGCAGCAAATGTAGTTAATTATTCATTACTTCTTGGAGAGAATTCAAGTACTGTAATGTATATTTTTAGGTTTGATGATAACTCAAAAGGAGCATTTTTAGTAGAATATGGTGGTTCTAATTCTTTTAAAAATGCACATACACTTGGACAGAATTATGGAAATTCTTACATCATGCCACCAAAATATGGTGACAATAACAAACAAGAAACATGGACAAGACTTGAATATAAATTAAAAAACTTTCAATATAATTATGAAGTAAGAGGTAATGATCAAATTTTAGGTATGGCTTCAAAAGAATCCATGCAATTAATCGAGAGATATATATCTAATTATGAATCTTTCTCTTTTTCATCAAAAAATAACAATAACTTTTACAAGACTATTCTTGTACCAGCCAAAACTATATTTGACCTAAAAATTTTTTATAAAAATAATAAACGAGTTTATTGTAAA
>CACDRY010000030.1 GCA_902555275.1 uncultured Pelagibacteraceae bacterium
TGATTTACAAATATTTAAAGGACGGTTTACTATGCATAGAGTAACCAAAATAATAGGAAAAACCTCACGTTACATGTGTATACCAGCATACGTATTAGATCCATGGAGAGTAAATACACCTGAACATTCTAAAGCAATTTATGGAAAGGTGTTGCCCATACATATAGAAAGAAATAAAGTTAGATCTGATGGTTTAACCGACTAAATTTATTAATGTCATACAATTTTAAAAGTAAAAAAATAATTATTTCTGCTGGTGCTACAGGAATTGGTTGGGCGACAGCAAAAGAGTGTCTTGAAAAAGGTGCAAAAGTATTTTTGTGTGACATAGATCTAAAATCAATAAATAAATTAAAAAAACATCCATTAAATAATAAAAGATTGTTTAGTTTTCATTGCGATGCTTCAAATGAAAATGATGTGATTAATTTTTTTAAAGAAATTAAAAAAAAAACACAAAAAATTGATGCTCTAATTAATAATGTTGGAGTAGCAGGTCCAACTGGAACTATGGAAAAACTTAAGACAAAAGATTGGGAACAAACATTAAAAATAAATGTAATTAGTCATTTTATTTTTTCAAAATTAGCAATTCCGATGTTAAAAAAAAATAAAGGTGGATCTGTAGTTAATCTATCCTCTACAGCAGGTATATTTGGATTTCCATTAAGGTCTCCATACTCAGCAAGTAAATGGGCAGTTGTAGGGATGACAAAAACTTTAGCAATGGAATTAGGAAAATTTAAAATTAGAGTAAATGCAATATGTCCAGGAACTGTAAAAGGAGACAGGATGGGTAGAGTAATCAGAGATAAAGCAAAATTTTTAAAAATTTCTAAAAAAGCTGTTGAAAGTGAGTTCGTTTCTATGACATCTCTAAACACTTGGGTTTATGAAAAAGATATTGGAAATATGTGTTGCTATTTAATTTCAGATGAGTCTTCTAGAATTTCAGGACAAGTTGTTGGTGTTGATGGAAACACTTTAAGAATGCATTAAGTTTTTATAAACTTTCAATAAATCCTAATAAGTTATTTGTTATTTGCTCAGGAGCCTCTATCAAAAAAGAGTGTTTTACCTTTGGTATTATAACCAATTTAGAAATTTCAATCTCATTTGACATTCTTTCATTGTGAGAAGGTGTACAACCTCCATCATTTTCTCCTGTCATAAATAAACATGGCTTCTTAATTTCTTTTAACCATGAAATCATCTCAGTTTCTGCATATATTTTAAATACGTTGATAAAAACATCTTTATCAGTATCTATAACCTGATTTAATCTTCTTGATACAAGATCAGGATTTTTTTCAATGAAGTCATCTGTAAACCACCTCGTGGTTAAATTTTTTAAAGTTTGTTCAACACCTTTATTTTTTAAATCAGAAATAACATTCCACACTTTTTGTTTATCTTCTTCCGATCTTCCTGCCACCGTGGATAATAAACCTACTGAAATTACTCTTTTGGGAAATTTTCTTGCATAAGCAGGAGCAATCATACCTCCTAAAGAATGCCCCATAAAATGGGCTTTTTCTATACCTGTTCTTTCTCTAACTCTCTCAAGATCTAAAACAAGATCATCTAGATTAAAATCTTTATTACTTACGGGTGATTTTCCGTGGCCTCTTAAATCATAAGTTACAACTGTGAACTTATCTTTGAGTTTTGGAGCTATGAACCTCCATGCATCCTCTGCTCCTCCTACTCCATGGGTAAAAAAAATTGCAGGTCCTGATCCTGTTACTGAAAAATTACAATCTATGATACTCATAGATATTTATGCTACTTGAATGTTTGATTTTTTAAAATATGGAATTACATTTTCACCAATTCTATGCATCGACTCTATTAAATCTTTTTGTGATTGACCAAAACTTGAACTAAGAATAATTTCGTCAACTCCAGCCTCGGCATAGACACTTAACTTATCAATCATCTCATTCAGAGGACAGATCAAAAGATTTTCTTTTAATTCGTCTAAAGTTTGTTTTCTAGGCAAAGCTTCAATATTTCCTTCATTTACTTTACCAGGACCAGTAAACATATTATCAAATCGTTTGTAATATTCGTAAGCAAGTTTTGTTTTTTCTCTAGCTTCATTTTCATCTTTCGCTAAATAAGCCATACGTTGCATAGAAAGTTTTAGTAGTTTTCCCTCTTCTCCTAACTTTGCACAACCTTCCTTAAACGCATTCACTCTACTTAATAAAAGATCTTTAGTACCTGACAATACTGTTGATTGAACATGAAATCCCCTTGATGCTGCATCTTTAATACTTTCTAAATTCATAGCAGCTATCATCATTTGTACAGGATTGCTTATTGGTCGAGGCATAATAGTAATTGGTTCAAAATCATAGAATTTACCTTTATATGAAACTTCTTTATTTTTTAACAATAATTGTAAAACCTCGAGTGACTCTATAAATTTTTCTTTTGATTTTTCTATGGGAGTTCCTAATCTTTGCATCTCCCAAGCAAAAGCACCTCTTCCAACACCTAAAATTAATCTGCCATCAGTTAAAATATCTGCTGTTGTGACTTCACCAGCATATGTTCTCATATCGTGAAGAGGTAAAACAACTATTCCAGTTGTGATTTGAATATTTTTTGTGATAGATGCAATTTTTACAGCCATCTGCAAAGGGGATGGCATCATAAGTAAATTTATTAAATGATGTTCAGGAATTGATACTGTTGCATAACCAAGTTTCTCTGCAACAACACATTCTTCCAACATATTTTTAAAATGTTGTTTCGAACCAACATTTGTATCTGGCATGTAGCTCGTTAAGAAGTGG
>CACDRY010000031.1 GCA_902555275.1 uncultured Pelagibacteraceae bacterium
TACATAACTTTCATATTTTAATTTTTTGATATCATCAAATGGATATGTTTCTTCTTGAGTTTTTATTTCTTGAGTTAATACAATATCAGGATTGAACATTTTTAAGTATTCTTGAATGTTTAATATTCTTGCCCTAATAGAATTTACATTCCATGAGCTAATGATCATTAAAGAGAAAATGAAACACCACAACCGCAAGATGATTTACTTTGTGGGTTACTAATTTTAAATTGGTCTCCGATTAATTCTTTTACGAAATCAACCTCTGATCCTTTCAAGAGATCAGCTGAAGTTTTATCTATTAAAATATTATCTTGTATTAAATCGTCGTCTTGAGGTGTTTTATCAAATGAGAAATCATACTGAAACCCCGAGCAGCCGCCGCCTTTGATAGCGATTCTAAAAAAAGAACCTTCATCTTTAGATGACAGAAGGTTATTGATTTGTTTTAACGCATTATCTGTAAATTTAATTTCTTTAATCATTATTTATCGCTGTTATTACTAATATAATTAATATTTGCCATTTTTAAAGAATGAATAATTACTCAAAATTAGGTTTTTTTACATCAAAAGGTCGTTTAACATTAGAGCCAAATAGCACCTTTAGAACACCTTTTCAAAGAGATCGGGATAGAATAATTCATTCTGCATCATTTAGAAGATTAAAACACAAAACCCAAGTTTTTGTTAATACAGAAGGTGATCATTATAGAACGAGAATAACTCATTCATTAGAGGTTGCTCAAATTGCAAGATCAATATCAAGATATCTAAATTTAAATGATGATTTAGTTGAAACACTAAGTCTAGCCCATGATATGGGGCATACTCCATTTGGTCATGCAGGTGAAGAAGCTTTGAATGAATCAATGACTATGCATGGTGGTTTCGATCACAATCTTCAAACCTTAAGAATAGTGATGTTCATAGAAAATAAATATTTAAAATTTAAAGGTTTAAATTTAACAATTGAAACACTGGATGGCCTTTTAAAACATAACGGACCAATACGTAATATTGATAAAATAAATAGAATAATTGGAGCTAGAAAATTTAAACAAAAAATTAATTTTAAAAAAAATTCTTCTCTCGAGGCACAGATTGCAGCCATATCTGATGACATAGCTTATAACAATCATGATATTCAAGATGGAATTAAGGCTAAATTGTTTTCTCTAAATCAATTATGTGAAATTAATTTTTTTAAAGAAATTTATAAATCTTATAAAACAAAAATTAATCGCTCAAATAAAGATATAATAGTTTATCAAATTATAAGAGACTCGATAAATTTAATGGTGCAAGATGTAATTAAAAATAGTATTAAAAATTTAAAGAAAAATAAGATCAATACAAAAAGAGACGTTCAAATGTACAAAGCTAAAATAATCAATTTTTCTAGTAAATTTTTATCAATAGAAAAAGAAGTCAAAAATTTTTTAAAAGTAAATATGTATAATAATAAAACTGTGCAATTGAAAAATAATCAAGGAAAGAAAATTGTAGAAAATTTATTTAAATTAATAGAAAAGAAACCAAAAAAGTTTATTGTCAATAAATTTATAGAAAATAATAAATATAGAGCAATTTCTGATTATATATCAGGAATGACTGATAGATACGCAATACAATTATACAAGTCATACAAATGAATATATTTGAAAATTATTTATTAAAGATAGAAAAAATTATAAAGTCTGCCCACAAAGATAATTTGTTAGAGTTGCCAGATAATTTATCAGGCATAAATGTTGATATACCACCTGCAAAATTTACTGGAGATATTTCCACAAATGTTGCAATGGTATTATCCAAAATTAATAAAAAACCTCCACTTGAACTTGCTAAACAGATAGCTGACTTGATAAAAGATAGTGATAACAATATCGATGAATTTAGCATTGAAAAACCAGGTTTTATCAATCTAAAATTTAAAAATCAATTTTGGAATGGCTTCATATTAGATGTCTTAAATAATTCATCATATGGAAGTAGCGTGAGTGGAAAAAAAAATAGTTTTTTAGTAGAATTTGTATCTGCAAACCCAACTGGACCTTTGCACGTAGGCCATTCTAGAGGCGCTATACTTGGAGATGTAATATCTAATCTTTTATCCTTTAATGGTCATAAAGTTACCAAAGAATATTATGTAAATGATTATGGAAATCAAATCTCTCATTTTACAAAATCCGTTTATTTAAGAATAAAAGAAATTCTTTACGATGAAACTTTTCCGATAAACGACAACGAATTATATCCTGGGGATTATCTTATAGATATAGCAAAAAAAATAATTTTAAAAAATAAAGATTTAGATTTCAAAAATTTTGAATCAGTTTCTGAAAAACTAAAAAAACTTTCAATACAAGAA
>CACDRY010000032.1 GCA_902555275.1 uncultured Pelagibacteraceae bacterium
TTCAGAAAATGAACCAAAAAAAATTATTTTTATTTTTTGTTTAGATCTCTGTAATTTTTTCAATAACATTAAAGGTAATTTATAATTAATTAAGTATGATTTATTTTTATTTTTATTTTTGAAATTTTTTCCTAAAAAAATAAAAATATATTCAAATTTTTGACGTCCTATCTGATTAAAATTAAATTTTTCATAAATATCAGCTTTTTTTTTTGATGAGAATAAGAAAGTTTTTTTATTTTTTCTAATACATTTACTTAAGTAACTACTAGAGCCAAAATGGATATCCATTAATTAAAAAATTTATTAATTTGATCATTAATAGATTTACTTAATAAAAAATGATTTTTTTTGTATTTATCTATTTTTAAATAAAGTAGAATTGTTTCAGTCACTGCCTTTTTAAAACTAAATTTATTTTTAAACCCTACATATTTTTTTACTTTTCTGCTATCTAAATTTAAATATAAGCTTTCTTTAACAAAATTTTTTCTAAATCTAACTTGCTTTTCATTAATTAGTTTTTTATCTATAAGGAGATTAATTACTTCTTTTACAGTCATAGACCTGTATGATGGAGAAAAATTCCAACTTGAAAATGAAATGTTTTTTAAATCACAAAATTTTGATGTGAGAAGGTATCCTCTGATACAATCTAAAACATGCTGCCATGGTCTTGTTGATTTTGGATTTCTTATGCTAATTACCTTATTATTATTAATTATTTTTGATAAATCAGGAAATAATCGATTTTTTGCATAATCTCCTCCTCCAATCACATTCCCAGCTCTAAAGGTTGTTATAATTAACTTTCTTCTTTTGAAAAAACTCTCATAGTACGATTTTGTAATAATTTCCTGACAAGATTTGGAGGCACTATAAATATCAATCCCACCAATTTTATCACCTTCAAGATATTTTTTTTTACCTTGAGGTAAATAACATTTATCTGATGTTACTATATTGATGATTAATTTTTTTTTTGTTTTTTTGGTTTTAATTATATCTAATAACTTTGCTAATCCTATTAAATTTGTATTAAAAGCTTTTAATGGGTTCTTATTACAATTAATAACTAAACTTTCAGATGCTAAATGAAAAATTATATCAGGATTAATTTGATTAATGTGTCTCTCTAAATTAGATTTATTATTAATATTCAAATACTTAAAATCTATACTCTGATTTAGTTTTAGGTATTTAAATAAAAAAAAACTTTTATCTTTTATTCCAATCCCAAATACTTTTGCTCCAAATGATTTTAATATCAAACTTAGCCATACACCTTTAAAACCATTAGCACCTGTAATTATAATTTTTTTACCTTTATAATATCTTCTTAACTGAAGATCTTTGGATTTTTTTTCCATAATTTATTTAAAGCCTGATATTCTCTATTTGTATCCATAGGCATCCAAAAATCTTTATGATCAAAACTCATTAATTCTCTATCTTTTGCTATCCTTGGAAGAATATCATGTTCAAAACTACAGTCTTCTTTATCACTTCTAGTAAAATAATCAAAGATTTCTTTTTTGCACACAAAAAAACCTCCATTAATTTTTCCAATTTTAACTTGAGGTTTTTCGTTAAAGCTAAGTACTAGATTTTTATTTGTTATAATTTCACCAAATCGTGAGGGTGGTCTAACAGATGTGAGTGTAATAATTTTATCGTGCGATTTATGAAAATTCAGAAGTTTTTTTATATTTATATTTCCAATTCCGTCACCATATGTGAGAAAAAAATTTTTCTCCTTGATATATTTTTTTATTGCTTTTACTCTGTAACCAGTATGTGTTTCATATCCAGTCTGAGCTATTTGAACTTCCCATTTTTGAATATCTTTTTCAATTTTAAAGGTTTCCTTTTTTTTCATATAATTGAAAAAAATATCTGAATTGATATAAGGAAGATCTTTAAAATAATTTATTATAACTTCGCTTTTATAGCCAGTACATAAAATAAACTTGTTAAAGTTATACTTTGAATAAATTTTCATAATATGATGTAAAATTGGATGACTTCCAATTTTAATCATTGGTTTTGGTAAACTATCGGATACGTCCCTTATCCTCAGA